>JBFWYO010000068.1:0-26054 GCA_050186335.1 Alphaproteobacteria bacterium | reverse complement strand
CAATACGAAACCCAGGGGCATCCGTATTACGCCTCGGCGCGCCTGTGGGACGACGGCGTGGTCGATCCCGCGGAGACGCGCATGGTGCTCGGCCTGTGCCTGTCGGCATCGTACAACGCGCCGGTCGAGGAAACCCGCTTCGGCGTGTTCAGGATGTGATCCGATGAACCAAATGGTGCTGACCGAAATCGATGCGCGCGGTATTGCGCGCATCGCGCTGAATCGCCCGGAACTGCACAACGCGATCGACGACGAACTGATCGCCGATCTGACCGAGGCGCTCAAGCGCGTCGAGCACGATGCGCGGGTGCGTGTGGTGGTGCTGACCGGCAAGGGCAAGAGCTTTTGCGCCGGCGGCGATCTCAACTGGATGAAACGCACCGCCGGCTACAGCATGGCGGAGAACCAGCGCGACGCGCTGAGCCTGGCGCGCATGCTGCATACCCTGAATTTCCTGGCCAAGCCGACGCTGGCGCTGGTGCAAGGACCGGCCTATGGCGGCGGCGTCGGCATGGTGGCGTGCTGCGATATCGTCATCGCGGCAACGTCGGTGAAATTCACGCTCAGCGAAGCTCGGCTCGGCCTGGTGCCGGCCACGATCAGCCCGTATGTGGTCGCCGCCATCGGCGCGCGCGCGTCGCGCAGGTATTTCCTGAGCGCCGAAATTTTCGACGCCGGCGAGGCGCATCGGCTGGGTCTGGTGCACAAGGTCGTCGATCCGAGCCAACTGGAAGCCGCCGGCGCCGCCATGATCGATCGACTGTTCGAAGGCGGGCCGGGCGCCCAGGCGCTCTCGAAGGAACTCATCTTCCGCGTGGCAGACCAGCCGATCACCGATGCGCTGGAGGATTACACCGCGCGCAAGATCGCCGAGGCGCGCGCCAGTGCCGAGGGCAGGGAAGGCATCGCAGCCTTCCTGGAGAAACGCCTGCCGTCCTGGCGCAGCAAGTAGGAATCAGCCGCGTGTTCGACAAAATCCTGATCGCCAATCGCGGAGAGATCGCCTGCCGCATCGTGCGCACCGCGCGCCAGCTCGGCGTGCGCACTGTCGCCGTCTATTCCGATGCGGACGCAAACGCGCTGCATGTGGCGTTGGCCGACGAAGCCTACCGGATCGGTCCGGCGCCGGCGGCCGAGAGTTATCTCAAGGGTGAAACCATCGTCGAGATCGCGAAACGATCCGGCGCGCAGGCGATCCATCCGGGCTACGGGTTTCTGTCGGAACGCGCCGGCTTCGCCAGATTGTGCGAGCAGTCGGGGATCGTGTTCATCGGCCCGCCGGCCAAGGCGATCGAGGCGATGGGCTCGAAAAGCGGCGCCAAGGCGATCATGGCCAAGGCCAAGGTGCCGATCGTTCCCGGCTATTACGGCGACCACCAGGATGGCGCGCACCTCAAGGCCGAGGCGGAAAAGATCGGCTTTCCGATCCTGATCAAGGCGTCGGCCGGCGGCGGCGGCAAGGGCATGCGGTTGGTCGAGCGCGGCGACGCGTTCGCCGATGCGCTGGCCTCGGCCAAGCGCGAAGCGAAAAACGCCTTCGGCGACGACGAGGTCTTGATCGAACATTTCGTCGCCCAGCCGCGCCACATTGAAATCCAGGTGTTTGCCGACACCCTGGGCAATGCGGTGTATCTGTTCGAACGCGACTGCTCGGTGCAGCGGCGCCACCAAAAAGTCCTCGAAGAGGCGCCGGCGCCGGGCATGACCGCGGCGCGGCGTAAATCCATGGGCGAAGCGGCGGTCGCCGCGGCGAAAGCCATCGGCTATGTCGGCGCCGGCACGGTCGAATTCATCGCCGGGGCGAGCGGCGAGTTCTATTTCATGGAAATGAACACGCGGCTGCAGGTCGAGCATCCGGTCACGGAACTGATCTCGGGCCAGGATCTGGTCGAATGGCAGTTGCGCGTGGCCTCGGGCGAACGACTGCCGCTGCTTCAGGACCAACTCGTGCTGACCGGCCATGCGGTCGAGGCGCGCCTGTACGCCGAAGATCCCGCGCGCAATTTCCTGCCCGCCACCGGCCGCCTGACGCATCTGCGCTTTCCCGAATCCGCGCCGGCCGGGCCGGTGCGCGTCGATACCGGCGTGCGCGCGGGCGACGAGGTCTCCATCTTCTACGATCCGATGATCGCCAAGCTCATTGCCTGGGGCCCGGACCGCGCATCGGCATTGAAACGCATGGCCGGGGCGCTCGGCGAATGCGAGATCGCCGGCCTGGTGACCAACGTGGAATTCCTGCGCCGCGTGGTGGAACACCCGGAATTCGCCGCCGGCAAGTTCGATACCGGTTTCATCGCGCGCCACAAGGACGCGCTCGTGCCGCCGCGCGCGGCGGCGTCCGATACCGCCTTGGCGCTGGCGGCGCTCGCCGTCGAACTGCGCCGGGCGCAACACGCGGCCGCCGCGGCGGCGCAGTCGTCCGACCCGTTTTCGCCGTGGCACACCAGCGTCGGCTGGCGGCGCAACGATGCCGGCTATCACACGCTGAACTTCCAGGACGGCGAGCGCAAGCTCGCCGTGCGCGTGCACTACACGCACGGCGCCTTCCTGCTCGATCTGCCCGGCGGCGCGGGGGCGGCCGCCGGCCGTATGGCCGACGACGGCACGCTGGATGCGACGATCGCCGATCGCCATCTGACCGCGCGCGTCGCAATCGACGGCGACCACATCGCCGTGTTCGTCGATGGTGCGCGCACCGAACTCGATTTCGTCGATCCGCTGCACAGCATCGGCGACGTCGAAACCGCGCAGGGCAATCTGACCGCGCCGATGTCCGGCAAGGTCATCGAGGTGATGGTCAAGGAGGGCGCGCGCGTGAAGCGCGGCACGACGCTGCTGATCCTCGAAGCCATGAAGATGGAACACAATATCGCAGCGCCGACCGACGGCACCGTCAAGGCGGTACATTTCGGCAAGGGCGAGCAGGTCGCCGAGGGCGCCCAATTGATCGAATTCGAACCGGACGAGAACGCGTGAGACGGCTCGGGCGAGCTTTTTCGATTGTCAACCCGGCCGCTGCACAGCGCAGAGCCGGGGTCCAGGCTGGATCGATTCGCGCGATGTTTCCCATCCTGGACCCCGGATCGGCGCCGCGCTGCGCGCGGCTGGTCCGGGGTGACACGAGAGAGCGAGGATGCGCCAATTTCCATTTGTCACCCCGGCCGAAGCGCAGCGGAGAGCCGGGGTCCAGGCTCGATCGGCTCGCGCGGTGTTTCCCATCCTGGACCCCGGATCGGCGCCGCGCTGTGCGCGGCTGGTCCGGGGTGACACGAGCGAGCGCCAACTTTTATATGTCTCCTCGGGTCGCGATGCGCTTTGCTGCGCTTGCTCGGGATGACAAAGTGAAGGCAATGCGATGACCCTCCCCAAATTCGTCAAGCTCGTCGAAGTCGGCCCGCGCGACGGGCTGCAGAACGAAAAGCAGACCGTGCCCGGGCCGATCAAGATCGAGTTGATCGAGAGGCTCGCGCGGGCCGGCCTGTCGTCGATCGAGGCGGGCGCGTTCGTGTCGCCCAAGTGGGTTCCGCAGATGGCCGATTCCGAAGCCGTGTTCCGCGGCATCGACAAGCGGCCGGGCGTGTCCTACCCGATGCTGGTGCCGAACCTGCAGGGGTTCGAGCGCGCCCGCGCGGCGGGGGTGAGCGAGATCAGCGTGTTCGCGGCGGCGACGGAAAGCTTCTCGCGCAAGAACATCAACTGCTCGATCGCCGAAAGCCTGGAGCGTTTCCGCCCGGTGTGCGAGGCGGCGCAACGTTATGACATTCACGTGCGCGGCTATGTCAGCGTGGTCCTGGGTTGCCCGTACGAAGGCGACGTCGATCCCGCCCGCGTTGCTGACCTGTGCGTGGCGCTGCAGCAGATGGGCTGCTACGGGCTGTCGCTCGGCGATACGATCGGCGTCGGCACGCCCGGCACGGCCAAACGCCTGATCGAGACCGTCGGCGCCCGCATTCCGATCGAAATGCTCGGCGTGCACTACCACGACACGTACGGCCAGGCGCTGGCGAATATCTACGCGAGCCTCGAATTGGGCATCGCCGTGGTCGATAGTTCGGTCTCGGGTCTCGGCGGCTGCCCTTACGCGCCGGGTGCCGCCGGCAATGTCGCGACCGAGGACGTGGTCTATATGCTCAACGGCCTCGGCATCGCCTCCGGCGTCGATCTCGACAAGCTGGCCGAGGCGGGCAACTTCATCACGACCTACCTGGGCCGGCCACCTGCGTCCAAGGTGGCGCAGGCGCTGCGCGCGAAACGGCCGGCCGCGTAATCCGCGCGTCGCGTCAGCGTTCGACCAGCTCGCGATACAGATGCCAGGTCGCATGGCCGAGGATCGGGAGTACGATCGCCAGGCCGGCCAGGAACGGCAGGGAGCCCAGCACGAGCGCAACCGCGACGATCAACCCCCACGCCGCCAGCGGAATCGGATTCGCCAGCACCGCGCGGATCGATGTCTGTATGGCCGCGATAGCGCCGCCGCCGCGGTCGAGCAGCAGCGGGAACGACACCACGCTGATGGCCAGCGCCACGACGGCAAATACGAATCCGGCCGCGCAACCGGCAAGGATTAAAGTCCAGCCCTGCTGGGTGGTGAACACCTGTTCGACGAACGCGCCCAACGACTCGGGCGCTACGTTGCCGAACGTGAACTGATAGATGCCGAGTGCCACGCGCAACCAGGCGAAGAACAGCACCAGCAAGATGGCGCTGAGTGCCCCAATGGCGCCGATGGCCGGCGACCGGATCACCGCGAACGCATCGCGCCAGGTAGCGTCCAGCCCTTGCTCGCGCCGGCGGCTTAATTCGTAGAGGCCGAGGGCGGCCAGCGGTCCGAGCAGCGCAAAGCCGGCAACCAGCGGAAACAGCAGCGGCAACGTGGCTTGGTAGCCAAGTACCACCCGGCTCAGGATCAGTCCGACCAAAGGGTAGATCACGCAAAGAAAAATCACGTGGCTGGGCTTGGCGCGAAAATCGTCGAAGCCTTTGCGCAACGCGCGCTTCAGCGACGCCATGCGGATCTTGCGGACCGCAAGCAAAGTGGTCGTCGGACCGACGCCGGCGATCGAAGTTTGGTTCGCCATGTTCATGCCTCCTGAGCGCAGGCGCAACGCCGCAGGAACCGCTACGCACGATCGCTCGTTGCGCCGCTAAAAAAATTATACCACAGATTTGACTGCGGCGACTCAGTGGATGTGAGTCACGGCTTCCGCCGCATCACAACCGGGCGGGTGCACCGGGTCTTGCCTTCGGATCGCCGAGCAGGCGATCGAACTCCATCTTGGATACGCCGTAGCATTCGCACGAACCGCGCTCCAATCCGAGACGGTCCAGGATCGCCACGTTGCCGCGATTGTATCGGATCAGGCCGGCCCGCTGCAGTGCGCCGGCCGCGGCGGTTACGCCGGTACGCTGAACGCCCAGCATCATGGCAAGAAACTCCTGGGTCAGCAGAAAATCGTCCGAATGCATGCGGTCGTGCGTCATCAGAAGCCAGCGGCAGCATCGTTGGCGGATATCATGAAAATGATTGCACGCGGCGGATTGCGCGACCTGATTGAAGAACGCATGCGCGTAGTGAAGCATGACCCGGCGCATCGATGCGCTGCGCTGCATTTCCCTGTTGAACAGTGCCGCCTTTATCTTGAGCCCGACGCCGGGGACTTGGACGTATACCGCGGTTGGTGCCCGGCTGTCGCCGAGCACCAAAGGCAGGCCGACCACGCCTTCGTTACCGACGGTTCCGACCTCGGCTGCATCGCCGTTCGCCATGGTATTCACCAGCGAACCGACGCCGGTTTCGATGAAAAAGACGGAGCCGATTGCGGCGTTCGCGCGATACAACGATTGCCGGTATTCCAATGGAATACGCTGCAGATGCGGGAGCAGCCGGGCATAGTCGCTCTGGGTCAACAAACCGAGCAAACGGTTCGCCGGTAGGATTGCGGTCTTGCGGCTAGGCATAACGTCGCACTCCTATCTAAACGGGTCGAATTGCCAACTTCCATGCTCGCAAGCGGGCGGCGGATCTGCGCGCGAAACTGGCGCGCGCCGGCTCGTGAAGCGCCAAACGGGCCAGCATTTTGTCGTGGTGACGATGTCGAGGTAATGGGCGCAAATCGCCGATTAGTTGTGAAGGCTGCGCTTTATACGCAGTCTGAGCAAGGTAAATGTCTTGCATCGGACATTTGCCTCGACTCCTGTCGGCTTGGGGAGTACGTTGTAATTAGCGAGACGCTACGAAGCAACGTGCGTCGACTAAAGCACCAAATTGCATAACTGCCCGGCATACACATTTGCGGCCCGCGCCGCCAAATGCTCCTGGGCGCAACGATGATGTGCAAGCACAAGGCCGTGCCACGGCTTTCGCTTGACTGGCCGAATGCGCCACGTTTCTTGAGGTGCGTGAAAGCCAATTTAAGTCTCCATGCCGAACTCCGGTCTCCGGAGGAAAGGCCTACGCGATGCCGATCCGACCAATACCTTTTGTCACCAACGCGTTGTCGATCACGAAACTCAAGATCCCGAATCGCCGAACCTTTGCGAGCTACGAGCGCGAACTTACGCAGCACCGCATTCTTGAGATTCGCCTGCGGGAAGCTCTTGCCCGGGAAGGCGCCAATCATCTGGCAAAAGACGAATTGATCGAGCGGCAGGAGATGTTGTGCCGTGAATCCGACCACCGGCTGCTCAATGGTCTGCAGATGGTCGTGAGCTTGCTTTCGCTGCAAAGCCGGGATTCGACGAATGTCGACTCCGCCTCCCAGCTTGCCGTGGCGGCAAATCGCGTAGGTACGATCGCGCGCGTGCACCGGCGCCTGCATTCGTTCGATGGACTTAAGACCATCGCTTTCAAACAATATCTTATCGATTTCTGCCGCGAATTCTCCGCGATGCTGAACCAGGACGGAACCCCGCAAACCATCCGGGTCGAAGGCGACGAGGTCGTGCTGCCAACGTCGATTGGAATGCCGCTCGGTTTCATCGTCAACGAACTGGTCACCAATGCATCCAAGTACGGCTCGGGCGGTATCGCCGTCAGCTTGGTGTCCGATGGCGGCACCGGTTACGCGTTGTCGGTTTCGAATGACGGCCCACCCTTGCCGAATGAATTCGATCCTGCAGCATCATCGGGGCTGGGAATGCGTCTCGTGCGATCATTCGTCCAGAGGATCGGCGGCGAACTGAAGTTCGGAACAGCCGACGAACGCCAAGGCGCTAAATTTACCGTCTTGTTCTCCTGACCCGCGAATCTCTCTGGTCTGTCGAGTCGTGAGCGGTTTAGCATCGGTCCAGACTCACAACGATGCATCGTAAAATTGGAACGATATCCCGCGAAAGTTTTTGCGCTGTCGGTGTCCAGCGAAGGGCCGGCCTTGCCGGACGGATTCGATCCGACCGTTTGCAAGGGGCTCAGTCTGAAAATTATTCGGTCTTTCGTGGAACGAATCGGCGGCGAATTGCATTTCGGACGGGCTGACAAGGATCAGGGCGCGCGCTTTACCGTGTTGTTTTCCTGATTGCGCCAGGGGTCTGACGCCGAAAGCTGCAACATGGATTCGGTGCGTTAGGTCAGGGCTTGGCGAGCAAAAAAAGGATACTTGGACAATGAATCGCAATGTTCTTTATATCGTCATCGGGGTCGTCGCCATCGTCGCGATCTTCGTGATTTATCAGGTGTATCAGGACCGTCAGAAGACAGGTGTCGATATCAGTATCGGCAAGAGCGGAATTTCGATCGAGAAGAAGTAGCCGAGTGAATTCAGACGATCCATCCGATCGATTGTCATTCGGAAAATTCCGATCGGAAGTGTTGATTCGCGGCCCGCAATAGGGCGCAACGCGCGGTTTGTTTCTCAGGGGAGTTCGACTATGTCGATAGGACTTATTCTTGTTATCGTGCTCATCGTTCTGTTGCTTGGCGGTTTCTGGGGCCGTTTCGGCGGTTACGGTTACGGCTTCGGTCACGGCGGTGTCGGTGTCATCGGCGTTATCTTGATCGTTCTCGTTGTTTTGCTGCTCTTGGGGCGGATTTAGCCCGAAATCGGCTCGAATCCGGCGGCAGGCGCAAGGCGCCGAATACTGTGGATAATTCGGATCGCATGACGCCGGGTCTTTGTACCCGAACGGTACATACGCAGCCCGTCGCCCGCATGCATAAAGCGGGCGGGAACTCGTCATTGAAATCATTGAAAAATATCTAAGTGCCGAGGCGACCGGAGATTTCGTGATGCCGGTTGGCGGCCCGAATGGATCTCGCCGCGCCGGGTGTGGTTGTGTCTAGCCTTGCGCTATGACGCACATCGTTCGAATCAATGACCGATTCGATGCCGAGACCCGTTCGCGCCGTTTGCGCCGCCAAGCGGCAACGCTAAACTGGCCGCATGACCGTTCACCTGCTTAAGCTCGCCGTCGGCGTCGAAAGCCCCAAGCACCTGGCCGAACTTCAGGCCAAGCGCAAGAAGCAGTTCGGCCGCATCTACCATCGCACGCGCCACGCGCCCAAGCGTGCCGAGGAACTGCTCAAGGATGGGTCCATTTATTGGATCATCAACGGCTATGTGCGCGTGCGCCAGCGCGTGATCAAGTTGGAAAAATATACCGACCCCAAGGAAGGCGCGTTTTGTCGCCTGGTGCTGTCGCCCGAATTGGTGCCGACCGCGCCGCAACCGCGCCGACCGCATCAGGGCTGGCGCTATCTCGATCCCAAGGATGCGCCGAAAGATCGGCCGAAATCCGAATTGACTGACGAGCCACCGCCGGAAATGGCGAAGGAACTGCGCGCCCTCGGCCTGCTGTGAGTCCCGCATGATCTTTTCCGCTCCGTTGCCCGCGGCCGACGAGCTGCGCCAGGCCGTGCGCGATCTGACCCGCGCCGACGAGACGCGCGCGGTCGAACAGCTGCTCGACGATGCGGTGCTGTCGCCGTCGCAGAATCGGCGGATCGCTGAGCGGGCACGCGATCTCGTCATTAAAGTGCGCGCCAGAAAGAATTTCGGCATCGATGCGTTCCTGCACGAATACCAGCTCTCGACGCACGAAGGCGTCGTGCTGATGTGCCTGGCCGAGGCGCTGCTGCGTATCCCGGATTCGGAGACCGCTGACCGGCTGATCCGCGACAAGCTCGGCACCGCCGATTGGGACCGGCATGTCGGGCGCAGCGAATCGCTGTTCGTCAACGCCTCGACCTGGGGCCTGATGCTGACCGGTCGGCTGCTGAAATGGGAAAAAAGTCGCGGCGAGGACGTGGGGTCGGTGCTCGGCCGAATGATCGCGCGCGGCGGCGAGCCGGTGGTTCGGCAGGCCATGATGCAGGCGATGCGCATCATGGGCCGCCAGTTCGTCATGGGGCGCACCATCGAGGAGGCGCTCAAACGCGCCGGCGAACATAAGCGCGAGCGGCACTCGTTCGACATGCTGGGCGAAGCCGCGCGCACCGAGCAGGACGCGCAGCGCTATCTGACATCCTACGGCGCCGCGATCGCAGCCATCGGCAAGGCGGCCAAGGGCCGCGGGCCGATCGAAGCGCCGGGCATCTCGGTCAAGCTCTCGGCCTTGCACCCGCGCTACGAATTCGCCCAGCGCGAACGCACCTTGAACGAACTGCTGCCGCGCATCGTCTCGCTGGCGGAACAGGCCAAGGTTGCCAATATCGGCGTGACCATCGATGCCGAGGAGGCCGACCGGCTGGATCTGTCGCTGGATATCATCGACGCGCTTTCGCGCGAGCCTCGTCTTAAGGGCTGGAACGGCCTCGGCCTGGCCGTGCAGGCCTATCAGAAGCGTGCGCCGGCGGTGATCGACTGGCTGGCAGCGCTCGCGCGGCGCGACGGGCGGCGCTGGATGGTACGCCTGGTGAAGGGCGCGTACTGGGATACCGAGATCAAGCGCGGGCAGGAGCGCGGGCTGGACGGCTATCCGGTATTCACCCGCAAGCAATCGACCGACCTCTGCTATCTCGCCTGTGCCAAGCGGATCGCGGCGGCGCCAGCCGAGCTTTACCCGCAGTTCGCGACGCACAATGCGCTGACCCTCGCCTCGGTCGTCGAGTTGATGGATACCCGCACCGACTACGAGTTTCAGCGCCTGCACGGCATGGGCGAGGCGCTGTACGAGGAGATTCTCGCCGCCAACCAACACATCGCATGCCGCGTCTACGCGCCGGTCGGCAGCCACGAGGATCTCCTCCCGTATCTGGTGCGGCGCCTGCTGGAAAACGGCGCGAATACCTCGTTCGTCAACCGCATCGTCGACGAGGATTTGCCGGTCGAGCAATTGATCGCCGGCCCCGCCGAGCAGCTCGCGTCGTTCGAGACCATCCGGCATCCGCGGATTCCGTTGCCGCGCGACATGTTCGGGGGCGAGCGGCCGAATTCCTCCGGCCTCGATCTAAGCGACCCCAATCAATTGCTGCCGCTCCAGCGCGCGATGGAGGCGGCCGCCGCGCCTGCATCGAGCGCGCCGATCGTGAACGGCCGCGCGCGTCCGCAAGCCGCTGCGCGCGCGGTGACCAATCCGGCGGATCGGCGGCAGATCGTCGGCACCGCGGTCGATGCCGACGCCGCCGATATCGAAGCGGCGCTGGCGTCGGCGCATCGGGCGGCGAACGGCTGGAACGAACTGGGCGCGGCGGCACGGGCCGACATCCTGGAGCGGGCGGGCGCGTCGATCGAGGCACACCGGCCGGGGCTGATGGCACTGCTGGTGCGCGAGGCCGGCAAGTCGATCCCCGATGCGCTGTCCGAAGTGCGCGAGGCGGTCGATTTCTGCCGCTACTACGGCGCACAGGCGCGGAGACGATTTGGTGCCGAATCCGTCTTGCCCGGCCCGACCGGCGAAGCCAACCGCCTGACCCTGCATGGGCGCGGCGTGTTCGCGGCGATCAGTCCGTGGAACTTCCCGCTGGCGATCTTCACCGGACAGGTCGCGGCCGGCCTTGCGGCCGGCAACGCCGTGATCGCCAAGCCGGCCGAACAGACGCCGCTGACCGCCGCGGCCTGTATTCGCCTGCTGCACGAAGCCGGCGTGCCCGGCGCGGTCCTGCATCTGCTGCCCGGTCCGGGCGAAACGGTCGGCGCGCAACTGATCGCCGACGAACGCATCGCCGGCGTGGTGTTCACCGGCGGCACGGACACGGCGCAGGCGATCAACCGCGGCCTGGCCGCGCGGCGCGGGCCGATCGTGCCGCTGATCGCGGAGACCGGCGGGCAGAACGCGCTGATCGCCGATTCGTCGGCGCTGACCGAGCAGGTCGTGGCCGATGCGCTGCTCTCGGCGTTCAACAGCGCGGGGCAGCGCTGCTCGGCGCTGCGCGTGCTGTTCATCCAGGACGACGTGGCCGACAAGACGCTGTCGATGCTGGCCGGCGCGATGGCGGAATTGCGCATCGGCGATCCCGCGCTGCTGGCAACCGATGTCGGCCCGGTGATCGACGATGAGGCGCGGGTCAATCTCCTCGCCCATATCGAGCGCATGAAGCGCGAGGCGAAATTGATTCACGCGTGCGGCTTGCCGGCTGAGGCCGCGCACGGCACGTTCGTCGCTCCGCATGCGTTCGAGATCGACAAGGTCGCGCGGCTCGAGCGCGAAGTGTT
This sequence comes from Alphaproteobacteria bacterium, assembly GCA_050186335.1. GTDB lineage: Bacteria > Pseudomonadota > Alphaproteobacteria > Bin65 > Bin65 > JBFWYO01. The sequence continues at coordinate 14,466 of JBFWYO010000068.1, read as the reverse complement.
CGGGCCGGTGCTGCATGTCGTGCGCTTCGACGGCAGCCGCATCGACCGGGTGATCGAGGCGGTCAATGCGACCGGCTATGGGCTCACGCTCGGCATTCATTCGCGAATCGACGAGACGATCGAGACAATTCGGCGCGGCGTCCGTGCGGGGAACTGTTATGTGAACCGCAACATGATCGGCGCGGTGGTCGGCGTGCAGCCGTTCGGCGGCGAGGGGCTTTCGGGCACCGGTCCGAAGGCGGGCGGGCCGCATTATTTGCCGCGCTTTGCGGTCGAGCGGACCTTGTCGGTCAATACCACGGCGTCCGGTGGCAATGCCGCCTTGATGACCCTGGACGACCGGTAGAGCGTTATTCAATCGAACATTTCGGCACGCTCGGGCGGCGTCGCGACAGCAAAACGCTAGCGCGGCTTGGCGGTCGCCCGCGGCGGCACGATTTCCGCGTTGGCTTTCGGCGCTTGGCCCGATGCGGCGCCGCGTGCGGTTCTGGCCTTGACCCGTGGATCGCTCTCGGCCATGAGGCGCAGCAAGCCGGCCATCGCAGACTTGTCGAGCGTGCGCCAGATGAACATGGTGATTCTCCTTCGGTCCGTGCCGGTTCAGCGCCAGCCGGCGCGGTCGGCGATCTTCACCGATTCGGGATTGTGCTTGCCGATCTCGGCCAGCGGCAGCTTGTCGGCCTTGAACGGCCCCCACGCGGCGACCACGGCGTGCGGCGGGACGCCGGCGCGCACCGGGTATTCCTTGACGCTTTCCGCATACATTTTCTGCGCCGTTTCGCCGGCCAGGAAACGTAGCAGCTTGACCGCGTTGGCGTAATTCTTGGCATTCTTGGCGATGCCGGCGCCGCTGACGTTGACGTGGACGCCGTGCTTCTGCTGATCGGGCCAGAACACGCGCACCTTAGAAGCGACTTGGCGATCCTTCTCGTTGGCGGACGTCGCAAGCCCTGCCAAATAATAGTGGTTGCTGAGTGCCACGTCGCACTCGCCGGCCGCGACGGCGGCGATCTGGTCGCGGTCGCCGCCCTTCGGCGCGCGCGCGAAGTTGGCGACGAAGCCCTTGGCCCATGCTTCGGCCTTGGCGGCGCCGTCGTGCGCGATGAAGGACGACAGCATGCCGAGATTGTACGTGTGCGTCGAACTGCGCACGCAAACCTTACCCTTCCACTTCGGGTCGGCCAAGTCGGCATAGGTCGACAACTGTTCCGGCTTGACGCGTTCGGCACTGTAAATGATCGGCCGCGCGCGCACCGATAAGCCGAACCAGTAGCCTCGCGGATCGCGATACTGCGCCGGGATGGATTTTTCGAGCTCGGCATCCTTGACCGCGCGGAACGCATCCGCGGCCTGGGCCTGGATCAGATTCGCCACGTCGACGGTCAGGATCACATCGGCCGGGCTGTTCGCGCCTTCGCTTTTCAAACGCTCGATCAAGCCATCGCGCACGAACACGATGTTGACCTTGACCTTTTCGGCTTCGGCGAACTTGTCGAGCAGCGGCTTGATGAGCACCTCTTGACGTAGCGAATAGATATTCACTTCGCCGTCGGCGGCGGCCGGCCCGACCCAGGCGATCCCTGTCAGCGCCGCAGCGGCGATCAATTGTTTGATACGGGCGTGGCGGCAAAGCGGCAAAATCATGCGGAATTCCTCGAGGTTCGGCGGTTTTCGCGCGGGGGCACGAAGGGATTGCGATTGGTTCTTAATTGCCTTTCTAGCCTAGTTCCGAGCATTACGCAATTGCGACTTAGTCGCATACATCCTCCGCCGAATTGGCCGAATCGACGGAAATTATTGGAATTTCCGTGTACCAGCGCCGGCCCTATGGCATAAGCCGGCGCATTGACGCGGTCGCATGTCGGACGGGGTGGAAGCGTGCTGCAAACCGATTTCGGATTGCCCGGTTGGGTTTTGCTCCTGGTGATCGGCCTCGTTGCGGGCTGGCTGGCCAGCCTCATCATGCGCGAGCGACGCCTGGGCCTGCTCGGCTATCTGATCGTCGGTGTTGCCGGGTCGTTTCTCGGCGAGTATATCGCCCGCAAGTTCGGCTTATTGGTGCCAGGACTGATTCCCAAGCTGCTTGCCGCGCTTGCCGGCGCCATCATCCTGGTGTTCGTCCTGCGTCTGATCCGCCGGCGCTAAGGCGCGCTCTTCGGCGGGCATAGGCGACCTTCGCCCAACTTGAGCTGGTTCATCGTGCGCTCCAGCATTGCCGCTTTCGCGCGCACCGGGCCGGACGGGTCGAGCGGCGAGCGCACGCGCGGATTGGGCAGGATCGCCGCCAGCAACGCGCCTTCGGTCGGATTGAGCTGCGACGCCGGCTTGTCGAAATAGGTGCGCGCGGCGGCCTCGATGCCGTACACGCCGTCGCCCCATTCGGCGATGTTCAGATACACTTCGAAGATCCGGTCCTTCGACCACAGCGCTTCCATCAGCACGGTGTAATAGGCTTCGAACAGTTTCCGGCCGTACGAACGGCCCGACAGCAGGAACACGTTCTTGGCGGTCTGGTTGGTGATCGTGCTGGCGCCGCGCAGCCGGCCCTTGGCGCGATAATCCTCGATCGCCTTTTCAAGCTCGATCCAGTCGAAACCGCCGTGATTACAGAAGCGCGCGTCTTCGGACGTCAGCACCGCGCGCAGCAGGTGCGGTGAGATGCGCGACAGCGGCACCCAGTGCCGCTCGGCGCGCAGGCTGCTATCGGCAATCGCCCGCATGGCCATCAACGGCGTCGCCGGCGGGTTGACGAAACGGTACGCGGCGACCGACAGCACCGAGGCCAGTGCGAAAATTCCGATGCCGATGATCCCCAGCAACAACAATCCGGCAATCGCGCGGCCGATCAGCGTGCGCCGTTCCGCCGGAGTGCGCTTAAGCTTGGTCTTGGGCGGCGGGCGCTTGCTCGTGGTGCGTCTGGCGCTCACGCGGAAAGCTGCGCCTTCTTGCGCTCGCGCTCGCGCAGCTCGGTGCGGCGGATCTTGCCGGTCGCGGTCATCGGGAATTCGGTCACGAACTCGATCGTGCGCGGATACTCGTGCGCCGCCAGTCGGGTGCGCACGTGATCTTGAATCTCCGCGACGAGTTGATCATTTGGCGCAAAGCCCGGCCGCAATTGGATGAATGCCTTGATTGCCTCGGTGCGGATCGGGTCGGGGATGCCGATCGCCGCGGCCATGGCGACCGCCGGATGCTTAATCAGGCATTCCTCGATTTCGCCCGGACCGATCCGGTAGCCGGCGCTGGTGATCACGTCGTCGGCCCGGCCGACGAACCAGAAATAGCCGCGCTCGTCCCGGTATCCCTGATCGCCCGACAGCATCCAGTCGCCGTGGAACTTGGCCTTGGTGCCTTCCGGATTGCGCCAATAGCGGAGCATGGCGACCGGATCGGGCGTTTTGAACGCGATATGGCCGACCTGGCCGACCGGCGCCGGCGCGCCGTCCTCATTGAGCACTTCGACCACATGGCCGGGCACCGCGCGGCCCATCGAACCGGGATAGACATCCATGATGCGCGGGCTGTTGCCGACCATCAGGTTGCATTCGGTCTGGCCGTAGCCTTCGGAGATCGTCATGCCGAAGGTATCGTAGCCCCATTGCAGCAATTCGCCGCCCATGATTTCGCCGCCGGTGAAGATCGAGCGCACGCGCAGATCGTATTTTGTGCGTGGATCGTGCACCTGGCGCAACAGCTTGAGCGCCGTCGGCGGCAGAAACATGTTGCGCACGCGATGCGTCGCCATCATGGCGAAGGCTTCGTCGGGATCGAACTTGCGTGCGCGGAACGCCAGCACCGGCACGCCGTGAAACCAGGCCGGCATCAGATTGTCCATCAGCCCGCCGATCCAGGCCCAATCGGCCGGCGACCAGAACAGGTCGCCCGGCTGCGGAAAGAAGTCGTGATAAAATTCCAGCGACGGCATGTGGCCCAGCATGGTGCGATGGGCGTGCAAGGCGCCTTTGGGCTGGCCGGTGGTGCCCGAAGTGTAGATCAGCAGGCACGGGTCCTCGGCCGACGTCTTGACGTTGCGGTAGCGGCTCGAGGCGCGCTCGAGCAACGGCCAGAACGCGCGATCGGCGCCGTCGCCGGCCAGCTCGCGGTCGGTGACGATGACGTGGCGCAAGGCCGGTAACCGGTCGCGGATGGCGACGATCTTGGGCAGGTTGGCGGCGTCGGTCACCACAACTTTGGCTTCGCTGTTGCCGAGGCGAAATTCCAGCGCTTCGGGGCCGAACAGGGTGAACAGCGGCAGCGAAATGGCGCCCATCTTGTGCGCGGCGACGTGGCATAGTGCTGCTTCCGGGCATTGCGAGAGCAGGATCGCGACGCGGTCGCCGCGCTCCACATCCAAAGCCTCCAGCGCGTTGGCCAGCCGGTTGGCGTTCTGCTTGATGTCGAGAAACGAAAACCGCTGCTCGCGGCCCTTGTCGTCGAAATAGATCAGCGCGGTCTTGCCGGCAATCGTCGCGTGCCGGTCGCACACGTCGTGCGCCATGTTATAGCTGGCGGGAATCTTCCAGCGGAACGCGTGGTAGACCTCTTCGTAGGTCTCGCGCGGCCACAGCAACGGCGTGCTGACATTCGCCACAACTATTCCTCCCAGACTTGCGTCCGCCGGGACCTTAGATGCCACGATCCGGCCGGGTTGACCAGAAGGCAACCGGCGCTTCGGTTGCCCGTATGCGGGTCCGCTGTTAGATTGAACGCCGCATTTTGGCTCTGAAGGAAGCTTGCCCGTGGCGCCCGATTCCCAAGGCATTGAAATCGTTCCCTCGACGTGCCCGCACGATTGCCCGAGCACGTGCGCCTTGGATGTCGAACGCATCGACGCGCATACCATCGGCCGCATTCATGGCGCGGCCAGCCACGATTACACGGCGGGCATCGTATGCGTAAAAGTGGCGCGCTACGCGGAGCGGGTGCATCATCCGGACCGGCTGACCAAGCCGTTGCGGCGCAAGGGTCCGAAAGGCGCGGGGCGCGACGCGTTCGTTGAAATTTCGTGGGACGAGGCGCTCGACGAGACGGCGCTGCGGTTGCAGCAGGCCGCGGCCAAGTACGGCCCCGAGACGGTCTGGCCGTATTTTTACGCCGGCACGATGGGCCTGGTCCAGCGCGACGGCATCAATCGCCTGCGCCACGTGATGAAATATTCGCGCGAGCATTTGACGATCTGCACCGGCCTGTCCGATGCCGGATGGCTGGCCGGCATGGGCACCAAGCAAGGCGTCGATTCGCGCGAAATCGCCCATTCGGACGTGGTCGTCGTGTGGGGCGGCAATCCGGTCAACACGCAAGTCAACGTGATGACCCACATCACGCACGCGCGCAAAGAACGCGGTACAAAGCTCGTCGTCGTCGACCCCTACCGCACCGGAACCGCCAAACAGGCGGACCTGCATCTGATGCTGCGCCCCGGCACGGACGGCGCTTTGGCGTGCGCCGCCATGCACGTACTCTTTAAGGAAGGTTTTGCCGATCTCGAGTACCTGGAAAAATATGCGTCCGGCACCGAGGAGTTGCGCCAGCATCTGTCGACGCGCACGCCGGAATGGGCGGCTTCCATCACCGGCCTGGCGGTCGAGCAGATCGTCGAATTCGCGCGCCTGATCGGCCGAAACAAGCGCTGCTATTTCCGGGTCGGCTACGGTTTCTCGCGTTCGCGCAACGGCGCCGCGAGCATGTTCGCGGTGACTTGTCTGCCGACCGTCACGGGCGCCTGGCAACACAAAGGCGGCGGGGCGCTCTACAGCAACGGCGGCCTGTACAAGCTCGACCGTACGCTGATCGAAGGCATGGACGCGCTCGACAAGTCGACGCGCCTGCTGGATCAATCGCGCATCGGGCCGATCCTGGACGGCGATCCGCAGGACATCAAGAGCGGTCCGCCGGTCACCGCATTGTTCATCCAGAACACCAATCCGCTTTCGGTGGCGCCAGATACGCTGCGCGTCCGACGCGGCTTCGCGCGCGAGGATTTGTTCACGTGCGTGCACGAACAGTTCCTGACCGAAACCGCGTCTTACGCCGACATCGTGTTGCCGGCGACGACGTTCCTCGAGCATCCGGATATGTACGTGGCGGGCGGGCATACCTATTTGCAGGTCGTCCGCCCGGTCATCGAACCGCTGGCCGAGGCGCGCTCGAACCACGACGTCATCTGCGCGCTGGCGCACCGGCTGGGTGCCAAGCATCCGGGTTTCGAAATGAGCGCATGGGAAATCATGGATGCCGCGTTGAAGGCGTCCAACCTACCGGGCGCCGACGCGCTGGCCGACCGGCGTTGGATCGATTGCGCGCGCGACTTCGACGACATGCATTTTCTCAACGGCTTCGGCCACGCCGACAAGAAATTCCATTTCGCGCCGGATTGGTCGAAAGTGGGCCGCGATCATGAGCGGATGCCGCGCCTGCCGGATCATTTCGAAATCATCGACGCGCCGACCGAGCATCGGCCGTTCCGACTGGTCGCGGCGCCGTCGCGCGGTTTCCTGAACAGCTCGTTCAACGAGACGCCCAGTTCAATCAAGCGCGAAGGCCGGCCGACCCTGATGATTCATCCCGACGATTGCGCGCGCCTGGGTATCGTAACCGGCAGCAAGGTGAAGGTCGGCAACAATCAGGCTGAGATCACGGTGCACGCAAAAGCGTTCGACGGGTTGCAGCCGGGCGTCGTTATCGTCGAGGGCATCTGGCCGAACAGTGCGTTCGAGGGCGGGCTCGGCGTCAACGCGTTGACCAGCGCCGAAGCCGGACCGCCGTTCGGCGGCGCCGTGTTTCACGATACGGCGGTCTGGGTCCGCGCCGCCTAGCGGCGCCCTCGCGCCTCCGTTAAATCCTTGATATAATTCAACTCTGAGGGCATAAGCGGCGCCTTGCGGGGAACGCCGGAACGGTGATTGAGAGCATGTCGGACACTACACAACCGAGAACCCGCGTCATCGTCGTGGGCAACGAAAAAGGCGGCACGGGCAAGACCACCGTGGCGCTGCACATTGCCGTGGGCCTGATGCGCGAAGGCTTCGCCACCGGCACCATCGATCTCGATTCGCACCAAGCCTCGCTGACCCGCTACATCGAGAACCGGCGCAATTTCGTCGAAACCCGCGGCGTGCGCCTGCCGGTGCCGGATCATATTCATTTCAAGCCGAGCATCTTCGAGAACAACGCCGATGCGCGGACCGACGAGCGCGAGCGGCTCAATGCCTCGGTCGCGCAACTGGCTAGGGATCACGACTACATCGTGATCGATTGTGCCGGCAGCGACAGCTTCATCGCGCGCCACGCCTTATGTCTGGCGGATATTCTGCTTACGCCGGTCAACGACTCATTCGTCGATGTCGATCTGCTCGCCAAGGTCGGCGGCACGCCGCCGCGCGTACTTGGCCCCAGCGTTTACAGCCAGATCGTCTGGGAGCAGAAGCAGGAGCGCGCGCGCCTGTCCGGCCGTTCGATGGAATGGATCGTGCTGCGCAATCGGTTGTCGCCGCTGGATTCGCGCAACAAGCAGCATGTCGGGCTGACGCTCGAACAATTGTCGTCGCGGATCGGCTTCAAGCTGGCCGACGGTTTCAACGAACGGGTGATCTTCCGCCAGCTGTTTCTGCAGGGTTTGACCGTCCTCGACCTGCGCGACGAAGGCGCCGCCATGCCGATGAGCCTGTCGCACGTTGCGGCGCGCCAGGAGATCCGCAATCTCGTCGCCATGATCCGTGCCGCATCGCCCGGCCTGAAACTACGCCCCGGCGCCGCACCGCTGCCGGACGGCGATCCGCCGTCGCTGCGCGCGGCCGGCGTCCGGGTCGAGCCGTAAAGCGCCGTCGGCGCGCAGCATGGCCAGGAAACGCGATGCCAAACCGCCTTCCACCGCTGCGAGCGGCGATGTCGCCGCCTTCCTGGCGAAAGTCGCGGCGACGCCGGTCAACAAACAGAGCAGCGGTCCGGGGCGGCTGATTTTCGCGCTCGATGCCACCGCCAGCCGCGAGCCGACCTGGGATTTGGCCTGCCATTATCAGGCGGAAATGTTCGCCGAGACGGACAGTCTGGGCGGCCTGGAAATCCAGCTCGCCTGGTATCGCGGTTTCGGCGAATTCCGCGCCGAGCCGTTTCTCGCCAGTTCAAAGGAGTTGATCGCGCGCATGACCCGCGTCGCCTGCCTGGCAGGCAAGACCCAGATCCGCAAAGTGCTGCGTCACGCGGTCGACGAAACCAAGCGCAAGCGCGTCAACGCGCTGGTTTTCGTCGGCGACCATGTCGAAGAGGACGCCGACACGCTGGGCGATCTGGCCGGCCAGATGGGTCTGCTCGGCGTGCCGGCGTTCATGTTTCACGAAGGCGGCGAGCCCTCGGCGCGGCGCGTCTTTCAGCACGTCGCAAAACTCTCGGGCGGCGCATACTGTAGCTTCGGACCGGGCAGCGCGGCCGAGCTCCGGCAACTGCTCGCCGCGGTCGCCGTGTATGCGGCGGGCGGGCGGCGCGCCCTGCAGGATTACGGCAAGCGTCACGGCGGCTCCGCGCTGTTGCTGACCGATCAGATGAAAGCCAAGTAGCATGGTGTATTTCCTGCTCGGGTTCCTGTTCCTGGTCGTCGTCCTGCTGCTGCTGCGCGGGTTTGCCACGGCGAATACGTCGACGCTGATGAAGGTTCTGCGTTGGACTGGCGTGATCGTGGCGATCTTGCTGACCGCTTTCCTGATCGCCACCGGCCGCGCGACGTGGGCGTTCGTGCCGCTGGCGCTGGCCGCCATCATCGCGCTGGCGCGCGGGAGGTCGGTCGCGGCGCCCAAGCCGGCGGGCACGACGGGCGCCTCTGATGTGGAGACCCGGTTTCTCAAAATGTCGCTCGATCACGAAACCGGCGCGATGAACGGCGTCATCAAGGAAGGCGCGTTCGCCGGGCGGACCCTGGCCGACCTGGAGTGGCCGGAGCGATTGGAACTGTATCGGCTGATGCTGGCGGAAGAACCGGAATCCGCGCGCCTGATGGAGGCATATTTCGAGCGGATCGATCCCGATTGGCGCACACGCCTCGGCGGCGAACCCGGAGGCGACCGGCCGCCGGGCGCGCGGAGCGCCAATACCGGCCGCATGAGCCGAGACGAAGCCTATCATGTGCTCGGCCTCGCCCCCGGCGCGTCGCCCGACGACATCCGCGATGCGCATCGGCGGCTGATGGCGCAGCTGCATCCGGATAAGGGCGGCACGAACTACCTGGCGGCCAAGATCAACGAGGCGCGGGACGTGCTGCTGGCCGGCTGAGCCCGGCTTGCCGGGCCGGTGCCGCGTATGGCACAAGAGCGCCGCTGCTGACCTATCGAATAGATGCCGCGCCCGCCCGGGCCAGGCCTCGCCGGACAAGACGGAATCAAGACCGATGATTAAACCCGTTCGCAAGGCCGTGTTTCCCGTGGGCGGCTATGGCACGCGCTTTCTGCCGGCCACCAAGGCGATGCCCAAGGAAATGCTGCCGGTGGTCGACAAGCCGCTGATCCAGTACGCGGTCGAAGAGGCCAAGGCGGCGGGCATCACGCATTTCATTTTCGTCACCTCGCGCGGCAAGAGCGCGCTGGAGGATCATTTCGACGTCAATTTCGACCTCGAGCGACTGCTCGAAGCGAATAAGAAGACGGCCGAACTCGATATCGTGCGCGCCATCTCGCCCAAGGAAGGCCAGATGTCGTACACGCGGCAGCCGGCGCCGCTCGGGCTCGGGCACGCGGTCTGGTGCGCGCGCGAAATCGTCGGCAACGAGCCGTTTGCGGTGCTGCTGCCGGACGATTTGGTGATGGCCGATACACCGTGCATGAAACAGTTGGTCGATGCCTACAGCGTCAAAGGCGGAAATGTCGTCGCCGTGCAGGATGTGCCGCGCGCCGAAACCAGAAAGTACGGCGTGCTCGATATCGCCAAGGACGAAGGCAAGCTGGTGTCGGTCAAAGGTCTGGTCGAAAAGCCCGCGCCCGAAGATGCGCCGTCCACGCTGACGATCATCGGCCGCTATATCCTGCAGCCGGAACTGTTCGCGCAGTTGGACAAGCAGGAGCGCGGCGCGGGCGGCGAGATTCAACTCACCGATGCGATGGCCAAGCTGATCGGCACGCAGCCGTTCCACGGCTATCGGTTCGACGGTACGCGTTACGATTGCGGCGACAAGGTCGGTTTCCTGACCGCCAATCTCGCGTTCGCGCTGCGCCGGCCGGAGCTCGCGCCGCGGGTGCGCGAAGCCGCCGCCGCCTTGTTGAAATCCTGATGCGGATCGATCGCAAACAGGGCCGCGGGTAGGGGGACGTTATGCGCATCGCCATGATCGGCACGGGGTATGTCGGGCTCGTTTCGGGCGCCTGCTTCTCGGAATTCGGCGTCGACGTGATCTGCGTCGACAAGGACGCCGACAAGATCGCGCGGCTCAACAACGGGGAAATCCCGATCTATGAACCGGGCCTCGAAAACCTCGTCGCCAACAACCGGAAGGCCGGGCGGCTGTCGTTTACGACCGATCTGCCGGCCGCGGTCGCCGGCGCCGACGCGGTGTTCATCGCCGTCGGCACGCCGTCGCGCCGCGGCGACGGGCACGCCGACCTGAGTTACGTGTTCGCCGCCGCCGAGGAAATCGCCGCGGCCATGACCGGCTATACGGTGGTGGTGACCAAATCCACCGTGCCGGTCGGCACAGGCCGCAAGGTCGCCGCAATCATCCGCGAGAAGCGCCAGGCGGCCGATTTCGACGTCGCTTCCAACCCGGAATTCCTGCGCGAAGGTTCGGCGATCGGCGATTTCATGCGGCCGGACCGCGTGGTCATCGGCACCGACAGCGAACGCGCGCGCCAGGTGCTGCGGCGACTCTATCGCCCGCTGTTCCTGATCGAGACGCCGATGGTGTTCACCAGCCTCGAGACGTCCGAGCTCATCAAGTACGCCGCGAATACGTTCCTCGCCGCCAAGATCACCTTCATCAATGAAATCGCCGACCTGTGCGACAAGGTCGGCGCCGACGTGCACGACGTGGCCAAGGGTATTGGCCTGGACGGGCGCATCGGCAGCAAGTTCCTGCATCCCGGACCGGGCTATGGCGGATCGTGTTTCCCGAAAGACACGCTCGCGTTGGTCAAGACCGCGCAGGATGCGGGGAGCCCGCTGCGGATCATCGAAACCGTGGTCGACATCAACGCCAAACGCAAGAAAGCCATGGCGCAGCGAATAATTGCGGCGTGCGGCGGTGACGTGAAGGGCAAGTCGATCGCGATCCTCGGCTTGACGTTCAAGCCGAATACCGACGACATGCGCGACAGCCCGAGCCTCGACATCGTGCCGGCGCTGCAGCGGGCGGGGGCGACCGTGCGCGGTTACGATCCGCAGGGGCATGAGGCGCAAAAACTGTTGCCGGGCATGGTCTGGTGCGGCGATGCGTACGACGCCATGCAGGGAGCCGACGCCGTCGTTATCGTTACCGAATGGAACCAGTTCCGTTCGCTTGACTTGCGGCGCATGAAGAAAATCCTGCGCCAGCCGATCGTTGTCGACTTGCGCAATATCTATAGTCCCGCCGAAATGCGCGAAGCCGGCTTCCGCTACGTCAGCATCGGCCGACCCGAAAACGGCGCACGCGTGAAATCATGATCTCTTCGCATCGTTTCGATCCGACCGTCCTGCGCGAGTACGATATCCGCGGCACGGTCGATAAGAATCTCTCGCGCGCCGACGCCTATGCGGTCGGCCGCGCATTCGGCGCCATGGTCGCCAGGCGCGGTGGCACCCGCGTCGCCGTCGGCTATGACGGCCGCGTGTCGTCGCCGGGATTCGCGACCGCGGTATCGGAAGGACTGTCCGCCGGCGGGCTGCACGTGATCCAGGTCGGCATGGGGCCGACGCCGATGCTATATTATAGCGTGCACGAGCTCGACGCCGGCGGCGGCATCATGATCACCGGCTCGCACAATCCGCCCGATCAGAACGGCTTCAAGATGATGCTGGGGCCGAAGCTGGCCGGCGGCGGTGCGTTCTTCGGCAAGGATATCCAGGAACTCGGCCGCATCGCCGCGGCCGGCGAATTCACGACCGGCAAGGGGGCCGTCGCTCGACAGCCGATGCTCGACAAATATGTCGATCGCCTCGCACAGGAATACGGTGCTGGTGGCGGCAAGACGCTCAATGCGGTCTGGGACGCCGGCAACGGCGCCGCGGGCGAGGCGATGGTGCGCATCACCCGACGCCTACCCGGCAACCATATTCTGCTGTTTGAAAAGATCGACGGCACGTTTCCGAACCATCATCCGGATCCAACGGTGGCCAAGAACCTGGTCGATCTGCAGGCCGCCGTGCGCGCGAGCAAAAGCGATTTCGGCGTCGCCTTCGACGGCGACGGCGACCGCATCGGGGTGGTCGACGGCGAGGGCGAGATTCTGTGGGCCGATCAGCTCATGGTCCTGTTCGCGCGGGAGTTGCTGTCGCGCCGTCCGGGCGAAACCATCATCGCCGACGTCAAGGCCAGTCAGGTATTATTCGACGAGGTCGCAAAGGCCGGCGGCAAGCCGCTGATGTACAAGACCGGCCACTCGCTGATCAAAGCCAAGATGAAGGAGACCAAGGCGCCGTTTGCCGGCGAGATGAGCGGGCATCTGTTCTTCGCCGACGGCTATTACGGCTTCGACGACGGGCTCTACGCCGCCGTGCGCCTGCTGCGCATTCTCAGCCACAGCAAGGACAGTCTGGCCGACCTGCGCAAGGGATTGCCGCCGGCGGTCAATACGCCGGAAATGCGTTTCGAGTGCGACGAAGCGCGCAAATGGGCGGTGATCGACGAAGTGCGTGCGCGACTCAAGAATGCCGGCGCGGACCTGAACGATCTGGATGGCGTGCGGGTCAAGACATCGGACGGCTGGTGGTTGCTGCGCGCATCGAACACGCAGGCCGTGCTGGTGGCGCGTTGCGAGGGTTCGGACACACCGGCGCTGGCACGGCTCAAGGCGGCATTGGCTGCGCAACTCAAGGCCAGCGGCGTTGCGCTGCCGGCCGATCTGTTTTAGTCGAGCAGGCGTGTCGCGTTAGCCGTCGTGGCTGCGGTTGGTTTTCGCGACCGCGGCACGGCCGGCCTGCACCAGCACGCATTGCGTCTTGGTGCGCTTCAGGGCCTGACACGCGCCTTCGGCCTCGGTCTTCGAAAAGCCGACGATACGGGCGCGAAACAGTTTTTTCTGCTTGCTGACGACCGCCGGGAGGACGGAAACCTTGCCGCTCTCCGCGATTTCTTTGGGCAGTCTGGCTTGCGCCTTTTGCGCCGCGTTTCGAGCCATGGTCGGCGATCGATAGGCGCCGATCTGGACGCCCCAAATCGTCTGTAGATCGGTTTTCGGCTGAGCCGCGACCGGTTGCGCTTTGGCGAGCTGCTGCTTGGGCTGCGCCACGACGCGGGTTTTCGGCGTGGTGTTCTTTTGCGCGGCCGAGGCCGCTTTCAGGCGCGGGTTCAAATTCAGCTTGTGTGCAATCTTCGGATTGTCCTCGGGATCGTCCTCGATGCTCGGCAGGTTTTCGTTCTGCGTCTTGCCCCAGGCGACATTGAGCATGCCGACAGTCTGGACATACCGCTCGGACGAGCTGTGCGCGCCGAGCACCACGACGATCATGCGGCTGTCGTTGCGTTTGGCGGTGGTTACCAAATTGAAGCGCGAGCGCAGCGTGTAGCCGGTCTTCATGCCGTCCACGCCGGGGTAGTGGCCGAGCAGCCGGTTGGTGTTGCTGTAAACGCGCCCGTTGTAGCTGAAAGTGCGATTGCCGAAGAAGTGATAATGCTGCGGGTAGTTCTGCATCAGCGCGCGCGCCAGAATGGCGATGTCGCGCGCCGTCGACAATTGCGCCAGGTGCGGCAACCCGTTGGCGTTGCGGAATGTCGTGTTTTTCATGCCGAGCTCGCGTGCGCGCTGTGTCATCAGCGCCGCGAATTGATGCTCGGAGCCCGCGACCGCATCGGCCAATACCACCGCCGCGTCGTTGGCGGAACGCACCAGCATGCCGAGCAGAGCTTCCTTGACGCTGATCGCTTCGCCCTCGCGCAGGTACAGTTTCGAGGGCGCCGTGCGCGCGGCATTGCCCGAGACGATGACGAATTGGTCCAGCTTGAGGCGACCTTTTTCGATCGCTTCGAAAACCAGATAGGCGGTCATCATCTTGGTCAGCGACGCCGGCGAGTGGAGCAGGTCGGGATTGACCGCTTTGACGACCCGGCCCGAATCTTCGTCGACCACTATTGCGGCAACAATTCTTGCCTGGGCCGGTGCAGCCTCCAGGGTGAAATAAGTAAATCCGAGAGCAATCGAAATAATGACCGAAAGAAACCGCGCAAAGGAACGCCGATTCCGCCCCAAATACTTAGTATGGCAGGGGGTCCCCGCCTCGAAATCTTGCCCCATCTGCTCCCCGCCGATTCGCTAAGTTTGGACGGCCACCTGCGGATCATACGCAATCCGGCGA
>JBFWYO010000067.1:0-26547 GCA_050186335.1 Alphaproteobacteria bacterium | reverse complement strand
GCTGCCGGTCAACGCCAAGTTCGTCGCCGATTTCGTTGCGAAGTATAAGAAGCGCCCCTCGTATTTCGCCGCGCAGGCGTATGACGCCGGGCTGCTGCTGAATTACGGCATCGGCGCGGTCAAGGGCGACCTCACCAAGACCAAGGATATGATCCTGGCGATGCGCGGCGCGAAGTTCGAATGGTCGCGCGGCAACGTAACCTTCAACACCAACCAGATTCCGATCCAGAACTGGTACAAGCAGACGGTGGTGCTGAAGGACGGCAAGCCGGACATCAGGACCGAAGGCCTGATCGCCACCGCGCGCAAGGACGTCTACGCCAGCAAGTGCAAGATGCCGTACTAAACGATCGGCACGCGAATCGAAAAAGGGCGCCTCGTCGGCGCCCTTTTTTTTGCGGCTGCGAGATCGGTCAGCCGTGCATCGTCAGGCCGCCGGACACGCTGATCACCTGGCCGGTGATGAAATTCGCATCGTCGCTGGCCAGGAAGGCGATCATGCCGGGCACGTCTTCGGGCTGTCCCACGCGCCGGAACGGGATCGAGCCTTTCAGTGCGTCGTAGACTTTCTGCCCGGCTTCGCCCTCGCCGAGGAACGACTTGAACAGCGGCGTGTCGGTCGGGCCGGGGCAGACGCAGTTGACGTTGATCTGATAGCGCGCCATTTCGCGCGCCATCGTCTTGGTGAACGCGATGATGCCGCCCTTGCAAGCCGAGTAGACCGCTTCGCCGGACGAACCCACGCGCCCCGCGTCCGACGAGATGCTGACGATCTTGCCGCCCTTGCGCTGGGTCATAAACTTCAGGACCGCATGATGCATGTTGATCGGCCCGCGCAGATTGATCGCGATCACCTTGTCCCAAAGTTCGGGATCGGTCTGCATGAAGATGGCGAACTTGTCCCAGCCCGCGTTGTTGACCAGCACGTCGATGCGGCCGGAATCTTTTTCGAACGCCGCCACCGTTTCGGTCACGCGGGCGTAATCGCTGATATCGACGTCGTAGACGAACGCCTTGCCGCCGGCCGAATGGACTTGGCCGGCCACCGCTTCGGCGGCCGCCTTGTTCATGTCGAACAGGCCGAGCGTGCAGCCTTCCTCGGCAAAACGCTTGGCCAGCGCGGTTCCGATGCCGCCGCCGGCGCCGGTGATGATGACGTTCTTGCCTTTTAGTCCACGCATGACCCTGCCTCCCCACGCGCGTGCGGCCGGAGCCGTCGCACGGCGATAGTTTTACTAGACCGGCGATTTCTTCGGGAAACTCGGCTTCCGCTTTTCCTTCCAGCTGGCCAGGCCTTCCTTGGCTTCCGGCCCGTCCCACGCCAAGAACTCGAGCGCGAGGGACGTGTCGAAATGCGGACCCATCATGCGCAGCCAGTTATTGAGCGCGTATTTGGTCATGCTGATCGCGGTCTGCGCGCCGTTGGCCAGCTTGGTGGCGACTTCGATCGCCTTGTCCTGCAGCTTGTCGTCGTCGACGCACATCGAGATCAAGCCGATGCGCTCGGCTTCCTCGCCGGTCAGCGCATCGCAGGTCAGCAGATAGTATTTCGCCTTGGCCATGCCGCAGAGCAGCGGCCAGATGATCGCCGAATGGTCGCCGGCGGCGACGCCCAAGCGCGTATGTCCGTCGATGATACGCGCCGACTTCGAGGCGATCGTAATGTCGCACACCATGCCTGCCGCCAAGCCTGCGCCGACCGCCGAGCCGTTCATGGCCGCGATCACCGGCTTCGAGCAGTTGATCACGTTGTAGATGATGTCGCGCGCTTCCTTCCAAACCTCCATGCGACGATGGTGGCTGTTGATCAGCTCCTCGATCACGGCGAATTCGGCGCCCGCCGAGAAGGATTTTTCCGAGCCGCGCAGGATGACCGCGCCGACTTCCTTGTCGCCGTCGATGTCGCGCCAGATCTCGGACAATTCGCGGTGCATCTTGGCATCCGCGGCGTTGGCCGGATTTTCGGGATTGTACATGGTGACGCGGAGCACCCGGTCGGCCGGATAATCGAGCTTCAGGCGCGTGTATTTTGCGTAACGCGACGAATTTGCGGTCGAAGACATGGCGGCTCCCTCAATTTACCTTCAGGCCCATCTTGCCGAGCTGCTCGCCGCGATCCAGGCGTTGCAGCGCGACCGGTGCTTCTTCCAGCGAGTAGATCTTGTCGAAGTACGGCTCGAACAGATGGCGCTCGGCGGCATTGATGAGGGTACGGAATTCCTCGAAATTGCCGATCGTGGCGCCCTTGATCTGCAGCTGCCGGATAAAGATCCGCTGCAGGTCCGCGCTCGGCGCGGAACCGGTCGTGGCGCCGCAGCAGATGATTCGCCCGCCGCGGATGACGCATTTCATCGACACCGGCCAGGTCTGCTGACCGACATTTTCGATCACCACGTCGACGCCGCGGCCGTCGGTCAATTGCATGACCTTCTTGAACACGTCGTCGCGCTTGTAGTTGATCGTATCGTCGGCGCCGAGTTTCTTGGCGCGTTCGAGCTTCTCGTCGCTGCTCGACGTGACGATGACGTGCGCGTTGGCGATCTTGCAGAACTGCATGGCCGCCAGCGACGCGCCGCCGCCGACGCCGTGGATGAGCACCACGTCGTTCGAGCGCACATCGCCTTGCGTGGTCACCATGCGCCACGCGGTCAGGTACGCGGTCGGCAGCACGGCCGCGGATTGGAACGACAGGCTGTCGGCGATCGGGAACGCGCAGGCTTCCGGCACGGAAATATAGTCCGCGAAGCTGCCGTCGATGTGCTCGCCGAAAATCTTGCAGTTCAGGCACAGCATCTGGTCGCCGCGGCGGCAGAACTCGCACAGGCCGCAGATGCGCCCGGGCCAGATCACGACGCGGTCGCCGACCTTGCGTTCCTTCACTTCCGGTCCGACGGCTTCGACGACGCCGGCGCCGTCGACGCCGAAGATCAGCGGCAGTTCATGGGTGATCCCGGCGCCGCCGTTGAACATGTAGAGATCGACGCGGTTGATCCCCGCGGCATGAATCTTGACCAGCACTTCGCCGACGCCGGGCTTGGGGTCCGGACGCTGGCCGACGACGATATTGTTCCAGTCCTTGTACCCCTTCAAATAGACAGCACGCATCGTTTCCCCTCGCGCGAGATCGTTGAACGTCGATTGAACTATTTCTTCGTGGCGGGCGTCTTTGGCGCCGGCGGCTGAATTCGGCAGTATTCCCGCTCGATCACTTCGCAGCGCAAGCCCTGGGCGTCGAGCGTCTCGCCGTACGCCGCAAGCACGCGCTCGGTGACCTGTTGATCGCAGATGCGCAGCGCCAATCTGCCGGCGCTTTCATAAGTGTGGCCGCGCCCGATGCCGCGGATATCTTCGAGCTTTACCTCGACATTCTGCGGGCAGGCATACCAGTAGCGGCCTTGGGCGTTATAGCAATCCTTGGCCATGCGCTGGCTGAACGAGGCTTTCGCCGGCCGCGCCACCGCCGAGGCGATGCGCGACGGCCACTGTTCCAGTTCCTTGGTCGGCACGTCGCCGGAATACTCGACGCCGTCCTTGCCGACATGGCCGATGATGACCGGCTTGCCGCGGTTGCCGTAGCGGCACAATTCCGAACTCGGTTGCGTCGCGGTGGCCGGCTGGACGGTCGCCGGCGGCGTTGCCGCTTGCGGCGCGGGTGCCCGATCCTTGGCGGCGTCGCCGCCGCACGCGGCGAGGGCGATCGGCAGCAGCAAGGCCAAGGCAATAGGCGCGCGGGCGAGGCAATTCATCGGGGACAGCCTGTCGGGTGAGCGGCGGGAAACGGCGGCGGGCGCCATCTTGGTCGATGGCGCCGGCCCGTGCAAGGCCATGGTTGCAGCGCAGCTTGGCGCTACTGCAGCCCGTAATCCGCTTTAATCTGCGCTTCGGTCTGCGCTGCGTCGAACGCGTTCTGAATCGGTGTGTTGAGCAGCGTGACCGTCAGCACCGCGATCGCCCGCGCCGTCTGGCTCGGCGGGTACGCGGCATAGGGCGCCGGATACGGGCGCCAGATGTGGACGCGCGGATAGGCGTCCCAGTACGGGTTCCAATACGGAAACGGATGCCAGTACGCGTAGATCGTCGGCCGCCAGTAATAGGGGCGGTAAGAGTAACGGTACCACGGCCGCCAAAACGGATAGCTGCCGCAGCCGATGCATATGCCGACGCGCGGTCGGATGTGGTGGCGCGCTTCCTGTCGATCCGGGGTGCCGTCGCCGATGCCGGGATCGGCCGAGGCCAGTTGCGGGCCCACCGGTTCGGTTGGCTCGGCATCGCCGATGCCCGGCGCGCCCAATTGGACGTCGGCGCGCCGACTGACCACGATGAAATAGCGGCGGCCGTTGGCCAGCGCGATCTGCGCCGCGCGCAACAACGCATAGTCTTCGGCTTGCCGCTTGGCCTGATCGAGATAGGCTTGGCGATCGTTGTAGCCCGGCGGCAGGTTGCGTATCGGCCCGGCATAGGTGATCTCGAAGCGGTTCGGCCCCAACTGCCGTTCGTTCGCGCCATACATGAACGGCCGTTGCATACCCGGCGGCGGGCTGCCCGGAACATACTGGGTGCTGGGCGGCGGCGCGGTGGAGGGGGGCGGTGGCGGGGGCTCGTAGCCCTGATAGGTGCAAGCGGACAGCGCGAGACCGACGGCGAGGGGCAGCAGGCGACGGAGAGCGAGCATGACGATACCTCTTGGCATCGGCGCCCGTCCCCCCAAGGCGCCGTCGTGCCGGAATGAACTACTTGTCCGCGTGACGAGCCAATATATTAGCGCGCCGTCGCACCGTTGACGACGAAAAAGGATTTCGACCGATGGCTCCCGTGCCCGCCGACGCGGCCTTGTGCGCTGTGCTGACCTGCGACGAAATGGGCCGCGCAGACCGTTTTGCGATCGACGGCGGCGTTGCCGGCATCGAACTGATGGAGGCCGCCGGGCGGGCGGTCGCGCGCGCAATACGCGAACGCTGGCAGCGGCAGGCGACAATCGTCCTGTGCGGCCCCGGCAACAACGGCGGCGATGGGTTTGTAATCGCGCGTCTGCTGCACGAACAAGGCTGGCCGGTGCGCGTGGCGTTGCTCGGCGAGCGCGCGGCGCTGAAGGGCGACGCCGCAGCGAACGCGCGGCGCTGGACCGGTGTGCTGGAGCCGATGTCCGAACGCTCGCTCGACGGTGCGGGGCTGATCGTCGATGCGATGTTTGGTGCCGGCCTGGCGCGACCGCTGGACGGCATCGCCAAGACGGTTGTCGAAGCGATCATTGCGCGCGCAATCGATTGCGTTGCGGTCGACGTGCCGAGCGGGGTCGCCGGCGACACCGGCGTCGTTCATGGCGCTGCGCCGCAGGCCAAGCTGACTGTCACGTTCTTCCGGAAAAAGCCTGCGCATCTGCTGCTGCCGGGCCGATCGCTGTGCGGCGAGATCGTGGTCGCCGATATCGGCATTCCGGCGCAGGCAATCGATGCCATTTCGCCGAAGACCTACGAGAACGCGCCGCCGCTTTGGCATTCGGTGTGGCGCCGGCCCGATTTGCTCGATCATAAATACACGCGCGGTCACGCCATCGTCGCCGGCGGAACGCGCATGACCGGCGCCGCGCGCTTGGCCGCACGCGCCGCGCTGCGTGCCGGTGCCGGCATGGTCACGATCGCGGCGCCGCCCGGTCGCGCGGATTTCTATGCGGCGACGACGGCTGCCGTGATTGTGGCGCCGATCGAACGGCTGGCGGATTTTCGCATGCTGATCGACGACCGGCGCGTGAAGTCGGTGCTGGTCGGCCCAGGCGCCGGCCGGAGCAACGACACGCGCGGACTGGTGATGGCAACGCTGGGCGCCCGCAAGCCGGCCGTGATCGATGCCGACGGGCTGACCGTTTTCGAAGGCGCTGCCGATTCGTTGCGCGATTTGATCCGCGCGCCGGTCGTCCTCACGCCGCACGACGGCGAGTATGCGCGGCTGTTCGATTTCGCGGGGACGCGCCTGGAGCGCGCCCGCGCCGCGGCCAAATTCGTCGGCGCCGTGGTGCTGCTCAAGGGCGGCGATACGGTGATCGCCGCGCCCGACGGGCGCGCTGGGATCAACGCCAATGCGCCGGCGGATCTGGCGACCGCCGGCGCCGGCGACGTGTTGGCCGGAATCTGCGTCGGGCTGCTGGCGCAGGGCATGCCGCCGTTCGAGGCCGCATGCGCCGCCGCGTGGCTGCATGGCGCGGCGGGCAGCGCCGTCGGGTCCGGCCTGATCGCCGATGATCTGCCCGACGCGCTGCTCGCGGTCATGCGCAATTTGCATTAATCGCGGCCGCTTTGGCATGCGGGACGCTGATGCATTTGCATCGGCAAGAACTATATAATCGGGTCCAATCGAGCAAAAAAGGACGGGAGCGGAATGCCCGAGTCACGCGATCTAGTTCAGTCTCCGACGCGCCGCCGCAACGATCCGGTGGCAATTCTGCGCGCCCTGGAAAAGAAGTCGCTGTGGCTGTCGAGCTGGACGATCCACAACGCCAATCATCTGCGCAAGAGCCGCGACGGTTTGAAGGTCGGCGGGCATCAGGCGTCCAGCGCGTCGGTCGCGACGCTGATGACCGCGCTGTATTTCCATGTCCTGCGTCCCGAGGATCGCGTGGCGGTCAAGCCGCACGCGAGCCCGGTGTTTCACGCGATCCAATATCTGCTCGGCCACCAGGAGCTCGACAAGTTGAAGGCGTTTCGCGCGCTCGGCGGCGCGCAGGCGTATCCGTCGCGCACCAAGGACACCGACGACGTGGATTTCTCCACCGGCTCCGTCGGCCTCGGCATCGCCATGACGACGTTCGCCTCGCTGGTGCAGGACTACATCCAGGCCAAAAAACTGACGCCGGCCGATTTCAAGCCGGGCCGCATGGTCGCCATCGCCGGCGACGCCGAACTCGACGAGGGCAACGTCTACGAGGCGATGCTCGAAGGCTGGAAGCACGACGTGCGCAACGTCTGGTGGGTGATCGATTACAACCGCCAGAGCCTCGACAACGTCGTCAACGATCGCCTGTTCACGCGCATCGACCGGCTGTTCCATGCCATGGATTGGCGCGTCATCACGCTGAAGTACGGCCGGAAACTACAGGCGGCGTTCGACGGACCGGACGGCGACATTCTGCGCGACTGGATCGATAACTGCCCGAACTCGCTCTACTCGGCGCTTTGCTACAAAGGCGGGCCGGGCTGGCGGGCGCATATGGAAGCCGATCTCGGCAAAGTCGCCGGCGTGCGCAAGCTGCTCGATACGATGGACGATGCGGCGCTGCACGAGCTGATGACCAATCTGGCCGGACACGATCTGGAAACCGTGCTGGACGCGTTCCAGTCGGTCGAGGACGACATTCCGACCTGCTTCATCTGTTACACGATCAAGGGCCATGGCCTGCCGTTCGCCGGCCATAAGGACAATCACGCCGGCCTGATGAACAAGGAGCAGATGGCCGGTTTCCAGAAGACCATGCAGGTTCAGGAAGGCCAGGAATGGGACCGGTTCGCCGGCCTCGATCTGCCGAAGGATCTGCTCGAGGAATTCCTCAAGACGGTCAAGTTCGGTCAGAAATATCCGCGCCGTTACCAGGCGCCGGCGATCGACGTGCCGGATCGGCTCAAGGTCACGCTCAGCCCGCGCATGTCGAGCCAGGAAGGGTTCGGCAAGATTCTGAACGAGATCGGCCGCACCGAGTCCGATCTGGCGGCGCGCATCGTCACCACCTCGCCCGACGTCACCGTGTCGACCAACCTGGGCGCCTGGGTCAACCGGCGCGGCATGTTCAATCGCGAAGAGCGCAAGGACATGTTCAAGCAGGAATCCGTCGTCTCCGCGCACGACTGGACGATGTCGCAGGCCGGCCAGCATATCGAATTGGGCATCGCCGAAAACAACCTGTTCATCCTGCTCGGCGCGCTCGGCCTGTCGCACTCGTTGTTCGGCGTGCGCCTGCTGCCGGTCGGCACCTTGTACGATCCGTTCATCCAGCGCGGTCTGGATTCGTTGATTTACGCCTGCTACCAGGGGGCCCGGTTCATGGTGGTGGCGACGCCGTCCGGCATCACGCTGGCGCCGGAGGGCGGCGCGCACCAATCGATCGCCACGCCGTTGATCGGCATGGCGCAGGATGGGCTGACTAGCTACGAACCGGCCTACGTCGACGAACTGGCCGAGATCATGGGCTGGGGCTTCCGGCATATGCAGGACGATCCGGGCGGGTCGGTGTACCTGCGCCTGTCGACGCGGCCGATCGAACAGCCGAAGCGCGAGATGACGGCCGAACTGTCGCACCAGGTCATCGCCGGCGGCTACTGGCTTGTGCCGCCTACGGAACGGACGGACCTAGTCATCGCCTACGCTGGCGCCCTGGCGCCCGAGGCTTTGGCCGCGCTCGAACAATTGCGCGACGATGCGCCCGATACCGCGGTGCTTGCCGTCACTTCCGCCGACCGTCTGCACCACGAGTGGCAGACGGCAATCAAGGCGCGCACGAGCGGCGACACGCATCACCGCGCACACATCGAAGCGTTGCTCGACCAAGTTCCGGCGCATACGGGCATCGTTTCCGTGATCGACGGACATCCGGCGACGCTGGCGTGGCTCGGCGGTGTCGGCGGGCATCGCATCGTGCCCTTGGGCGTCGAAAAGTTCGGCCAATCGGCCGACCTGATCGATCTGTTCCGCGTCCACGGGATCGACGCGGAGGGCATCCTCGATGCCGCCGCGCAGCTGCTGGTCGCGACGCTTCGAGCGGAATAAAAATATCCTATTTTCAATAGGTTATAATATTTTCCGAATCTAAAAACTAGTACGGTGCGGGGGCCGGCAAGGCGCCATCTGCGGGCAGATTTTCAGGCCGCCTTCGGCCATAAGATCATCTGCGTGCAGCGGAACGTGGCGATCAACTTGCCGGTCTCGCGATGCGTGACGGTGGCGTCCCAGACCTGCGTCGTGCGGCCCATGTGGATGGCCTTGGCGGCGCAATCGACTGTGCCGTCGCGTGCCGTGCCGACGAAGTTGCTTTTCAGTTCGATGGTGGTGAAGCCACTGGCGCCGTCCGGCAGGTTGGCCACGCAGCCGTATCCGCACGCGGTATCGGCCAGGGTCACGATCGTGCCGGCATGCAGGAACCCGTTCGGCGCGAACAGCGCTTTGCGCACCGCGATGTGCGCGGCGACGCTGTCTGTGGTCACATTTGAAATTTGAACGCCGAGCAACTCCGGCAGGTGGCCGGCCGCGATCGTATTGAAGTACGCGGCGTCGCGTTTGGGCTGCATGGTAGGCTCCTTGCTGGTGGCGATCATTAGGTATTTGCCGGCGGCGATTTCATTTCTGCCTCGATCAATCGGCGTATCAATGCCCCGGCTTCGAGAAACGGTGCGTTGTTGCGTTCCACGCGCGCCATCATCGACGCGCCTTCGAAGCTGGTAAGGACGAACCTGGCCAGCGGGGCGCGGCGGGGCTCAGGAATGACATCCAGCCGTGCGACGAGCTGCGCTTGCCAAGCTTCGAGAATGCTTTGGCAGATCGGCCGCAGGGAGTCGGCTTCCGACGTAAGGTCGAGAATGACCGCACCGACCGGGCATCCCGCCTTGTAGTCGGCCTTCGCCATGCGTGCCGCGAAATCGGCGAACAATGCTTCGATATTCTCCGCCGCTGTGCCAGGTCGCTGTAAGAAACTGCCGGCGCGCGCCGCGAAGTAATCGCCATAGGCGACCAACGCCTCGCCGACCCATTGCGCCTTGCCGCCCGGAAAATAGTGGTAAAGCGAACCCCGCGGCGCGCCGCTGGCGGCGATCAGGTGGTTCAGCGCGGCGCCAGCCAGGCCGCTTTCGCCGAGCAGCCGCTGGGTGGCGCGTAAGATCCGGTCGCGCATCGTATTCATGGTGGTCGGCGTCCACGGCATCTAAGGCGTGATTATATATATCGGTCTATATAATCGAAGGCAAGGGCTCGCGCGTGTGGCGCCGGTGGTCCGCTTGGGCCCAGGGGACCGGGATCGTCTGCGCCGTAAGCCGTCGGCTCAAGTGCGTTCTGGTCCGGCCGCTGGGCGATATCGTTGGCAAACTACGTTGAGACGTCCCACCCGCTAATGCCTCGCATGCGAATTTGGCCCTCCAGGCGGCAACCGCCGAGGCTTGATAGGCTCAATCTGCTGGGTGCGTGTAGCCACGGGGCTTGAACCGGCGGACCGGCTTATTTATAGAGAGCGGCACTCGGCGCCGACCGGCCGCCTTTATCGCCGCCATACGCTCGGCCCAAGCGGTCCGCCAAACGGGCCTGATGAATGCGGGCGTGGTGAAATTGGTAGACACGCCAGATTTAGGTTCTGGTGACGCAAGTCGTGGGGGTTCAAGTCCCTCCGCCCGCACCATGCCGTGCCGGTGGGGCGGGCGGTTCGGTGGTAGAGTGTAACGGAACGGCAACGGCCGTTCCGAAGAACGCGAACAAGGATACGTCATGCAGGTTGTTGAAGGTGCCGTCGAAGGCTTGAAGCGCGAATTGAAAGTGGTCGTTCCGGCCACCGATATCGACGGCCGAGTGTCCAAGAAAATGGACGAAGTCGGCAAGAACGTCCGCATTCCCGGCTTTCGTCCGGGCAAAGTGCCCGCCGGCCTGCTGAAGAAACGCTACGGCGCCGCGGTCATGAACGAAGTGATGGAAGAAGTCGTGTCCGACAGCGCCAGCAAGGCGATGGAGGAGAAAGGACTGCGACCGGCGTTGCAGCCGAAGATCCAGGTCGACAGTTTCGGCGAAGGCAAGGATCTCGCCTACACGATGTCGGTCGAAGTGCTGCCCGAAATCCAGCCGATGGATTTCGCCAAGCTGGAGTTGACCAAATATAAGGTCGAAGTGCCGGCCGATAAGATCGAGGAACAGCTCACGAAGGTTGCCGAAGGCCGCAAGCAGTCCGAGCCGGTGACCGACGGTCGCGCGGCGCAGAACGGCGACATCGCGGTGATCGATTTCGTCGGCCGCCAGGGCGGCGTCGAGTTCAAGGGCGGCGCCGGCAAGGATTACTTCCTCGAACTCGGTTCGAACCATTTCATTCCGGGCTTCGAGGAGCAGTTGGTCGGCGTCAAGGCCGGCGAGCATCGCCAGGTCAAGGTCACGTTCCCCGCCGAGTACGGCGCCAAGGAGTTGGCCGGCAAGGAAGCCGAATTCAGCGTCGACGTGAAGGAGATCCGCGCGGCCAAGCCGGCGGAAATCAACGACGAACTGGCCAAGACGCTGGGCATGGAGAACGTCGCCGCGCTGCGCGATGCGGTCAAGAAGCAGATGGAGAACGAGTATAATTCCCTGGCGCGCAGCCGCCTCAAGCGGGAGTTGCTCGACGCGCTGAACGAGCACCACAAGTTCGAAGTTCCGTCCGGCATGGTCGATCTGGAGTTCGATGCAATCTGGAAGCAGATCGAGGAGCAACGCAAGCAGGGGCAGTCCGACTCGGAAGACGCCGGCAAGAGCGACGACGAGCTCAAGGCGGAATACCGCAAGATCGCCGAACGTCGCGTGCGTCTCGGCCTGCTACTGTCGGAAGTCGGCACCAAGAACAACATCTCCGTGCCGCAGGAAGAAATCACCCGCGCCATCTTCCAGGAGGCGCAACGCTTCCCGGGCCAGGAGCGGCAGGTCGTCGAATATTTCCAGAAGAACCCGCAGGCCGTGAACAGCGTTCGCGCGCCGTTGTTTGAAGAGAAAGTCATCGACTTCATCCTCGAACTGGCCAAGCTGACCGACAAGTCGATGACGCTCGAGGAACTGATCAAGGAAGGCGACGACGACGCGGCGTCCGACTCGGCCGATACGGAAAAGAAGGCGGCCAAGGCGGGGGCTAAAAAATCCGAAAAGAAGTCCTAAATCTTATGCGGCGCGGCGGGGTGTTCCCGCCCGGACGCCGCGGACCCGATGGAGTTTTCATGCGCGATCGCGATCCCGTCAAAGTGTACGACAACTACCTGATCCCGATGGTGGTCGAGCAGACCAACCGCGGCGAACGTTCGTTCGACATCTACTCGCGCCTGCTCAAGGAACGCATCATCTTCATCACCGGCCCGATCGAGGACGGCATGTCGAGCGTGGTATGCGCCCAGTTGCTGTTCCTCGAGGCCGAAAACCCGAACAAAGACATTTCGATGTACATCAACTCGCCGGGCGGCGTGGTGACGTCCGGCCTGGCGATCTACGACACGATGCAGTACATCCGCCCGGACGTCTCGACCCTATGCGTGGGGCAGGCGGCCTCGATGGGCTCGCTGCTGCTCGCCGCGGGCACCAAAGGCAAGCGCTTCGCTTTGCCGCACGCCCGTATCATGGTCCACCAGCCGTCCGGCGGGGCACAGGGCCAGGCCACCGATATCGAAATCCAGGCGCGCGAGATTCTCGCGGTGCGGGCGCGGCTCAATCAGATTTACGTGAAGCATACCGGTCAGACCCTGGCCGCCATCGAACACGCCGTCGAACGCGATCGCTTCATGACCCCGGAAGAAGCGAAAGTCTTTGGGATCATTGATGAAATCCCGCTCAAGCGGCCGGCTCCGGAAGACGATATGGCGAGCCTCAAGGCGCGTAGCTGAGCGTCGTCAGCGCGCATCGCGGCGGCGCCCGCTTGAAGCCATCGCTGTTGGCGCTTACTTACGGAATTGTGCGTAGGATTCCGAGGGTTGGCAGGCCCAAAAGGACCCGGACGCATCGCCGTGCCTCGTTGCACACGAGATTACTTGGCAACGGCGGCTAGGTGCGAGTAACATCATTGCCACCTATATCTAGTTGGCTTCCCGGGGTTTAGCGATCCCTGGCCGATGGCGCGACGCGCGCCCGAGCAGTGATCGCCAGCGGTGCGGAACAGGACCACGCGCCCTCCCAGGCAGCCGCGCACGAGGACGAAGAAGTAATGAGCAAAACCGGCGGCGACTCGAAGAACACCCTCTACTGTTCGTTCTGCGGCAAGAGCCAGCACGAAGTGCGCAAGCTCATCGCCGGGCCGACCGTGTTCATCTGTGATGAATGCGTCGAACTGTGCATGGACATCATCCGCGAAGAGCACAAGTCGACGATGGTCAAATCGCGCGACGGGGTGCCGACGCCGATCGAAATCTGCTCGGTTCTGGACGATTACGTGATCGGCCAGCGCTACGCTAAGCGCGTGCTGTCGGTTGCGGTGCACAATCACTACAAGCGCCTGGCGCACGGCGCCAAAAGCAACGGCGTCGAACTGCAAAAGTCGAACATTCTGCTGGTCGGCCCGACCGGGTGCGGCAAGACGCTGCTGGCGCAGACACTGGCGCGCATCATCGACGTGCCGTTTACCATGGCGGATGCGACGACGTTGACCGAAGCCGGCTACGTCGGCGAGGACGTCGAGAACATCATCCTGAAACTGCTGCAGTCCGCCGATTACAACGTCGAGCGGGCCCAGCGCGGCATTGTCTACATCGACGAAGTCGACAAGATCAGCCGCAAGTCCGACAACCCGTCGATCACGCGCGACGTTTCGGGCGAAGGCGTGCAACAGGCGCTGCTCAAGATCATGGAAGGCACCGTCGCCTCCGTGCCGCCGCAGGGCGGGCGCAAGCATCCGCAGCAGGAATTCCTGCAGGTCGATACCACCAACATCCTGTTTATCTGCGGCGGCGCCTTCTCGGGTCTCGAGAAGATCATCTCGGCGCGCAGCAAAGGCACCTCGATCGGCTTCGGCGCCAACGTGCGGGCGCCGGAAGAACGCCGCACCGGCGACATCCTACGCGACGTCGAGCCGGAAGATCTGCTGAAATTCGGGCTGATCCCCGAATTCATCGGCCGTCTGCCGGTCATCGCCACGCTGGAAGACCTGGACGAACACGCTTTGGTCAAGATCCTGACCGAGCCCAAGAACGCGCTGGTCAAGCAGTATCAGCGGCTGTTCGAGATGGAAGGCGTCAAGCTCTCGTTCACCCAGGATGCCCTGGAATCGGTGGCGCACAAGGCGATCGCCCGGAAAACCGGCGCGCGCGGGCTGCGGTCGATCATGGAAGAAGTGCTGCTCGATACCATGTTCGACATGCCTGGCCGGGAAGGCGTCGAGGAAGTGGCGATCAGCCGCGAAGTGATCGACGGTCGTGCCCAACCCCTGCTGATCTATTCCTCCGAACATCGCCAGGATGTCCCGACGAGCGCCTGACGCCTCGGTCGGCCCCAGTTCAGCCCGGGACTTGAAGAGTCGACGGGCACGATCCAGATTTAGTGCTAGCGAGCGCATCGTTTCGGTTGCCCATGACGGGGACCGGAGCGCGCGAACATCCCCCTGCCGTGGCGCCGCCGCTGGGCCACGGTCACGCTGAAGGAACTTAAATGGCTGAAACCAAGTCTGGCGCCGTCTACTCCGTCCTTCCGTTACGCGACATCGTGGTGTTCCCCCACATGATCGTGCCGCTGTTCGTCGGACGCGAAAAATCCGTGCGCGCCCTCGAAGACGTGATGAAGGACGACAAGCAGATCTTGCTGGTAGCGCAGAAAAACGCCGCCCAGGACGATCCGTCGCCCAAGGACATCTATACCGTCGGCACCATCGGTACGGTGCTGCAACTGCTGAAACTCCCCGACGGTACCGTGAAGGTGCTGGTCGAGGGCGGCAAGCGCGCCCGCATCCTGCGCTATGAAGAGAATCCGGTGTTCTTCCAGGCCCATGCCGAACCGATCGACGAGACGGCCGGCGAGGGCAAAGAGGTCGAAGCCCTGGTGCGCACGGTGGTCTCGCAGTTTGAGCAATACATCAAGCTCAACCGCAAGATTCCGCCCGAAGTGCTGGTCTCGGTCACGCAGATCGAAGATCCGACCAAGCTGGCGGATACCGTGGCCTCGCACCTCAACCTGAAGATCCCCGAGAAGCAGGATCTGCTCGAGGCAGCCAACGTCGGCGAACGCCTGGAAAAGATCTTCTCCTTCATGGAAGGGGAAATCGGCGTCATGCAGGTGGAAAAGCGCATCCGCAACCGCGTCAAGCGGCAGATGGAGAAGACGCAGCGCGAGTACTATCTGAACGAACAGATGAAGGCGATCCAGAAGGAGCTTGGCGAAGGCGAGGACGGCAAGGACGAATTGGCCGAAATCGAAGAACGCATCAAGAAGACCAAGCTCACGAAGGAAGCCCGGGACAAGGCCGACGCGGAGATCAAGAAGCTGCGCGCCATGAGCCCGATGTCGGCCGAAGCTACGGTTTCGCGCAACTACCTCGAATGGCTGCTGTCGATTCCCTGGAAGAAGCGCACCAAGATCAGGCACGACATCAACAACGCCGAGAAGATCCTGCACGACGACCATTACGGTCTCGACAAGGTCAAGGAACGCATCCTCGAGTATCTTGCCGTGCAACAGCGCATGAACAAGATCAAGGGGCCGATCCTGTGCCTGGTCGGACCGCCGGGCGTCGGCAAGACCTCGCTCGGCAAGTCGATCGCGCGGGCCACCGGGCGCAATTTCGTGCGTCTCAGCCTCGGCGGCGTGCGCGACGAAGCCGAAGTGCGCGGCCATCGGCGGACCTACATCGGTTCGATGCCGGGCAAGATCATCCAGTCGATGAAAAAGGCCAAGTCGTCGAACCCGCTGTTCCTGCTTGACGAGATCGACAAGCTGGGTGCGGATTGGCGCGGCGATCCGTCGTCGGCCCTGCTCGAGGTGCTCGACCCGGAACAGAACGCCACGTTCAACGATCACTACCTGGAGGTCGACTACGACCTCTCGGACGTGATGTTCGTGACCACCGCGAACACGCTGCGCATGCCGCAGCCGCTGATGGATCGCATGGAGATCATCCGCATCCCCGGTTACACCGAGGACGAGAAGATCGAAATCGCGAAACGCCATCTGCTGCTCAAGCAGCGCGAGGCTCACGGCCTGAAGGATGCCGAATGGTCGCTTAACGACAGCGCCTTGCGCGACATCGTCCGCTACTACACCCGCGAGGCGGGCGTGCGGAATATGGAGCGTGAGATCGCCAATCTGGCCCGCAAATCGATCAAGGAGATCGTCAGCGGCAAGGAAAAGTCGGTCCACATTACCTCGAAAAACCTCGAGAAATACGCCGGCGTGCGCAAGTTCCGCTTCGGCGAGGTGGAGGAGGAAGATGCGGTCGGCGCGACCACCGGCCTGGCCTGGACGGAAGTCGGCGGCGAGCTGCTGACCATCGAAGCGGTCATGCTGCCCGGCAAGGGCAAGATGACGGCCACGGGCAAGCTGGGCGACGTGATGAAGGAGTCCGTGCAAGCGGCGGAAAGCTTCGTCAAATCGCGTGCCATTCACTATGGCATCAAGCCGCCTCTGTTCGAGAAGCGGGACATTCACATCCACGTGCCCGAGGGTGCGACGCCGAAGGACGGTCCGTCCGCCGGTATCGCGATCTGCACGTCGATCGTCTCGGTGCTGACCGGCATTCCGGTGCGCAAGGATATCGCCATGACCGGCGAGATCACCCTGCGCGGCCGCGTGCTGCCGATCGGCGGTCTCAAGGAGAAGCTGCTGGCCGCCCTGCGCGGCGGCCTCAAGACGGTGCTGATCCCGCGCGACAACGAGAAGGATCTGGCCGAAATTCCGGACAACGTCAAAAAGGGTCTCGTCATCATCCCGGTGGGCTCCATGGACGACGTGCTGGAAAAGGCGCTGGTCACGCGACCGACGCCGATCGACTGGCGCGAGGAACCGGACCCGCCCAAAGTTGCGGCAGCGCCGACCACCGGCGAACCCGGCGGTGTGGTGACTCACTGACCATCGTTCCGTCTGAATATCTTTTGACTTCAACGCGTTGCCGTCGCCTTCGGGCGGCGGCAATGTGTTTTTGGGCGCATGCCTGACGGTATTCACGATGCGGTGCGGCAGTACGATTTGTCGTCGCGCAACTCGTTTGCCGCGATTATTTGCATGTGGCGATGCCTCCAAATGCCGCAGAAAAGTTGGGGAAAACCGAGATGTTGAATTGACGCGCACACCGCCGGAGTCTTAAAATCGCAGCGCTTCTCGGGACATTTTGTTCATTTGTCCTTGTCTCGAAACCACGGGTGCATCGTCTGCACCACCCAGCTGCTCATCATCCAAGGGGGGCCTTTCTGTGAATAAAAACGATCTGATTGCTGCTGTTGCCTCGAAGGCCGGTATGTCCAAAGCCGACGCCGCCAAATCGGTCGATGCGGTTTTCGACAGCATCACCAGTTCGCTCAAGTCCGGCGGCGAAGTTCGTCTCGTCGGATTCGGCACATTCCTCGTGTCGAAGCGCGCTGCATCGATGGGCCGCAATCCGCGCACCGGCCAGCCGATCAAGATCCCGGCGGCGAAGCTGCCGAAGTTCAAGGCCGGCAAAGGTCTCAAGGACGCGCTGAACTAGGTCTTTGACTGATCCAACGAACGAGCCGGTCCCTGCGCGGGCCGGCTCGTTTGTTTTTTGTGCGGGCGGACATTTGCCAGCCGCGCGGCGAGCGATTATGGTGCGCCGATTCCGCGCCCGCAGGGCCGGGCGATTAGCTCAGCTGGAAGAGCATCTCGTTTACACCGAGAGGGTCGGCGGTTCGAGCCCGTCATCGCCCACCACTGCCGCCGATAGCTAAAAATATTCCTTTAATTCAATTAGTTAGGGCTGAACGCATAGTTGGGCGATCAGCACGCAGCGCTTGCCCAGGCGGCGCTGGCACGTGCTCGCGGCCTGGTTGCGGGCGGCCACGTCCGTTGCGGCCGAGGCGAAGAATACGTCCTGTTGCGTGGGGGCCTGCGCCGGCGCCAAGTCGTCGCGCATGAACACCACCGCGCACTTGTCCTGGAACGCGAATGCGATCGGACAATTGTCCTTGCCCTGCTGAAGCCAGCGGCACGAGTCGATTGCCGATTGAAGCGCATCCTGGCGCGTTTCCGCGTCCTGGGCCTGGCCGGTGAACTGACCGCCGACGCCGACCGCGATCGCCGACCATGTGCCGCGTCCCGGCGTCGTGCTTTGCGCCGTCGCCGCCGGCGCGAGCGACACGAGAACGACCAGCGCGACGAGCGCGCCCGCGAAACGCTTGAACATGCGATCCAACCTACGAAGACCTAAAATGCGACGGCCGCCGACGCGATGCCGACGGCCGTCCAGAAACCATCCTAACGCGAAACTATTTCGCGCGCACGCGCTCGGTCCAGGTGACCAGGTTCTTCAGCAGCTGGCCGATCAGGTCCTTGGCGACTGCGTCGGTCAGGTTCAGGTCGGCATCGAACTTGGTATGCGCGGCGCCGACGAAGACTTCGGGCTTGTTCAGCGCGAACGCATTGAGAAACACCATCATCTGGCGCAAATGATACTGCGCACGGCCGGTGCCGATCGGGCCGCCGGCGGCGCCCATCAGGGCGAACGGCTTCTGGTCGAACGGCTGATCGGGCGGACGCGAGGCCCAGTCGATCGCGTTCTTGAGTACGCCCGAAACCGAAAAATTATACTCCGCGATCGAGAACAGCAGCGCATCGGCGGCCTTGATCTGGTCGCGCAGCTTCTGCACGGCTGGCGGGAAACCCTGTTCGCGCACGTCCTCATTGTAGAGCGGGAAGGTCGAATAGTCGCCGATTTCGATGGTCATGCCAGCCGGGGCCAGCTTCTGGGCTTCACGCAACAATGCGCTGTTGAACGACTTTTTTCGCAAGCTGCCCGATAGGGCCAGCACCTTGATCGACATGGGCGTAAGAACCTCCTGAAAATGAACGATTGTCGGAGATGAAATAGACAAACGCGCGCCCGCGTCAATGGCATGGGGCACGGGTGCTTTGCTTGACACGCTGGAGGGCATGCATTACACGACGGCCCTTGCTTGCGTCGGGGGCGTAGCTCAGTTGGTTAGAGCGCCGGCCTGTCACGCCGGAGGCCGCGGGTTCGAGTCCCGTCGCTCCCGCCACTTCTCACGCGGCAATTCATGCGATCCTGCAAGCCACTCGTGCGACCCGTGCAAACGGGCCGCATCGCAGGGGTTTTGCCGCATTCGACAGCACCAATCTGGGCTTTCTTTCGGCACCGCAACAGACTATAAAGTGCCCGGCTTTTCGGGCCGGATGCGGTGCGTGACGGGGGGTGCGACCGCGATCCGGGGGAGAGAGCGCAAGGGCCCGTCATGCAAGACTTGTTGCTGGAATATCTGCCGATTTTGGTTTTTCTGGGCGTCGCGCTCGGCTTGACCGTGTTCCTGGTCGCCGCGTCCTATATCGTCGCGCGCCAGAAGCCCGACTCGGAAAAACTGTCCGCCTATGAATGCGGCTTCGAAGCGTTCGGCGATGCGCGCGCGCAGTTCGACGTGCGGTTCTATCTCGTCTCCATCCTGTTCATCATATTCGATCTCGAAGTCGCGTTCCTGTTTCCGTGGGCGGTCACCCTCGGCAAGATCGGCGTGTTCGGCTTCTGGTCGATGGTGATTTTCCTGGGCGTTCTCACTGTCGGTTTCATCTACGAATGGAAGAAGGGCGCCCTGGAATGGGAGTGACGCAGCAAAGGATCGGCCGATGAGCGTCTTTCAACGCACGGACCAGACGGACCTGAACCGCTTCCTGGCGGACGAGTTCCAGTCGAAAGGCTTCCTGCTGTCCAGCGTCGACGGTCTGGTCGGCTGGGCGCGCAGCAATTCCCTGTGGCCGATGACCTTCGGCCTGGCCTGTTGTGCGGTCGAAATGATGCACACCGCGGCCGCGCGCTACGATTTGGACCGGTTCGGGACCTTTTTCCGGCCCAGCCCGCGCCAGTCGGACGTCATGATCGTCGCCGGCACGCTGACCAACAAGATGGCGCCCGCGCTGCGCAAGGTCTACGACCAGATGGCCGAACCGCGCTGGGTCATTTCGATGGGTTCATGCGCGAACGGCGGCGGCTACTATCACTATTCGTATTCGGTGGTGCGCGGCTGCGACCGCATCGTACCGGTCGACGTCTATGTGCCGGGCTGTCCGCCGACGGCCGAGGCGTTGCTTTACGGCATTCTGCAATTGCAGAAGAAGATCCGTCGCACCACCAGTATCGCGCGTTGAACGGACAGCGGAGTCGGCATGGAGCGGCATCCTCAACGCGGCGCTGGCCATTTGGCGGGGCGGGCATGACTGAGCGGCTGCAGCAGGTCGCCGAGCGGGCGCAGGGCGCATTGGGCGCCGACATATTGTCCGCGGAGATCGTCAAGGGCGAGTTGGTCCTCGGCGTGCGCCGCGAGGCGATCGTCGGCGTTGCGACATTCCTGCGCGACGATCCGGATTGCCTGTTCCGGGTGTTCGTCGACGTTTGCGGCGTCGACTATCCCGAGCGCGCCGAACGGTTCGATGTCGTCTACCACCTGCTCAGCATGAAGCATAACCTGCGCGTCCGCTTGAAGGTTGCGACCGACGAAGACGTGCCGGTGCCGTCCATCGTGTCGGTTTTTCCGGGCGCCAACTGGTTCGAGCGCGAAGCCTGGGATCTCTACGGCATCTTCTTTTCGGATCACCCGGATCTGCGCCGCCTGCTGACCGACTACGGGTTCGAGGGGCACCCGCTGCGCAAGGACTTCCCGCTGACCGGCTACGTCGAAGTGCGCTACGACGACGAACAGAAGCGCGTCGTTTACGAGCCGGTCAAGCTGGCCCAGGAGTTCCGCAGCTTCGATTTCCTGAGCCCTTGGGAGGGCATGACGCGCGTCCTGCCGGGCGACGAGAAAGCCCAGCAACCGCCTCCCGCGAATCCCGCCGCACCGTCGGCCCCACCTGCGCCCGCAACACCTCCGGCCAAGGCATCATGAGCCAAGACGTCGCGATCAAGAATTTGAGCCTCAATTTCGGCCCGCAGCATCCGGCTGCGCACGGCGTGTTGCGCCTGGTGCTCGAGATGGACGGCGAAGTGGTCGAACGCGCGGATCCGCATATCGGCCTCTTGCATCGCGGCACCGAGAAGTTGATCGAATACAAGACGTACCTGCAGGCCGTGCCGTATTTCGACCGCCTCGATTACGTCGCGCCGATGAATCAAGAACACGCTTTCGCGCTCGCGGTCGAAAAACTGCTCGCGCTCAAGGTGCCGCCGCGCGCCCAGGCGATCCGCGTGCTCTATGCCGAGATCGGCCGTATTCTCAATCATCTCCTCAACGTGCCGGCTTTCGCGATGGACGTCGGCGCGATGACGCCGTTGCTGTGGGCGTTCGAAGAACGCGAGAAGCTGATGGGCTTCTACGAGCGCGTGTCCGGTGCGCGGTTGCATGCGGCGTATTTCCGCCCGGGTGGCGTGGCGCTCGATATGCCCGCCGGCCTTGCCGAGGGTATCTCCAAGTGGATGGAGGGTTTCCCCAAAGTCCTCGACGATCTGGAAACGCTGCTGACCGAAAACCGCATCTTCAAGCAGCGCACCGTCGATATCGGCATCGTCACGCGCGAGATGGCCGAAGCCTGGGGTTTCTCGGGGCCGATGCTGCGTTGCGCCGGCGTGCCATGGGACCTGCGCAAATCGCAGCCATACGACGGGTACGAGCAGTACGATTTCAAGATTCCGGTCGGCAAGAACGGCGACTGCTACGACCGTTATCTGGTGCGCATGGACGAAATGCGCGAGAGCCTCAAGATCATGCGCCAGGTGCTGGCGAAGCTGCCCGGCGGGCCGGTCAAGGCCGACGACAAGAAGATCACGCCGCCGACGCGCGGCGACATGAAGCGCTCGATGGAAGCGCTGATCCACCATTTCAAGCTGTACACCGAAGGCTACCACGTGCCGGCCGGCGAAACCTACGCCGCGGTCGAGGCGCCGAAGGGCGAATTCGGGGTCTACCTGATCGCCGACGGCACCAATAAACCCTATCGCTGCAAGATCCGCGCGCCGGGTTACACGTTCCTGCAGGCCACGGATTTCATGTCCAAGGGCTACATGCTGGCGGACGTCGTCGCCATCATAGGCTCGATGGATGTCGTGTTCGGCGAAATCGACCGGTAAAGCGATGAGCGCAAGCCCACAAAAATCCGAGAGCCCGGCGCCGTTTGCCTTCGACGCCGAGACCGCGGCCAAGGCGCGGCAGTACATTGCGCGCTACCCGGAAGGGCGGCAGGCCAGCGCGGTACTGTATTTGCTGTATCTCGGGCAGCGGCAGAACGGCGGCTGGGTTTCGCAGGCGGTCATCGAGCACGTCGCGAGCGTGCTCGGCATGGCGCCGATCCGCGTGCAGGAGGTCGCCAGCTTCTTCACGATGTTCAACAAGCAGCCGGTCGGCAAATACCTGCTGCAGGTCTGCGGCACGACGCCGTGCTGGCTTCGCGGCTCGGATGACATATTCGCCGCCTGCAAGCAGGAACTCGGCATCGGCAAGAACGAGACGACGAAGGACGGCTTGTTCACGATCGTCGAAGTCGAGTGTCTGGGTGCCTGCGTCAACGCGCCGATGATGCAGATCAACGACGATTTCTACGAAGATCTGACCAAACAGAACACGATCGAACTGCTCAAGGCGCTCAAGCGCGGCGAAGCGCCGAAACCGGGTTCGCTGGTCGGCCGTCATTCGTCGGAACCGATGGGCGGGGCGACCACGCTGGCCGAGTTCGTCAAGGCGAAGAAGGGCTGAAGTCGATGCTGCAGGACAAGGATCGCATCTTCACCAATCTCTACGGCTATCAGGATTGGGGCCTGAAGGCGGCGCAGAAGCGCGGCGACTGGGACGACACCAAGCGCTTCATTCAGCAGGGCCGTGCCTGGATCTGCGAACAGATCAAGGCCTCCGGGCTGCGCGGCCGCGGCGGCGCCGGTTTCCCGACCGGCCTGAAATGGACCTTCATGCCGGCCGACGACAAACGCGACGGCCGGCCGCATTATTTGGTCGTCAACGCCGACGAATCCGAACCCGGCACCTGCAAAGACCGCGACATCATGCGCCACGATCCGCACAAGCTGATCGAAGGCTGCCTGATCGCCGGTTTCGCCATGGGCGCCAACGCCGGCTACATATATGTGCGCGGCGAATTCGTGTTGGAGGCACAGCGCCTCGAAGGCGCCATCGCGCAGGCCTATGAAGCCGGCCTGCTGGGCAAGAACGCCGCCGGCTCCGGCTGGGATTTCGACCTGTATGTGCATCGCGGTGCGGGCGCCTACATTTGTGGCGAGGAAACCGCGCTGCTCGAAAGCCTCGAAGGCAAGAAGGGCCAGCCGCGCCTGAAGCCGCCGTTCCCGGCGAACGCCGGTTTGTACGGCTGCCCGACCACCGTGAATAACGTCGAGACGATTGCCGTGGCGCCGACCATTCTGCGGCGCGGCGCGCCCTGGTTCGCCGGCATCGGCCGCGAACGCAACACCGGCACCAAGGTTTTCTGCATTTCCGGCCACGTCAACAATCCGTGCAACGTCGAAGAGTCGATGGGCATTCCGATGCGCGAGCTGATCGAGAAGCACGCGGGCGGGGTGCGCGGCGGCTGGGACAATCTGCTGGCCGTCATCCCGGGCGGCGCATCGGTTCCGCTGCTGCCGAAATCGGTGTGCGACACGCAGCTGATGGATTTCGACAGCCTTTCGGCGGTCAAGTCCGGGCTCGGCACGGCGGCGGTCATCGTCATGGATCGGTCGACCGACATCGTCAAAGCCATCGCGCGACTGTCCAAATTCTACATGCACGAGAGCTGCGGCCAGTGCACGCCGTGCCGCGAAGGCACCGGCTGGATGTGGCGCGTCATGGAACGACTGGTCGAAGGGCGCGCCGAAGTCGAGGAAATCGATCTGCTGCTCGACGTCACCTATCAGGTCGAGGGCCATACGATTTGCGCGCTCGGCGATGCCGCGGCGTGGCCCATCCAGGGCCTGATCCGGCACTTCCGGCCCGAATTGGAGCGCCGCATCCGCGCGCGCAAGCAAGTGCAGTCGGCGAAGGCGGCGTAAGGTCAATCATGCCGAAACTCACCATCAACGGTCAGCAAGTCGAAGTCGCGGTCGGTCTCACGATCTTCCAGGCCTGCCAGTCGCTCGGCATCGAAGTGCCGCACTT
Organism: Alphaproteobacteria bacterium; assembly: GCA_050186335.1. GTDB lineage: Bacteria > Pseudomonadota > Alphaproteobacteria > Bin65 > Bin65 > JBFWYO01. The sequence goes on along the minus strand of JBFWYO010000067.1, from coordinate 2,617 downwards.
CTGCTTCCACGAGCGCCTGTCGATCGCCGGCAATTGCCGCATGTGCCTGGTCGAAGTCGAGAAGATGCCGAAGCCGGTCGCATCGTGCGCGCAGCCGGTGATGGACAACATGGTCATCCACACCAATTCGCCCAAGACGCTGAAGGCGCGCAAGGGCGTGATGGAATTCCTGCTTATCAACCATCCGCTCGATTGCCCGATCTGCGACCAGGGAGGCGAGTGCGACCTGCAGGACCAGGCGATGGCGTACGGCTACGACCGCAGCCGCTATCACGAGAACAAGCGCGCGGTGGTCGACAAGAACATGGGCCCGCTGGTCAAGACGATCATGACCCGCTGCATCCATTGCACGCGCTGTGTGCGTTTCGCGACCGAAGTGGCCGGCGTCGAGGAGCTCGGCGCCACCGGCCGCGGCGAGCACATGGAAATCACGACGTATCTTGAAAAATCGCTGAGCTCGGAGCTTTCGGCCAACGTGGTCGATCTGTGCCCGGTCGGCGCGTTGACCTCGAAACCGTATGCGTTCGCCGCGCGGCCGTGGGAGCTGAAAAAGACCGAATCGATCGACGTCATGGACGCGGTCGGCTCGAACATTCGCATCGACGCGCGCGGCGCCGAAGTCATGCGCGTGCTGCCGCGGCTGAACGAGGACGTCAACGAGGAGTGGATCTCCGACAAGACCCGCTATGCGTGCGACGGGCTGAAGCGGCAGCGGCTGGATCGCCCGTATGTGCGCCACAACGGCAAGCTCGAAGAGGCGACTTGGGATGAGGCGTTCGCGGCGATCAAGCAAGCCGCCGCCGGATTGTCCGGTCCGCAAATGGCCGCCATCGCCGGCGACCAGGCCGATGCCGAGGCGATGCTGGCGCTGCGCGATCTGATGCGCGCGCTGGGTTCGCCCAACATCGACTGCCGCCAGGACGGCGCGAAGCTCGATGCGTCGACTCGCGCCGGATACATTTTCAACACCACCATCGCCGGCATCGATCGGGCCGACGCGCTGCTGCTGATCGGCTGCAATCCGCGCGTCGAGGCGCCGATCATCAACGCCCGGATCCGCAAGCGTTCGCTGGCCGGCGGTTTCGTCGCGGCAAGCATCGGGCCGGTCGCCGAGCTCACCTACAAGGTCGAAAATCTCGGTGCAGGGCCGGATGTGCTGCAACGGCTCGTGGCCGGTACACACGCGTTCGGGCAGACGCTCAAGAACGCCAAGCAGCCGATGATCGTGGTCGGCCAGGGCGCCTTGGCGCGCACCGATGGTGCCGCGGTGCTCGCAGCCGCGCGCGCATTGGCCGAATCTTGCGGCGCCGTGAAGGACGGCTGGAACGGCTTTAACGTGCTGCACACCGCCGCCGGCCGCGTCGCCGGTTTGGATCTCGGCTTCGTGCCCGGGCCGGGCGGCAAGGACGTTGCGGGTATTCTGGCCGGTTGCGAGGCGGGCGCGATCAAGCTGGTATACCTGCTCGCGGCCGATGAATTCGACACCAAGCGCCTGGGCAAGGCGTTCGTGATCTATCAGGGCCACCACGGCGATGCCGGCGCCAACCGCGCCGATGTGATACTCCCGGGCGCGGCCTACACAGAAAAGAACGCGACCTACGTGAACACCGAAGGCCGCGCCCAGCGCGCGGCGCTGGCGGTGTATCCGCCCGGCGATGCGCGCGAGGATTGGACCATCCTGCGCGCCTTATCGCCGGTGCTCGGCCACAAGTTGCCGTACGACAGTTTGCAGCAGGTGCGCGCGGCGTTGGCCAATGCCAATGCCAGTTTCGGCACCGTCGACGGCGTCGTGCCGGCGGCGTGGGGCAGCTTCGGCACGGCGGGCGCGCTCGATGCGGCCGCGTTCGTAACGCCGATCAAGAATTTCTACATGACCGATCCGATCAGCCGCTGCTCGCTGACCATGGCCAAATGCACCGATGCGGCCCGGGCCGCGCAGACGCAGAGGGCGGCATGACGGAGTTCTGGGGCGACTTTCTCTGGCCGCTGATCCTGATCGTCCTCAAGGTGCTGGCGATCATCGTGCCGCTGTTGCTCGCGGTCGCTTACCTGACTTATGCCGAACGCAAGGTGCTGGCCGGCATGCAATTGCGCAAGGGCCCGAACGTGGTCGGGCCGTTCGGGTTGCTGCAGCCGATCGCCGACGGGCTGAAACTTCTGGTCAAGGAAACCATTCTGCCGAGCGGCGCCAACCGCGTCGTGTTCCTGATCGCGCCGATCCTGACCTTCGTGCTCAGCCTCGTCGCGTGGGCGGTGATTCCGTTCGACGAACGGCTGGTGCTGGCCGACATCAACGTCGGCATCCTGTACCTGTTCGCGATCTCGTCGCTCGGCGTCTACGGCATCATCATGGCCGGCTGGTCGAGCAACTCGAAATACGCGTTTCTCGGCGGGCTGCGCTCTGCCGCGCAGATGGTGTCGTACGAAGTCTCGATCGGCTTCGTGATCATCACGGTGCTGTTGTGCGCGGGTTCGCTGAACCTGTCCAAGATCGTGCTCGCGCAGCAGGGCGGCTTCTGGCACTGGTACTTCCTGCCGATGTTTCCGATGTTCGTGGTCTTCTTCATTTCGGCGCTGGCCGAGACCAACCGCGCGCCGTTCGATCAGCCCGAAGCGG
>JBFWYO010000066.1:0-26738 GCA_050186335.1 Alphaproteobacteria bacterium | reverse complement strand
GCTCATCTCCGGCATGTTGAGATCCAACAACACCAGGTCGAAGCGCGAATCTTCCATCGCCTTGAGGGCTTTTTCCCCGTTCTCGACCAGGATCGGGCGGTGGCCGGCGCGTTCCAGAATTTGGGCGATGACGCGGCGGTTCACCGGGTTGTCCTCGGCGATCAGGATATCGAGCGCCCGACCGCGGCGCAGCGAGGCCAGTTCGGCGCCCGACAGTTCCTCGTCGGCGCCGCCGGCGACCGCGACCGAATGGGCGATCAGCAGCGCGCGCGCGACCGTATCCACGGCGATCGGCTGATCGATCGTGGTGGCGTACGAGAAATCCAGCATTTCCGCTTCGAACGTGCGGCCGACGGCCTGGTCGGCCGGGCGGACCTGCACCATGACCGGCTCGCTGCCCGCCGCATGGCGGCGCAGCAATGCCGCGAAAGCCGGCCCCGTGACTTCGCCGTTTTCGGTATCGAACAGCACGATCGGACGGGTCAAGTGATCGCCGTCCGCACGGATGGCTTCGATCAATGCCATGGCGCCGGCGCAAATCTTGACTTGCGTACCGAGGCGAAGCGCTGCGCGCATGACCACATCGGCGGTCCGGCGCTCGCGGCTCAACAGGAAGACGCGGTCCGCGCTGAGATGCTGCACGGCCGGCATTTCCTCGGCCATCGGCAGGTCCGCCGGCACGCGCAGGACGAACCGGCTGCCTTTGCCGACTTCGCTGTCGACCGCGATCGTACCGCCGATCGCCTCGACCAGCTGCTTGACGATGGCCAGGCCGAGGCCAGTGCCGCCAAAGCGGCGCGTGATGCTGTCGTCGGCCTGATAGAAGCTTTCGAAGATTTTGGTGCGCTGGCCCTCGGAGATGCCGATGCCGGTATCCGAAACGGCGATCTTGAGCAGCACTTTGCCGTCCGTGGCGTGCTCGGCATCGACGTCGATCACGACCTTGCCGAACTCGGTGAATTTGACGCCGTTGCCGACCAGATTAACGATGATGTCGCGGAGATGCCGTGCATCGTTCTTGAGGTGCTGCGGCACGCGCGATGAGACATGCGTGCCGAAGAACAGGCCCTTGGCGCGCGCCTGCATGACGAACATCGAATCGATTTCGGCGAACAGGCTGTAAATGTCGAACGGCTCTCGGGTGACGGTAATGCGGCCCGTTTCGAAGCGCGAGAAATCCAGGATATTGTTGATCAGCGACAACAAGGTGCGCGCCGAACTCTTGATCGAGCGGGTCAATGCCCGCTGCTCGGCATCGAGATGCGTGTCGCGCATCAGCCCGCCCAGGCCGATGATGGAATTGAGCGGCGTGCGCAGTTCGTGGCTGATCGTGGCGAGGAAACGGCTCTTGGCGCGGCTCGCGGCTTCGGCTTCGGCCTTCGCCTCGGTCAGCTTCTTGATCAGCGTCGAGACATAGGCCGGCAGGGCTATAAGCGCCACCAGCATGCCGGCCGACAGGCCCGGCATCTCCGCCCAGAACGGCGTGAACAGGACCACCGTGCCGAACCCGACCAGGCTCAGCACGGTTGAAATCGCGAGGTAGCGGTTGCCGTAGCGGAAGCCGCAACCGAACGTGAACCACAAATAGACGGCGTAGAACGGCGCGGTCAACTCGCCGCCGAAATACAGGAAGATCGACAGACTGAGATTGTCGATCACGTTCGCAAACACGCGGCGCGCGGGGTTGACCGCCGGGCTCCGGCAAATGTGCCAGAACACCGCGATGGCGATCGCGATTCCGCCGATGGCGATGAACTTCGGGTATTGAACGGCCGGATTGGCGAAGCCGTAGATCAGCCCAAGCGTGATCAGATAGGCCATGATGAACACGCCGATGCCAATGCGGACGAGCGCCTGCTCGTGCTCACTGTCGGTTCGTTCGTTCAGCCTCTCGAACAGTGACCGCGTCGCCGTGCCTGCGGCGCGCGGGCTGTTTTGTGCCCTTTTCATTTCCGGTCCCCTGGTCGCGGACAGTCGCCGGTCTGTCTCTCTCTAGCATCCGCTTAGTTAACTCTTTACGAAGCTGATGATTCACGGAGACGTTAAAATTTGGGGCCGACGTCGTAAAGAAATGGTTAATTTATAAGTTAATGAATAATTATTTCGGCCGGCAGCTTGACCGTCACCGTGGTCCCGCGGCCCGGAGCACTCTTGATCATCAGTTCGCCGCCATGGCGCTGTACCAGCCCGGAAGCGAGCGAGAGGCCGAGCCCGGCGCCCTGATATTTCTTGGTGAACGGGTCGCTGAACACCTGGGCGAAGGCGATTCTGGCGGTTTCGACCTCTTTTGGGCTCATGCCGATCCCGGTGTCGTTGACGGCGATATATAAAGCGCCGTCGATCGCACGTTTGACATCCAACCCGACTCGGCCGCCCTTCGGGGTGAATTTGACCGCGTTCGACAACAGGTTGAACAGAATCTGCCGGAGCTTGGTTTCGTCGGCGCGTACGCGCGGCAGGCCGTCCGGGATCGACGCGTTGAACTGCAGCCCGGCTTCCTGGCCGGCCCGGCAAAGGTCCGCGCGGCATCGACGAGAATGGCGCCGATATCCAGATCGGTCGGCATGATTTCCAGCTTGCCTTGCTCGAGCAGGGACATGTCGAGGATGTTCTGAATAACCGCGCGCAGATGGCGCGCCGAATTGCCGATATCCTCGGCGTACTCGACGTATTTGGGTCCGCCCAAGGGGCCCATGATCTGGCCGTGCATCATGTCGGCAAAGCCGATGATGGCGTTGAGCGGCGTGCGGAGCTCGTGGCTCATATTGGCAAGAAACTCGGTCTTGGCGCGGGATTGCAGTTCGGCGCGTTCGCGCGCGTCGCGTTGCCGGCGCAGGGCAAGAAGATTTCGCGCTCGGCTGGTGAATTCGCGGTGATCGACCGGGCTGATCAGGTAATCGGTGGCGCCCGCGTCGAGCGCGAGCAGGCGGTATTCCTTATCCTCGTAGGAGGTCACCACGACGACCGGCACATCCCCGCAGCGCGGCAATTTGCGCAGCGCGCGGATGAACTCCGCCCCGTTCATGCCTGGCATGTTGAAATCGGTGACGATCAAATCGGGCACATGCTGGCCCAAATGCTTGAGCGCCGATTCCGCTTCGGGAAACGTCTCGACCTCGATGCCCGGTTCGATATTGGTGGCAAGCCCGGCCAAGACCTTACGATTGGTCACGCGATCGTCGACGATAATGATCGTCGAATGACGGTCGGCCATGCAGCTCCCTCGTAGTTCGCTCCCGCGTCGACGCGCGGGTTGAATGCAGAATCTACGACAGCGACGTTTTCGTGGCTACTTAAAACGGCCGTTTAAGCTGCATCGGCGAGCGCGGCGCCGGCCTGCAAGACCGCGTCGAGCGCCGCGCGCAGATGACCGATGCCGTTATCGGCGCGATGCGCTTCCTCGGCCAGTCGTCGACGCCAGGCGCGCGCGCCGGGTTGGCCGTGATACAAGCCGACCAGTGGGCGCGCCAGGCGCCATAGCGGCACGCCTTCGGCCATCGACGCATCGACGTATGGTAAATAGCCTTCGACGATTTCGACGCGCGTCGGCATCGCCGTCGTCGCACCGAAGATCGCGCGGTCGGCTTCGGCCAGCATGTAGGGCATTTCGTACGCGGCGCGGCCGATCATGGCGCCGTCGAACTGCGCGAGCGCCTCGCGGGCGGCATCGAACGTGCGAAGGCCGCCGTTCAGGATCACGCGCAAATCCGGGAAATCCGCCTTCAGGCGCGCCGCCACATCGTAGCGCAACGGTGGAATATCGCGGTTCTCGCGCGGGCTCAGGCCGCTCAGCCAGGCCTTGCGCGCGTGAATGATGAAAACGGTCGCGCCGCCGGCGCGCACCTTGGAGACGAATTCGACCAGATCTTCGTACCGGTCGCGGTCGTCGATGCCGATGCGAGTCTTGACGGTGACCGGGATCGAAACCGCTTGGCGCATGGCGTCGACGCAGGCCGCCACCAGATCCGGCTCGGCCATCAGGCAAGCCCCGAACCGGCCCGACTGCACGCGGTCGGACGGGCAGCCGACATTGAGGTTGACCTCGTCATAGCCCCAGGCTTCGGCCAGGCGCGCGCAGGCAGCCAATGCCGCCGGGTCGCTGCCGCCCAATTGCAGGGCTAATGGGTTTTCGCGCGGATCGAACTTGAGGAATCGGCTGCGGTCCCCATGCAGGATGGCGCCGGTCGTGACCATTTCGGTATAGAGCAGCGTGCGCTTGGTAAGCAGACGGGCGAAATACCGGAAATGCCGGTCCGTGCAATCCATCATCGGCGCGACTGAAAGGCGGCGGTCGAGGCGTCCGGTCATAGGTCCAATCGTCTTGCTGGCGCCGCGGGAAAGTCCTTGGCTGACGGCGGATCTACTTAATCTCCTAAAGCGGACGGTTCAAGTCGCCGCCACCGGTCCTTGTTCGTCCACCCACTCCTTCATCGCCCCCTACTCCTTAATCGCCAAAGTCATGCCGTCGCCGACCGGGATCATCGAGATGGTCACGCGCTTGTCGTGCAGCAGGGCCGCATTGAAACGCTTCACGTCTTCGGTCCAATCGAGCTGCCATTGCGCCAGGCCTTCGAGATTTTGGCCGACGACGCGGCCGGAGAACAGCGTGTTGTCGATCAGGATCAACCCGCCCTTGCGCACCAGCTTCAGCGCGCGTTCGTAATAATGCTGATAGTTCACCTTGTCGGCGTCGATGAAGCAGAGATCGAAATGCTCGGCCCGGCCCGCCTCGATGAGCGCGTCCATCTGCTCGATCCCGGGTCCGAGGCGCAGCTCGATCTTCGAGGCCACACCGGCTTCCTGCCAATACTTGCGCGCTATGCGCGTGTACTCGTCGGAAATATCGATGGCCAGGATGCGCCCGTCGGCCGGCATGGCGAGCGCCATCGAGGTCGAGCTATAACCGGTGAAGGTGCCGATTTCGAGCACGCGCTTGGCGCCCATCAGGCGGACGAGCACCATCATGAACTGGCCCTGGATCGCGGGGATCTGCCAGAAGCTCATTTTCAGGCCCTTGGTTTCCTCGCGCAGCCGGCGCAGCACATCCGGTTCGCGCATGGAAACCGACAGCAGGTAATCGTAGAGCTTTTCGTTGAGAAATATCTGATCGAGCGCCATTCCCCCTCGCACACATAAAAACGGGTGCCGGCCCGCGGCCGGCACCCGATCGATTCAATCTAACGTCGCGGCGCGATCATAGACCGGACTCGCACCTACGGGCGAACCGTCAGCCGAGAAGCGCCTCTGGCATGCCTGGCCTCAGCGCGGCACGCAGAACGATTCTTTGATCTCGCATTGCGGGCCGTACTTGCTGCACTCGGTCAGCGCATTGACCCGCGCTTCGCCGAGATTGACGTTCCACGCCCAGCCGTATGCGTTGTCGCTCGCGCGCGCGAGCGCGCCGCAGGCGTTGCGGAACCAGAAGATGCCCTTGCATTCGCTGGAATGCTGCTGGCATTCGGCCAGTGCGCGCTGCTCCGCCTCTTGCCGCGTCGGATAGTTGTAGGAGTAACCGTAGGCGCCATTGGCCAGCGAATAGGCAAACGCGCCGTAATAATCCTGCGCCGAGGCCGGCTGTGCGGCCAGCGCCATCAGCATCAGCGCGCCGCCGCCCAGCGCCGCGCGCACTTGTGATTTGGACATTCGAAACCCCCTAGGGAAATTCAGGCCACATGGCCACCGCCCATGCTGAAATCGGGGAGCTTCGGTGTCAAGCGGGCAGCGGATGGCGGCTAGGCTGGCGAATTCGCGCCTGGGTTCGGCCTAAGCCCAGACTTTGTCCGCGACTTCCAGCAGGCGGCCGAGTTTTCGCCGCTCCAAATCCTCGGTCATCGGGTTCGGCAGGACGTTGAACTTGGACATGGCGGAACTGCCGAAGCCGCATTGCGGACACAGGCCGAGCCGCCCGATGTCCGCGTAGCGCCGTGCTTCGTCCAGGCGCCGCAGCAGATAGTCCGCGGATTCGAGCTCCGGCTTCTTGGTGCTGATCAATCCCAAATATGCGACCCGCCCCTTGGGCAAATACTTGAGCGGCTCGAAATCGCCGGCGCGGGGTGAGTCGTATTCGAGCAGAAAAGCGTCGCAATCCATCTCGTTGAAAATGCGCTCGGCGATCGGCCCGTAGCCGCCGTCGCCCATCCATAGGCCCTGCATGTTGCCGCGGCAGAAATGTACGGCGATCTTCATGTCCTTCGGCCGGCCGGCGACCGCCTGGTTGAACACCCGAATATACGTGTCGGCGAGCTTGTCCGGGTCCTCGCCGTGCTTGACGGCAATCGCTCGATTGGTGTCGTCGCAGCATAACGTCAGCGGCACCTCGTCGAGCTGCAGGAATTTGCAGCCGACTTTGGCAAGGTCCGCGATTTCCTCGCGGTAGACCTGCGTCAGATCGTGCCAGTACTCGTTTGCGTCGGGATAGATCGTCTTGTCGCGCGCGTCGCTAAAATGCCCGAAATGCATGTGCGACGGCGTCGGCATGGTGACCTTCGCGGTTTTCGTGGCGACCGTTTTCAGAAACGCAAAATCTTCCGCCACGATCGGCCTCAGGCGCTTGATTTTCTTGGTTGCGACCGGCGCCGGAGCTGCCGTCGACACGCCGGCCTCGTTCCGGAACGTCAGGTGCGAGGGCTTGAAGGTAAAGCCGTCGACCGCGACCAGGAATCCGCGCGACCACCCGCCACGCCGAAATTCGCCGTCGGTCACGAATTCGAGACCGATGTCTTCCTGCAGCTTGACCACATCGCGAATCGCGGCGTCGGTGATGCGACGCAACTCCGCCGACGACAGCTTGCCGGCCTCCTCTTCAAACCATGCTTTCATCAACTCCGGCGGACGAACGAAACTGCCGATGTGATCTACATGTCGTGCGGCTGCGCTGCCCATAATCCGCCCCCACCTTGATAAAGCCACGCGAGCCTAGGTGCGAGCGCCCATGCGGTAAATCGGCGCCGCGCGAATGTCCATTCTGTAGTACGTAACGGCGTCAATTCACCGCGCGCTCGCGGCTGCGCCAGTGGGGTGCGCGCAGATCGGATTTCTGCACCTTGCCCGCAGCCGTCTTCGGCAGGCTCGCGACGAACTCGAACGAGCGGGGAATCTTGTAACCGGCGATCAGGCGCCGGCAGTGGGTTTGCAGGTCCAGAGGCGTCGGCGATTGACCGACGGCGGGAACGATGACCGCGTGGACGCGCTCGCCGAAGGCATCGTCGGGCACGGCGATCACCGCAACCTCGGACACGCCGGCATGCGTCGACAGCGCGCTTTCGACCTCCGCCGAATAGACATTCTCGGCGCCGGTGACGATCATGTCTTTCTTGCGATCGACCAGCGTCACGTAGCCTTCCGCATCCATGAAGCCGAGATCGCCGGTGTGCAACCAACCGCCGCGCAGGGTTTCGGAGGTTTCCTGCGGTCGGTTCCAGTAGCCTTTCATGACGATCGGCCCGCGCGCCAGCACTTCCCCGATCCGGCCGGTCGGCAACGCCACGTCGTCACGATCCCCGATCCGCACCTCCATGCCCGGAATCGGGCGCCCGCACCGGCGCAACTTTGCAGGATCGCCGAGCGCCGCGCGGTGCTCCTCGGGACGCAACAGGCAGATCGTGTGCGTGGCTTCGGTCTGACCATAGCCTTGATAAAGCGCGCAAGGCAGCAGATCGAGGCAGCGCGTCAGCGTGGCTTCGGTAATCGGCGAGCCGCCATAGGTCATGATTCGCCATGAGGACAGATCGAAAGCGGCGAGCCGTTCCCAGCGCACCAGGGTTTCGATCATGGTCGGCGCCAGCAGCATGGTCGTCACGCGATGGGTCTGCACCGCGTGGCACAGGGCATCGGCCCGAAACTGCGGCAGAAACACATGCGCGCCGCCGCGATAAAGTTGCGCAAACGTGGCGCCGAGATCGGCCAGATGGAACATCGGCGCCGCATGCAGGTGGACGTCGGCAGGGCGATAATCCGTCGCCGCGGTCACGTGCCGCGAATTGGCGAGGAAATTGCCGTGCGTGAGCATGACGCCCTTGGGCAGGCCGGTCGTGCCACCGGTGTAGAAGATGCCGAACGTGTGATCGGATGCCACGTCGAGCGGCCCCGCGATCGGCGCCGCCGCTTCGATCCAACGCTCATAACGCCCGGCGTCGCCGTCGAAGCCGATGCCGACGACCGGCATATCCGGCCGGATCGCCGCCGCCAGATCGCGATACGCGCCGTCGACGATCAGCAGCTTCGGCGACGCATCCTGCAGTTGAAACCGCAGTTCGGCGGCGGCCAGCCGGTAGTTCAGCGGCACGATGTAGGCGCCCAGGCGCGGTACTGCGAGCGTGGTTTCGAAGAATGCGCTGCCGTTGGGCGCCAGCAGCGCGACGCGGTCGCTGACGCCGATCCCGCGCGCGGCCAAGGCTCCGGCCAGGCGATCGAGCCGGCTGCGCAGCGCCGACCAGGAGGCGACGACACCGTCGGCGCCGATCACGGCCGCCGCGCCAGCGGTTGCATCGGCGTGTCGATCGATCAACGAGGTGATATTCACGGGTCCGGCCCCGCCTTCGATTCGCGGCCGCGCCTAGGTCGGCACCTTGAGCTTGAGCAGACGCGCCGCATTGCCGCCGAGGATTTTCGCCTTATCGCCGGGCGACAACGGCAGCTTTTCGACATGCTGCGTGTCGGCGCCGATGAACGGATCGTCGGATCCCCATAGCAAATGATCAGCGCCTACGACGGCATGCGCCATCGTGAGCGCCGGGCCATAGAACGAGGCAGTATCGTAATAAAGATGCTTGGCGTATTCGCTGGGCAGCTTGTTGATGTACTTCCGGCAATCGGGAAACAGGCGATAGCCGTTGTCCAGCCGCTCGAGGATCATCAGCAGCGCGCCGCCCGTGTGCGCCATGATGTAGGGGAAATTCGGATAGCGCTCGAAGATACCGGCATAGATCATGCGCGAAGCGGCGGTGGTGGTATCGAAAATGAACCCCACGCGCAACGGCAGCTCGAACTCCTCCATGTCCGCGGTGTGGGTCGGGAACATCGGATGTTCGAACACCGGCAGGCGAAGTTCGTTCAAGCGCGCCCAGATCGGCTCGAACCGCGCATGGTTGACCGGCACGCCGCCGATGTTCGAGCCGATCGCGACACCGTGCAGGCCGAGCTCGCCGGTGATGCGGTCGATCTCGGCCAGCGACGCCTCGATATCGTCCAGCGGCAGACTGCCGAATCCGCCAAAGCGATCGGGATGCCGGCGCACCAAGGCGGCGGTCGCATTATTGATGTGCTGCGTGGCGGCGATCTGCCGCGCGCCCGACCACTCGTAGACGTTGGGCGTGCTGAGCGACAGCATGCGCATGTCGACGCCTTTGGCGTCCATCTCGCGCAGGCGGGCGTCGATATCGAACATGCTCTCGCGATACCAAAGGAACGTATGCCCGTCCTTGCGCAGCAGCGTTTGGCCGGCGCCGGTCGATTGCGCGGTCAGGCCGCCGTCGTTCATCAGATCGTCGATGTAGGGACGATCGACGATGTGGGCGTGAATATCGATCTTCATGCACGCGCCCTCTTTCTGAAGACTGTTAATTTCGGCCGCGCACAAGCCGCGCGCCGTCCACCATGGCTTGCATCTTTTGCCGCGCCACGTAGCGCGGCAGGGCGGAAAAGCCGCAATCGGCCGTGACGATCATGGCGTCGGCCGGCAGGTGCGCCAGGCATTGATCGATGCGGCGCGCTACGTCGTCCCTGGTTTCGACGTAGAAATTCTTCACGTCGACGACACCGCAGGCGACGACGAATTTGGCGCTGAGCCGGCGCAAATGTTCGACGCCGGACATTTCCCGGTTGGCGAATTCCAGAACCAGGTGCGGCACGGCAAGCTGTTCGACGGCATCGAGCAGCGGCTCGAGCCTTCGATCCGCCATCGGCCGGCCGGCATTGTTACCGAAGCAGACATGCACGGCCATCGTCGCGTTCGCGCCGCCGATCGCTTTGTTGATGGCGGCAACGCCCTGCGCCGGCGTCCAGCCCTTGCCGGCGGTCGCGAGGCCCGGCTCGTCGAGCTGGATATAGCGCGCGCCGGCATCGACGAGCGCCGCAATCTCGGCTTTCACCAGCGCAATGCAATCGTCGAGCACCGCCTGCTGGCCGCGCTCGCCGGGCTGGATGAAGCCGGCAAATGTCAGCGGGCCCGGCAGCGCGATTTTGAGCGGCCGATTGGGCGCCATGCCCCGGAGGATCAGGAATTCCTCGACCGTACCGATGCCATTCGGCGCCGTGATCGGCCCCGTGGCGAGAAAATGCGGCGCCATGTCGTAGCCGGTAATGCCGAGCTTGCGGGCCGGCGGCTGACGCGCCAGGCCGTGCAGGCGGTCATAGGCTTCGTAGACGAAACGTTGGCGGCGAAGTTCGCCGTCGCTGAGAATATCCACCCCGGCTTCAAGTTGATCGTCGACCACGACCCGCGTGGCGTCGTTGAGCAGTTCGTCCGCATCGATCGGACCCATCGCCCCGTCGCGCATGGCGCGGCGCGCCAGGCCGAACCAGCCCGGGGCGGCATAACTGCCGACACCCATGGTCGGCAGCGGCGGCAGCGCGCGAAACGCCGGGTCGCCGAAAGTTTGGTCCAACTTCATCGGTGCTCCCTCTGTTTCGTCGGTTATATTAGAGTGTCGATAGATCGGGAAGGAAAGTGGCAAAAACACCGCAATCGCGGCCGGTGCGCCACGTTACGGGGTCGCCAACGAAGCATGTTGTTTGAAGTTCGCGAGAGAAGATCGGACGGCCGGCGCCTTGCGGTTGCGGCGCTGATGGCAATTTCGTTGCTCATCGCGGCGGGGACCGGCGGACGCGCGGAAGTGGCCAATCGACCGAATCCGGAGCCGGTCCGCGACCTGCTGCAGATTTACGGCATCGACGATCAGTCGATCGGATACGTGGTGTACGACATCGCCGCCCGTAAACGCCTGGCCGCGCGTGGCTCGGATCGTTTCTTCATTCCGGCATCGACGATGAAAGTGCCGACGACGATACTGGCGCTCGATTCGCTGGGCGCCGAGTTCAGGTTCGACACCGCGATCGCAACGACCGGGAGCGTGCGCAACGGCGTGCTGCACGGCGATCTGTATCTCCGCGGCGGCGGCGACCCGCAGCTGACGCATGACGATTTCGAGGGTTTCGTTGCGCGGCTGAAAACGCTCGGCATCGCCAAGGTGGCCGGCAAGTTCGTGTACGATACGACGCTTTATACCGGCCTCGACGTGCTGCAACCGGAACAGCCGGACGACGCGGCCTACAATCCCGGCATCGACGCCCTGTCGATCAATTTCAATCGCGTCAAGGTGGCCTGGCAGACGCCGAAAAAACCGGCACCGATGAACCTAACGGTGAGTTCCGTCACCGACCGGGCGCCGATCCCGATCGATTTCGTGACGGTCGCTCCCGCACCGCCCGGCACGCCGGCCAAGTATCACTTCACGTTCGTGCCCGGAAAGCCGAATGACGCATGGCTTATGGCGACACAAATTTCGCGCCAGGGCAGCGCGTGGCTTCCGGTTCGGCGCCCGGCGCTGCACGCAGCCCGCGTGCTCCAGCTGATGGCGCGGCAGGCCGGCATCGACCTGCCCGACCCGAAGCAGGGGGCAACGCCCTCCGACGCCGCGATCGTCTATCGACACGGCAGCCCGCCGCTCGCCAGCTCGGTGGAGGCGATGTTGAAGTACAGCAACAACCTGATGGCCGAGATGGTCGGGCTGGCGGCGGCGCGAAAAGCCACCGGACAGCCGGTCGCGCTTAAGGACTCGGTCGAATTCATGGCCAAGTGGTTCGCCACCCGTGCGCCCGAAACCAATTGGAGCGGCATGGTGTGGGACAATCATTCCGGCCTGTCGCCGTTCGCGCGCATGACGCCGGATCAGATGCTGGCCGTGCTGTTGATCGCCGATCGATCCGGCGCGAAGGCGCCGCGGATCGACAGCGTGCTGCGCGATTACCGCTATTTCCCGGCGCTCGACCGGGAGAAGCGCCCGGCACTGGCTGATTGGCGCGTCGCCGCCAAGACCGGCACGATGGACTACGCGCGCACCTTGGCCGGCTTCATCACGACGACCGACAACCGTCGGCTGGCGTTCGCGATCTTTCAAATCGATCAGCAGGGACGCAAGGTCAAGGACGGGATCGCCGAACGGGCCGACAAGGTTGGGCTGGCGCGCCCGCGGGCGTGGCGCGACCGCGCGCGCGGATTGGAACAAGCGCTGGTGCGCGACTGGATGACCGGCCGGTACTAGCCGGTTTATCTATAATAGCTTGAAAAAAAATCGCGCCGGCGATTGCCGGCGCGACTGCTTTGCCTCGCGGCCTTGGTTCGGCGCGAGTTATTTCGGCAGCAATACCTTGTCGACAACATGGATCACGCCGTTCTTCTGGAACACGTCGGCGATGGTGACCGTGCCGGTATTGCCCGCCTCGTCGGTGACCGTGACCTTTCCGCCCATCACGCTGAGCGTCAGCATGCCGCCGGCGACGGTCTTGACCATCGCCTTGCCTTCGCCGTCCTTGATGGCTTTCAGCACTCCCGCTGCGTCCCACTTGCCGGCGACGACGTGATAGGTGAGCACCTTGGTGAGCGTCGCCTTGTTTTCAGGCTTGAGCAGCGATTCGACGGTGCCGGCCGGCAACGCCGCGAAAGCGTCGTTGGTCGGCGCGAAGACCGTGAACGGGCCGGGGCTCTTAAGCGTTTCGACCAGACCCGCCGCCTTGACCGCGGCGACCAGCGTGGTGTGGTCCTTCGAATTGACGGCGTTGTCGATGATGTCCTTCTGCGGCGACATCGGCGCACCGCCGACGATCGGGTCGGCCGCGAGCGCCGGGCCGGCGGCCAAAGCGCCGGCTACGAAAATGCACGCGACGAATTTGGTGAGACTGTGCATGACGGCAATTTCCTCTCGGATGCGGGTTGGGGATCGGCGCCGGGACGGACGCCGGTTTGCATAAGGAGGTACGGCGCGGCGCTCGGCGCGGATGACGAGTTAATTTTTGCCGATCGCGAGATCCGCCCGCCGGCCGGCCTCGTACCGCGCCCACGAACCCGGTCAACCCCTGAGATTTGGCGGAATCGGCGCTTCCCTTTTTCAACCGTTCGCTTAGGATTTCACACGGAGGCAGTCGGGATTAAGCCAGAAGTGCGACAGCACCGCCGACGACGAACAACCATCTTTGGGAGCGAAAATCGTGAGCAAATTTATGCGACTGGCGGTCCTTGCGGCCGTGGCGTCGTTTCCCGTGGCCGCGCAGGCCGAAACGACCTTGACCTTTTCGACCTGGGTGCCGCCCGCGCACCCGATCAACAAATACATTTTCGAGCCCTGGGCCGAGAACGTTTCGAAGGAAACGAAAGGCAACGTCAAGATCCGCTTCCTGCCGAAGCCGATCGGCGCACCGAACCAGCATTATGACGCCGTCACCAAGGGCCAAGTCGACGTCGCCTACTCCACCTACGGGTATCAGCCCGAGCGGTTCCTGCCATACCTGATCGCCGAACTGCCGTTCCTGGGCGAAACCGCGGTGACCACGTCGGTCGCTTTGTGGCGCACGCACAACGCCATGATTCACAAGGCGAACATCCATAAGGACGTGCATTTGCTCGGCGTCATGACGCACGGGCCGGGCATGATCCATCATTCGAAGCTCAACATCGCGAAGCCCGACGATCTGAAAGGCCAGAAGATTCGGGTCGGCGGCGACGTGCCGAAGGCGCTGGTCGAGCACATGGGCGGCGTGGTGATCTCGCAGCCGGCGCCGAAATCCTACGAAATTCTATCCGCCGGCATTGCCGACGGCATTTTCTTTCCGTTCGAATCGGTGAAGAGCTTCAATCTGGTCAAGCTGGTCCCATTTACCACCTACGTGAAGGGCGGGCTCTACTGCTCCTCGTTCTGGTTCGCCATGAACCAGGAGAAGTGGAACAAGCTGTCGAAGGCCGATCAGGCCGCGGTGACCAAAGTGTCGGGCGAGGCGTTTGCGCGCATCGGCGGCGCAGGCTGGGACCGCGCCGACAAGGAGGGCCGCGAGGTCGCTATGGCGAACAACAACAAGATCGCCGAAGCGCCGCCGGCCATCGTCGAAGAGGTCAAGAAGGTCAACGCCAAGCTCGAGGCGGAATACGCCACGAAGATGGACAAGATGGGCCTCGACGGCAAAGCCGTCATCAAGCTCTTCCGCGATGAAGTCGCCAAGGTCGAGGCGGAGAAAAAGTGATGGCCGATAAGGCCATCCCTTCTCAAACCGACGCACCTGCTGCTATCGACACCCGGTTCGGACGCTTGTCCGACCGGGTGCTCGGCATCGCCGCATCGGTCATCCTTTTCGTGATCATGGTCTTGTCGTTCTTCGACGTGATTGGACGCGAGCTGCTGAGCCAGCCGATCTACGGCGCCTACGAAATGACCGAATTCCTCATGGGACTGCTGATTTTCACGGCGCTCCCGGTCCTGTGCGCGCGCGAGGGGCATGTCACGATCGACTTGTTCGATTCTGTGATCCCAAAATCCTGGGTACGCTGGCAGCGGATCGTGGTGAATTTCATCTGCGCGTTGACCATCGCCTTAATGGCTTGGCGGTTGTACATCGAAGGCGTCACGCTGCTCAGCCATAACGAAGTGACCATGACGCTGAAAGTCAATAAGGGCCCATTCGGAATCTTCTTCGGCGTGATGTCGGTCGTCGCCGTGGTGGCGACGTTATTCACTTGCTGGTCCTACCTGCGCAATCGCGCCCCAATTCAGACACCCGTGGCATCATGACCGCTGCGCTCATCGCTTTCGCCGCGCTGCTGCTGCTCGCGTTCGCGCGCATTCCGATTGCCTTCGCGATGATCATCGTCGGCGTCGTCGGTTTTGCCATCGAGCGCGGTTTCGAGGCGTCGTTGGGCCAGTTCGGCCAGGTCGCCTTCGGCAGCGGCCTCAGCTACGAATTGTCCGTGGTGCCGCTATTCGTGTTGATGGGCAACTTCGTCACCAACGCCAAGCTGTCCGAAGACCTTTATCGCGTGGCGAATGCCTTTTTGGGGCATCGGCGCGGCGGCCTGGCGATGGCGACCGTGGTCGCGTGTGGCGGCTTCGCCTCGGTGTGCGGCTCGTCGATGGCAACGGCCGCAACCATGGCCAAGGTCGCGATGCCGTCGATGCGCAAGTTCGGCTATTCCGATTCGCTGGCCACGGGATCGATCGCGGCTGGCGGGACGCTCGGCATTCTGATCCCGCCGAGCGTCATCCTGGTAATTTACGGCATTCTGACGCAGACCAATATCGGCAAGCTGTTCATGGCGGGCATCTTGCCGGGTATCCTTGGCGTGCTGCTGTACCTCGTTGCCATACAATGGGTCGTCCGACGCAACCCTGCGGCCGGTCCGCCTGGCGAGAAGACCGCATGGCCGCAGCGCATGAACGCATTAGGCGGCGTGTGGGGCGTCCTGGTGCTGTTTCTGGTCGTCATGGTCGGCATCTATGCCGGCGCCTTTACGCCGACCGAAGCGGCCGGCGTCGGCGCCATGGGCGCGTTTCTGTTCGCGCTATATCGACGGCAGCTGAACTGGCGGATTTTCTTTGCCGTGCTGCTGGAAAGCGCGATCACGACGGCGATGCTGTTCGTGGTGCTGATCGGCGCCAATATCTTTTCCGATTATCTCGGCCAGATCGGCTTCGCCGAGGCGTTGACCGATTTCGTACAGAGTATCGGCGCCAACCGCTGGACCATCATCTTCGCCATCATCGTGATCTACGTGATCCTGGGCTGCGTGCTGGAAAGCCTGTCGATGGTGCTGTTGACCGTGCCGATCTTCTATTCGCTGGTGGTCGATACGCTGAAGTTCGACCCGATCTGGTTCGGCATCCTGGTCGTCGTCGTGGTGGAAATCAGTCTGCTGACGCCGCCCGTCGGGCTCAACGTGTTCGTGCTGCGCGGTGTGCTGCCGGATGTCCCGACCGGGGTCATTTTCCGCGGCGTCATGCCGTTCTTCACTGTGGATCTGGTGCGCATCGCGATCCTGGCGGCGTTCCCGATCATCAGCCTGTGGCTGCCCTCGGTCGCCAACATAAAATGACGGCGGCGCCGCGGACGCCGCGCTAAAGCAGCCTGCGTCAGCGCAGGCACGGAGGATTGCATGGCACCCGAAGGCGGCCGTAACCGGAAGTTCCGCTCGGCGATCACCCACGAGGGGCTCGACCGCACGCCGCATCGCGCGTTCATGCGCGCAATGGGCATTGGCGACCGGGAAATGCAGCAGCCGATGATCGGCGTGGTTACCGCCGAGGGCGAGATGACGCCGTGCAATATCGGCCTGCGCGCGCAGGCGGCGCATGCCAAGACCGGCATCGCCGAGGGCGGCGGCACGCCGCGCGAGTTCACCACCGCCAGCGTGGCCGACAGCCTGTCGATGAACCACCAGGGCATGAAGTTTTCGCTCATATCGCGCGAGCTGATCGCCGATTCGGTCGAAGCCGTGGTGCGCGGGCACGTTTACGACGGCATCGTCGCGTTCGGCGCGTGCGACAAGACCAACCCCGGCCTGATGATGGGTATCGTGCGCTGCAATGTACCCGGCCTGTATATGTATGGCGGCAGCGCCCTGCCCGGCCGGCATATGGGCCGCGACGTAACGGTGCTCGACGCCTATGAAGGCGTCGGCGCCGTGATGGCCGGCACGATGAAGCCGGAGGCGGTGGCGGCGCTCGAACTCGACTGCCTGCCGACGATCGGCGCCTGCCCGGGCCAGTTCACCGCGAATACGATGGGCATGGTGTCCGAAGCGCTCGGCCTCGCCTTGCTGGGCTCGTCCATGATCCCGGCGGTCTACGAGCAGCGCAAAGCGCTCGCCCATCGCGCGGGGCGCGTGCTGATGGACGCGGTGATGCGCGACGGGCCGCTGCCGCGCGATTTGGTCACGCACAGATCGATCGAGAATGCCTGTGCGGTCGTCTCCGCCACGGGCGGGTCGACCAACGCGGCGCTGCACATTCCCGCCATCGCGCACGAGGCCGGCATTGCCTTTACGATGGACGACGTGGCGCGCGTGTTCGACCGCACGCCGCTGGTCGCCGATTTGAAGCCCGGCGGGAAATTCCTGGCGCGCGACGTGTATGAGATCGGCGGCGCGCCCGTGGTGATGAAGCGCCTGCTGCAAAGCGGCCATTTCCACGGCGACTGCCTAAGCATCACCGGCGAAACCATGGAGCGCGCGCTGGCCCGCTTCGCCGATCCGGACGGCAGCGTGGTGCGCAAGTACGGCGAGCATATTTCGCCCGACGGCGGCGTCGCCGTCCTCAAGGGCAATCTGTGCCCCGACGGCGCGCTCTTGAAAGTTGCGGGATTGAAATCTCTGCGTCATCGCGGCCCCGCGCGCGTTTTCGAATGCGAAGAAGAGTGCATGAAGGTGATCGAACGCCGGGCCTACAAGGAAGGCGACGTGATCGTGATCCGCAACGAAGGCCCGAAAGGCGGGCCGGGCATGCGCGAGATGCTCGGCATCACCGCGCTCATCTATGGCCAAGGCATGGGCGAAAAAGTGGCGCTGCTGACCGACGGGCGGTTTTCGGGCGCCACGCGCGGCATGATGATCGGCTACGCCAGCCCCGAAGCGGCGCTTGGCGGCGGCATCGCCCTGCTCAGGGAAGGCGATATCATCGAAATCGACGCCAAGGCGCGCTCGATCCGCGTCGAGCTCGGCGACGACGAGCTGGCGCGCCGCCGAGCCGCCTGGAAACCCGATACGCGCGCGCCGCTTGGCGGCCTGCTGGAGAAATACGCGGCTGCGGTTGGGCCGACCCACAAAGGGGCCGTGACGCACTCGGGCAACGTGCGGTGGGTGCCGGACGCGTAAAGCACTATGTCATCCCGGACAAGCGCCCCCGCGCGCGACCCGGGATCCGGTCGGTCGATTGATCGAGCGCTGGACCCCGGCCCTTCGCTACGCTACGGCCGGAGCGACAATTGACAACGTCCAATCAGATTGAACAGCTGAGAACAAAGCCATGACCACCATTCAACCTCCCGTCGGCTACATTGGGCTCGGCCTCATGGGCGGTCCGATGAGTTTGCGGCTGCTCGGTGCAGGCTACACGGTCAACGTCTGGAATCGTTCATCGGACAAGATGGTGAAGATCGTCGCCGCCGGGGCGGTACCGCAAACTTCGCCAGCCGCCGTCGCCAAGGCCTCTCAGTTCGTCTTCATGTGCTTGACCGACACCAAGGCGGTCGAAGACGTCGTGTTCGGCAAGGACGGCATTGCATCCGTGCCGGGCGCCGGCAAGATTCTATGCGACTTTTCGTCGATGCGGCCGGATGCGACGCAGGAGTTCGGCAACCGGCTGAAGCTGGCCAACGGCATGGGCTGGGTCGATGCGCCCGTTTCGGGCGGGGTGCCGGGTGCGGAGCAAGGCACGCTGGCGATCATGGCCGGCGGCGAGGCGGCGGATGTCGAACAAGTGCGCCCGGCCGTGATGGCGATGGCGCAGCGCTTTACCCACATGGGCCCGGCCGGCGCCGGCCAGGTGACCAAGCTGTGCAACCAGATGATCGTCTCGTCGAATATGTTGACCATCGCCGAGGCGATCGCATTCGCGCAGAAGGCCGGCATTGCGGCCGAACGGCTGCCCGAGGCGCTGAAGGGCGGGTTCGCCGATTCGACCCCATTGCAGCTCCTGGCGCCGCGCTTCGCCAAGCAGCAATACGATCCGCCGCTCGGCCAGCTCTATACGATGGTCAAGGACCTGGCGACGGTACGCGACACCGCGCGCAAGAACGGCGCCCCGATCCCGATGGTGGCGCTGGTGGCCGAAATGATGCAGAACCTGATGGCACGCGGCCACGGCGACGACGACATTACGGTGCTGTCAAAGCTCTATTTGCCGAATAAGCTGTAGTTCGCCGCCGGCCCATCTACGCAAGGAAATCCGCATGCCGCGCTTTTCCGCCAATATCTCCATGCTGTTCACGGAACGGCCGATGCTCGACCGGTTCGCCGCGGCGCGCGACGCGGGCTTCCGCGCGGTCGAAATCCAGTTTCCCTACGACCACACGCCCGACGAACTGCTGGCGGCCAAGGAAAAGGCGAAGCTGGAAGTTGCCGTGATCAACATACCCGTCGGCGACATGCTGTCCGGCGGGCCGGGCCTTGCGTCGATCCCCGGGCGCGAGCCGCTGTTCCGCGGCGTGTGCGAGGATGCACGGCAGTACGCCGAGGCGCTTAAGCCGAAGAACGTCAACATTCTGGCCGGCTGGCCGCCGATCGATCTGGACCGCGAGGAATGCACCGGCGCGCTGATCGCCAATCTGCGCCACGCCGCCGAAGTGTTCGAGCCGCTGCATATCAAGGTGGTGCTGGAAGCGTGCAACGGCCGCGACCGGCCGAATTATTTCCTGCAGACCACAAGCCAGGCGATGGGTGTGCTGGAACGGGCCGGGCACGCCAATTTGGGGCTGCAATACGACCTCTACCACATGCAGATCATGGAAGGCGATTTGACTCCGACCATCGCCGCCGTCCTGCCGCATGTCGGGCATATCCAATTTGCCGATACGCCGGGCCGGCACGAGCCGGGGACCGGCGAGATCAATTTTCCGTTCGTGTTCAAGGAAATCGACCGGCTCGGCTATAAGGGTTTCATCGGCGCCGAATATGTGCCGACCAAGCGCACCGAAGACACGCTCGGCTGGCTGAAGCCGTATCTTTGAACTGCGTCGTTGCGACCGCCCTCGTGGAGCGAATGACATGAATATCGCCAAGAGCGAGATCGAAGATAAAGTCCGCCAGGACATCAACCGGTTCATCGCGTTGCCGGCTTGGAGCGAAAAGCAGAAGCTGGCGCTGACGGCACGGATATTGGCGCGCGAAGGCCACCTCTCCGGGTTGGCGGGCCAGATAACGGTCCGCGCCGACGACGGCAAGACGATCTGGACACTGCCGATCGCAACCGGATTCGACGAGGCGACCGCCGGCGCGATGTTGCGCGTCGATGACGACATGAAAGTCGTCGAGGGCCACGGCGTGCCCAACCCCGCGGTGCGGTTTCACTTGTGGGTCTATCGCGCGCGACCGGACGTTCGCTCGATCGTGCATACCCATCCGCCGTACTGCAATGCGCTCTCGATGACCGGCAAGGGTTTGGAAGTCGCGCACATGGATGCCGCGATGTTCTGGGACGATTGCGCCTACCTCGGCGAGTGGCCGGGCGTGCCGGTAGCCGACGACGAAGGCGAGATGATCGCCGGCGCGCTGGGCAAGAAACGCGCAATCATTTTGTCGAACCACGGACAGCTCTGTACCGGCGCAACGGTGCAGGAGGCATGCTACCTGGGCGTCAACATCGAGCGCGCGGCGCGCATGCAGGTTCGCGCGCTGGCGGTCGGCCCGATCAAACCGGTCAAGGCCGAACATGCCAAAGGCGCGCACGACTTCCTGCTCAAGCCGGAAATCGTCGACGCCAGCTTCTTCTATTTCGCGCGCCAGGCGCTGGCCGCCGACGGCGACGCGTGCCTGTCCTGAATACGCAAGGCGCAGATTGCCGATTGCGGCAAACACGCAGGGCACTAAGCTGGAATTTCAAATGTCGACCATGAAAAGGCCGCCGTCATGCCCCTCAAACGTGGGTCTACGGACAAGATAATTTCCGAGAACATCCGCCAGCTGGTGCACGAAGGCTATCCGTTGCGCCAGGCCATCGCGATTGCGTATCGGAGCGCGGGTCGCTCGCGTGCCGTCGCGGGTTCCGGCACGCGCGCAAAACGTCAGGCCCGCCGGAGCGGCGCAACGCGGAGGTGACCGTTTGAACGGCTGGACCCCGCTTGCGCCATGAAAACCAGGGCAAAGCCGGGATCCGGCGCCGCGCCGCAGGGTCCGATCACCGTCAATCGCGCTCCGGTGCTGACTTTATGGGCCGCGGTCGTTGCACGGCGGCTAGGCCATCCATGGCCCACGGCGTTGACGCTCGGCCGCGCACTCGCGGGTCTCAATGCGTACGCGAAAGGCCAGGCGATCGGCGTGTATCGCAAGCACCCGGCGAGAAAGAAGCCGCCCATCGCAGGCCGCCGCGTGGCGCTGATGCACAGATCGGTGCCTGTTGTGCGTACCCACGCCGGTGTGCGCGCGGTTGCGGCCGGCCGGCCGATCGACCCCGCCGGCGTCGAACGTTATCTGCGTGGCAAGTTCGGTGCCGACTACACGCGCGTTCGCGGCGCCATGCGTAAGCTCGCGCAATCGTTTCCGCCCGCTCTGTTGGCCGAACGTGCCTATCCGCTTTATCTGCGCTTTCGACCGACAGTGGCGGCGGGCAGAAGCGGCTGGGGTCAACGATCCGTGCTGAGTCTCAAAAAGATCGCCGCCGCCGCGCGCCGATCGGAATCGGCCCGTCGAATCGGCGGTCGTTGCGCTTCATAAAATCCGCCCTTTGTTCGATCGCACGAGTCGGAGAATGGCGGGCGAATGCGCGGGCAATAGCGCTCGTCAAGTCGCTTCGAGGCATTCGAACAATTCAACCTTGCCTTTGCCTTTCAGCTCGATCGGCCCGAGGAACCGCCCGCTGCATCGGTCTTCGACGTGCATCCATAATGCGTCGCTGACCACGACCGATCCCGGTCCGGCCTGTCCAACGATCCGCGCCGCGGTGTTCACCGTATCGCCCCAGATATCGTAGACATATTGTCGCCGGCCGAGCACCCCGGCGACCACGGGTCCGAAATGAATGCCGACGCGCACGCTCCAGCGCGGCTCGATCGTCTGCGCAACTTTCGCCATCTCGAGGCCGCAGCGTACGGCGGCCAGTGCCGGCTCGCTGTGAGCACCCAACAGGCCGGCCGCCGCCATGAACGAATCGCCGACCGTCTTGATCTTGTCGACGCCGTGACGCGGCGCGATCTCTTCGAATGCCGCGACCAGTTCCCGCAGGTGCCCCAACGCCAATTCGGGCGGATTGGCATCGCAGAAGCGCGTGAACCCGACGACGTCGGCAAACAACACCGCCACGCGTTCGTGCCGGCGCGGAGCGACCGTCTGTGTGTCCTTCAATTCGCTGGCGATCTGGCCCGGAAACACCGACCCCAGGATGGTTTCGATGCGCTTGCGTTCTTGCTCGAGATCTCGCCGATGTTCGGCATCGCGATCGCGCAGGCGCTTCTTCTCCAGTGCCGCGCCGACCCTCGCTTTGAGCAGCGTCGCGTTGAAGGGCTTGGCCAAATAATCTTCCGCACCCAGCTGAATGCAGCGAACGACCTTCTCCATCTCGTCCGCCGCCGAAATCATGATGACGGGTATGTGCCGGAGTTTTGGATCGCTCTTAATGCGCTCGAGCACCTCGATGCCGCTCATCGCCGGCATCATCACGTCGAGCAACACCAGATCGAACTTCCCCTCGGTCAACTTATCGAGCGCGGCGGCGCCGCTTTCGACGGCGGCGATGTTGGCGTACCCGTCGCTCTTCAGTCGTCGCGCGAGGGTGTAGCGGTTGTCGTCCACGTCGTCGACGATGAGAATCGCAGGCCCCGCATCGCTCATGTCGGGTTTCTCGCGAGCAGCACAGTCATCTTGCCGAGCAGACGCGCAAGATCGACCGGCTTTGTGTCGTAGTCGTCGCAACCCGCCGCCAGTGCTCGTTCGCGCTCGCCGCCCAGTGCGTGCGCCGACAGCGCAATGACCGGAATCCGGCTGGTCGCGGGATCCTGCTTGATCCGGCGCGTGGCTTCCCAGCCGTCGAGCACCGGAAGGCTCAGATCCATCAGAATCAGGCCCGGCTGTTGTGCGACGGCGGCGGCCACGCCGGCGACCCCATCGCGCGCAATCAAGACTTCAAAGCCCTTACGCTCCAGCCGCTGCGACAACATATAGATGTTGTCTTCGTTGTCCTCGACGTAGAGTACGCGGGTCATGTCGCGCCTCGCGCGGAAGCTCGGGTGATTTGCCCGACGGTTTCGACCACTTCGTGCGCGATGTCGTCCAATCCTGCACCCGATTTTTTTAGCACTTGTTCGACGCTGCCGCGCAGGCGGAAGCGATCGGCGTCGGATAGGTCGGCCGCGGTGACGACGATGACCGTGGCGTTTCGACCGCCCGGCAGCGCGCGGAACGCCTCGAGAAATTCGAATCCGTCCATCACCGGCATGAGCAGATCGAGCAGCACGATATCGGGCGCCTGAGACCGTGCGAGTTCCAGCGCAACCGCACCGTTCTCGGCTTCGTCGATCGTGTATCCGTCCGCCGCGAGCATTCGAGCGACCCGCTCGCGCGTCAATGCGTCGTCATCAACGACAAGCACGCGTTGCGATTTCGCGGCACGCTGCGTATAGGCGCGCAACACCTGGCGCAGCCGTTCCCGGTCGATCGGCTTGACCATGTATTCGGCGGCACCCAAGCGAAACCCCTTGTTGGCCTCGTCGAGGATCGTGACCATGACCACGGGAATCGTCGCCAGTTCCGTATCCGCCTTGAACGTGCGCAACGTATCCCAACCGTCGAGACCGGGCATGTGCACATCGAGCGTCACCGCCTGCGGATGATGCTCGCGGGCCAACCGGATGCCTTCGATTCCGTCCCGCGCAGTGATCACGCGATAGCCTTCGCGTTCGAGCAGCCGCGACATCATTTGGCGGACATTGTCGTCGTCGTCGACGACCAGCACGGTCGCACGCTCGCCGTTCGAAGCGCGCATGGGCGGCAACGCCGGCTTGACCGCCGCCGGCGCCGCTGCGGATGCTTCCGCTCCGAAACGGCCCGGCAGCGACAAGCTGAAGCAACTGCCGGCCCCCGGCTTACTGGTGACCGTAATATCACCGCCCATCATCTGCGCAAGGCGTCGGCTGATCGCGAGTCCAAGCCCGGTACCGCCGTATTTGCGTGTGGTCGAGCTGTCGGCCTGGGTGAATTCCTGGAACAGGCGGCCGATTTGCTCGTCGGTCATGCCAATGCCGGTGTCCGTCACGCTGATGGAGATGCCGCCGGAGCCGTTCGCGCCCGCACGCCGCCAGGTTAACGTGACCTTGCCCTTTTCCGTGAACTTGCAGGCGTTGCTGACCAGATTGAGCACGATTTGCCGCAAGCGCAGACTGTCGGTTTCAAGCCGTCCGATATCCGCCGGACAATCGACGACGAGCGTGTTGCCGTTTTTCGCCGCCAGGGATTCGGCGGCCGATCGCAAATCCTGGGCCAGCGGCTGGAGTTCGACGTCTTCGGGCCGCAGCTCGAGCCGGCCGGCTTCGATCTTGGACAGATCCAGGACGTCGTTGATCAACTCCAGCAAATGCTTGCCGGCGCGGTTGATGCGCGAGAGCGGCTCGACGAAATCGTCGAGATTTCGGTCGACCGCGTCTTCGTGCGTCATTTCCGCCAGGCCGATGATGGCATTGAGCGGGGTGCGCAGTTCGTGGCTCATGTTGGCGAGGAACTGGCTCTTGGCCTGCGTCATCGCCATGGCTTGATCGCGGGCCAGTCCGAGCTGATCGACCAGTTCGGCCAGCTTGCCCTCGCGCTTTTTAAGCTCCGTGATGTCGGTATAGACGCCGACTATCCCGCCATCGGCGGTGCGCCGCGCGCTGACCTGCACCCAGCGCCCGCCGCTGAGCTGCATTTCATCCGGCGGCCCGGGGTTCCGATAGCGCTCCAAGCGCTCGCGCACGTAATCTTCCACGCGGCCGCTGAGGCCGGGCATGATGTTGCGCTCGCCGGCGCGTCGCAAAATATCCTCGAAGCGCGTGCCGACCTGCGTCAGTTCGGCGATCTCCGGGTAGATCTCGCGATACTTGCTGTTGCAGATCACCAGGCGCTCGTCGCGGTCGTACAGCACGAAGCCTTCCGAGATCGAATTGATCGCCTCGGAAAGCCGGTTGCGCGCGGCCTCCGCATCGTCCCGGTTGCTGCGAACCTGGTCGACCAGATCCGCCAGCTCCCGCTCGCGTCGCTTGATCTCCGAGACGTCGGTGTAGACCGAGACCATGGCGCCGTCGCGCAGCCGGTGATCGCTGATCTGCAGCCATAAATCGCCGGCCAGATGCTGCAGCCGCGTGCCCTCCATTCGCTTGCGCCGCTCGATCAAGTCGGCGAGCCATTCTTCGACCCGGCCGACGGCCAGCGGGAACAGGCCGCGCTCCGCGCCGGCGCGCAGAAAATCCTGGAACCGCATGCCGATCTTGACCTGATCGGCAACTTCGCGAAAAAATCCGCGATAGACCGAGTTGCACATGACCAACCGGTCATCGGCATCGAACAGCGTGAAACCTTCCGAGATCGCTTCGATGGCGTCGTTGAGCAGCCGTTCGGCCCGATCGCGCGCGGCGATCAGCTTGCGCTGTTCGGTGATGTCGCCGGTCGAACCGATCATTCGAATTGCGCGGCCATCGGCATTGCGCGTGACGATGCCGTGCTGCCGGGCCCATCGCCAATTTCCATCCGCGGCGCGGTAGCGATAGTCGATCTCGCAGCGGTCCGTGCCATGCTTGAACAGGCTCACGAGCGCTTGCCTATAACCCTCGATGTCCGCCGGATGGATCCGCGACGTCCAGTCATCGGGCGTGCGCAGCTGCGTTTGATCGAGACCGACCATGGCGCGAACGCTGGGCGAATAATAGATTTCATTGGCCTGGATATCCCAGTCGTAGACGCCTTCGTTCACCGCCGCCAAGGCAAGCGCGTAGCGCTCTTCGCTGACGCGCAAGTCGTTCTCCGCGGCCTTGCGGCTTGAAATGTCGGCCACCCCGCCGACCAGCAAAGTGACGCGGCCTTTGCCGTCGCGCACGGCAACGCCGTGGTCGCGGAGCCAGGTATATTTGCCGCCGGCCTTCCGAACGCGATACTCGACGTCGATGTTCGCGGTCCTGCCCTTGAAATGATCGATGATCGCGGAGCGATAACCTTGCCGATCGTCGGGATGGACCCGATCGTTCCACTTTCTGGCCGTGAGTTCGCCGCGCTTGAAGCCCATGATCGCGCGCAGGCGATCGGACACGGTCAGATGGTCGGACTTGGTCTCCCACTGGTAGACGCCTTCGGCGATCGCATCGATGAGCAGCGATTGGAAGCGGCCCAATGTGGACTTGCCGGGCGCCGCTTTGCGCGTTGTTCGCGACGGCGGCTTCGTTCGTGTGGTTTTGTGGCGCAATGCTTTGGCGGCCGGCGAGCGGGGCGAACGGCTACGGCCGGAGCGATCGACCTTGGATCCGCGTGCCATTTGCTTCCGCATCCTTTCGTGCGGCGCGCGCCGCAAGACGCTTCGTAATCGGTCAAATTCTAAGGCTTACGCACCATTTCGACAGTTTGATTATCTGAAATTTTATACTACCGCATCGGCGGGTTGCGGCCAACGTCTCCATACCGAAAGCGCGCATCAGTCCGCACGCCTGGAATTGCAAAACGGCCTGCTTTGGGGCCGTTTCGCTCAACGCGCAGTCGAGCATTGGCGTTAGCGCGGGGTTGGACATGTGCACGCAGCAATGCCGCATGCCGAGGACGTCGCGGGCGTTTGGACGGAAGCCTTCGACCAGGAACCCGCCACGTGCGTCCTGATGCGCTGGATTGACGCCGGAAAGGTGCCGCGAGGCCTAGACCGCCTGGCGGTGCATCTCGAGCAGCCGGCGGATATCGTGGTCGCTCGGCATGCGGCCGAAGCCGCATTCGGTGGAAATGCCGAAATTCGGCAGGAATCTCTCCGCCGTGGCAATCCGCTGCTTGATGCCGGGCACGCCATCCTCGTAATGCACCAGGCCCAAATACACCTGCCCGACCCGCTCGC
>JBFWYO010000065.1:0-26923 GCA_050186335.1 Alphaproteobacteria bacterium | reverse complement strand
GGCCATCTCGAGCTGCTTCATCGCCTCGATGCCGATCACGGTCTGATGCATCAGCACATGATTGAGCACGCTGCCCAGCGCGTACTTGGTATCGTCGCGCTGTACGCAGCGTTCGACCGCTTCGGAAATCGCCATGCCGAGCGAGCCCGTGCTGTTCGGGTTCTGCTTGAGGAGCGCCCGGCCGGCTTCCGTGAGGTTGCTCGGACTCGCGTGGCAAGTGGCGCCGAAAGCTTCCATGAAGGCGCGGCGATACGGCTTCTGATCATAGCTTACGCGCACCATGAACACTTCGACTTCAAGGCCGAACAGTGCGCCCGCCATCGACAGCGACGAGCCCCACTGGCCGGCGCCGGTTTCGGTGGTCAGTCGTTTGACACCCTCGGCCTTGTTGTAAAATGCCTGGGCCACCGCGGTGTTCGGCTTGTGGCTGCCGGCCGGGCTGACGCCCTCGTACTTGTAGTAAATCTTGGCCGGGGTATCGAGCGCCTTCTCCAGCCGCCGCGCGCGGTAGAGCGGCGACGGGCGCCATTGGCGGAGCACGTCGCGCACCGGCTTCGGGATCTCGATGTCCCGCTCGGCGCTCACCTCTTGCATGATGATCGCCATCGGGAACAGCGGGGCCAGATCGTTCGGCCCGACCGGCTGGCCGGTCCCGGGGTGCAGCACGGCTGCCGGCGGGTTCGGCATGTCCGCCACAATATTATACCAGAATTTCGGCATTTGATCTTCGCCGAGCACGTATTTGATTTGATCCGACATTTTGCCGCTCCCTCATGAAACCAAACAAAACAGCGTTCACCGGCCGCGACAATCGGATCGCCGCCTTGAACGCGAATAGGGGTAAAGTAGACTACCGGCTTGGCGTGCCGCAAGCTGCGAACGCCCGGCGAAAATGCCGCAGAAACCCGAGACAAACAGGCCGCTCCCGGGAGCACTTAAGGGGGCGCCGCTGGAGACCGAATGACCAATACCCCGCAAAGCACCAGCGAAGCCGCCCTGGCCGGCGAGAAATTCCACGACAGTTTTGCCGGGGAGATGAGCTACGGCGACTATCTGCAGCTCGATACGATCCTGAATGCCCAGAAATTATGGGCCGGCACGCACGACGAAATGCTGTTCATCATCATTCACCAGGTCAACGAACTTTGGATGAAACTGATGCTGCACGAGCTCGAGGCGGCCATGAAGCAGGTGCGCACCGACGAATTGCGCCCGGCCTTCAAAATGCTGGCGCGCGTGTCGCGCATCCAGGAACAATTGCTCAATGCCTGGGGCGTGCTGACGACCATGACGCCGTCCGACTACATGGCGTTCCGCGACAAGCTCGGCCGATCCTCCGGCTTTCAATCCTACCAGTACCGCAGCGTGGAGTTCGTGCTCGGCAACAAGGTCAAGGCGATGATGCGGCCGCACGCGCATCGGCCAGACCTGCAGGCGAAGCTGCAGCTGCTGCTGAACGCGCCGAGCATTTACGACGAGGCGATCCTGTTGCTGTCTCGCCGCGGGTTCAAGATCGACAAGTCGCAGACCGAACGCGACTGGAGCCAGCCGCGTCAGCCGAACAAGTCGGTCGAGGACGCCTGGTTCGAAGTGTACAAGAACCCGCAGAAATACTGGGACGTGTACGAGTTCGCCGAGGAACTGGTCGATATCGAGGATGCGTTCGCCCAATGGCGCTTCCGCCACGCGAACACGGTCGAACGCATCATCGGGCACAAGACCGGCACCGGCGGCACGTCCGGCGTGGGCTACCTGCGACGGGCGGTCGAAATCCGTGTGTTCCACGAATTGTGGTCGGTGCGCACGCATCTCTGACCGACCTTTCGCCGGGACATGAAGGTGGCGTTTTCGGCGGCAGGCCCGAGACGGAGCGGCTGCCCCGACGCGCGCCGCTCTTGCCTCGATACGACACAGGAAAAGGATCGCCATGTTCGGTCGTAAACTGAAGGTCGCGACGCTGCTGGGTTTCGCCGTCTACATCGATCTGTCTTGGCTGTTCCTGGCCGCGCTGATCACTTGGTCGTTGGCCAGCAGCGTCTTTCCGGTCGACTACCCGGGCCTGGCACTGTCGACATATTGGATCATGGGCGCGATCGGAGCGCTCGGGTTGTTCGTTTCGATTCTATCGCACGAGCTCGCGCACAGCGTCGTGGCACGCCGGTTCGGCATCCCGATTCGCGGGATCACGCTTTTCATTTTCGGCGGCGTCGCGGAGATGGAGGACGAGCCGCCGAGTGCGAAATCGGAGTTCCTGATGGCCGCGGCCGGGCCGCTGTGGAGCGTCGTGCTGGCCGGGTTGTTCTACTTGGCGGCATCGCTCGGCAGCGGCGCACCACCGGCCGTTCACGGTACGCTGAGCTATCTGGCGCTGATGAATGCGCTGCTCGCCGGGTTCAACATTCTGCCCGCCTTTCCGCTCGATGGCGGTCGCGTCTTTCGCGCCGGCCTTTGGCATTTGCGCAAGGATTTCGTCTCGGCAACCCGTTTCGCCGCGCGCGTCGGTTCGTGGTTCGGCCTGGGGTTCATGATTCTGGGTGCCGCGGCGTTTTTGTTCACCGGCGGCCAGGCGTTCGGCGGCATCTGGTGGGTGGTCATCGGGCTGTTCCTGCGCGGCGCCGCGCAGAGCGAATTGGCGCGGTTGACCGCGACCGCCGTGCTGGGCGGGCGCACCGTCGGCGAGATCATGACGCGCGACCCGGTCGCGGTTCCCGCCGCCCTTTCGGTCGCGAGGCTGGTCGACGAGTTCGTCTATCGCTACTTTCACGACAGTTTCCCGGTGCTCGATGACGGAAAGCTGGTCGGCATCGTCGGCGTGCGCCAGCTCGAATCGATACCGTCGGTCAATTGGCCGATAACCGCGATCCGGGACGTGATGCGCCCGGCGGACGCCGATCTTTTGGTCGACCCCGGCGCGCCGGCGCTGAAAGTCCTGATGCAGATGCAGAAAGCGCAAACCAGCCGGTTGCTGGTGGCAAAAGCCGGCAGGCTGGTGGGCATCGTCACCGCGCGCGACCTGATCCAGGCAATCGAACTCGCGGGCCGCATTGGCAAGATTCGCGACGGTTGACTTGATCTAGATCATCCTTCGCGCGGCTCATTGGCCTAAGATATCCAAATGCGGCGGTAATCCATTGAGAGGTCGGAAATGAAAAAAACGTTGAGTTGGGTCGTGGTCGCGGACGGTGGGCGCGCGCGATTGTTTGCGATGGAGAAGGGGCCCGCGAGCCTCTACCAAATGCCCGATAGCGAGTTTGAAGGCCCGCATCGCCGCAATCGAGACATCATGGCCGACAAGCCGGGGCGCTCGTTCGACAGCAGCGGGCAGCACCGGCACGCGCTCGAGCCGCACTCCGATCCGGCGCGAAACGACGAGCGACACTTCCTCAAGACCGTGGTGGATCGGATCGACGCCGCGCACAAGCACGGAGAGTTCTCCGGCCTGGTCGTGGTTGCGCCGCCCCGGGTGCTCGGTGAAATTCGCGCGATGCTGCCGCACGCGTTGAGCAAGATCGTGACCCACGAAGTGGGGCGCGACTTGGCGCATGCCACGATCGGAGACATTCGCGACCATCTCGTCAAGGCGATGACGCTCTCGAGCGACCAGCGATAGACGAGGTGAGTCTCCGCAAATCCAAACGTAGATCGGGGGCGGCACCTGCGGGCGTAGTTGGGGGCCGCGAGACGCCGGTCCCGGCGAAGCCGGTCGAATTGCGGTTTCTCGGCGGCGTCGGCACGGTGACCGGCTCGAAATGCCTGGTGACCGCCGGAACGTCGCGAGTGCTGGTCGATTGCGGCTTGTTCCAGGGCTACAAGCAGTTGCGGCTGCGCAACTGGGCCGGATTGCCCTTCGATGCGCAGGGCCTCGGCGCGGTCGTGCTCACGCACGCGCATCTGGATCACTCGGGCTACATTCCATTGCTGGTCAAATCGGGATTTGACGGACCGATCTATTGCACGCGCGGCACGCGCGACCTGTGTTCGATTCTGCTGCCGGACAGCGGCTTCTTGCAGGAGCGCGACGCCGATTTCGCCAACCGGCACGGCTTTTCGAAGCACCGGCCGGCCCTGCCGCTTTACACGATGGCGGACGCCGAGCGATCCCTGAATCAGTTCGTGCCGATGGAATTCCATGCCGGATTCGAGGCAGCACCCGGCATCTCGGCGGAATTCAAGATTGCCGGCCACATCCTCGGCGCGGCGATGGCCGATCTGCGGATCGGCGCGCAATCCATCTTGTTCTCCGGCGACCTCGGCCGACCGAACAGTCGCACCATGCTCGACCCGGAAACCGTCGCGCGCGCCGATTACCTCGTGCTGGAATCCACGTACGGCAATCGCACGCACGATCCGCGCGATCCCGAGGCGATGCTGGCCGAAATCATCCGCCGAACCGTCGCGCGGGGCGGCACGCTTCTGGTGCCGTGCTTCGCCGTCGGCCGCGCGCAGACCATGCTGTATCACCTGGCGCGCATCAAAGCCGATCGGCGCGCGCCGCCGGTGCCGATCTATCTCGACAGTCCGATGGCAATCGACGCGACGAACGTCTTTCAGTCGCACGCCGGTGAACACAAATTGAGCGCCGCGGAATGCCACCGCATCTTCAGCGTCGCGCGCTACGTATCGGATGCGGCGGAATCGAAGGCTTTGGATGCCAATCCGATGCCCAAGATCATCCTTGCCGCAAGCGGCATGGCGACCGGCGGTCGCGTCCTGCATCACCTGAAGCTGCTGGGGCCGGACATTCGCAATACGATCCTGTTTACCGGCTATCAGGCGGGCGGCACGCGCGGCGCGGCGATTATCGCCGGCGCGCCGAGCGTCAAGATTCACGGCGCTTACGTGCCGATTCGGGCCGAGGTGGCGATGCTGGACAATCTGTCGGCGCATGCCGACGCGGACGAAATTTTCGCCTGGCTCGGCCATTTCGAAGCGCCGCCGCGCCGGGTTTTCATCAATCACGGCGAGCCGGCGGCGTCGGACGCGCTGCGCCATCGGATCGAAGAGCAGCTCGACTGGGCGTGCACCTTGCCCGAGCAGGGGGAAACGATTGCGCTGACCTGATCGTCCGAGACGGCGGTCGGCCGGCGGTCGCGCAAATGCGCGGCGTGCGACGCGCGCACACAAAAAAATTGCGGCCCGACCGGGGAGGGTCGGGCCGCTTCGTCCTGCGTGCAGGGCGACGAGGGGGAGGCGCCCCGCGCGCAAGTTTCCGTTTACTGCCGCTGCTGTTGCGGCGCCCGGTTCATGCGTTTGCCGTGATCCATGCCCTGGTGCCTGGCATGGTGGCGCTGTTGGCCGGCGCCGATGCGCAGGCGGTCGAGCTGGGTCTTCTGTTCCGCGGTGAGCACCGCATTCAGACGTTCGACGGCCGGGCGCAGCAGCTTGATCGATTCAAGCCGAGCCGTGGTGAACTGTTCCTCGCGCTCGAGGCGCTTGGACAACGTCGGACGGCCGGGTTCGCGCGTCGTTGCCGCCTGGCCGCACATCAACTTTTCCATCGGTGCGCGGCTGGCTTTGACGTCCTCGACGAACTTGCTCCAGGCCGCCTTCTGCTCGGCCGTAATCTTCAGCTTGGCTTCGGCATAGCTTGCCCAGCCGGCGTGGCGCGCGGGCGCGTCCTGGCAGAAGCGCTCGGTGCGCTGCTGCTGGTTCGGCTGCGTCGGCTTGGTTTGTTCGCCGAACGCGGACGGCAGGGCCAGACCGAGGCCGATGGTGCCGGCCAACAGGGCGGCGACAAGTTTCTTACGGGGCGAAAGGGAAATCATTTGAACCTCCGGTTCAGGTTGGGGACCGTCCCTATGTAGGCCCCGCCTGTAACCGGAGTGTTTCGCCAAACCGCCTTATTGTAACCGACTGTAACAGGCGCCCGCCGCGACACGGGCGGTTACAAATTTACGCTGCCGAGGCGCGGTGTTTTGGCGATACTGCGCCCATGACCGTGCCGAACAGCCCGCACATCCTTATCGTCGACGACGATCGCGAGATCCGCTCGCTGCTGTCGAAATTCCTGACCCAGCACGGGTTCCGCGTCTCCGCCGCGGCTGACGGGCGCGCCATGATGGAGGTGCTCGACGGCGCCAAGATCGATCTGGTTGTGCTCGACATCATGCTGACCGGCGAGGACGGCCTCAGTCTCTGCCGCAAGCTGCGCGCCACGAGCGAGGTTCCGATCATCATGCTGACCGCGCTGTCCGAGGAGACCGATCGGATCGTTGGTTTGGAATTGGGCGCCGACGATTACGTCACCAAGCCGTTCAATCCGCGCGAGCTGATGGCGCGCGCCAAGGCGATCTTGCGGCGCACCGGCGGCGCGCCGGATGCCGACGAACCCGGCGACGAGGCGATCTATGAATTCGAGGGCTGGCGCTTCGACATCGCGAAACGCAGTCTGACTTCGCCCGACCAGATCGACGTTCAATTGAGCGGCGGGGAATTTCAGATGCTCGTCGCCTTCGTGCAGCATCCGCGCCGTGTGTTGAGCCGCGACCAGCTGCTCGATCTGGCGCGCGGCCGGGCCTCGGTGCCGTTCGA
The DNA here is from genome assembly GCA_050186335.1 of Alphaproteobacteria bacterium. Classification (GTDB taxonomy): domain Bacteria; phylum Pseudomonadota; class Alphaproteobacteria; order Bin65; family Bin65; genus JBFWYO01. The sequence goes on along the minus strand of JBFWYO010000065.1, from coordinate 20,392 downwards.
TCGCAGCATCGACGTGCAGGTCAGCCGCCTGCGGCGCAAGATCGAGCCGGATCCGAAACAACCGACGCTGATCAAGACGGTACGCACCGGCGGCTACACGTTCACGCCGGCGGTTACGCGCAGCCCGGCGAGGAAAACGTAACATGGCATCCGCGCGTCGCCGCTGGTGGCCGGATGGCATCGCCGCGCGTCTCGCGCTGACGATCGTGGTCGCACTTGTCGCCACCCAGTCGCTGACCTTGCTGCTGTTCACCGCGGCGCGCGAGCCGCCGCAGCCGATCTACAGCACCCATTGGCTGACCGAGCGCGTGGCGCTGCGGATTACCGAAGCCGTGGCGGTGCCGCCCGAGCGGCGCGCCGCGCGGCTCGAAACGATCGACGAGGAGTGGCTGTCGTTCGAATGGCGGCCGGATTTCCGCCCCGCCGAGTTCCGGCGCACGACCGCCTGGCCGTATCGAAATCTGACCGCGCGCCTGAATGCCGAACTCGGCGGCAAGGTGGCGCAGATCGTGGTCGGCACGGTGGCGCCGCCGACGCGTACCTTCGTCCGCCGCGAGCCGCCGCAAATGGTGCCGCCGGACTACACGCCGGAACGCCCCAACCGGTCGGCGCAGCCGCGGACTCTCGATCCCGCGCGGCTGCAGGAGATCGATGCGCCGGTGCCGGGCGGGTTCCGCATCGCCGTGCGGACCCTGGACGGCGGTTGGATCGTCGTCGCGCCGAATTATCCGGGCGTCGAAACCGGGCGGTTGCTGTGGTTCGCGCTGTGGATTCTGCTGGTCGGCGCGATCATCGCGGCACTCTCGCTGTGGAGCGCGGGTCGGCTGATCGTACCGTTGCGGCAATTGGCCGGTGCGGCGACCCGCTTCGGCACCAGCCTGACGTCGAAGTCGTTGCCGGAGCAGGGGCCGCGCGAGGTGCGCGAGATCACGCACGCACTGAACCAGATGCAGGAACGGCTCAAGCGCTTTGTCGACGACCGAACGCAAATGGTCGCCGCCATCTCGCACGATCTGCGCACGCCGCTGACGCGCCTGCGCCTGCGCGCCGAGTTCGTCGGCGACGCCGAACAGCAGAAGAAGATGCTGGCCGACATCGCCGACATGGAGGCGATCGTCGCCGGTACGCTGTCGTTCGCGCGGCAGGAGGCTTCGAACGAGCCGTACGTGCGCGGCGATCTTGCGGCCTTATTGTCGAGCCTGTGCGACGACATGGCGGACGCTGGGCAGAACGCCGCCTACGACGGCCCGGATCGGCTGGCCCTGCATTATCAGCCGACGGCAATCAAGCGCGCGTTCAACAATCTGCTCGACAACGCGGTGAAGTACGGCGCGCGGGCCGAGGTTCGCTTGATCGACGGGCCGGACGACGTCACCGTGACGATTGCGGACGACGGTCCCGGGATCGAACCCGGCGAGCGCGAGGCGGTGTTCCGCCCGTTCTATCGTTTGGAGCGTTCGCGCAGCCGGGAAACCGGTGGTTCGGGTTTGGGGCTGGCGGTCGCGCGCACGGTGATTCGGGGCCACGGCGGCGACATCACGCTAGGCGATCGGCAACCGCGCGGCCTGCTGGTTACGGTGCGCCTGCCAAAGACGGCGGGCGACGGCGCCAAGCCTAAATAGGCTTGCGTCAGACCTGCGCGATGTGGGCGTAGGCGGGCAGCGTGAGAAATTCCTCGAACTGGTCCGCCGTCGCCAGTTTGGCGAAGATCTCCGCCGCTTCCTTGAACTTTCCCTTGGCGAAATTCTCGGCGCCGACCATGTCGGAAAGCTTGGCCATTTCCTCGTCGAGCAGGCGCAGCACCCATTCCTTGGTGATTTCGACGCCGTCCGCGGTACGCGCGTGGTGCTTGACCCACTGCCATACTTGCGAGCGGGAGATTTCCGCCGTCGCCGCGTCTTCCATCAGATTGTAAATCGGCACGCAGCCGTTGCCGCGCAGCCAGGCCTCGATGTATTGAACCGAGACGTTGATGTTGTGGCGCACGCCCTTCTCGGAAATCGTGCCGCTCGGCACTTTGACCAGGTCGGAAGCGGTCACCCACACGTCCTGCCGTGCGCGGCTGACCTGATTGGCCTCGGGCATCACGCGGTCGAACACCTCGCGCGCGATCGGCACCAGGCCGGGATGCGCGACCCAGGTCCCGTCATGGCCGTCGCCGGCCTCGCGTTCCTTGTCGGCGCGCACCTTCGCGAGCGCCGCGTCGTTCGCGGCGGGATCGTTCTTGATCGGGATCTGCGCCGCCATGCCGCCCATGGCGTGCGCGCCGCGGCGATGGCAGGTCTTGATCAGGAGCAGGCTGTAGGAACGCAGGAAGTGCACCGTCATCGTTACCTGGTCGCGGTCCGGCAGCACGAAGTCCGGCCGGTTGCGGAACTTCTTGATGAAGCTGAAGATGTAGTCCCAGCGGCCGCAATTGAGCCCGGCGATGTGGTCGCGCAATTCGTACAGGATTTCGTCCATCTCGAACGCGGCGAGAATGGTCTCGATCAGCACCGTCGCCTTGATCGTGCCGATCGGCACGCCCAGGCGGTTCTGCGCGAACACGAACACGTCGTTCCACAGCCGCGCCTCGAGGTGGCTTTCGAGCTTGGGCAGATAGAAATACGGCCCGGTGTTATTGGCGCGCAGGGCACGCACGTTGTGGAAGAAATACAGGCCGAAATCGACCAGCGAACCGCTGGCCGGCTTGGCGTCGATGCGCACGTGATTCTCCGGCAGGTGCCAGCCGCGCGGGCGCACCAGCAGGACGGCGATATGCTTCGCCAGCTCGTAGTGCTTGCCCGAAGCCGGGTCGTCGAACGAAATCTTGCCGCGAATTGCGTCGCGCAAATTTATGTGACCCTGGATGTTGTTGTCCCAGGTCGGGCTGTTGGCGTCCTCGAAATCCGCCATGAACACGCTGGCGCCGGAGTTCAGCGCGTTGATCACCATCTTGCGGTCGACCGGCCCGGTGATCTCCGTGCGCCGGTCCTGCAGATCGGCGGGAACGCCGCGAATCTTCCAGTCGCCGTCGCGCACCGATTTCGTTTCGGGCAGGAAATCGGGCAGCCAGCCGGCATCCAGCTTGGCCTGGATTTCCTTGCGCCGTTCCAGCAGCGCGTCGCGCCGCGCGCCGAAGGTGCGCTGCAATTCTGCGACGAACGCCAAAGCTTCGTGGGTCAGGATTTCATCGTAGCCGGGCGCGAGCTTGCCGAGCAGTTCGACGCCGGTTGGCAAGCCGGAACGCGGCGCCGGCTGGCTGGGCGCCGCGGTTTCGCGGAATACCGGCGGCTTGGGAACCGGGCGCGGCGGCGGCGGCGCTTTCGGCGCCGGCTTGATGCTGATGGCGCTCGCCGGCTTTGTCTTGGCGGCGATCGGCGGCGCTTTGAACGCTGGCGCCGATTTGGGGGCGGGGACGGCCGGCCTGGCTTCCGGTTTCGGCTTGGCGTCGGATTTTGGCTTGGCCGCGACGCCGGATTTCGGCGCCGCCTTGATCGCCGGCTTTGCTGCGGTTCGCGCGCTGGATTTCGCGGTTGGTTTGACGGCCGGCTTTGCCGCGGGCTTTTTTGGTTTTGCCGCAGCTTTGGGCGCCTTCCGCGCCGTTTGTTTGGCTTTTTTCTTGGAAGGTTTCTTGGCCATGTCCTAGTCCCGTTTTTTAAGCGCGCTTAGGTGACCCCGGCGCGTAGCCGATACTGGGGCTGCTCCCAGGCGCGCGATTCGAGAACGTTTCGCAGCGTCGCCACCGCGTCCCACACATCCGCATAGCGGATGTACAGCGGCGCGAAGCCGAAACGCATGACGTTGGGGGCGCGGAAATCGCCGACCACGCCGCGCTGGATCAGCGCCTGCATGATGGCGTAGCTGCTCTCGTGCGTGAAGCTGACCTGGCTGCCGCGTTGCGCGGCCGGCGGCGAAATGCATTCGATGCCGAAACCCGGGCATTCCTGCTCGATCAGGCGCACGAACACGTCGCCGAGCGCCATGGATTTGTCGCGCACGGCCTTCATATCGGCGGCCAGCGCGATGTCGAGCGACGCATCCAGGGAAGCGAGGCTGAGGATCGGCGGCGTGCCGCAGAGATTGCGCGCAATGCCCGGCGCCGGTTCGTAGTCGGTGGCGAAATCGAACGGCGCTTTGTGCCCCATCCAGCCCGACAAGGGCTGGCGGATTTCGTTCTGCAGCCGTTCCGCGACATACAGAAACGCCGGCGCGCCGGGGCCGCCATTGAGATATTTGTATCCGCAACCAACAGCGAAATCGACGTTGCAGCCGTTCAGGTCGACCGGCAAAGCGCCGGCGCTGTGGGCCAGGTCCCAGATCACCAGCGCGCCCGCCTCGTGGGCTTTCTTGGTGATCTGTTCCATTTCGTGAATACGGCCGGTCTTGTAATGCACATGGGTGAGCATCACGACGGCGGTTTGCTTCTTGATCGAGCCCATGATCGAGTTGCCGTCGACCAGGCGCAATTCGTGCTGGCCGCCGAGCAGGTCGATAAGCCCTTGCGCGATATAAAGATCTGTCGGGAAATTGCTGTCTTCCGAGAGCACGATGGTGCGGCCGGGGCGCAGCCGCAGCGCGGCCGCGAGCAGCTTGAACAGATTCACCGACGTCGAATCGGCGACGATGACTTCGGTCGGCTTCGCGCCGATCAGCTTGGCGATCTTCTCGCCGGCGCGCTGGGGCAGGTCGATCCAGCCGTGCTTGTTCCAGCTCTTGATCAGATCCTGGCCCCACTGTTCCTGGACCACCCGGCGCACGCGCTCGGCGCTGTGGCGGGACACCGGGCCGAGCGAGTTGCCGTCGAGATAGATCATGTCGTCCGGCAGGTCGAACAGCTTGCGGAATTCGCGCAAGGGATCGGCCACGTCGCAGAGCGCCAAATCGGTTCGCGTAACGATCGTTGTCATTCGGCTAAAGGTCTCAAAATGGCGCGGACTGGGGCCGCGTCGAGCTCGACCAGTTTCAGCGGCAGGGCGATCAGTTCGTAGTCCCCAGGCTCGATAGCGTCAAGCACTAGTCCCTCCAGGATCGACATACCGTGCCGGCGAACCGCCTGGTGGGCGTCCATGGTCTTGGACTCCTGCGGGTCCAGCGACGGCGTATCGACACCGATCAAAAATACGCCGCGGGAAGCAATGAAATCAATGGCTTGTGCCGAGATCGCGGCGAAAGCCGAATCCCACGCGGCGACCGGCGCGTTGTTATATGTCCGGATCAACAGCCGTTCAAGCGGCGCGTCGAGAAATGGCTCCAATTGACTGGAATTTATAAGATTTCCGAATTTTCGGCCATCCACGACGCGGCAGCGGCCGATGTAGCGCGCCAGGTCGACGCCGCCGATGCTGCGCCCATCCGCCGCGTAGTGCGACGGCGCATCGGCGTGACTGCCGGTATGCGTCGACATGGTAAATTTCGAAACGTTAACCGGGCAGTCGGGTCCGATCGCCCAGGTCCGGGCCTCGCTATAGCTGGTATCGCCGGGCCAAACCGGGATGCCGGTCCGGATCGGCGGGCTGATGTCCCAGATCGGCCGGTCGGTCAAAATGGGCTCCGTGCGTTAGGTGCGCTTGTCGGCAAACCTCGGCGCTTTTACCGCACTTTCGAACTCGCGGGCCAGCGTGCCGGTTTCCAGCACGACGATTTCGGTCGCGACCTCGAACGTAGCTTTGATCGCGCGGACGACGTCGGCGGCGACCGCCGCTCCGTCCGCGCCGCGCTTGACCTCGATATAGGTGCGCAGGATGTCGAGCGAGTCGCTCGAGACGATCTCGCACTTGAAATCGTTGACGCCGGCCAGGCGGAACATCAGATCTTCGAATTCCGGGTGGTTGATGTTCACCCCGCGCACCTTGAAGAAGCCCGTCGTGCGTAAAGCATGCTTGAGCACGGGGAATACCGAGAACGGGCCTTCGGTCTTGCCGATCGACCGGTAGGTCACCAGATCGCCTGAGCTCCAGCGGATGAACGGCGTGGCGTGGTTGGTCCACAGGGGCGTGACGATCAGCGTGCCGACCTCGCCTTCCGGTACCGGCTGCAACGTGTCGGGGTCGAGCACTTCGATCAGGAACATGTCGGTCCAGATGACATGCCCGTCATGGGCGGCGCTTTCGCAGCCCATCAGCCCGGCCTCGGTCATGCCGAACGTGTCGTGCACGGTCGCACCCCAGGCGCGCTCGATCTTCGCGCGCTTCGAATCCGACAGCGGTTCGGCCGACGTCATGATGATCTTGACCGACGAGCGGCTCAGATCGATGCCGCTGGCGTCGGCCAGATTGGCCAGATGCAATCCGTAGCTGCTCATGCCCATCCAGACCGTCGGCTTGAGGCTCTGCACCAGGTCGACCTGCTGCCGCGACGGCGTCGAGGCGCCCGAGCCGGCCCAGTTCACGCCGATGCCTTTGCTCTGCGCCGCGCGCGCGAATACGTGGCCGACCGGATGGATGCCGAGCGGAAACGAAATATGCGCCGTGTCGTCGTCGGTCAGCCCGATCAGATCGAGCGCGCGCGCGAACGACAGCAGCCCGTATTTCATGTCCTCGAACGTGCGCGGATAGAACAGCGGCACGCCGGTCGAGCCGCCGGAGCGCCAATACTCCATGATGTCGGCGCGCGCAGCGGTGTTGAATTCGCTCATGAACGCGTCGGGCGACATGGCGCGCAGCTCGTCCTTGGTCAGGATCGGGATCTTCGCCCATTCCTTCGGATCGTCGAGCTTCGCGGCATCGATGCCGGACAGGCGATTTTTATGTATCGGCGCCTTGGACGCGCGCTCGAACGCGACGCGCTTGCGCTGGCGCTGAATCCGTTCGATTTCGGCGCGGCTTTTTGGCAGCTTGAGCGGCATGCAAAGCGTCCCGATTGCGCTTATATCTTATTGCGCAAATAAGGCAGTTCGCCAATCCAGCGCTTTTGCGAATTGTAGTTCTCCGGTAGGTCGCCGCCTTCCTCGACGGCCACCATGGCGGCCAGGCGCTTCTGCTTCTCCGGCGTGGCTTCCGGAATCTCGTCGAGCGCATCCTTGAGCAATTTCTCGTAGTCGTCGCCGACCGGGCAGACGTCCTGGCAGCGGCGGCATCCGGTGACGGCGCCGGCGCCGCGCAAAATGCTCTGCCACAGATTGAAGCTATCTTCCGACCGCAGCATCTGCTTCTGCTTCATGCCGTCCGGCTCGACCAGGATCTTGCCGAGAAAATCCGTCAGGTGCTGAAAGCCGTGCGGCGACCGGAAGCGATCGCACGCCGGCCAATCGCGATCCCAATGCTGGATCACGTCGCCGGGGCAGGCGGACAGGCAGCGACCGCAGCTCGGCCCCAGGCAGAGCGCCTGTTCCATCCGCTTGTCGCTCGGCACGTCGACCGACGACAGCACGCCGCTCAGCATCACGCGCGGCCCGAATTCCTTGGTCAGCAATTGCCGGTTCAGGCCGAGCGTGCCGAGGCCCGCCTCAACCGCGGCGTGATCGAGCGAGAGCAGCGGCTTCATGTGTTCGTCGGGATTGCCGCGATAGCGCCAGGGGTCGACATGCGTCGGCGGCACGATGAGCGCGGGGAAGCCCTTCGATTCGAGCCACAGCACGAGTTCGAGGGTGATTTCCTCGAGCGTGCTCATGGTCAGCTCGTCGTTGTAATATTTGTGCCGCTCGTTCCAGCGGTTGATGCGCGTCACACCGCTGTTGATGCGTTTGGCGACAACTATGACGCGCCCGGCGTCATAGTCCGAGATATCCGAGGGCCGCCGCGGATCCTTGGGGTCCGGCGGATTGGCGTTCATCACCTCGCCGTCGGCGATGCCGACCAGATCGGCGCCGAGTTCGCGGGCCTTCGCCTTGATCTCGTCGGCGGTGATTTTCTCTTTGAAGATGGCAACCATGGCGATGTCCTAGCTGTCGACTTTTTCCGGTGTCGCGTCGGTATCGGACGCGGCTTTCTCTTTCTGCAGTTTCTTGAACTCCTGCATCTGGCGGGCGACCATGCCCTTGTAGCCCTCGGGGCCGACCCAGCGGATGTTCCAATCGTTCAGTCCGGGCACGTCGGCGGCCGTCTTGCGCGCGTCCTTGAAGCGCTTGGCCTTCTCGACCTTCTCCGGCGTCTTTTCCGGGATGGTCTTCTGAATCTCGGACAAATACGCGTGATAGTCGTTGCCGACCGGGCAGACGGCGAGGCAGCGCGGGCAGTCGCCGAACGATCCGACGACGCGCAACAGGCCCTGCCAGAAGCCGAACACGTCGCGCGATTTCAGCATCTGCTGCTTGCGCTCGGCCGGCTCGTCGACGAAGCGTTCGAAGAAATTGGTGATCTGCCCGAAGCCGAATTCCTGCGCCTCGGTCGAGCAGGCGCGCTTGTCGATGCCGAAATGCAGCACCGCGTCGGACGGGCAGGAATACAGGCAGCGCGAACAGGATTCGCCGATGCAGACCTGTTCGGTCAGCGGCTGGTCCGGCTCCAGCTCCAATTCGGTCAGCACGCCGGTCAGGTATACGCGCGGGCCGAACTCGGGCGTCAGGATGTTGACCTCGAGTCCGAACGTGCCGAGGCCCGATTCGATGCCGAGGTGGCGCGTGCTCAGGCGGCCGTAGCTGGCGCGCTTGTAGTTCCAATCGGTTTCCTGGGCGGCGGTGACGAAGCTCGGATGACCGAGTTGCTCGAGATGCTCGGCCAAGCGAAACGCGATGCGGTCCATGCGGCGCAGGACCAGCATATCCAGATATTGTACCGGAATGTTGTTCTTGGCGCGGAACGCCGCCACCGGAATGTGGCAGGCCACGACGATGACGCTCTTGCAGTATTTGGAAATCCGTTCCGGCGTTTGCGGATACTGGGGGTCGGGCGGAAACGCGTTCAGCGTCTTGGCGCTGGAAATGCCGACCAGATCGGCGCCGAAGCTTTTGACCAGCCGTTTGACCTCTGCCGCATCCATCGCCCGCACCCTCCCTGTAAGTGAAACCACGCGGGAAGCGCGCAATTTCCCTTATTTCATAGCAGGCCCGCTATCCGAATAGTGCAAGTGTCACGCGGCAAGCGCAACAATCGGTTCGTAACCCGATGCCGGCGTCAGCGCGCCCGCTGACGCAGCGTTTCGGAAGGCCGGACGCCGTAACGCTTCTTGTAATCCATCGCGAAATTTCCGAGATGCTCGAAGCCCCACGCATTGGCGATGGCGGTCACCGATTTGCCGGCCCGTCCGGCGCGTTCGGTGCCCAGTTCGGCATGGACATGCTCGAGCCGGACCATCTTGAGATAGGCCATCGGACCCATGCCGCGAAACTGCCGGAAGCCCTTGAACAGCGTGCGCGCGCTGACGCCAGACACCGCAACCATGTCCTTGAGCCGGATCGCTTCCGGCGCGTGCAGCCGGATGAATTCCTCGACCCGCTTGACGTAGAACGGCGCCGCCCGCGAAGCCGGCCGCGACATGCGGTCGGAGTAGTTGTGCGGCAGTTGCTGCAGAATCATGTTCATCAACAGCGCTTCGGTCGGCCGTTCGCCCGGCCGCGAGGCGAACGTACTGCGCTCCTCGGCGACATCGGCGCAAATCACCCCGAGCAGGCGCACCAGCGTCTGGCAGCGCGCATACGGGATCGCGGCGGTGAAATCGAACAGGATCGGTTGAACCGGCGTGTGGCCGACGAATTCGGCCAAGGTCGCCTCGAGCTCCTGGCGGTCGAGCTTGACCACGAGATGCGCGGCGCAATCGAGAAAATGCAGCCTGAGCGGCATCAGCGGATTGAGCACGGCGAGATGCCCCGGCGTATTCTCGACGGTCTGGTCGCCGTAGCCGAGCCTGCTGCGTCCGACGAGCGGGATCACGATCAGATAATATTGCCGCGACGGCGCCGCGGTGATGACGACTTCCGGCGAATACCGGATGAAGTTGAGCGACAAGGTGTTCAGGCGCACGTGATTGTGCGCGGCCTCGAACGGCACCGGCCCGGCGACGACCGACATGCGGTGCGGCGCGAAGATCTTGGAGACCTCGCGTCGCGCCGCCTCGGGATCGTTGCTGCGTACGAACGGATGGCGCCCGAGCAGCTCGTCGGTGCCGGCGGCCAGGCCGAAGATCGATGTGATGACCGTTGGATACGCCGAACGGACTGACGGCACCGTAGCTCTCCCGCTACCGCCGCGTGAAGCTCAAGCTGTTTTGCCGGCCGCCGCCGCTTCGGCCAGGAAGTCGCCGCGCTCGCGCTCGCTCTTGGTCATTTCCTCGACATAGCGCGGATAGCGGACGCGGAAATCGGCTTCGATTTCATCGAGCGGCACGTCGTCGTAAATCCCGCGGTCGACGACGTATTCCATGTGCTTCTGGCCGGCATGGTCGAACGGCTGCAGCAGCGCATCGGCGGTGCCGTCGAAATCCTGCGCCTTGACGTTCAGCTTGCGGCACAAGTTGATATCGAAAACGGGCGTCACTTTGATCCAGCGTTCGTCGAGCCAAAGCTCGACGTAGCCATGGTAGCTCATCAGATCGGTGCCGACGAGGTCGCGAAAGCGCGGCGTCGCCAGATGGTTGCGCACGTCGGCGTACCCCATGCGGGCCGGGACGCCGACCGATCGTGCGCTCGCTGTCATCAGCGCCGCTTTGGTCACGCACCAGCCCTGCTTGTTCTCGAGGATGAAACTGGCGCGGTAGGCCTCGGGCCGCAGCGAAAACGTGTACGGGTTGTAGCGGATCTCGTCGCGCACCGCATAGAACAGCTTGATCGCCTTTTCCGTATCGGTGGTCGAATTGCCGACCCGGTCGCGCGCGAATTCGCTGACCGCCGGATTGTCGAAGTTGGCGAAATAGGTCGGTTTGAGAAATTCGCTCGGCGGCTTGTCGACCGGACGAATTTGCGAAGCTTGTTGCGGGACAGCGGTCATGCGGCGCCTTTTTTCGATTGCGTGATAGAAAACTATATTGAAATGCGCCGAATTCAAGCCCTTCCCGCGCAAGCCGGCATGGCTCGAACCGGGCGCGGCGAGTTGCTATAACGGCGCCATGGACGACCGAACCCTGCGCGATCTGCTCGAAGCCCTGCCGCATCGGCTGCATCAAATCCCGGAACGCTGGGCCGTGCGGCAACCTGACGCGCCGGCCCTGTTCGAGCCGGACGGCGCCCGCATGAGCTACGCCGAGTTCTGGGCGGCGATTCGGTCGACCGGGTCCTGGCTGGCCGAATTGGGCGTGCGCGGCGGGGATCGGCTGATGATCGTCAACGAGAACGGCTTTGCCGCGTCGGTGCTGTTTCACGCCGCAAGCGTGCTCGACGCCTGGCCGATGCTGGTCAACGCGCGCTTGTCGGACCGCGAGATCGACGAAATCCGCCGCCACGCGGAGCCGCGACGAACCGTGTACACCACGCGCGTCTCGCCGGAAGCGGTCGCCCACGCGCGGCGCCACGACGCGCAGCAAACCCGATTGCCGTACGGCGAGACGGTGGCGTTGTCGGCATTGGCCGCCGTGCAGCCGGAACAAGTGCATGCGGATTCCGCCAAGCAGGTCGGCGGGCTGGTTTACACCTCGGGCACCACGGGCGCGCCGAAGGGGGTCATGCTGTCGCATCGCGCGCTGGCGTATGTCGCCTCGACGCCCGGAGCGCAGAAGCCGATCGCGCCGGACGACAAATTCTACGGCGCGTTGCCGGTGTCGCATATCTTCGGTTTATCGTCGACGCTGCTGCGCGCGCTCTATGGCGGCGGATCGGTCTTGTGCGTGCCGCGCTTTTCCGCCGAGTCGCTCGATCGCGCCTTGCGCCACGAGGCGGTGACGATCCTGCAGGCAGTGCCGCAAATGTACGCCAAGCTGATCGAATATTTCGACGCCACCGGCCTGAAGCCGTCGGCGCCGCATCTGCGCGTCATGACCGTCGGCGGCGCCATGCTCGACAGCGATCTGAAGCAGAAGGTCGAGAAACTGTTCGGACTGACGCTGATCAACGGCTGGGGCATGACCGAGTTCGCATCGACCGTCTCGCGCAGCACGCTGGACGACAAGGGCGCCGCTTGTCCCGCCGGGAATGTGCTGCCCGGCATCGAAGTGAAAACGGTCGATGACAAGGGCCGGGCCTTGCCGCTCGGCGAAGCGGGCGAGCTGTGGCTGCGCGGCCCGAACGCGATGCTCGGCTATTACCGGAACCCGACGGCGACCGCCGAAGTGCTGACCGCGGACGGCTGGTACAAGACCGGCGATCTCGGCTATGTCGGCGACAACGGCAAACTTTATATTCTCGATCGCACGCGCGAATTGATCATTCGTTCCGGATTCAATGTGTATCCGGCGGAAGTCGAGGCCGTGCTGGCGTCGCATCCTTCGGTTACGCTGGCAGCGGTGGTCGGCCGGGCGAGCGCCGGCAACGAGGAGGTCATCGCGTTCGTGCAGCTGGCGCCGGGCGCCGCACCGCGCGAGGCCGAACTGATCGAGTTTGCCGCGGCGCAATTGGCGCCCTACAAACGGCCCGCGCGCGTCATCGCGCTGGAGCAGTTGCCGGCCGCCGCCACCGGCAAGATTCTCAAGCGCCATCTCAAGACCATGGCGGCCGCGCTGCCGGCCGGCCCCGGCGACGCCTGAGAAATCGCGGGTGCGACCGGCCGCGCCCATGGACTATGCTGGCCGACACTAGAGAAGACGGGCCGTTGCCCGCGCTTACCGGAGGAAGGGAATTTATGCTCGAGCTTTCGCCCCGCGTCGTGGAACTGCGCCAGAAGCTGCTCGCGTTCATGGACAGCGACATCTATCCGAACGAGCACGCCTACGACGCGCAGATTGCCGGCAACCCGGACCATTGGCAGCCGCCGAAGCTGATGGAGGAATTGAAGGCGAAGGCGCGCAAGCTCGGCCTGTGGAATCTGTTCCTGCCGGACAGCGATCTGGGCGCACGCCTGACGAACTTCGAGTACGCGCATCTGTGCGAGATCATGGGCCGCTCGCCGTACATGGCGCCGGAAGCCTGCAATTGTTCCGCGCCGGACACCGGCAACATGGAAGTGCTGGTGCGCTACGCCTCGGAAGAACATAAGAAGAAGTGGCTGACGCCGTTATTGAACGGCGAAATCCGCTCGGCCTTCTGCATGACCGAACCGGCCGTGGCCTCGTCGGATGCCACCAACATCCAGGCCAGCATCCGGCGCGACGGCGGCCATTACGTCATCGACGGCCGCAAATGGTGGGCGTCGGGCGCCGGCGACCGGCGCACGAAGATTCTCATCGTGATGGGTAAGACAAATCCCGAGGCGGCCAAGCATGCCCAGCAGAGCATGGTGCTGGTGCCGCGCGACACGCCGGGCATCACCATGATCCGCCCGCTCACCGTGATGGGCTACGACCACGCGCCGGAAGGCCATTGGGAAGTGGATTTCAAGGATGTGCGCGTGCCGGTCGATCACATGCTGCTGGGCGAGGGGCGCGGCTTCGAGATCGCGCAAGGGCGCCTGGGCCCCGGCCGCATTCATCATTGCATGCGGCTGATTGGCATGGCCGAGCGGGCGCTCGAGTTGCTCTGCAAGCGCGCGATTTCGCGCGTCGCGTTCGGCAAGACGATCGCCGAGCAGGGCGTCGTGCGGCAATGGATCGCCGATTCGCGCATGGAGATCGAACAGGCGCGGCTGCTGACGCTGAAGGCCGCGCACATGATGGACACGGTCGGCAACAAAGTCGCGCGCACCGAGATCGCCATGATCAAGGTGATAGCGCCGAACGTGGCTCAGCGCATTTTCGATCGCGCCATGCAGGTGCACGGCGCCGCTGGCTTGTCGCAGGACACGCCGCTGGCCCATTTCTGGGCCTGGGCGCGCATCCTGCGCTTCGCCGACGGGCCCGACGAAGTGCATTCCGATCAGATCGCCCGGCTCGAGCTGGCGAAATACCTGCCGCGAACCCCGCGCCCGAAACACTGAGCCGCAAATCCGGTTCGCCGATCACACTTATTGGTCTATTCGCATGAGGAATCCATGAGCAACGTCATCGAAACGGCGATGGACGGCGATGTCCGGGTCATCACGATCAACAATCCGCCGGTCAACGCGCTCAGCGTCGCCGTCGTCACCGGCCTGGAAAAGGCCGTGCAGGAGGCCGATGCCGACAAATCGGTCAGGGCGATCGTCGTCACCGGCGCCGGCAAGACGTTCATCGCCGGCGCGGATATCCGTGAATTCGGCAAGCCGCGGCCGCCGAACGCGCGCACCTTGCGCGATGCGCTCGCCGCGATGGACGGCTGCAGCAAGACCCTGGTCGCCGCGGTCAACGGCCCGGCGGCGGGCGGCGGCTTGGAAGTCGCGCTCAACGCACACTATAGGATTGCCTCGAGCAACGCGCGCCTGGGCCTGCCGGAAGTGCATCTCGGCACCATTCCCGGCGCGACCGGCACGCAATTGCTGCCGCGCCTGATCGGCGTCGAGCCGGCGCTGGACTTGATCGTCAACGGCACGCTGGCGCCCGCCGCCAAGGCCAAGCAACTCGGAATTGCCGATGCGATCGATGACGACGTGGTCAAGGCCGCCGTGGCACTGGCGCGCAGCAAGCCGCCGCGCCGGATCGCCGCCATGAACGACAAGCTGGAAGCCGCGCGCAGGACGCCGGACTTGTTCACCAAGTATCGCAAGTCGATGGAGAAGAAATTCCGCGGCTTCGAGGCGCCGTTCGCCGCCGTCGATGCCGTCGAAGCGGCGGTCACCAAGAAGACCTACGACGAGGGTTTGGCGGTCGAGCGAGAGATTTTTGACCGCATGCAGAAATCCGCGCAGTCGGCCGCGCAACGGCACGTGTTTTTCGCCGAGCGCGAAGTGGCGCGCATACCCGACATGCCGGCCGATCAGAAGCCGCTGCCGGTGAAGAGCGCCGGCATCATCGGCTGCGGGACGATGGGCGGCGGCATTGCGATGAACTTCGCCAACGCCGGGATTCCGGTCACGGTGATCGAGAACGATCAGGCCGCGCTCGACCGCGGCCTCGGCATCGTGCGCAAGAATTACGCCTCGACGGTGGCGCGCGGCGGCCTCACGCAGGAGGCGATGGACAAGCGCATGGCGCTGATCTCCGGCAGCACCGATTACGCGGCGCTCAAAGACGTCGACATCGTGATCGAAGCGGCGTTCGAGGAGATGGGCCTGAAGAAGCAGATATTCGGCAAGCTCGATGCGGTGTGCAAGCCGTCGGCGGTACTGGCGACCAACACCTCGACGCTCGATGTCGACGAGATCGCATCCTCGACGACGCGCCCGCAAAGCGTCGTCGGCACGCATTTCTTCAGCCCGGCCAACGTCATGCGTCTGCTGGAAAACGTGCGCGGCAGGAAAACCTCGTACCAAACCATGGCGACGGCGATGGATCTCGGCCGCAAGATCAACAAGATCGCGGTCATGGTCGGCGTGTGCGACGGGTTCGTCGGCAACCGCATGCTGTACGCCTATACGCGCCAGGCGAACTTCCTGGTCGAAGAGGGGGCGACGCCCGAGCAGGTCGATAAGGTGATTTTCGATTTCGGCTTTCCGATGGGGCCGTTCGCGATGGGCGATCTGGCCGGGCTCGATGTCGGCTGGCGCATCCGCAAGGCGCGCGCGCACGAGCGGCCGACCAATCTGCGCTACTCGCCGGTCGCCGATCGCATTTGCGAGCTCGGTCGGTTCGGCCAGAAGACCGGCGCCGGCTGGTACAAGTACGAAGCCGGCAGCCGGACGCCGATTCCCGATCCGATCGTGCACAAGCTGATCGAGGATTATTCGAAGGAAGCGCGCATCGCGCGGCGGCCGATTTCCGACGAGGAAATCCTGCAACGCTGCATGTATCCGCTGGTCAACGAGGGCGCCAAAATTCTCGCCGAGGGGATCGCCGCGCGCTCGGTCGATATCGACATCGTCTGGATCTACGGCTACGGCTTCCCGCGCTATCGCGGCGGGCCGATGTTCTGGGCCGACAGTCTCGGCCTGAAGCACGTCTACGAGACCATGAAGAAATTCTACGATCAGCACGGCGATTGGCTCGAACCCGCGCCGTTGCTCGAGGAACTCGCCAGGTCCGGCAAATCGTTCAAGGATTACGTTCGCGCCTGAGCGGCTTCCGTGCGCAAGGAATTATCGTTCGGGCATTTTAATAATTAGGTGGCTGCGATTGCGCATGCGCCGTCGGCGCCGGCACCGATTTGCGTATTAACGCCGGCAACGGGCATTAACGTTTGGCGCGCGCACTTCATCCGATCGCGCATCTGAATTGGAATTGCTTTGCCAGTGCCCCGACGGGCCATGTAGATTTTTCCCGGTCTCGAAGTGCGTTCGGGGGAACGACTTGGAGTCTTAGGGGAACAATGCAAAAAGCGCATCTTTGTGGCCACTTCCGAGCGCGGCGGCTGTCGTCATGAACATCAATATTCCGCCGTCGAGACTTGGACAGAAAAACAAGATCGAAATGAAGATCGAGGCATTCGAAGATATCCCTTCGTTTGCGCTCAAGGCCGGAATCGAATCCTATTTCAGCCATCGGCACACCGCGATCCAGGACGATTTGCGCCTGAAGGTGACAAACCCGAGACAATGGGATGCCGACCTGCAAGCGCTGTTCGATCAGGAAATGGCGTTCAAGAAAGAATACCAAACCGCCCGCGATGCCGAAGGGCGCCATGCCCTTATCGTCGCGGCGGCGGAGGCGATCGGATTGCGGGCGTTATCGCTCGATCTGGTCGCCAAATTCTGTCTCAGCTCGGTGCTGGCATCGCTCCGAATCGCCGAGGAACAGGATCGGAAACGGATCGCCGAAGAATGCCGGGCGCTCGCGGCGAACTTTCCGAAAATCATCGGCGAGTTGACGCGCGCCGAACAATTGGCGTTTCGCAAGCTGACCGGGACGTCGATCCTTGGCAGGGCTTTCGGTTTCGGCGAAACGTAGCTCGGCCTTATCGTAGCGGGATCCGATGGGCCGCCCCGAACACGCGCCCGCCTCGAACTTGGCGCAGCGCCGAAAAGTCAAACTTGCGCAGCGACCGTGAACGCCCGGATAAAACCGGCGATGCAGTCGCGTTGACGGCGGTTCTTGTTGCCGTGTTGGTCGCGAGAGGCGGCGGGGTGGGGCGCGATGCGGTGGGTTTTCCGCCCCGTTGCTTCCTGCTACAACGGCGGCAATTCGGGGACAAAGCCACGCCCCGGGAAGACACGGAACATCAATAACGGAAGGAATACCTAAATGACCGACGCCGTCATCGTCTCGACCGCGCGCACACCGATCGGCAAGGCGTTTCGCGGCGCCTTCAACAAGACCCACGGCGCCGTGCTCGGCGGCCACGCCATTCAGCATGCCGTCGCGCGCGCCAAGATCGATCCCGCCGAGGTCGAGGACGTGATCTTCGGCTGCGGTCTGCCGGAAGGCGCGACCGGTCAGAACGTCGCGCGCACTGCCGGTATTCGTGCCGGCCTGCCGGTGACGTCGAGCGGCGTCACGGTCAATCGATTCTGCAGCTCGGGCATGCAGGCCATCGCCATGGCCGCGCAGCGCGTGATCGTCGACAAGGTGCCGGTCATGGTCGCGGGCGGCGTCGAATCGATCAGCCTGGTGCAGAACAATCTCAACAATCATCATTTCACCGAAGAATGGCTGATGCAGCACAAGCCCGCGCTGTGGATGCCGATGATCGATACCGCCGATACCGTCGCCATTCGCTACAAAGTCAGCCGCGAGGCGCAGGACGCCTATTCGCTGCAAAGCCAGCAGCGCACCGCGGCCGCGCAACAGGCCGGCAAGTTCAACGACGAGATCGTGCCGATCAAGACGGTGATGGGCGTCGCCGACAAGGTGACCGGCGCGGTCTCCGACAAGGAAATCACCATCGGCAAGGACGAGGGCAACCGGCCGGAGACGAATTTGGCCGGGCTGGCCGCGCTCAAGCCGGTGCGCGGCGACGGCAAGTTCATCACCGCCGGCAATGCCAGCCAGCTGTCGGACGGCTCGTCGGCGTGCGTGGTCATGGACGCCAAGCTGGCCGAAAAGCGCAATCTGAAGCCGCTCGGTTATTTTCGCGGCTTTACCGTGGCCGGCTGCGAGCCAGACGAGATGGGCATCGGGCCGGTGTTCGCCGTCCCACGGCTGCTCGAACGCCACGGTCTCAAGGTCAAGGACATCGATCTCTGGGAGCTGAACGAGGCGTTCGCCGTGCAGGTGCTCTATTGCCGCGACCGGCTCGGGATTCCGGACGACAAGCTGAACGTCAACGGCGGCTCGATCGCGATCGGCCATCCGTACGGCATGAGCGGCGCGCGCATGGTCGGGCACGCCCTGATCGAGGGCAAGCGGCGCGGCGCCAAGCTGGTCGTCTGCACCATGTGCATCGGCGGCGGCATGGGCGCGGCCGGCCTGTTCGAGGTCTGTTGACCGGGCGAACGGCAAGCCAAGATTAAGTACGGCGGTTTACGTCGGCACGATGCATCCGATCGATGCGCGGGCCCGTATACATCACATCTCTACTGGAGGTGTGCCCATGAAGACCTTGGCTAAATGGACTGTCCTGGCCGCGACCGGCCTGCTCGCGTTCGATGCCGTCTCGGCGGCCGCCCAATCAACCGCAACCCGCACCATGGCGGGCACCGAATTGCGCGTTTCCGGCCGGCACGAGCGCTCGGGGACGCGCGACCATATCTGGAAGCTCGGCGCGGATGGCGTCGCGCGCGGCGTCTATTCGTCGGCGCAGGTGTTTTCGGCGGGCATATTCTTCGAAAACGGCAGCGACGTCGGGCAATGGACCGCGGACGGCAATCGGCTGTGTGTGACCTGGAGCAATTGGACGCGCGGCCAGCCCGCCTGCTACACGGTGACCTACACCGGCGGCAACGGCATCACGCTGCGCAACGAATCGACCGGCGACACGCTGACCGGCCAGATCGACTCGGTCAATCGCTGATCCGGTCGAAGCGCCGATTTCGCGCCCATTGACCGGTTGGTGCCAAGCGCCGCTATACTGGCCTCCAGCATTCCAGCGCTCGGGACGGCGTTCCGTTCCGGGCGTGCGCGCTTGGAGGGCGTATGCATCTGAAATACACACCGGAACTCGCCGCGTTTCGCGATGAGGTGCGCGGCTTCGTCAAGGCCAATCTGCCCGACGATATCGCGAACAAGGTCAAGCTCGGCCGGACGCTGGCCAAGGACGATTACGTCCGCTGGCAGAAGCTCCTTAACAAGCGGGGCTGGATGGCGCCCGGGTGGCCCAAGGAATGGGGCGGCACCGGCTGGACGCCGATTCAGCGCTACGTTTTCGACAGCGAACTGGGCTTGGCGCCGACGCCGCGGGTGATCCCGTTCGGCGTCACCATGGTGGCGCCGGTGATCATCCATTTCGGCACCGAGGCGCAAAAAAAGAAATATCTGCCCGCGATCCTGAACAGCGACGTGTGGTGGTGCCAGGGCTACTCCGAACCGGGCGCCGGCTCGGATCTAGCCTCGTTGAAGACCAAGGCGGTGAAGCAGGGCGATCATTACGTCGTCAACGGCCAGAAGACCTGGACCACCCTGGCGCAATACGCCGACATGATCTTCTGTCTGGTGCGCACCAGCGACACGCCGAAACGCCAGGAGGGAATTTCGTTCCTGCTGATCGACATGAAATCGCCCGGCATCACGGTCAAGCCGATCGTCACGATGGACGGCGGCCATGAGGTCAACGAGGTGTTCTTCGACGACGTGAAGGTGCCGGTGGAAAACCTGGTCGGGCCCGAGAACAAGGGCTGGACCGTGGCGAAGTACCTGCTCGGCCACGAGCGCACCAATATCGCCGACATCGGCCGGGCCAAGATGCAGCTCAATCGCGTCAAGGACATCGCGGCCGCGGAAACCTCCGACGGCATGCCGCTGATCGAGGATCCGGCGTTTCGCGAGCGGATCGCGCGGGTCGAACTGGACCTGATCGCGCTCGACTACACCATTCTCCGCATCGCCTCGGCCGAGGGCGCCGGCAAGCCGCCGGGGCCGGAGGCGTCGATGCTCAAGATCAAGGGCTCGGAACTGCAGCAGTCGATCACCGAGCTGCTGCTCGAGGCGATCGGCTACTACGCGTTTCCATACGCGCCCGAAACGATGGAGCGGGGCCGGAACGAGGAGCCGATCGGGCCGGACTACGCCGCGACCCTGGCGCCGCACTATTTCAATTGGCGCAAATCCACCATCTACGGCGGTTCGAACGAAGTTCAGCGCGGCATCATCGCCAAAATGGTTCTCGGGTTTTAGGGCATAGCAGGATGAACTTCGCATTGACCGAAGAGCAGCGGTTGCTCAAGGAAAGCGCCGACCGCTTCGTCGAGAAGGAATACACGTTCGACGCGCGCAAGAAGATTCTGGCGTCGGAGCCGGGCTTCAGCCGCAAGGTGTGGGCCCAGTTCGCCGAATTGGGCTGGCTCGGCATGGCGTTCCCGGAAAGCGCGGGCGGCTTCGGCGGCTCGGCGGTCGAGGTCGCCGTGCTCATGGA
>JBFWYO010000064.1:0-30010 GCA_050186335.1 Alphaproteobacteria bacterium | reverse complement strand
TGGGACATGACCAGCAAGCCCGAACTGGAACGCGGCCATGCGTTCGCGCAACTGTTCGACGCCGGCCCCGGCGGCGTGCTGCGCGTGCGGCGCCTCAACATCCCGCTGACCGCCGACGCGCCATGAAGCCGTGCGCGCTTATATATGTGCAGCATTTGCTGGGTACCGGCCACCTGGTGCGCAGCGCCGCCCTGGCGCGCGGGCTGGCCCATGCCGGCTGGGACGTACAGGTGGCGAGCGGCGGCAGGCCGGCGCCGCACATTTCGTTCGGCGCTTCGGTGCTGCACCAGCTGCCGCCGATCCATGCGGCCGATACAAGTTTCAAGCTGCTGCACGATGCCAGGAGGCGACCGGTCGACGACGCGTTGCGCCACGCGCGCACCGGAATGCTGTTGGATTTGTTCGTCGGCGCACGGCCCGACGCCGTGGTGGTCGAGACCTATCCGTTCGGCCGGCGGCAGATGGAATTCGAATTGCTGCCGCTGCTGAAGACGGCCAAGCGCAGCAAGCACAAACCGGTGGTCGCGTGTTCGGTGCGCGATATCCTGCAGATGGCGAAGAATCGCGCGCGCCTGGAAGCCAGCGCTTCGATCGTCGCCGCGTATTTCGACCGCGTGCTGGTGCACGGCGATCCGCGCTTCGTGGCGTTCGACGAAACGTTTCCGCTGGCGCCGCGCATCGCCGATAAAATCGTCTATACCGGCTACGTCGCCAACGACAACGCGAAGCACGACCCTGCGACGGCGCGCGGCGATGACGTGATCGTATCGGCGGGCGGCGGGCCGGTCGGCTTGCAGCTGCTGCAAACGGCCCTGGCGGCGCGGCCGCTATCGGCCGGAAAACGAGGCGTTTGGCGGCTTCTGGCGGCATCCGACTTGGCGCCTAAGCTACCGGCGCTGCGGCGCAAGGCGCCGCCCAATGTCAGCATCGAAAAAGTGCGCGCGGATTTTCCGGCGCTGCTGCGCGCGGCGCGGGTTTCGGTTTCGCAGGCCGGCTACAATACCGTGATGGATATTCTGCAGGCGGGCGTCGCCGCCGTGTTGGTACCGTTCGCCGCGGGACATGAAACCGAACAGACCATGCGCGCCATCCGCTTGGCGTCGCACGGCCGGGCGATCATGATCGGCGAGCACGAACTGACGCCGGCAAAACTGGCCGCCGCGATCGATCGCGCCGCCGCGCTGCCGGTGCCGCGACTCGAGCTGAATTTAGACGGCGTGGCGAATAGCGTCGCCGCATTGCGCGCCGCCATCGACGCGCGAAAAGCGACATGACCGACGCCGTGGATCATTTTGCGCCGCTGCGCCGCGAACTCGACGCCTGGCATGCCGCCGGGCTGCGCGCAAGCCTGTGGTGGCGCGACGACGATACGATCGAACCGACGCCGGCATTGGAGACTTTGCTGACATTGCAGCAAGACAGCGCGGTGCCGCTGGCGCTGGCCGTGGTTCCCGCGCGCGCGAGCAAGGCGCTGCCGCGCGCGCTGGGCACCGGCGCGCTGGCCATGCTGCAGCATGGCTACGCGCACGAAAACCATGCGCCGCCGACCGAGAAAAAATCGGAGCTGGGCGTGCACCGCCCGGCGCCGATCGTGATCGGCGAACTGGCAACCGGCTGGGACACGCTGAGCAAATTGTTCGGCCCGCGCGCCTTGCCGGTCCTGGTGCCGCCGTGGAATCGGATCGCGCCTTATCTGGTGCCGATGCTGCCGGAACTGCATTACGCTGGTCTGTCGAGTTTCGGCCCGCGCCAGCGGCGGCATCCGGTGCGCGGCCTGCTGGCGGTCAACGCGCATGTCGACCTGATCGATTGGCGCGGCGGGCGCGGCTTCGTCGGCCATGCAAAGGCGGTCGCCGGACTGTGCGAACGGCTGGCCGCGCGGCGCGCGGCGAAGGCCGACGGGGACGAGCCGACCGGCCTGTAGACCCACCAACTGGTCCACGACCGGGCGACCTGGTCGTTCCAGGCCGAAAAGTACGCCCAAACGGCCCGGCATCCGGGCGCAATTTGGTTGCGCGCCGAGGCGGTTTTCGGCTTGAACAAGCCATGACAGCGCAAACGACCGAACACCGGTACGCATGGCAGGCGATCCGCGGCGACTATATCCGCGCCGCGATCGGCTTCGGCCTGTGCGGCGCGGCCTTTCTGGCCGCCGGCTGGGCCAGCTGGGGCGGCCTGGTATTCGGTGCTTGTGCCTTGATTTTCCTGGCTTTTGCCGTGCGCACGGCGCTGCGCCAGGGGACTGTGATCGCGGTCACCGATAGCGGCATCGCGAGCCGATACACTTTTCATTCCACCCTGGGGAGGGCGGAACAGCCGTGGGATGGTTTACAAAGCCTGAAACTCCGTTTTTACTCGACCAAGCGCGATCGCTCGGCGGGCTGGATGCAGCTCAAACTGAGCGGCGCGTCGGGGCGGATGAGTATCGATTCCACGATCGACGGGTTCGACGCAATCGCACGGCGCACGGCGTTGGCGGCGCGCGCCAACGATGTTGCGTTGAACCCGGCAACCGTGAGCAATTTGCTCGCGCTCGGGATCGATCTGGAGAGGCCGGACGGGCGCAGCGGCTGGAACCTGGATGATCTGGGCAAGGCAAGTTGAACGTGCGTAAGAGCGTGCAAATGATTTTTACCTTAGGCCGCGAATGACCAATTTGCTTGAAGTGCGTGACCTGCGCGTGTCGTTCAAGGTGCATGGCGGCACCATCGATGCAGTCAAAGGCATTTCGTTTTCCATCCCGCCCGGCGGCACGGTGGCGCTGGTCGGCGAATCAGGCTCGGGCAAGACCGTCGTCTCGCAGGCGATCATGGGCATTCTGCCCAATTCGGCGATCATTCCGGGCGGCGAGATTCTGTTCGCCGATCCGCTGAAGCCGGGAACCATCGTCGACATCGCCAAGCTGGACCGCGACAGCCGCGCCATGCGCGACATTCGCGGCGGACGCATCTCGATCATTTTCCAGGAGCCGATGACGTCGCTCTCGCCGCTGCATACGATCGGCAACCAGATCGGCGAAGCATTGGAGCTGCATCGCGGGCTTGCTGGCCAGGCGCGCGACTCGGTCGTGGTCGACATGCTGCGCCACGTCGGATTTCCGAACCCGCAGCGCGCGCTGAAGACATATCCGTTCGAGCTTTCCGGCGGCCTGCGCCAGCGCGCCATGATCGCCATGGCCTTGGTGTGCCAGCCGTGCCTGCTGATCGCCGACGAACCGACCACGGCGCTGGACGTGACCATTCAGGCGCAGATCCTGAAGCTGATTCAAGATCTGCAAAAAGAATTCAAGATGGCGGTCCTGATCATCACCCACGATCTGGGCGTCGTCGCCAACGTGGCCGAGGAGGTCGTGGTCATGTACCACGGCCGCGTCATGGAAGCGGGCACCACGGCCGATATTTTCAACAATCCGCAGCATCCGTATCTCAGGGCGCTGATGCGCGCGGTGCCGCGCTTCAACATGAAACCGGGCGAGAAACTGGTGCCGCTGCGCGAAATCACCCACGACACGGGCCAGCTGCTGGCCAAGAAAGAAGCCTGGCCGCAAGACGCCGACGCCGCGGGGCCGTTGCTGCGCGTCGAACACGTCAACAAGACGTTCCGCATCCGCAATTCCGGATGGTTCTCCAAGGGAACCACCATGGAGGTCAAGGCGGTCAACGACGTCAGCTTCGACGTCAAGCGCGGCGAGTGCCTCGGTCTGGTCGGCGAAAGCGGCTGCGGCAAGACCACGTTGTCGAAAATATTGATGCGCGCGCTGACTCCGGACAACGGCAAGATCCAGTTCAACGATCGCGGCAAGATCCTCGACGTGCTGGGGTTGAAGGACGAAGGCCTGAACAATTTCCGCCGCAAGGTGCAGTTCATCTTCCAGGACCCGTTCAGCTCGCTGAATCCGCGCATGACGGTGTACGACATCATCGGCGAGCCGCTGCTGATCCACAAAATCGGCGACGAGGCTTCGCGCGGCACCATGGTCAAGGAATTGATGCGCATGGTCGGGCTCGACCCCCGCTATTTGAACCGTTACCCGCACAGTTTTTCGGGCGGCCAGCGCCAGCGCATCGGCATCGCGCGCGCGCTTGCGCTGCGGCCGGATCTGCTGATCTGCGACGAGCCGGTATCGGCGCTGGACGTCTCGATCCAGGCGCAGATCCTGAACCTGCTCAAGGAACTGCGCGACGCGCTGGGCCTGACCTACATCTTCATTTCGCACAATCTCGCGGTGGTCGACTATATCGCCGACCGCATCGCCGTAATGTGCGCCGGCCGCATCGTCGAACTGGCGGCGCGCGATCAATTGTTCCGCGCGCCCGCGCATCCCTATACGCGCGCGCTGCTGGCCGCGGTACCCGAC
Organism: Alphaproteobacteria bacterium; assembly: GCA_050186335.1. Taxonomy (GTDB): domain Bacteria; phylum Pseudomonadota; class Alphaproteobacteria; order Bin65; family Bin65; genus JBFWYO01. The sequence goes on along the minus strand of JBFWYO010000064.1, from coordinate 25,653 downwards.
GTCGATCCGAACAAGCGCCTCGATCTGACCGCGCTGCTGGAAGGCAAGGCGTCGATCCCGGGCGCCTGGCCCAAGCCGTTCGCCATCGAGCATGACGGCGAGGACGTGTTTCACGATATCGGCGACGGACATCTGGTGCGCGCGCATGCCGCGGCGTCGTTGAAGGAGTTACAGCCATGATCGAGCGGCCGATACGGCGGCGGCAATTCCTGGCCGGCACGGCGGCGCTGGCCGCCGCCGTGGCGTTACGGCCGCGCGTCGGCCTGGCGACGCCGGTGGAGCCAGTGGAGCCGGAATTTTTCGCCAAGGACGTGACCGACAAGAAACTGCCGCCGATCGGCGAACGCCTGCCGGCGAAGCCGCTGGTCGTGGCGATGAGCGGCTACAAGCAGATCGGCGTGTCGGGCGGCGAGATCCGCATCCTGATGCAGCGCGCGCAGGACACGCGCCTGATGGTCGTCTACAGCGGCACGCGCCTCGTCAGCTATGACGAGAAATACAACCTGGTCCCCGACCTGCTCGAGGAATGCCGCATCGAGGACGGCCGCATCTTCACCTTTGTGCTGCGCAAGGGGCACAAATGGTCGGACGGGCATCCGTTCACCGCCGAGGATTTTCGCTATTACTGGGAAGACGTGCTGGGCAACAAGGAACTGAGCCCGTTCGGCCCGCCGGTTGCGCTAATGGTGGACGGCAAGGTCGGCCGCTTCGAGCTGATCGACGAAGGCACGGTGCGGTACAGTTGGGACAAGCCGAACCCGTTCTTCCTGCCCGCCATCGCCGGCCCGGCGCCGACCTATCTGTATCGACCGGGCCACTATCTCAGGCAGTTTCATTCCAAGTATGCGGACAAGAAGGCGCTGGCCGCGATCGTCAAAGAAAAGCGGCAGCGCAGCTGGGCGCGCGTGCATTCGTTGATGGACAATATGTACCGCAACAACAATCCCGACCTGCCGACGCTCGAGCCGTGGCGCAACACTACGCCGTCGCCGGCGGATCGGTTCTTGTTTGTGCGCAATCCGTTCTACCACCGGATCGACGAGAAGGGGCAGCAGCTGCCCTATATCGACCGCGTGATCATGAACACCGCGGACGGCAAGATCATTCCGGCCAAGGCCGGCGCCGGCGAATCCGATCTGCAGGCGCGCTATATCAAGTTCAGCGATTACACATTCCTGAAACGCAACGAAAAGCAGAACCATTACAGGGTGCTGCTGTGGCGCGCGGGAACCGGGTCGCACATTGCGTTGTATCCGAACATGAACGCCAACGACCCGATTTGGCGTGCGCTGAACCGCGATCTGCGTTATCGCCGCGCCCTGTCGTTGGCGATCAACCGGCGCGAAATCAACCAGGTGATGTTCTATGGCCTGGCCAAGCCGGCGGCCAATACGGTGCTGCCCGAAAGCCCGCTGTATCGCAAGGAATACGCCGACGCGTGGATCCAATTCGACCTCAAGCGCGCCAATGCGCTGCTCGACGACATCGGCTTGCGCGAGCGCACCGGCGCCGGTTTCCGCAAGCTGCCCAACGGCAAGTTGATGGAGTTGGTGGTCGAGACCACGACCGAGGGCAGCGAGGCGCCGGACGTGCTCAATCTGATCAAGGACAGTTGGCGCGAGATCGGCATAAGGCTGCTGATCAAATCGCATTCGCGCGACAATCTGCGCCGGCGCGTGTTCTCAGGCGACACCAAAATGGCGGTGTGGAGCGGGCTGGATAACGGCCTGCCGACCGCCGACATGAGCCCGTCCGACATCGCGCCGACGTCGCAGCAGCAATTTCAGTGGCCCAAATGGGGCCAGTTCGCCGAAACGCGCGGCACAGCCGGCGAGCCGATCGACATGGATTTGCCGCGCGAACTGTTCCAGCTGAACGGCGCGTGGGAAAGCACGGCTACGACCGAAGAACGCGCGCGGCTGTGGCATCGCATGCTCGGCATCTATACCGACCAGGTGTTCGCGATCGGTATCGTTTCGAGCGTCTCGCAGCCGGTGCTGGTCAGCCAGCGCATGCGCAACGTGCCGACCGACGCAATCTACAGTTTTGAGCCGGGCGGGCATCTGGGCATCTACCGGCCGGACACGTTCTGGCTGGCCGGGACGAACGGCACCAACGACGATAAGAAGGGCTAGTCGGCATGTTGCGTTATCTGGCCCACCGATTTCTGGTGATGATCCCAACCTTGTTGGCGATCAGCTTCATCGTGTTCTTCGTCGTGCATCTGCCGCCGGGCAATTTTCTCGAGACCATGATCGCCGAGCTGCAAAGCCAGGGCGAAAAGGTCGATCCGGCGAAGATCGAATTCCTGCGCCAGCAATACGGGCTCGATCAGCCGTTCATCCAGCGCTATTTCCTGTGGGTGATCAACCTGCTGCAGGGCGATTTCGGCGTCTCCTGGGAGTACGACAAACCGGTCTGGTCGATCGTCAGCGAACGCCTGTTCCTGACCTTCATCGTCTGTCTGGGCACGATCATCTTCACGTGGATCGTCGCATTCCCGATCGGCGTCTATTCGGCCACGCATCAATACAGCTGGTCCGACCACGGGCTGACCTTCGTCGGCTTCCTGGGTTTGGCCACGCCGAACTTCCTGTTCGCGCTGGTCATCGCCTATCTGGCCAACGCCTGGCTCGGCATCGAGATCGGCGGGCTGATGGACGAAAAATACATCGACGCGCCGTGGACCTGGGGCAAGATCGGCAACATGCTGCAGCATCTGTGGATCCCGGTGATCGTCATCGGCACCGCCGGCACGGCCGGCATGATCCGCCGGCTGCGCGCAAATCTGCTGGACGAACTGCAGAAGCAGTATGTCGTCACCGCGCGCGCCAAGGGCCTGCCGCCGCTGAAACTGCTGACCAAGTATCCGCTGCGCATGGCGCTCAACCCGTTCATCTCGGATATCGGCGACATCCTGCCGGATCTCGTCTCCGGCGCGGTCATCGTCTCGATCGTGCTCAACCTGCCGACCACGGGTAAGCTGCTGTACGATTCGCTGGTCAATCTGGACACATATCTCGCGGCGTCGTTCCTGCTGTTCCTGGCGCTGCTCACGGTGATCGGCGTGCTGATTTCGGACCTGGCCTTGGCGGCCCTCGATCCGCGCATCCGCCTGCAAGGAAAGGCCGCGAAATGACCGACATGCCGAAGCGGGAGATCGAGCACTACGTCTCGAAGGATCCGTTCGATCCGCATTCCGTCGATCAGATGACGGCCGGGCAGGAAAAATACTTCCTCGCCTCGCAGTGGAAGCTGATGTGGTGGAAGCTGAAGAAGCACAAGATCGCGGTGATCTCGGGCGTCATTCTGCTGGTTATGTACCTGTCGATCTTGGTCAGCGAGGTTCTGGCGCCGTACAACCAGAATATGCGCCATACGGACTATATTTATGCGCCGCCGCAGAGCATCAATCTGTTCCACGAGGGCAGGTTCGTGGGGCCGTTCGTGTATGGGCTGGACTACAAGCTCAACATGGAGACGTTGAAGCGCGAGTACACCGAGAACCCGAACAAGGTGCAGCCGATCCGCTTCTTCTGCGCCGGCGACGAGTACGAGTTCTGGGGCCTGATTACGATGGATTTCCATCTGATCTGTCCGGCCAAGGACGGCACCCTGTTCATCTTCGGCACCGACCGGCTGGGACGGGACATGCTGTCGCGCATCTTCGTGGGCGCGCGCATTTCGCTGACCGTCGGGCTGATCGGCGTCACCATCAGTTTCATCCTGGGCATCCTGATCGGCGGCTTCGCCGGCTATTACGGCGGCTGGTTCGATCTGGTCAGCCAGCGTGCGATCGAAGTGCTGCGTTCGTTCCCGCTGTTGCCGCTGTGGATGGCGCTGTCCGCCGCGGTGCCGGTGAGCTGGAGTCCGCTGGTCGTCTATTTCGGCATCACCATCATTCTCGGCATGCTCGAATGGACCGGGCTGGCGCGCGCCGTGCGCTCGAAGTTGCTGTCGTTGCGCGAGGAGGATTTCTGCACCGCCGCCGTGCTGATGGGCGCCAAGCCCAAGCGCGTGGTCGGCCGGCACTTGCTGCCGAGCTTCATGAGCCATCTGATCGCATCGGCAACCTTGTCGATCCCGGCGATGATCCTGGGCGAAACCGCGCTGAGCTTCTTGGGCCTGGGCTTGCGGCCGCCGATCACGTCGTGGGGCGTGCTGCTGGCCGAGGCGCAGAACATCAATTCGGTCGCGCTGTACCCGTGGCTGATGCTGCCGGTGGTGCCGGTGGTGATCACCGTGCTCGCCTTCAACTTCTTCGGCGACGGGCTCAGGGACGCGGCGGACCCGTACAAATAGCGCTTCGGCGTTACGGCCGTAAGATCAGCCCTTCGCGCGCCACGACGACCGAATCGCGCAGACGGCGGCGCGCCGAATCGGCGATCTCGTCCATGAAATTGTCGTTGTGCTCGGGCGCGTGGTGGAAGATCACGAACGTGCGCACGCCGGCGGCTTCGGCCAGCTTGGCGCCTTCCTCCCAGGTCGAATGGCCCCAGCCCTTGAACTCCGGATACTCGGCCTCGGTGTATGTCGAATCGTAGATGAAAATATCCGTGCCCTTGATCAGCTTGAGAATGTTCTGATCGAGGCCATGGCCGGTGTGTTCGGTGTCGGTGACGTAGCAGATCGACTTGCCGGCGAATTCGATGCGGTAGCCCGTGGCGCCGTTCGGATGATTGAGATGCGCCGTGCGCACCACGATCCCCTCGTGCGGCTCGAGCGTATCGCCGCATTCGAAATCGCAAAACTTGATCTTGGCGCCGAGCGCCGACATCGGCACCGGAAACAGCGGGGCATCGAGCATGCGCTTGATGACGTCCTTGAGGCCCATGGTGCCGGCCAGATGCCCGGCCCAGAAGCGGATCGAATTGCCCTGCTTGAAGATCGGCAGGAAGAACGGCAGGCCGGCGACGTGATCCAGATGCGTGTGGGTGAGCAGCAGGTCGGCGTCGATCACGCCGTTCTTGCTGAGATGCACGCCGAGCGGCCGCAAGCCCGTGCCGGCATCGAGAATCAGCAAGCGCTTGCCGCAGCGAATCTCGATGCATGAGGTGTTGCCGCCATAGCGGACATACTCGCCGCCGGGACAGGCGATCGTCCCGCGCACGCCCCAGAAGCGCAGGAAAAAATTCTCTTCCGCGGCGTCCTGGGGGACGGCGGATGCGTTTGCCGCGGTGCGGGCAGTGGGCGCCAACGAAAACTCCTGTTACGTCCGGCGTTGCCATGCCGAGCCGGCTCGTTTCGGTATTGTGCTGAGCCGGCCCATCCAACCTAACCGCGCCGCGCACGACAAGCAGTGACGGCGATCACATGTTGAGGCGGTAGCCGCCCGGTTCGGTGACCAGGATCTCGGCCTTGGACGGGTTGAGTTCGATCTTCTGGCGCAGGCGATAAACGTGGGTTTCCAACGTATGGGTGGTAACGCCCGCGTTGTACCCCCATACCTCGTTGAGCAGGACTTCGCGCCCGACCACCGTACCGCCGGCGCGGATCAGGTATTTGAGGATCGCGGTTTCCTTTTCGGTCAGCCGGATCTTGGTTTTGCCGCCGCCGCCGAGCAGCAGTTTCAGGCTCGGCTGAAAATGGTACGGCCCGATGCTGAAGGTCGCGTCCTCGCTGTGTTCGAACTGGCGCAGATGCGCACGCAGCCGCGCCAGCAGCACGCCCAGCCGGAACGGCTTGGTGATGTAGTCGTTGGCGCCCGAATCGAGGCCCAGAATGGTATCCGCGTCGGTATCCGCGGCGGTCAGCATGATGACCGGCGTCTTGATGCCGTGCCGGCGCAACAGGCGGCACAGTTCGCGACCGTCCATGTCGGGCAAACCGACATCGAGGATGATGGCGTCGTAACTTTCGCTTTTCGCCAGTTCGAGCGCCTGGGCGGCATTGGGCGCTTCGCGGGTTTCGAATTCCTGATGCAGGCGCAGCTGCTCGACCAATGCGGTCCGCAGATCCTCATCGTCGTCGACCAGAAGAATGCGTTTGCCTTTGCTATTAGCCTTTGAATTCACTTAGTAATCCTCGATCTCGATAGGCGGAATTCCCGGCCATCGCAAGGCCGTCCAACGCGCCGAACGCCATGTTAGCACAAGCCCCACCTATTGCAGCCCCGGCCGCGCGCCGAAGATCGCCGTGCCGACCCGGACATGCGTGGCGCCGAGCCGGACTGCGATTTCATAGTCGGCGCTCATGCCCATGCTGACGCCGGCGAGACCGCAGCGCTTGGCCAGGTCCGCCAACAGCGCGAAATGCGGCGCCGGGTTGTCCTCGGCCGGCGGAATGCACATCAGGCCACGCACATCGAGGCCGAATTCGGCGGCGCACTGCCGCACCAACCCCTCCGCCGCGCCGGGCGCAACGCCGCCTTTCTGCGGCTCCTCGCCGGTATTGACCTCGACGAAGCAGCGCGGCCGGCGCGACTGCTTGGCCATCTCCTGCGCGAGCAGGCGCGCCAATTTCGGCCGATCGACGGTCTGAATCACGTCGAACAGCGCAACCGCTTCCGCGGCCTTGTTGGTCTGCAAATGGCCGATCATGTGCAGTTCGATGCCGGGAAACTCGGCACGCAGCGCAGGCCAGCGCGACTGCGCCTCCTGCACGCGGTTCTCGCCGAAGCAGCGGTGCCCGGCTTCGAGCGCCGCGCGAATGCGTTCGATCGGCTGAGTCTTGCTGACCGCGATCAGCGTCACGTCGGCCGGATTGCAGCCGACCGCGCGCGCGGCTGCGTCGATCCTGCCGCGCACGACCGCAAGGTTGTGCGCGATTTCCTGCTTCAGGTCGGGTGCGGCCGGATCGCTCATGGCGCGCGCGACAACCGGAAATGCCGTTCGATATACGCCAATAGGTGGCTGACCGATTGGTCGATCGTCATGACGCCGGTATCGACCACCAGCTGCGGATCGGACGGCGGCTCGTACGGCGCGGAAATGCCGGTGAAGTCGCGAATCTGTCCGGCGCGGGCACGTTTATACAGTCCCTTCGGATCGCGCTCCTCGCAGGTCGCCAGGTCCGCGCGCACATAGATTTCGTGGAACCGCTCCTTGGCCGCGGCGCGCGCGCGGTCGCGGTCGGCCCGGTAGGGCGAAATGAACGAGGTGATGACGATCAACCCGGCGTCCGCGAACAACGCCGCCACTTCGCCGACGCGCCGGATGTTCTCCGCGCGGTCCTCGGGCGAGAAGCCGAGATTGGCGTTCAGGCCGTTGCGCACGTTGTCGCCGTCGAGCACGTAGACCTGGTAACCCTTCTGGAACAGCAGGCGCTCGAGCGCCACCGCCAGCGTCGACTTGCCGGCCCCCGACAGCCCGGTCAGCCACAGCACGCCGCCGGTATGGCCGTTGTGGCGGGCGCGCGCCTCGGCGCTGACGCCGTGCGCCACCTCGGTCAGGTTGCTCGAGCGCACGGTGATCGCCTGGCGCTGGTCCGGATAGCCTTCCATGTTGATGATGCCGCCGCCGACCACGTCATAGCCGTCGACCAGCACGAAGCGCCCGAGATGCGGGTTGCGGTCGTGCGCATCGAGCGCCAGCATGCGGCGCGCGCTGATGACGACTTCCGCGATGCCGTTGCGTTCGACCTGGCCGGCCGCCCGCGCCAAGAGATCGCCGGTATCGACCACGCGCTCGATGGTCTCGATGCGCACCGGTGCCGACAAAGTGTGCAGCTTCAGCGTATAGGCGTCGCCCTGGCGCATCGGTTTGGCGCCGAGCCAGAAGATGCGCGCGCGGAACACGTTGGTTTCGATCGGCGGGTCGGACAGCAGCGAGACCACTTCGCCGCGCTCGACGAAAATCTGGTCGTCCAACGTGAAACCGACCGATTCGCCGGCCGACGCTTCGAGCATCGGCGCGGTTCGATTGACGGTTTCGAAGCTGGCCAGCCTGGCGGTCTTGTTGCTGGGCGAAAACAGCAGTGTGTCGCCGACGCGCGCGCGGCCGCTTTCGATGCGGCCGGCGATGATGCGGCGCTCGTCGAACTTGTAGACATCCTGCACCGGCAGCCGCAGCGGCAGGTCCGGGCGGGCGGGCGGTGCGACGAAGCCGTCGACGGCAGCCAGCACGGTGGGTCCGCGGTACCACGCCATGCGCGGCGACGGCGTCGCGACATTGTCGCCGTGGCGCGCCGAGATCGGCACCACATGCCGCGGCTCGACGCCGAGACTTTTGAGATACGCGCGATACTCGGTCTCGATGGCGGCGAAGCGCGCCTGGTCGTAATCGACGAGGTCCATCTTGTTGACCGCGACGACGACCTGCCGCACGCCCAGCAGATGCAGCAGATAGCCGTGGCGCTTGGACTGTTCGCGCACGCCCTCGATTGCGTCGATGACTAGCAGGGCCGCATCGGCGAGCGCCGCGCCGCTGATCATGTTCTTGAGGAATTCGCGATGCCCGGGTGCGTCGACCAGCACGTAAGGCCGCGACGCAGTGCGGAAGCGGATATGGCTGACGTCGATGGTGATGCCCTGGTCGCGCTCGGCCTGCAGGGCGTCGGTCACGAACGCCCATTCGAACGGCATGCCGCGGCGACGGCACATGGCTTCGACCGCCTCGACCTTGCCCTCGGGCAGGGCGCCGGTCTCGTGCAGCAGCCGGCCGACCAAGGTGGATTTGCCGTGATCGACATGCCCGACGATGGCGACATAGAGCAGCCGATGCGCCGAATCGGTGCCGACCGCCGGGGGCGGCGGCGGTGCAATGCGTGCGGAAGCGAGCGTGGACGCAGAATTTTCCATAATACCGTTTCGAGACCGGTCGCGCGGGGTGCGTTGGGCCGGGTTTATAACCGATCGGCGGCCCGGCCGAAACACCGAAGGGCGGCCGCAGACCGGCGGAATTGCGGGGCAATGGCGGGTTTGCAGGCGGGTCTTTTGTGCTATATAGCCAACCCGTCTGGAACCAGGTGGCCAGGAGTGACGCGATGTTTCGTTTTACCGTGAATACCAGCGCGCGCCGGCTGGGCTTGACCGCGGCAGGATTGCTGCTGGCATTGACCGCCGCAGCCTGCGGCGACCGCGAAGTTCAGCCGATCGGCGGCTTCCAAGAGCGCCAGGGTTTGCGCAGCAATACCGTTGTGGCGCCCGAGGGCGAGCGCCGCCTGCTGGCCAAGGGCCAGAACAACGATCGCGCCCAGGTGACCGTGAACGGTTACGTCTGGCGCGCCGCGATCGACACGATTTCGTTCATGCCGATCAACCAATCCGACCCGTACGGCGGCATCATCACGACCGACTGGTACACGCCGCCGGAATCGCCGAACGAGCGCCTGCGCTTGACGGTTGCGGTGTACGGTCCGGAGTTCCGTTCGGACTCGGTCAAGGTCACGGTGTTCCGCCAGAACAAGAACAAGCAGCAGCAGTGGGTCGACGCCAAGGTCGACCGCAGCACGTCGAACGATCTCGAGAACGTCATCCTGGCGCGCGCCCGCGAGATCCGCAATCAGCAGCTCGCGCGCTGAGTTTTCGCCCTCTCGGTCGGACCGGCGTCGGCCGGTCGGCCGCGGGCCGGCCGGGTTTTTCGCGTGCGTCGCCGGAGCCTTTCGACTGACGCCCGTTTGCCTTCACTCAACCGCATAATTTTTCATGTCGCGCTACAATTTCCGCGAAACCGAAGCCAAGTGGCAAACCGCGTGGGAACGCGACGGCGTCTTCAAAGTCACCGAGCGCGCCGATAAGCCGAAATACTATGTGCTCGAGATGTTCCCGTACCCGTCGGGACGCATCCACATGGGCCATGTGCGCAATTACACGCTGGGCGATGTGATGGCGCGCTACTTGTCGGCGCGCGGCTACAACGTGCTGCACCCGATGGGCTGGGACGCGTTCGGCATGCCGGCGGAAAACGCCGCCATCCAGGCCGGCATCCACCCGGCCAAATGGACCTACGAAAACATCGATCACATGCGCGGCCAGCTCAAGGGCATGGGTCTGTCCTACGATTGGGACCGCGAGCTGGCGACCTGTGCGCCGGATTATTATCGGCACGAACAGCGCATGTTCCTCGACTTCTTCAAGAGCGGGCTGGTCTACCGCAAGGAATCCTGGGTCAACTGGGATCCGGTCGACAATACCGTGCTGGCCAATGAACAGGTCATCGACGGACGCGGCTGGCGCTCCGGCGCCTTGGTCGAGAAGCGCCTGCTGCCGCAATGGATGCTGCGCATCACCAAATATGCCGACGATTTGCTCGAAGCGCTTAACGGCCTGCATCGCTGGCCGGAGCGCGTGCGGCTGATGCAGCAGAACTGGATCGGCAAATCGCAGGGCGCCTATATCACGTTCAAGCTGCGGGGCGACGACGTTGCCGACAGCACGCTGGAAGTGTTCACCACGCGGCCGGATACGATCTACGGCATGTCGTTCTGCGCCATTTCGCCGAACCATCCGATCGCCCAGCGCCTGGCCGGCAAACAGCCGCAGCTGGCCGCGTTCATCGCCGAATGCAACCGCATCGGCACCAGCGAAGCGGCGCTGGAAACCGCAGAAAAGATCGGTTTCGACACGCAGATCAAGGTCGCGCATCCGTTCCGCGAAGGTGTCACGGTGCCGCTGTACGTCGCCAACTTCGTGCTGATGGAATACGGCACCGGCGCCATCTTCGGCTGCCCCGGCCACGACCAGCGCGACCTGGATTTCGCGCGCAAATACCGTTTGCCGGTGATCGCCGTGGTGGCGCCGCGCGACAAGGTCGGCACGTCGTTCGAAATCGGCAACGAGGCGTTCGTCGACGACGGCGTCATCGTGAACTCCGAATTTCTCGACAATCTGGAAGTGCCGGCGGCCAAGGCGCGCATCATCGAAGAACTGGAAAAGCGCGGCATCGGCAAGGGCGCGATCATGTACCGGCTGCGCGACTGGGGCGTGTCGCGCCAGCGCTACTGGGGCTGCCCGATTCCGGTCATCCATTGCGGCGCCTGCGGCATCGTGCCGGTGCCCGAAAAGAGCCTCCCGGTCGAACTGCCCGAGGACGTCACGTTCGACAAGCCGGGCAATCCGCTCGACCATCACCCGACATGGAAGCATGTCGCCTGCCCGAACTGCGGCAAGCCCGCGCGGCGCGAGACCGATACGTTCGATACGTTCTTCGAATCGTCCTGGTATTTCGCGCGCTTCTGCTCGCTGAGCCCGGACAAGCCGTTCGATCGCGCGGCGGTCGACTATTGGCTGCCGGTGGATCTGTATATCGGCGGCATCGAGCATGCTGTGCTGCATCTGTTGTATTCACGCTTCTTCACCCGCGCCATGAGCGATTGCGGCTACATGAATCTGCGCGAGCCGTTCGCCGGGCTGGAAACGCAAGGCATGGTCTGCCACGAAACCTATCAGGCGGCGGACGGCAAATGGCTGTTCCCGACCGAAATCAAGCGCCTGCCCGACGGGCGCGTGGTGACCGAGGACGGCGACAGGCCGGTCACGGTCGGCCGTTCCGAAAAGATGAGCAAGTCGCGCAAGAACGTGGTCGATCCGGAGAACATCATCGCCAATTACGGCGCCGATACCGCGCGGCTCTTTATGCTATCCGACAGCCCGCCGGACCGCGATCTGGATTGGACCGACGCCGGCGTCGACGGCGCGTTCCGATACCTCAATCGTTTGTACCGCATGGTCGACGAGCCGTCGCCCGGCCTGCCGCCCGCCGGCGCGCCGATGCCGCAAGGCATCGACGGCAGGGCGCTCGAGGTGCGCCGCATCGTGCACAAGACCATTCATGCGGTCGGCGACGATATCGAGAAGTTCCATTTCAACCGGGCGGTGGCGCGCATCCGCGAAATGTCGAACGCGTTGACCGAGCTGGCCCCGCTGGCGGACGGCAATCCGGCGGCGGGTTGGGTGCTGCGCGAGGGCCTGGAGACGCTGCTGATCCTGATCAACCCGATGACCCCGCACATCGCCGAAGAATTGTGGCAACGGCTCGGCCATCGCGGCATGATCGCCCGGCAGCCCTGGCCGAAGGCCGACCCGGCGCTGATCGTGGACGACACGGTCAATGTCGCCGTGCAGGTCAACGGCAAGCTGCGCGGTACGGCCGCCCTGCCGAAGGGCGTCGCCCAGAAGGATGCCGAGGCGGCCGCCCTGGCGATCCCGACGGTGGCGCAGGCGATGGGCGGCAAGACCCCGCGCCGCATCGTTTTCGTGCCGGACAAGATCGTCAACATCGTCGTTTGAGCCATGCTAAGGTAATTCCATGCGGAACTGGCATCAGTGGCCTCGCCAAGACAAGCAGACGGGACCGGCGATCCGGCGGATTGCCCTGGCGTTCGTGCTGCTGTCGGCGACATTGTCGGTTGCATCCTGCGGCTACCGCCCGCTCTACGGCGAGCTGGACGACAAGGGCACCTCCGTGGTCAACGATATGGCAGCGGTGCAGATTCGCCCGATCCGCGACCGCAACGGCCAGATCCTGCACAACGAACTGCTCGACCGCCTGAATCCGCAAGGCGCGCCGGCCAACGCCGATTACCTGCTCGAAGCGACGCTGCGCGAGCAGCGGATCTGGACCGCGATCCGCAAGGACGACACCGCGACGCGCGCCAACCTGCAGATGAACTGCGACTATAATCTGCGCGACGCCAAGACCGGCGAGGTCATCCTGCGTTCGCGCAGTTTCGCCGCGATCAGCTTCAACGTGCAGAATTCGGAATACGCGACGCTCATGTCGGAGAACGACGCGCGACGACGCGGCGCGGTATTGATCGCCGACGACATCAAGCTTCGACTGGCGGCCCATTTCAACCAGCGGCGCCAGAACACGGCGACGAAGTAGCGGCGCCGCCCGCTCGCCATGAAGATCCCGACCGCGCGCATCGACGCCTTCGTCCACAATCCCGATCCCAAAGCCCGCGCCGTCCTGCTGTTCGGCAACGACCAGGGGCTGATCCGCGAGCGCGCGGACGCGGTCGCCCGCTCCGTGGTGCCGGATTTGGCGGATCCGTTCCGCATCGCCGTGCTGCGCGGCGCGCAGATCGACAAGGATCCGGCGCTGCTCGCCGACGAGGCGGCGGCGATCGCGTTCGGTGGCGGCCGCCGCGTGGTTCGCATCGAGGACGCCGGCGATTCCTGCACCGCGGCGCTGAAATCGTTTCTCGGCGATCCGCGCGGCGACGCGCTGATCCTGCTCGAAGCCGGGGCATTGGAAAGGCGCTCGACCTTGCGCGGCCTGTGCGACCGCGCGGCGAACGCGGCCGCGCTGCAATGTTTCGTCGACGAAGGCCGCGTGCTGGAAACCTTCATCAAGCAGACGCTCGGCGAGTTGGGCATGACGCCGAGCCGGGATGCGCTCGGCTACCTGATCGACAGTCTGGGCGCCGACCGCCAGGCGACCCGGCGCGAATTGGAGAAGCTCGCGGTCTATATGAACGCGCCGGCCAAGGGTGCGGCCGTGCGCGTCGAACTGGAGGACGTCAAGCAGTGCATCGGCGACGGCGCCGCCTTCAGCCTCGACGATCTCGCGTTCGCCGTGGCCTCCGGCAACATGCCGGAAGCGGATCACGTGCTGCATCATTTGTTCGGCGAAGGCACGGCTTCGGTTGCCGTGCTGCGCGCGCTGGCCCGGCATTTCCACCGGCTGCAATGGATCAACGCGGCGATGAAGAACGGCGATAGCCCCGAAGGCGCGGTTGCCGCCTTGAAGCCGCCGATCTTCTTCAAGCGCACCGAGCAGTTTGCCGCCCAGGCGCGCGCCTGGTCGAGCGACGCCTGCATCGACGTGCTGCGCCGGCTGATGGAAGCCGAGCTGCAATGCAAGACCACCGGCCAGCCCGATCAGTTGATTTGCAGCCAGACATTATTGGCGATCGCCAGCCGCGTGCGCGCGCGGCGATAAAATGTGTATATAATAACGATTATATCGTTTAGTGTCACCCCGGACCAGCGCCGTGCTTGCGGCGCGCCGATCCGGGGTCCAGGCTGTCGAACGTAGGAGACTCTCGATCCCGACGCTCCGCTGCACTCCGGCCAGGACGACGAACCCCGGCATGCGGTACGCGCCTTACGCGTGCTCCTTGCCAAGCTTCTGCAGCACGTCGTCGAGCTGTTCGAGCGTGCGGTAAAAAATCACCAGTTCGCCGCCCTCGCCCTTGCCACGAATCTCGACCTTGAGGCCGAGCGTTTCGGTGATCGAGCGCTGCAGCGCCAACGTATCGGTGCTCTTGGCCGGCTCGGCGGCGTTCGGCTTGCGCGGCGGCTTGGCGGCCTGCGCGAGTTGTTCGGCGGCGCGCACGGAAAGACCTTTGTCGACGATCGATTTCGCCAGACCCTGCGGATCGCTGGCGGTGATCAGCGCGCGCCCATGGCCGGCGCTGATCGCTCCGCTCTGCACCATCGCGCGCACATCGTCGGGCAACGCCAGCAAGCGCAGCGTGTTGGCGATGTGCGAACGGCTGCGGCCGATGACATTCGCCAGCTGCTCCTGCGTGTAGTTGAATTCGTCCATCAGCCGCTTGTAGCCTTCGGCTTCTTCGATCGCGGTCAGATCCTGGCGCTGGATGTTTTCGACCAGCGCCACTTCGAGCGTGTCGCGATCGGAAAGATCGCGCACGATCGCAGGCAGTTCGTGCAGTTGTGCCGCCTGCGCCGCCCGCCACCGTCGTTCGCCGGCGATGATCTCGTAATGGCCGGGCTGAGTCGGATGCGGCCGCACCAAGACCGGCGTCAAGACACCCTTGCTGCGAATCGAATGCACCAGCGAGTCCAGCTCCTGCTGATCGAAGCGATGGCGCGGCTGATATTTGCCGGGCGACAATTTATCGATCGCCAGATTGACCATGCCGCCGATACGCGCCGCCGCCTCCGGTTGCGCGGCCGGCGCCGGGGTCGCCGGCGGAGGTTCGGGTTTGGCGCCGAGCAGGGCATCGAGGCCGCGGCCGAGGCTGGGACGGCGGAATTTCGGATCGTTCATGGCTGGATCGCTCGCAATGCTTGTTCGCGGCGCAACACTTCGCGCGCCAGATGGGCGTAGGCTTGGGCACCGGCGCAGTGCATGTCGTAGATCAGGACCGGCTTGCCGTGCGACGGCGCTTCGGACACCCGCACGTTGCGCGGAATGACGGTCTCATAGACTTTGGCGCCGAAATAGCCGCGCACGTCCTGGGCGACCATGTCACACAAATTGTTGCGGCGATCGTACATAGTCAACACTATACCTTGTATTTCCAGGCGCGGATTGAAGGTGCCCTTCACGCGTTCGATGGTGCGCACCAGATGGCTCATGCCTTCCAGCGCGTAGTACTCGCACTGCAGCGGCACGAGCACGGCGTGGGCCGCGATCAGGGCGTTCAATGTCAACAGGCCGAGCGCCGGCGGGCAGTCGATCAGGACATATTCGTAGTGATCGACCTGGCCTTCGAGCGCCTGGCGCAAGCGGAATTCGCGCTGTTCCATGCCGACCAGTTCGACTTCCGCACCGGACAATTCGACGCTGGTCGGCACCAGATCGAGGTTCGGAATCGCGGTTTTCACCACGACATCGGCGAGTTTCGCCGAACCCAGAACCAGATCGTATGCGTTCGGCACGTCGGGCGATGGCGGCGCCCCGAGACCGGTCGTCGCGTTGGCCTGCGGATCAAGATCGATAATCAGGACGCGATGGCCGACCGCCGCCAAGCCGGTGCCGAGGTTGATCGCCGTGGTGGTTTTTCCGACCCCGCCTTTCTGATTGACGACAGCGAGGATGCGCGTCGGCAACAGCTTCTCGGATGGCGATGAATCGTTCATGCGATGCGTTTGATATCGGACAGCCGAAGCACGGTGGAGTTTGCCGCAGTTCGACTTGGATGCCGTTCGATGCGCATATTCCACCGTTTTCCGGCTTCGGTCAATTCATCCTCGGCGCGCGCCCCCTTCGGAAAAATGCAGGTAGAACCGGGGGTTAGGAACGGCTCGGCAAGATCGAGCAGTTCGATAAGGGGCGCGCAGGCGCGTGCGGTGACGATATCCACCGGAAACGGCTTCAGCTCTTCGATTCGACGCGCGTGAATGGTCGACGTGGTTTTGGTCAGCCGTGCGGCCTCGCGCAAGAAGGTCGCCTTTCGCGTGTCCGACTCGACCAGATGAGCATGCAGGTCGGCGCGCATGATCGCGATGACCAGGCCCGGAAAGCCGGCGCCGGAACCGATGTCCAGCATGGTGGTGGCGCCAGACGGCAAGAGCGGGACCAGTTGCGCCGAGTCGAGCATGTGGCGGTGCCAAAGTTCGGGCATGGTCGACGGCGCCACGAGATTGATCCGCGGCTGCCATTTCGCCAATAGTTCGGCATAGATGGATAGGCGAACGAGTGTTTCACGTGAAACACCAGTGTCGGCGGCGAAGGCTTCGGGACTCATGGTGTGCCCGCTCGCCATGGTGATCAGGCGACGCGGCGGCTTGGCTTCGGGTGGCCCGATTGACGTTTCACGTGGCGCAGCAGCAAGCCGATCGCCGCCGGCGTCACGCCGGAGATACGGGCGGCCTGGCCCAGACTGGCCGGACGGACAGTTTCCAGTTTTGTCCGCACCTCGTTCGACAGACCGTCGATCGACCGGTAATCGAGATCCATCGGCAGGGCCAAACCCTCGTCCTTGCGGAAGCTGCGGATATCGGTTTCCTGCCGGCCGAGATAACCGGCGTAGCGCGCCTGTATTTCCATCTGCTCGGCGACGTCTGAGGGCACGGCATTGAGCTCCGGCCAAAGCCGCGACAATGACTGCAGGCTGAATTCGGGATAGCGCAACAGGTCCGCCGCAGTTCGCACGATGCCGTCCTGATTGATAAAAAACCCTTGATTCGCCAAGGCTGACGGACTCATCCGCAGCATGGTTAACAGGGTTTTGGCGCCATCCAAGGCTCGAATCTTGGATTCATACCTGCCCCGCCGGAGCTGGGAAACGCAGCCTAGCTGTATTGCCTTCGGGGTCAGCCGCTGATCCGCATTGTCGGCGCGCAGCGTCAGCCGATACTCGGCGCGCGACGTGAACATGCGATAGGGCTCGCGGGTACCAAGGCTGACCAGATCGTCGATCAGCACGCCGATATAAGCGTCGGCCCGATCGAGCGTGAATGCTTCGCCGCCACCGACCTTGAGCGCCGCGTTCAGGCCCGCGATCAAACCCTGGGCCGCCGCCTCTTCGTAGCCGGTGGTCCCGTTGATCTGACCGGCCAAGAACAGCCCGGGAATCTTTTTGGTCTCGAGCGTGTGGATCAGTTCGCGCGGGTCGATGAAATCATATTCGATGGCATAGCCCGGCCGCAGCATGGCGGCCCGCTCGAGACCGGGTATGGTCTTGAGCAGCGCCGACTGGACGTCCCTGGGCAGCGACGTGGAAATCCCGTTGGGATACACGGTGTCGTCGTTAAGCCCTTCCGGCTCAAGGAAAATTTGGTGCCGCACGCGGTCCGCGAAGCGCACCACCTTGTCCTCGATCGACGGGCAATAACGTGGGCCTATGCCCTCGATCTGGCCGGAATACATCGGCGCCCGATGCAGGTTGGCCCGGATGATGTCATGCCCCGCCTCGGTCGTGCCGGTGATGTGGCAGGCGATCTGCGGCGTCGTGATCTTGTCGGTCAGAAACGAGAAGGGCGGCGGCGGATCGTCGCCCGGCTGGGCGTCCAGGCTGGCCCAGTCGATGGTCCGCCCGTCGAGCCGCGGCGGCGTGCCGGTCTTGAGCCGGCCAAGGCTGAAGCCGAAACGCTCGAGCGTGGCCGAAAGTCCCAACGACGGCGCCTCGCCGACCCGGCCGGCGGGAATCTTCTCTTCGCCGATGTGGATCAGGCCGCGCAGGAACGTGCCCGTGGTGAGCACGACCGCACCGCATTGATAGTTCTTCCCCGCTCCATCGATTACGCCGATAACGCGCCCCTGGCCGTCGAGCGTCAAATCCTCGGCCGCGGCTTCGACGATGGTCAGATTCGGCGTATTCAGCAGCTCGACCTGCATGACTTGCCGGTACAAGGCCCGATCCGCCTGGGCTCGAGGGCCCCAAACGGCCGGCCCCCGGCTGCGATTGAGCATGCGGAACTGGATGCCGGCCTGGTCGATAACCCGTCCCATGACGCCGTCCAGCGCATCGATCTCGCGCACCAGATGGCCCTTCGCCAGGCCGCCGATGGCGGGATTGCAGGACATCTCGCCGACGGTCGCGAGCTTGTGGGTCATCAATGCCGTCCGGGCGCCCAGCCGCGCGGAAGCGGCCGCCGCTTCGCAGCCGGCGTGCCCACCCCCGATGACGATGACGTCGAAATCGCGCATGGCGCGCAATCTAAGCGCCGCCCCGGCGAGAGTCAAAGTTCGAAAGACCAATTGGAACAGAGACTTATAAGACCATGTTTCACGTGAAACAGCGCCCGAAGCCTGGCGCAATATACAGTTATTTACCGATACAAAATTGATAGAAAATTACGTCCAGCAAATCCTCGACATCGACCCGACCGCTGATACGGCCGAGCGCGCGCGCCGCCAGGCGCAAATCCTCGGCCGCCAGCTCGAGTTGCTCCGCGCGCAGCGCGGCGCGCAAACTCTCGACGCAGTCTTCCAGTGCCGCACGGTGGCGCGCCCGCGTCATGACCGGCGCCTCACCAACCTCCAGTTGCGTGCCGACGCGTTCCACAAGGGCGCGCGTCAGCGTCTCGATGCCGTCGCCGGTTCGCGCCGAGACTCGATAAATTTTCGTGCCGACCGGAAACTTCGCAGCATCGACGGCACCACGATCGCTCTTATTCACCACCACCAGGCTGCGCTCGTCGACTAAATCCAGGGTTGTAGATTCCAAGTCGGCGTCGGCCGCAAACACCACCAGCTTCAAATCCGCCGCCGCCGCCCGCTCGAGCGCGCGCCGAATCCCCTCCGCCTCGATCGGATCGGCCTGGCCGACCGATTGCAGATCGCGCAGCCCCGCAGTGTCCGCCAGGATTACCGGATAGCCGGCGAGGTCGAGATAAACCTCAACGATATCGCGGGTCGTACCGGCGATCGACGATACGATCGCGGCTTCGCGCCGGGCCAGCGCGTTCAGCAAACTGGATTTGCCGACATTGGGCGCACCGACGATGGCGACCGAAAACCCGTCGCGCAACCGTTCGCCGCGCTGCCCATCGCGCAGCTGCGCCTCGATCGACTCAATCAAAGGCTGTATTTCCGCACGCGTCTGATCGACGATTTCGGCCGGCAAATCCTCGTCGGGAAAATCAATATGCGCTTCCCAGAATGCCAGGATGCGAATCAGGCGCGTGCGCCATGCGTCATACAGCCGGCCCAGCGCACCCTCGGCTTGGCGCACCGCCTGGCGTCGCTGCGCCTCGGTTTCCGCGTCGATCAGATCGGCGATCCCTTCCGCTGCGGTCAGGTCGAACTTGCCGTTGAGAAAAGCGCGGCGCGTGAACTCGCCGGGTTCGGCGGGCGAAACGCCCTCGATTCGGCCGAGTGCCGCCAGCACCCCGGCGATCACCGCCCGCCCGCCGTGGACGTGCAGTTCCACGACATCCTCGCCGGTGTAGGAGTTCGGCGCCGGGAAATAGAGCGCCAGCGCGTCGTCCAGAACATCGTCAGTGGACGGATCGACCAGGCGCGCGCGGCAGGCCACGCGCGTGGGCCATTCGCTCCGGCCAGTCAGGGCATGCAATACGGCGCACGCGTCCGGGCCGGACACGCGCACCACCGCGACCCCGGCTTTGCCGGCACCGCTCGACAGCGCAAAAATCGTATCCGGCCGGGTCGTCATGCGGGACTCAGATGGTTTCGCCTCGATTGCCCGTGGCTGCGGGCGAACATACATTACCTGCCGCAAATACCTCCCAGGCCGCAACGCCGCCGTCGGCCCCCAAGCCGGCAACAATCATAACGAGCATCCGCATGGACCATGGCCGCCGCGTTCCGGGCAACAAATTGGGCGACGAAGCCAGTCCTTACCTGCTCCAGCACCAATACAATCCGGTGCATTGGCTGCCCTGGGGCGAGCCGGCGTTTGCCCGCGCGCGCACAGAGAACAAACCGATCCTGCTGTCGATCGGCTATGCGGCATGCCATTGGTGTCACGTCATGGCGCACGAAAGCTTCGAGCATCCGGCAATCGCCGCCGCGATGAACGACAGCTTCATCAACATCAAGGTCGATCGCGAAGAGCGGCCGGACGTCGACGCGATCTATCAGCACGCGCTGGCGCTGTTGGGCGAACAAGGCGGCTGGCCGCTGACCATGTTCTTGACGCCGGATCTCCGCCCGTTTTGGGGCGGCACCTACTTCCCGCCCGAAGACCGCTACGGCAGGCCCGGATTTGCCAAGGTTCTGGCCCGGATCGGCGAGATCTACCGCAACGAGCACGACAAGATCGAGGCCAACGCCGCCGCCTTGCGCGAGGCGCTCGCCGGCATGGGCGCCAGCCGCAAGGGCGGCCTGATATCGCGTCAGATGATCGACAGCATCGCCGAGCATTTCTTGCGCATGGTCGATACGGTCAATGGCGGACTCG
The DNA here is from genome assembly GCA_050186335.1 of Alphaproteobacteria bacterium. GTDB lineage: Bacteria > Pseudomonadota > Alphaproteobacteria > Bin65 > Bin65 > JBFWYO01. The sequence continues at coordinate 5,214 of JBFWYO010000064.1, read as the reverse complement.
GCGGCGCGCCGAAATTTCCGCAACCGCCGGTCTTCGAACTATTGTGGCGCGCCTGGAAACGCACGGGCGTCGCGCAGTATCGCGACGCGGTGCTGGTCACGCTGGATCGCATGTCGCAAGGCGGCATCTACGATCACCTGGGCGGCGGCTTCGCGCGCTATTCGACCGATGCAGTGTGGCTGGCGCCGCATTTCGAAAAGATGCTGTACGACAACGCCCAGCTGATCGACCTGCTGACGCTGGTCTGGCGCGAAACGCAGAACCCGCTGTACCAGGCGCGTGTGCGCGAGACGATCGACTGGCTGTTGCGCGAAATGGTCCAGCCGGGCGGCGGCTTCGCCGGCACGCTGGATGCCGACAGCGAAGGCGAGGAAGGCAAGTTTTACGTCTGGAGCGCGGCCGAGATCGACGCCCTGCTGGGCGACGACGCGGCGCTGTTCAAAGAACATTATGACGTCAGCGCGCGCGGCAACTGGGAACACAAGACGATCCTGAACCGCACCAAGAAGCCGTTTTTCGCCGGCACCGAGACAGAAGCCAGGCTGGCGGCTGCGCGCGAAAAACTGCTGGCCGCGCGCGCCAAACGCATCCGTCCGGCGCTCGACGACAAGGTGCTGACCGATTGGAACGGCCTGATCATCGCGGCCTTGGCGCAGGCGGCGGAAGCGTTCGGCCGGCCGGACTGGCTCGCTGCCGCGCGCCGGGCCTTTGATTTCGTGCATATACACATGACGCACAATGGCCGCCTGCGCCACAGCTGGCGCCAGGGCAAACTGCAGCATCCGGCGACGCTCGAGGATTATGCCGGCATGATCCGCGCCGCGCTGATCCTGTACGAGACCACCGGCGATCATGCCTATCTCGACCGCGCCCAAGCGTGGCTCGCCACCGCCGATGCCCACTACAGGGATGCAGCCGAAGGCGGTTATTTCACCTCGGCCGACGATGTCACCGACGTCATCGTCCGCTCCAAGGGGGTGCATGACAACGCAACGCCGTCGGGCAACGGACTGATGGCGCAAAACCTGGCCCGCCTGCACTACCTCACCGGCGACGACGGCTACCGCAAGGCGGCCGAACGGGTAATCGCCAGCTTCACCGGCAATATCGAGCGCGAAGGCGTCGCCATGCCGGTCTTGATCAACGCCAACGATCTCCTGACCGGCGCGGTTCAACTGGTGGTCTGCGGCGCACGCGCCGAACCCGGCGTCGAGGCGCTGCTGGCGGCCGCGCGCGCCGTCTCGCAGCCCAACCTGCTGACCCAGGTGATCGCCGACGGCCTGGCCTTGCCGAAATCCCATCCGGCGCACGGCAAGGACCGGATCGACGGCCGCGCCACCGCTTACGTATGCCGGGGCCAGACCTGCAGTCTGCCGGTCACCGATGGCGCGGCGCTGCCGCGGCTTCTACAATAGGAATTCTGCAGTAGGATATCGCCATGTCCGCCGCCCGCACGAGCGCTGCCATCGTCGTCAATTCGCCGCTCGGCGCGCTGACCCTGCGCGAGTACGACGGCAAGCTGACCGCGATCGATTTCGGCCGCACGGTCGAGCCCGACGACGAACGATCGACGCCGTTCCTGCTCACCGTCGCGCAGCAGCTCGATGCGTATTTCTTCTGCAACCTGAAACATTTTGACGTCGCACTCGCGCCCGCCGGCACCGAGTTCGAACAGGCCGTCTGGCGCGCCATGCTGGCGATCCCGCCCGGCGGCACGCGCACCTATGGCGATGTGGCCAAGCAGCTCGCCGGCTCAGCGCGCGCGATCGGCGGCGCGTGCGGCAGGAATCCGATCCCGATCATCATCCCGTGTCATCGCATCATCGCCGCCCACGGCGAACTGGGCGGCTATTCCGGCCGCGGCGGCCTGACGACGAAAAAATTTCTGCTCGAGCTGGAAGGCTGGCAGCCGGCCCAACCCGCCTTTTTGTAGCCGACCAGAGTCGCACCGCAATCCACCGAACCAGGGAGCGTCCGATACGCATGGCCAAGACCAAGATCAATGCCCGCGACGGCGGCAGTTTCGCCGCTTATGTCGCCGCACCCCGGAAGCCCGGCCGTCATCCCGGCCTGGTGCTGCTGCAGGAGATTTTCGGCGTCAACAAATCCATGCGCGCGATCGCCGACGATTTCGCCGCGCAAGGCTATTTGGTGTACTGTCCGGATATGTTCTGGCGCCAGCAGCCGGGCGTCGAATTCAACGACGGCGGCGAAGCCGAGCGCACGCAGGCGCTGGCGCTGTATGCCAAATTCGACGAGGACCGCGGCGCCGACGATGTCGCCGCCACCGTCGCCGCACTGCGCGTGGACAAACGCTGCACCGGCAAGGTTGCGGTGCTCGGCTACTGCCTGGGCGGCAAGCTGGCCTATCTCGCCGCCACGCGCACCGATGCGGACGCCTGCGTGTCCTATTACGGCGTCGGCATCGAAAAGGCGCTCGGCGAAGCCGGCCAGATCGCCAAACCGCTGATGCTTCACGTGCCGACGCTCGATGCGTGGTGTCCGCCCTACGCGCAATCGCAGATCCACGCGGCGCTCGATGCGCATCCCGAAATAACAATCCATGATTACGTCGGCGCCGGTCATGCTTTCGCGCGCAAAGGCGGCCAGCATTACGACATGGCGGCGGCCGATCTGGCCGATCGACGCAGCAGCGAATTCCTGAAACAGCATGTCGGAGGGACGACCATGAGCAAGAAATCGGCACCGCAAACCGTGCGCGCCCATCGCTTCATATTCGAGCAACCGGGCAGCCCGGACGTGCTGAAATGGGTCGAGGCCGAGGTCGGTGCGCCGGGCGACGGGCAGGTGCGCCTGCGCCAGACCGCGATCGGCCTGAACTATATCGATACCTACCACCGCTCCGGTCTCTACAAGATGCCGCTGCCGTCGCAGATCGGCCTCGAAGCGGCCGGCATCGTCGAGGCGATCGGCAAGGGCGTCAAAGGCTTCAAGGTCGGCGACCGGGTCGCCTACGGCTTCGGCGCCATCGGCGGCTACTCGACCCACCGGCTGATCGGCGCCGACAAGCTGGTCAAGATACCTTCCGGCATCAAGGACGAAACCGCGGCGGCCATGATGCTGAAAGGCATGACCGCCGAATACCTGCTGCATCGGACCTACAAGGTCAAAAAGGGCGACACGATTCTGGTGCACGCGGCCGCCGGCGGCGTGGGCCTGATCTTATGCCAGTGGGCCAAGGCGCTCGGCGTCACCGTGATCGGCACGGTCGGCAACGACGAGAAGGCCAAGCTGGCCAAGGCGCACGGCTGCAAATATCCGATCGTCTACACGCGCGAGAATTTCGTCGACCGCGTGAAACAGATCACCAAGGGCAAGGGCGTGCCCGTGGCGTACGATTCGATCGGCAAGGACACGTTCCAGGGCACCATGGAATGCCTCGCCCCGCGCGGCTATTTCGTCAGCTTCGGCAATGCCTCGGGTCCCGTGCCGCCGTTCGATCCGGCGATCCTCGCGCCGAAAGGCCTGTTCTACACGCGCGCGGCGCTCGGCACGTATGTCGCCAGCCGCGCCGATCTCGAATTGTCGTCCGGCCGCCTGTTCAACGCGGTGAAAAGCGGCAAGGTCAAGATCCGCGTCAATCAGCGCTATGCGCTGAAGGATGCGCCGCAAGCGCACCGCGATCTCGAAGGCCGCAAGACGACGGGCTCGACGGTGTTCATGCCGTAGGCGGAATTTATAGACGCGTCGTTCCGAGGAGCCCCGTTGCGATGAGGACTCTAGCCGCGGTCGGCATTTGATGCCGGATTCCTCGTCGCGGCTTCGCCGCTCGCTCGGAATGACCGTGTTTGTGTGAGGTGCGCCAAAGCAGCGCGGCGGCAATACGATCGGCGTTTTATGACTCGCCTGCGCTTAAAACGTTAAGCGGTATCAGGACACGGCGTTCGCTACGGAAGGCCTAGCATGTTCGGGCTCGAAGCTGTCGAGTTGGCGCGCATCCAGTTCGCGTTCACGATCGCGTTTCATATCATGTTTCCCGCCTTCACCATCGGGCTGGCGAGCTATCTCGCCGTGCTTGAAGGTTTGTGGCTGCTGACCGGGCGTGCGCCGTTCCGCAATCTCGCGCGCTACTGGTCGAAGATCTTCGCGCTCACCTTCGGCATGGGGGTCGTCTCGGGCGTGGTAATGAGCTACCAGTTCGGCACCAACTGGAGCCGCCTGTCCGATATCGCCGGGCCGGTGCTCGGCCCGCTGTTGTCGTACGAAGTGCTGACGGCGTTTTTCCTCGAAGCCGGCTTTCTCGGCATCATGCTGTTCGGCTGGAATCGCGTCGGCAAGAGGCTGCATTTCTTCGCTACCTGCATGGTCGCCGTCGGCACCTTGATATCCGCCTTCTGGATCCTCTCCGCGAACAGTTGGATGCACACGCCCCAGGGCCACGCCATGGTCGACGGCCGCTTCGTGCCGGTCGACTGGTTCGAGATCGTGTTCAACCCGTCATTCCCCTACCGGCTCGCGCACATGGTGCTGGCCGCATACCTGACCACGGCGTTCATCGTCGGCGCGGTCGGCGCCTGGCATCTGTTGCGCGATCGCCGCGACGAGCCGGCGCGCATCATGTTCTCGATGGCGATGTGGATGGCGGCGTTGGTGGCGCCGATCCAAATCGTCGCCGGCGATCTGCACGGGCTGAACACGCTCAAATATCAGCCGGCCAAAGTCGCCGCGATGGAAGGCCATTGGGAAACGCAAAAAGGCGCGCCGCTGATCCTGTTCGGCTGGCCCGACATGAAGCGCGAAGAAACGCGCTGGGCGATCGAAATCCCCAAGCTCGGCTCGCTGATCCTCACGCATGAATGGGACGGCGAAATCAAGGGCCTGAAATCGTGGGCCAAGGAAGACCGGCCGAATCCGGCGATCGTATTTTGGTCGTTCCGCATTATGGTGGCGAGCGGGCTGTTCATGATGCTGGTGGGCGCGCTGAGCTTGTGGTTGCGCTGGCGCAAGCGCCTGTACGACGGCCGTCTGTTTCACAGGCTCTGCGTGCTGTCCGGCCCGATCGGTCTGGTCGCCATCCTGGCCGGCTGGATCACCACCGAAGTAGGCCGGCAGCCCTGGGTAGTCTACGGCCTGCTGCGCACGCGGGACGCCGTCTCGCCGATCCCCGCCGCGACCGTCGGCACGTCCTTGATCCTCTTTGTCGTCGTCTACGCCTTCGTGTTCGGCGCCGGGATTTACTATCTGCTCAAGCTG
>JBFWYO010000063.1:0-30324 GCA_050186335.1 Alphaproteobacteria bacterium | reverse complement strand
AACCGCCAAAGGTCGCCCTCGTCGCCGCCATGCACAAGCTACTCACCATACTCAACGCCATCCTCAGAGATAAAATCCCTTGGCAAAACGCTTGACCAACAACACAGTCGCTGAGTAGCGCGTCCTTGCGCGCGTATCGAAGGATGGGCAACCGGCACGATGAATCCGCGTGCCTTACCGCCGATGCCGGTGCTTGCGGCGCAAATTCATCGCCTTGATGTGCGTGCGACGGTCCTGGCGCGGCGGTTTGCCGGTGTGTTCGTCCCACGCTTCGTCGGCGAGCACGAACGATAGGCTGCCGGTCAGTGGTTTTGCGTCGACCAATTTAACCTGCAGCAGCTGACCGAGACGGAACGTGCGGCGCGTCGAGCGGCCGATCAGCGCATGGCGCGATTCGTCGTGAATGTAGTAATCGCCGGGCAGGTCGCGGATCGGCAGCAAGCCGTCGGCGCCGATCTCGTCCAGGCGGATGAACAGCCCAAAACGCGTGACGCTGCTGACCGTCCCGGTGAACTGAGCGCCGACGCGGTCGAGCATGAAGGCCGTCGTATAGCGATCGATCGATTCGCGCTCGGCCGCCATGGCGCGCCGTTCGGTCTTGGAAATATGCTCGCCGACGGCGACGAAATCGCCGGCGGTGCCGGGCCCGATGCCGTCCGGATCGGCCGGGCCGAGCAGGGCGCGATGCACCAGCAAATCCGAATAGCGCCGGATCGGCGAGGTGAAGTGCGCGTAGCGCTTCAGCGCCAGGCCGAAATGGCCGAGATTGTTCGGGCTGTACACGGCTTGGTTCTGCGTGCGCAGGATCAGTTCGTGGATCATGCGGCCTTCGGGCGTGCCGGCGGACTTCTTCAGCACGAAGTTGAAATTCTTGGGCAGAATGGTTTGCCCGCGCGGCAGGTGATAGCCCAGCTCGCCCAGGAATTCGCGCACGGCTTCGAGCTTGGCCGCGTCGGGCACGTCGTGCACCCGGTACATACACGGTTGGCGGCGCTTCTCCAAAGTTTCGGCCGCGGCGACATTGGCCGCGATCATGAATTCCTCGATCAGTTTGTGGCTGTCGTGGCGCACGATCGGCGCGATGCGCTGCACACGTCCGTCCGGCCCGAGCTCGACCTTGCGCTCGGGCAGGTCGATCTCGAGCGCCTGGCGCGCCACGCGCGCTTCGGCCAGCACGGCGTAGGCGCCGTACAGCGGCGCCAGCACTTTTTCCAGCAGCGGCGTCGTCGTTTCGTCCGGCTGTCCGTCGACCGCGGCCTGGACCTGATCGTAGGTCAGCCGCGCGGCCGAACGCATGATCGCGCGTTCGAAACGGTGGCGGCGGATATTGCCGTTCCGGTCGATCCAGATATGCGCCGCGAGGCACGCGCGGTCTTCCAGCGGCTTGAGCGAGCAAAGTCCGTTCGAGAGCGCTTCCGGCAGCATCGGCACCACGCGGTCGGGGAAATAGACCGAGTTGCCGCGCTCATACGCGGCCCGGTCGAGCGCATCGTTCGGGCGCACGTAATGCGCCACGTCGGCGATCGCGACCAGCAATTTCCAGCCGCCCGGATTGTTCGGATCGGCGTCGAATTCGGCGTGCACGGCGTCGTCGAAGTCGCGCGCGTCGGCGCCGTCGATGGTGATCAGCGGGACCTGCCGCAGATCGACGCGCCCGGCCGGCGTGACCGGCAGCGCGGCCTCGGCCTGCGCCGCGGCCTCGCGGGAAAATTCGGTCGGGATGCCCTGGCTGTGGATCGCGATCAGGCTGACCATGCCCGGGCGGCCGGCATCGCCGAATTTGCGGATCACGCGCGCGCGGCGCGGGCCCATCGGCCGGCCCGGCAGCAGCTCGACCATGACCAGTTCGCCGTTTTCGGCGCCGTCGGCATCGCCGGGATGGATGAACACATCCTCGCGCTGCTTGCGATTGGTCGGATTCAGCACGCCGCCTTTCGGCGTCGTCTCGTAGACGCCGACCATGCGATCCGGCGTGGCGGCAATGCGGCGGACGATACGCGCTTCGAAATTGCCGTCCGGCGCCTTGGCGATGCGGCCGAGAATGCGGTCGCCGATCCCGGGCGCGTCGCGGTCGTCGGCGAGCACGAAGATCTGCGGCGGCGGCGCGGCGCGTTCCCAGACCACCGGTCGGGCGGTGACGTCACCGTCGGTCGTCGTGCCGGTGATTTCCAGCACGACATACTCCGGCAGCGCGTCGGGCCGCGCCAGGCGGCGCTGGGCGACCGGCTCGAACAGCCCCTCGGCCTTGATTTCCTTCAGGATGCGCTTGAGCGGCACGCGGTCGTCGCCCTTGATATGGAAGGCGCGCGCGATCTCCCGCTTGCCGACCGGGCCCGTACTGCCGCGAATGAACTCGACGATCTGGTCCTTGGTCGGAAACGGCGCCGGCTTTTTGGGATTGGCCACCGGATTATCTCGCCGTTCAGCTCTCGACCGGCTCTTTGGCCTTGGCCTTCGGGGCCTTGGCCTTTGGGGCCTTGGGTGGCTTCGGCTTGGCCGGCGCGGCCGGTTTGGCGGCCTTGGGTTCCTTGGGTGCTTTGGCCGGCTTGGCGGCTTTGACAGGCTTACCGCCGCGCGCCACCAGCAGGGTGATGGCCTGCTCCAGGGTCAGATCCTCGACCGCGATGCCCTTGGGCACGGAGGCATTTGTGCGGCCGTGCTTGAGATACGGCCCGTAGCGGCCTTCGTGCACGGTGACCGGCTTGCTGTCGGCCGGATGGGCGCCCATATCGCGCAACGCCGGCGCCTTGGGCTTGACCTGGGACAGCAGTTCGACCGCGTAGTTGCAGCCGATGGTGAACATCTCTTCGGCGGTCTTGAGCGATTTATAGGTCGTCTCGTGCTTTATATACGGTCCGAAGCGGCCGATGCCGGCGGTGATCGGCTTGCCTGACTCGGGGTGCGTGCAGATGTGGCGGGGCAAGGCGAGCAGCTTGAGCGCCAGTTCCAGGTCCACCGCGGCGACGTTGACGCCCTTGGGGATCGCCACGCGCTTGGGCTTCTCTTTCTTGTCCAGGTCGCCGTCGCCGAGCTGCACATACGGGCCGTAGGGACCGACCTTGAGCAGCACCTTGTGCTGCGAAGCGGGATCGATGCCGAGTTCCTTGCCGTCGCTGCCGATCGCAGCGCGCCCGTCGTCGTTGCCGTTGGCCACCTGCAGGGGACGCGTGTAGCGGCAATCCGGATAGTTCGAGCAGCCGATGAAGGCGCCGAACTTGCCCAGTTTGATGCCCAGCCGCCCGTTGCCGCAGGTTTGGCACAGGCGCGGATCGGTGCCGCTGCCGTCGGACGCGGGCACGAAGAAGTGCGGGCCGAGCGCCTCGTCGAGCGCATCGATCACCTGCGTGATGGTGAGTTCCTTGGTGCTCGCGACCGCTTCGCTGAACGCGGTCCAGAAATCGCGCAGCACCTGTTTCCAGTCGATCCGGCCGCCGGAAATATCGTCGAGCTGGTCTTCCAGCTTGGCGGTGAAATCGTACTCGACGTAACGGCGGAAGAAATTGGTTAGGAAGGTGGTGACGATGCGGCCGCGATCCTCGGGCAGAAAACGACGCTTATCGAGCGTCACGTACTTGCGGTCCTGCAGCACCTGGATGATCGACGCGTAGGTCGATGGGCGCCCGATGCCGAGCTCCTCCAGTTTGCGCACCAGGCTGGCTTCGGTGTAGCGCGGCGGCGGCTGGGTGAAATGCTGCTCCGGCCTGATATCCTGCCGGTCCATCGGGTCGCCCTTGTTGACGTTGGGCAGCCGGCGGCCTTCGGGATCCTCGTCCTCCGTGGGATCGTCGCGGTCTTCGGAATAGAGCGTCAGGAACCCGTCGAAATTGATCACTGAGCCGGTCGCGCGCAGCGACGTCTTGCCTGCATGGTCGTCGATGGTGACGGTGACTTGGTCGAGCACCGCGCTTTCCATTTCGCAGGCAACCGTGCGTTTCCAGATCAGTTCGTACAGTTTCGCCTGATCGGTATCGAGATACTGGGCGACATCCTTCGGCTTGCGGAAGATATCGGTCGGCCGCACGGCCTCGTGCGCTTCCTGCGCGTTCTTGGCCTTGGTCTTGTAGATGCGCGGCGCGTCCGGCAGATACGGCGCGCCGTACTGGCTGCCGATCAGCTTGCGGATCGAATTGATCGCCTCGTTGGCCAGGTTCGTGCTGTCGGTGCGCATGTAGGTGATCAGGCCGACGGTTTCGCCGCCGATGGTGACGCCTTCATAAAGCTGCTGCGCCGTGCGCATCGTATGGCTGGCGCGGAAGCCGAGCTTGCGCGAGGCCTCCTGTTGCAGGGTCGAGGTCGTGAACGGCGGGTAGGGATGCCGGCGCACCTGCTTGCGCTCGACTTCGGTGACGGCGAAATTTCCGCTCTCGAGCAGCGCCTTTGCGTCGCTCGCGGCTTTTTCGTTGCCGAGCGACATCTTGCCGAGGCGCTCGCCGCCCACGTGCGTCAGCCGCGCGGTCAGCTTTTCGTTCTTCGGCGTCAGGAAATCGACGTCGATGGTCCAGTATTCTTCCGGCCTGAACAGTTCGATCTCGGTCTCGCGTTCGCAGATCAGGCGCAGCGCGACGGATTGCACGCGACCCGCCGAACGGCTGCCCGGCAGTTTGCGCCACAGCACCGGCGAGAGGGTAAAGCCGACCAAATAATCCAGTGCGCGGCGCGCCAGATACGCGTCGATCAGCGACTGGTCCAACTCGCGCGGATTTCGGATCGCCTCGGTCACCGCGTCCTTGGTGATCTCGTTGAACACCACGCGCTTGACGTCGATATCGTTGAGTACCTTGCGGTCGGCCAGCAATTGCTTGACGTGCCACGAAATCGCCTCGCCTTCGCGATCCGGGTCGGTGGCGAGATAGAGATGTTTGGCGCCCTTGAGCGCGGCGGCGATATCGTCGAGGCGCTTCTTCGCCTTGATGTCGACTTCCCAGCTCATGGCGAAGTCTTCGTCGGGACGCACGGAGCCGTCCTTGCTCGGCAAATCGCGGACATGGCCGAAGCTCGCCAGCACCGTGTAGTTGCTGCCGAGATACTTATTGATAGTCTTGGCCTTCGCCGGAGATTCGACGACAACGACGTCCATAGTGCTCCGTTTCCGATGGCACGAACGGCGCGAGCCCGTTCGGGATTGCGACTCGTTGTATTTGTTCGCGCTCAGTCAAAAATCAACGCCACCCGATGACCGGGATGGCGTTCAAGACGGCCGGCAAGCTCCAATTCCAGGAGCGCGGCCGCCACAACGGGGGCAGACAATTGGCACTGTCGGATGATTTCGTCAACACTTGTCGGCGCCGGCCCCAGCGCCTCGAGCACCTTGGCGCGCGCCGCCTCGAGGCCTGCGGAGTCGCTCTTAACGATTGATTTCGTTAGGAAATTATCATCCTCGGGATGCCGTAATCCGGCACCGATTTGGCCGCTTAATGCTTCCGTGATATCCGCCGCCGATTCGGTCAAAACGGCTCCTTGGCGAATCAAATTGTTGCTGCCGAGGCAGCGCGGATCGAGCGGCGAGCCCGGCACGGCAAAAACGTCGCGCCCCTGTTCGAGCGCGAATCGCGCGGTGATCAGCGAACCGGAGCGCTGCGCTGCTTCGACCACCAAAACGCCGAGCGATAATCCCGAGATCAGCCGGTTGCGCCGCGGAAAATGCCGCGCGGTCGGCTGCGTGCCGAGCGGTTGTTCGGAGATATGCGCGCCCTTCTCGGCGATCGCGCGATACAGCATCTCGTTCTCGCGCGGATATACCACGTCGACGCCGCCCGCAATCGCGGCGACGGTTCCGGTTTCGAGTGCGGCACCGTGCGCCGACGCGTCGATGCCGCGCGCGAAACCGGATGCGACGACGAAGCCGGTGGCGCCGAGGCCGCCCGCAATCTGCTGCGCGATGCGCCGACCGTTGGTCGAAGCATTGCGCGCGCCGACCACGCCGACCGTCTCGCGCCGCAACAAGGAAACGTCGCCAATCACCGCCAGCATCGGCGGCGCGTCCTCGGTCGTCGCCAGCGGCACGGAATAATCCGGCTCGCCCAGCGCCACGAATCGCCCGCCGAGCTTTTCCAGTCGGGCGATTTCATCCTCGGCTTCGGCCTTCGCCGCCACGCGCACGGGCTTCGCGCGACCGCCGCGCCGCGATAATTCCGGCAAGCCGTCGATCGCGTCGCCGGCGCTGCCGAAATGGGCGATCAGATGCCGGAACGTAATCGGCCCGACATTCTCGCTGCGGATCAGACGCAGCCAGTTGATTCGTTCTGTCGGCGACAACGCTACCTTTGCGCGAGTGTCCATGCGCCAAGTTCGCCCGAGCACCCGCACGTCGTCAATGGGCGCGCCGTCAATGGGGCGGGTTCTTGGTCCGGCCGATCTTCGGCTCCTGGCCGGCGACCAGTCGCGCGATGTTGGCATGATGCGTCAGCCAGACGATCACCGCGATGAGCGCCGCGAGCGAAGCGGTCAGCGGCGTATCCAGAAACCACGCATACACAGGCGCCATGGCCATGGCGATCAGCGCCGCCAGCGACGAGAACCGGAACGCCAGCGCCGTCAGCAGCCATGTCGCGCACGCCGCCAGGCCGACCGGCCACGCGGCGGCGAGCAGGATGCCGAGCGCGGTTGCGACGCCTTTGCCGCCGTTGAACTTGAGCCACACGGGGAACAGATGACCGAACAGCGCGCCGAGCGCGGCGATCGCCGCCAGGTCCGGGCTGTGATAGGCGCGCGCGATCAGCACCGCGGCGGCGCCCTTGGCCGCGTCGAGCACCAGGGTCAAAGCCGCGAGGCCCTTGTTGCCGGTGCGCAGCACATTGGTGGCGCCGATATTGCCCGAGCCGACCTTGCGGATATCGCCGAGTCCCGCCATGCGGGTGAGGATCAGGCCGAACGGGATCGAGCCCAGTAGATAGCCGAACACGACCGCCGCCAACACCAGCGGCCAGGCCGTTCCCCAATCGATGGCAGGCATGAACATGGGCATACTGTAATGCGCCGGCGGCGCTTGTCGAAGCGTCGGTGCAATGATTTCAATGTCACCCCGGACAAGCCCCGCGCTTGCGGGGCGCCGATCCGGGGTCCATGGCAAACGCTCCAAGACTGGACCCCGGCTCTTCGCTGCGCTGCGGCCGGGGTGACACCTAAAAAAGCGATACCAACGAAAGAACGGCGGAGCCGCTATTCGCCATCCACGAACAGCGCCCGCCCGGCCACCACGGTGCGCCAAACCCGGCCCTGTACCGGCATCTCGTCGAACGGCGAGTTTTTCGACTTGCTCAAGATCGCATCCTTGCTGATGCGCCACGGCTTGTCGGGGTCGAACACGACCAGATCGGCCGGCCCGCCCTTTTTCAATTTGCCGACCGGCAGACCGAGAATGTCGGCGGGCGTGCAGGTCAGGCGCTTCAGCAGATCGAGCAGGCTCATGCGGCGCTTGTGGACGAGCGCCAGCGAGAGCGGCAGCAAGGTTTCCAGGCCGATGATGCCGAACTCGGCATGCACGAACGGCACGCGCTTGGAATCCTGGTCGTGCGGCGCATGGTCGCTGGCGACGGCGTCGATCGTGCCGTCGGCGACCGCCGCCTCGATCGCTATGCGGTCGGGTTCGGCGCGCAGCGGCGGCGAGACTTTCGCGAACGTGCGGTAATCGCCGATGGCTTGCTCGTTGAGCGTGAAGTAATGCGGCGCCGTATCGCAGGTCACGCGCAGCCCGCGTTTCTTGGCGGCGCGGATCACCTCGACCGCGGCACCGGTCGAAAGATGCGCCGCGTGATAGCGCCCGCCGGTCATTTCGACCAGGCGCAGATCGCGCTCGATCATGATCACTTCGGCGGCGGGCGGAATGCCGGACAGGCCCAGGCGCATCGCTGCCTCGCCCTGGTTCATCACGCCGCCGCGCGCCAGGCTCGGCTCCTCGGGGTGCTGGATGATCAGATGATTGAACGTCTTGGCGTAGGTCAGGGCGCGGCGCATCAACTGCGCATCGACGATCGCCTGCGTGCCGTCGGTGAAGCCGACCGCGCCCGTCTCGCCGAGCAAGCCGATCTCGGTCAACTCCTTGCCCTCGGCGCCGCGCGTCAGCGCCGCATAACAGAATACTTTCGTCGCCCGCAGCTCGCGCGCGCGGCGCGCGATGAATTCGACGCCCGAGGCATCGTCGATCACCGGTTCGGTATTCGGCAGGCAGACCATTGCGGTCACGCCGCCGGCGGAGGCGGCGGCGCTGGCCGAGGCGATGGTTTCCTTGTGTTCCTGGCCCGGCTCGCGCAACTGCACCCGCATATCGACCAGGCCGGGGGCGAGCACCATGCCTTTGCAGTCGACGATCTCCATGCCGAGCGGCGGGCTGTCGTTGAACAGGCGCGGCCCGAAATCGACGATGTTGGCGCCGTCGGTGACCAGGGCGCCCTTGACGTCCAGGTTGCTCGCCGGATCGATCAGGCGCGCGTTGATGTAGGCCGTCGGCGTCGGCTTGGTGGTTTGCGACTGCGGCATGGCTAAAACCTCACGCGTTCGCCATGTTGCCGGTCAGCACGTCGAGCACGGCCATGCGCACGGCGACGCCCATCTCGACTTGTTCTTGAATTGCGCTGCGGCCGATATCGTCGGCCACTTCGCTGTCGATCTCGACGCCGCGGTTCATCGGCCCCGGGTGCATGATCATGGCGTCGGGCTTGGCTGACTCCAATTTTGCGTAGTCGAGCCCGAAATAATGGAAATACTCGCGCACGGAAGGGACGTAATTGCCCTGCATGCGCTCGGTCTGCAGGCGCAGCATCATGACGATGTCGCAATCCTTGATGCCCTTGCGCATGTCGTGGAACGCCTCGACGCCGAGCCGCTCGATCTGGCCGGGCATGAGGGTCGGCGGGCCGACCACGCGCACGCGCGCGCCCATCGTCTGCAGCAGGAAGATGTTCGATCGCGCCACGCGGCTGTGCAGGATGTCGCCGCAGATCGCCACCAGCAGGCCCTGCAGCCGGCCCTTGCGGCGACGGATCGTCACCGCGTCGAGCAGCGCCTGGGTCGGATGCTCATGCGAGCCGTCGCCGGCATTGATGACCGCGCCGTTGACCTTTTCCGACAGCAGTTTCACCGCGCCGCTGTCCGGGTGCCGCACCACCATCGCGTCCGGGTGCATCGCGTTCAGCGTGATCGCGGTATCGAGCAGCGTCTCGCCCTTTTTGATCGAGCTGGTTGCGACCGCCATGTTGATGACGTCGGCGCCCAGGCGCTTGCCGGCCAGCTCGAACGAGGTCAGCGTGCGGGTGGAGTTCTCGAAGAACAGGTTGATGATCGTCCGGCCGCGCAATTTCGTGCCCTTTTTCTCGGGCAGGCGGTTCATCTCGACGTAGGTTTCGGACAGATCGAGCAGCAGATTGATTTCGTCCGCCGATAGCCCTTCGATGCCCAAGAGATGGCGATGCCGGAAGGCCACACGCGGTGCGGGAGCGCTGCTATTCATTAAAGCGGCAGTATAACTTGGGCCGCGCGTGGGCGCAACGCGCGTTACGCGCCGCGCGCGTGAATCCGCTCGCGGTGCCAGATATACAGCCCGCTGGCGGTGATCACGGCGGCGCCGATGGCGGTCCAATGATCCGGCCATTGGTCGAACAGCAGCACGCCGAACACGGCGGCCCAGATGATGTGCGTGTAAGTGAACGGCGCCAGGATCGACGCCTGGGTGCGGCCCAGCGCCACGATGATGGTCAACTGGCCGACCGCGCCGATGACGCCGACGAACAAAAAGCGCCACCAATCGCCGACTGCGATCGGCTGCCAGGCGATGATCAGCAGCGGGATCGAGGCGACGAGCGCGATCAGGCCGGAATAGAACATCGTCGTCATCGGCCCGTCATGGCCGGACACCTTACGGGTCGCGATCTGGTACAGCGCGAAGGTCAACGCGGCCCCGATCGGCAGCAGCGTCGCCCAGCTGGTCACGCCGAAACCGGGGCGCACGATGATCAGCATGCCGATGAATCCGGCGACGACGCCGGCCCACCGCCGCCAGCCGACTTTCTCGCCCAGCAACGGCACCGACAGGGCCACCAGAATCATCGGTGTGAGGTAGAGCAGCGCGGTCGTCTCGGCCAGCGGCAGGAAAGCAAGACTGGCCAGAAACAGCAGCGTGGTGGTCGCCCAGCACAGGCCGCGCACGATCTGCCACACCGGCCGTTTGGTGCGCATCTGCGGCCTGCCGCGCCGGGTCAGATAGTACGGCGCGATCGTGGCGGCATGAAAGAAGAACCGCGCCCATAGCGCGAGCAGGACCGGATAGGTTTCGGAAATGGCTTTTATCTGCGACTCCATCGCCGCAAACAGAAAGATCGACAGCAGCATCAAGGCGATGCCGCTGGCCGCCGGGCGCGGAGTCGCGGCGCTAGTCATGCGAACTCGGCCGAATCGGCGCGGCCGGCGCCGGTTTCGGCCCGCGCCCGCGGTGCCACATCAATATCCCGCTGCCGATGATCATCAGGATGCCGACGATACTGTAAATATCCGGAAAGCCGCCGAAGATCAGCACGCTCAGGATCGTGGTCCAAATGATCTGCGTGTACATGAACGGCGACACGATCGACGCCTCGGCCTTGTGGAACGCGCGCACCAGGAAATACTGTCCGAAGCAGGCAAACGTGCCGGACACCGCGAGCCAGCCCCATTCGCCCCAGGTCGGCTCGGCCCAATAGAACGGCACCATTGCCGACGAGCAGATGAAGCCGCCCATGGCGGTATAGAAGAACACCGTCATGAAATGATCGGTCATGCCGGCGATGCGCGTCGCGATTTGGTAGAATGCGTAGCAGATCGACGTGGCGACCGGCAGCAGGGCAACCCAGTCGTTGAAGCCCGGGCCGGGCCGGATGATCACCACCACGCCGGCGAAGCCGAAGCCCATGATGACCCAGTGGATCGCGCCGAGTCGCTCGCTCAGCAGCATTGCCGCGATCGCCGCCACGAACAGCGGCGTGGCGAACACGAGCGCGGTCGCTTCCGGCAACGGCATGGTGCGGATCGCGTAGAAGAACAGCATCGTGCCGACGAACACCATGACGCCGCGAAACATATGCAGGCCCGGGCGCTTGGTACGCATCAGCGGCCATGTGCGCGGCAGCAGGAAAAACGGCAATGTCGCCACCACGTGAAACAGATAGCGGCCCCAGGCGATGTACGCGAACGGCAGCGTGTCGGTCAGGTGCTTGGCGACCGCCTCCATGACGGCGAGACACACCGTCGCCGCCATCATCAAAAGGATGCCGGTTTGCCGGTCGGAATGCGAATGCAGGGCGGCGGCCATGAACGGTACTGGGGAAAACGGGGAAGCGTGGCGGGGTGGGCGCGAAGCCGGGGCAATCTAAGGGCGCGCGTGGACCGGTCACAATGCCGCGTGCTGCATGGCAGGCCAGCGCGCGCCGGACAGCGGCGTACAAATGCGGTGCGGCTCAAATCGGCTCGATGGTCGCGGCGGCGGCCAGGCGTTCGCGCGAGCTCAGCCGTTCGCGATGCAGAATATAGATGCCGCTGAGCACGACCAGGATCGCGCCGGCAATCGTGTAGATATCCGGCAACTGGTTGAACACGAGCCAGCCCGACAGCGTGGCCCAGATCAGATTGGTGTAGTAATATTGCGCCAGCAGCGACGCTTCGGTGCGTTCGAACGCCTTGATCAGAATGTAGTGCCCGGTGCCGCCCAGCGCGCCGCACGCGACCATCATGAACCAGCCGAGCGCGTCCGGGCTCTTCCAGTCGAACGGCACGGCGATGCTGAATACGATGGCGCCCAGCAACGGCGTGTAGAAAAACGTCGTCATCGCGCTGTCGTGGATGCTGAGCTGGCGCGTCGCGATCTGGTAGAACGCGTAGATCGCGGCGCCGGCCAGCGGCAGCAGCGCGAACCACGACAGTTCGCCGAAGCCCGGCCGCAGGATCACCAGCACGCCCACGAAGCCGACCGCGACGCCGATCGAGCGTCGGATGCCGACTTTCTCGCCGAGCAGCACCACGGACAGGATGGTCACGATCAGCGGCGAGGCGAAGAACGCCGCCGTGGCGTCGGCCAGCGGCATCTTGGTCAATGCGGTGAAGAACAGCAGCGTCGTCATGAACAGCATGATCGAGCGGCCGAGCTGAAGCGCCGGCTTGCGCGTCTTGATCTTGCTACGGTTCACTTTCAGCAGGAAGAACGGCAACAGCAGCGCGAAATTGAAGAAGAACCGCGCCCAGACCACCTGGGTCACCGGGTAGGTCTGCACCATGTACTTGACCAGCGTGTCCATGGTCACGAACAGCATGACCGCGATCAACAGCAGATAGATCCCGCCGAGGCCGGTCCGATAGGGCGAAGGCGATGCGGCGCGTTGGTTCATGGAGCCGTACTGGGGCGGGAAGGGCGGCGGGCCGGTCGGTCGTATGCGACGCGCGACCCCGATGCTTGACTATACGGAGCCGGCGCCGTCCGGGTCAAATCGACACGCGCGCGCCGGCGCACGTCGCGGTGATTTGACGCTGATGGTGCGCGGCCTTAGAATCCATATGGTCGAGTGGAATTACGTCGCTGCATCAACGGGGAGCAGCAATGCGCCGGCGCGTTGCCGGTGCCGGGGTCGTCTGGATGAGCGTTTACACGATCGGTCGCAGCAACAGTTCGAACATTGTCCTGCCCGACAATTCGGTTTCCCGCGCACACGCCGAGATCACCGTGGTGGGCGACGGGCGCTATCGCGTCGTCGACTTGAGTTCGACCTACGGCACCTTCGTCAAGAAGGACGGGGTCTGGACCAAGGTGCAGAACGCGACCTTGGGCGCCGACGACCCGCTCATGTTCGGCAAGTATAAAACGACGCCCTACCTGCTCATCAGCCTGCTGCAAAAGCAGCCGCCGGCCGCCGGCGAACGGCGCGCGAGCGGCGCCGACGGGCGCGTCACCCGGCGCAAGCTTGCGGCGATCCTGGCCGCCGACGTGGTGGGTTACAGCAAGCTCATGGGCGCCGACGAAACCGGCACGCTGAATACGCTGCGACTGTGCCGGCGCGAACTGTTCGATCCCAAGGTCGATGAGCACGGCGGGCGCATTTTCAAGTTGATCGGCGACGGCATCATGGTCGAGTTCGCCAGCGTGGTCGACGCGGTGCGCTGCGCGGTGGAAATCCAGAACGCCATGCCGGGGCGCAATATCGGCCGCCCGCCGACCTTGGCGTTGATCTTCCGCATGGGCATCAATCTGGGCGACGTGATCGCCGAGGGCGACGATCTGATGGGCGACGGCGTCAATATCGCCGCGCGCCTGGAATCGATCGCCGAGGCCGGCGGCATCGCGATCGCCGGCTCGGTCTACGATCAGGTCAAGAACAAGCTGATCGACCTCGCCTTCGAGGATCTCGGCTCGAAGACGGTCAAGAACATCGCCGAACCGATTCGCGTCTACAAAGTCGGCGTGCGCAGCTCCGGCCGCACCGTTACGACATCGAGCGACAGCGACACCGACTCGAAGCGCAAACCCGCAAAGCCGGAATAGCGCGGGCATTCGCCGGTTGAACTGGCTTGCCATGGTTCGGCGCGGGTCGGCATCGGACGCGGCGCATAATAATTCCGCGCGCTAGAGCGTCTCGGCGACGACATAACGGAACAGCGACGGCCCGATTGCCGGCAGCGTGTCCTGCGGCAGGCTGTGCTCGATGCGATAGGTGTCGCGGATCGCCGGCAGCGTGGTCACGGCCAGCTTCCGAAAACCGCGCGCGCCGAGGAATTTGTCGAGCTGTGCCGGCTCGAGCGTGAAGCGGAACGGCTCGTCGGCCTGTCGGACGGACGCATTGATCGCGGCGCCCATGCCGGCTTTGAGCGCTTCCGGCGGCAAAAATGTGAAGATCAGGCGCGTCTTCGGGTCGCTCCGCGCGCGGATGAAGGCGAATATCCTGTCGACGTCGGCGGGCGGCACGTATTCGAGCACGACTTCGGCCAGGAACACGCCGCGCGCCGCCGGATCGTAGGAGGTGGCGAGCAGCCGTTCCGGCAATTGCTCGCGCGCGAAATCGACCGGCACGAACATGAAATTGCCCGGCATGCCGAAGGCGCTTTCGACGATCGGCCGCTTGACCGATTGCGTGTTCGGCTGATCGATCTCGAAGATCGGGATGCGCGGATACGCATTCGCCAGCCGAAGCCCGATGGTATCGAAGCCGCCGCCGAGGATCACGGCCTGGCGCGCCCCCAGATCCAACGCCGCGCGCATCTGGCGCTCGATCCACATCTTGCGCCAGACCACGCGCGCCACGATGTCGATGTCGCCGCCCGGCTGCGCGGCGATGAATTTCACCACGTCGGCCCAGTTGCGCAGGCGGTCGAGGATGGCGGCGCCGTCTTGCCCGGCGCGGGCGAACACGATTTCCGCCATCGGGTCGAAGAAAGCGCGCTTCAATTCCGGGTGGCGCGCCGCGAACGCGCAATATGCGTTGACCACCAGCGCCGTGCGGCTGATGCCGGGGACGCCGGGTTCGGGCACATACATCGTCCTAGATGGCGCCCTTGCCGCGCAACGCCCCGATCTCGCCGGCCGACAGGCCGAGCAATTCGGCCAGCACCTCGTCGTTGTGCTCGCCCATGCGCGGCGCCGCGCGGCGGTAGCTGACCGGCGTCTTCGACATTTTTATTGGGCTGCCGATATACGGCACCTTGGTGCCGGCCGCCGGATGCTCGATTTCGATGCGCATGCCGCGATGCTGCACCTGCGGATCGGCGAACACCTTATCGATGGTGTTGACCGGCCCGCACGGGATGCCGAGCGGCGGCAGCGCGTCGAGCCAGAAATCGGTCGGTTTGCGACGCGTCTGCGCCTCGACCGCGGGGACGATTTCGTCGCGGTGCTTGCAGCGCGCGGCGTTGGTCTTGAAGCGCGCGTCGGCGGCCCATTCCGGGTGGCCTACGAAATCGGCGAACTTCTTGAATTGCCCGTCATTGCCGACGGCCAGGATGAAATACCCGTCCGAAGTCTGGAACGCCTGATACGGCACGATGGTCGCGTGCGCGGTGCCCATGGCTTTCGGGATGCCGCCGGTGTGCAAATAGTTCATGCCCTCGTTGACCAGCCACGAGACCGTGGTGTCGAGCAGCGCGAGATCGATGTGCTGGCCTTCGCCGGTCCGGTCGCGGTGGCGAAGCGCCGCCAGGATCGCGATGTTGCAGTACATCCCGGTCATGATGTCGGCGATGCCGACGCCGACCTTGGCCGGCCGGCCGCCGGCGTCGCCGGTGATCGACATCACGCCGCCCTGGCCCTGCACCACCAAATCGAAGCCGGCGCGCGGCGCGTAGGGGCCGGTCTGCCCGAAACCGGTCAAGGAACAGTAGATCAGTCTCGGAAACTCGGCTTTGAGCTGGTCGTAGCCGAGCCCGTATTTCTGCAGGTCGCCGACCTTGTAGTTTTCGAACAGCACGTCGCATTTCGCGATCAGCCGCTTGGCAAGCGCGACGCCGTCCGGACTGGCGAAATTGATCGTGATCGAGCGCTTGTTGCGGTTGGCGGCGTTGAAATAGACGCTCTCGCCGGTGTCGTTGCCGGCGGCGTCCTTGAGGTTCGGCGGCCCCCAGCCGCGCGTATCGTCGCCGGTACCCGGCCGTTCAACTTTAATAATGTCCGCGCCGAGGTCGCCCAGTACCTGGGTCGCCGTCGGCCCGGCCAGGATGCGGGTCATGTCGAATATGCGTAGCCCGTCGAGCGGTCCCTTTGTCATCCGGTCCTCGTCAGTCCGGGCCTTAAGCCGGCCCGGCCGCGCCTTATAAAGGAGCCCGCCGCCCTGGAGCAAGCGGGGCACGAACGGTCCGACCTTAGCGTACTCTAAGGAAGGGATCGGGAGGTCTGCATGGATCGGCGATATCTTAACTACGCGTGGCGCGCGGCGATCGGAGTGGCCGCTTGCGCGATGCTTGCCGCGTCGCCGCCCGCGCGGGCGGAAACGGCGCAGATGATCCATGTCGGCAACATCCTGCGCGAATATTTCGTCTTCATGCCGGATCGGCTGCGTGGCCGGCAGAGGGCGGCGCCGCTGTTGGTCGTGCTGCATGGCGGCGGTGGAAACGCTCAGCAGATCCGCCGCTTCCTGCCGTTCGACGAAATCGCGCGGCGCGACGGGGTGATCGTCGTCTACCCGCAAGGCGTGGAGAAACACTGGAACGACGGTCGCCTGACGACGCGCGATCGCGCGCACCGCGAAAACATCGACGACGTGAAATTCATCAAGACGCTTGTCGACGTCGTCGACCGGCAGCACGCGACCGTCGATTACACGCGCATCTACGCGATCGGCATTTCGAACGGCGGCATGATGACGCTGCGCCTGGCCTGCGAAGCCCCCGACAGGTTCAGGGCGGTCGCCGCTTTCACCGCCAACCTGCCGGAGCCCGTGCCGCCGCTTTGCCGGGCGGCGGTGGCGGTCGGCGTGCTGATGATGAACGGCACGGCCGATCCGCTGGTGCCCTATGACGGCGGCCAGGTGAGGTTCGGCAGACGCACGCTCGGCGCGGTCATCTCGACCGATGCGACGATGGCGCTGTTCGCGCGGCGCAACGGCTGCACGGCGCAGCCGTCGACCACCGATCTGCCCGACGTCGATCCGGCCGATCAGACGCGCGTCGTGCGTCTCGAATGGACCGGCTGCCGCGCGCCGGTGGTGCTCTACCGCATCGACGGCGGCGGCCATACTTGGCCGGGCCGCGCGCAGTACCTGCCGCAGTTCATGGTCGGCAAGGTCTCGCGCGACATCGACGGCACGGAAGTCGCCTGGGCGTTCCTGAAGGCGCAGGCGCGGCGCTAGTTTTTGTCGCCGCCCCGGATCAGCGCGGCGATTGCGGGGCGCCGTTCGGTGGCCCAGGGTCGGAAGTACCGCGCGCGACGAACGATCCTGGACCCCGGCTCTTCGCTGCGCTTCGGCCGGGGTGACAAATCGAAAATGCTCGCGTGCCGGATTTCCATTCGTGTCACCCCGGACAAGCCACGCGGAGCGGGGCGCCGATCCGGGGTCCAGGCTGGTCGACAACTTCACCTGTGCCGTTATGCCGGCGTCGCCAGCTTGAGCCCGACGATGCCGGCCACGATCAGCGCGATGCACAAAATGCGCAGCGCCGCGGCCGATTCGCCGAACAGGAAAATCCCGAGCAGCGCCGTGCCGATCGTGCCGACGCCGGTCCAGATCGCGTAGGCGGTGCCGAGCGGCAGCGTCTTCAGCGCGAGGCCGAGCAGGCCGAGGCTGACGATCATGCTGACGACGGTGAGGATCGTGGGGATCGGGCGGGAAAATCCGTCGGTGTATTTCAGGCCGACGGCCCAGCCGACTTCGAACAACCCGGCACAAAATAGAATGACCCAAGCCATGGCAAACCTCCTGATCGGTGGCAGGGTCGTCCCGGCCGGGAGCATTTGCAAGACGCGGTCGTCCGCGTCGAAATCGAGCATAGCGCGCCCGGTCTTCGAGGCAAGCGCCGGCGCTGCGACATTCAGCCGCCAGCGCCGGCGAGATACAGCCACACCGGCAAGCTGATCACCGCCAGCATGGTCTGGATCGCCAGCAAGCCCGACATCAGCCGATGATCGCCGCCGGTCTGGCGCATGAGCATGTACGACGAGGCGCTCGCCGGCGCGGCGGCGAAGGCGATCGCGATGGCGGCGGTCTGCGGCTCGATTTCGAGGTTCTGCAGTCCGGCCATGACGAGCAGCGGGAGCGCCAGCAGCTTGAGCACGCTGGCGATCGCGATCGGCGTCGCATTCTTGCGCGCGGCCGCTACGTCGAACCTTGTGCCGACGATGATGAGGCCGACTGGAATCGCCGCTCGACCGAGCATTTCGAATACCGGCGCCAGGATCGACGGCAGGCTGAGCCCGGTCAGATTGAGCGCCACGCCGAGCGCGACGGCGCAGACCAGCGGGTTGACGATCACCAGCGGCACCGCCAGTGCGACCGCCTTGCTGCCCGACTTGGCGTAAACCAGCAGCGCGATCACGCCGAACAGGTTGGCCGCCAACTCGAACGCGGCGGCCACGATCATCGCGGCCGGCAGGCCTTCCTCGCCGTACAGCGCGAACACGGCGCCGGCACCGACATACAGGCTGCCGCGCAGACTGCCGTGCAGATACGCCGCGACCGACGGACCCTTGCCGCCGGCGCGCCGCCGCAGCAGCCAGGCCAGGCCGGCCATGAACACGACCGCCAGAATCGGCACGCCGACCAGATTCTGCACCGGCACGTCGACCGGGTTGGATTGCGCCAGGCTGTGCAGCGCCAGGCACGGAAACAGGACATAGGCGGTGAGATTGTCGGCCGGGCGCAGGAACCCGTCGTCGACCACGTCCGCGCGCCACGCGGCGTAGCCCAGCCCGACCAGCGCGAACACCGGCAGCAGCGAGACCAGCACCGAAATCATGACCGCCGCGTCCGCACCGCTTCGAGCGCGCCCTGTAAAATGTAGGCGGCGGCCATTTTATCGACCAGTTCACCGCGCCGGGCCCGCGACAGATCGGCTTCGTCGGTCAGCATGCGCTGCACGGCTGCGGTCGACAGGCGCTCGTCCCAGAATGTGTAGTCGACGCCGAGCAGCTGATCCAGATTGCGCGCGAACTGGCGCACCGACTGGCAGCGCGGACCTTCCGAGCCGTCCATGTTGATCGGCAGGCCGAGCACGATGCCGGCGACCTCGCGTTCGGCGATGAGTGCCTTGATTCGCTGCGCATCGACGGTGAATTTCTTGCGCGCGATGGTTTCGACCGGCGAGGCGACGGAGAGCGTCGGATCGGCGATCGCGATCCCGATCGTGCGCGTGCCCACATCCAGCCCCATCAAACGCTTGCCCTTCGGCAGGCGCGCGGCCAGCGCGGATAATTCGATCTCGGGCACCTCGGTTCCCCTCCGCGCGCAATCTAGGCGGGCGGGGCGGGGCGGGCAATCGAGATTGCGATCAATAACAGTGTCACCCCGGCCGGAGCGCAGCGGAGAGCCGGGGTCCAGGGTCGAACGTTGCGCGCGGTATTGGCCAGCCTGGACCCCGGATCGGCGGCCCGCGTTGCGGGCCTGGTCCGGGGTGACAGGGATGGAATTGCGCGCAGTTATTTCGGTTTGTCACCCCGGCCGGAGCGTCAGCGCAGAGCCGGGGTCCAGGGTCGGACGTTGCGCGCGGTATGGACTAGCCTGGACCCCGGATCGGCGGCCCGCGTTGCGGGCCTGGTCCGGGGCGACAGGGATGGAATTGCGCGCAGGTGTTTCGGTTTGTCACCCCGGCCGGAGCGTCAGCGCAGAGCCGGGGTCCAGGGTCGGACGTTGCGCGCGGTATGGACTAGCCTGGACCCCGGATCGGCGGCCCGCGTTGCGGGCCTGGTCCGGGGTGACAATGATCGTTGTGGCGTTCAGCGCCGGTCTCAAGGCATCGACCGCCCGCCCTTGAAGCGCGACCTTGGCCGGTGATAGTGTCCGGCCGCTTTTCCGCGGCGTTGCGCCGCTTTCACCCGGTTCGGAGACCGTCATGGCGCTCGATCGCGACACGGTGCGCAGGATCGCCCATCTGGCCCGCCTCAAAGTCGAGGACGGCGAGCTCGATGGGCTGGTCGGCGAGTTGAACACGATCATGTCGTGGGTCGAACAGCTCGACGAAGTGGATGTGGCCGGCGTCGAACCGATGAGCTCGGTCGTCGACGTGTCGCTGCCGATGCGCAAGGACGCGGTGACCGACGGCGGCTATCCCGACAAGATTCTCGCCAATGCGCCCGACGGCGTGCCGGGCTTCTTCGCCGTGCCGAAAGTGGTGGAGTAGCGGCGACGCACGTTCATCCTTCGAGGCTCGCTGCGCGAGCGCCTCAGGATGAGGATTGGAAAATAAACTCCTCATGGTGAGGTGCGACGCGGAGCGGAGCCTCGAACCATGAGACAATAGCGAGCACCGATGACCCAACCGACCGACCTTTCCATTGCCGATGCGACCGCGCTGCTGGCCGCGAAAAAGATTTCGTCTCGCGAGCTGACGGCGGCGCACGTCAAGGCGGTCGAGGCGGCGCGGCCGTTGAACGCGCTGATCCGCGAGACGCCCGAGCAGGCGCTCGAGATGGCCGCGGCATCCGACGCGCGGCGCGCGGCCGGGCAGGCGGGCCTGCTCGAAGGCATTCCGCTCGCGATCAAGGATTTGTTCTGCACCGAAGGTGTCGAGACGACCGCCGCGTCACAGATCCTCATGGGCTTCAAGCCGACCTACGAATCGACGGTGACGACCAATCTGTGGCGCGCCGGCGCCGTGATGCTCGGCAAGGCCAATCTCGACGAATTCGCCATGGGCTCGTCGAACATGACCAGCCATTTCGGCAAAGTCGAGAATCCTTGGCGGCGCAAGGGCGACAACAAGAAACTGGTGCCCGGCGGCTCGTCGGGCGGTTCGGCGTCGATCGTGGCCGCGCGCGCGGCCATGGGCGCCACCGGCACCGACACCGGCGGTTCGATCCGGCAGCCGGCCGCGTTCACCGGCCTGGTCGGCATCAAGCCGACCTACGGCCGCTGCTCGCGCTGGGGCATCGTCGCGTTCGCATCGTCGCTCGATCAGGCCGGCCCGATGACCCGCACCGTCAAAGACGCCGCGATCATGCTGCGCGCGATGGCGGGGCACGATCCGAAGGATTCCACCTCGGTGCCGGTCGCGGTGCCGGACTACGCGGCGGCGATGACCGGCAACATCAAGGGCCTGAAAGTCGGCATTCCGCGGGAATACCGCATGGAAGGCACGCCGGCGGAAATCGACAGATTGTGGCAGCAGGGCATCGATTGGCTCAAGGCGGCGGGTGCGACGCCGGTCGAGATCAGCCTGCCGCACACCAAATATGCGCTGGCGACGTATTATATTGTCGCCCCCGCCGAAGCCTCGTCGAATCTGGCGCGCTACGACGGCGTGCGGTTCGGCATGCGCGTGCCCGGCAATTCGCTCGAAGAGATGTACGAGAACACGCGCGGCAAGGGTTTCGGCAAGGAAGTGCGTCGGCGTATTCTGATTGGCACCTACGTGCTTTCCGCCGGTTACTACGACGCCTATTATCTGAAGGCGCAGCGCGTGCGCGCGAAGATCCTCGGCGATTTCAAGGCAGCGTTCGAGCAGGTCGACGTGATCCTGACGCCGACCGCGCCCAACGCCGCGTTCCCGATCGGCGAGATGATGGACGATCCGATCAAGATGTGGCTGAACGACGTGTTCACCGTGCCGGTCAACCTGGCCGGCCTGCCCGGCATTTCGGTGCCGGCCGGCCTGAGCGGGGACGGGCTGCCGCTCGGGTTGCAGCTGATCGGCCGCGCGTTCGACGAAGCGACCTTGTTCAATGTCGCCTCGGTGATCGAGCGGGAAGCCGCGTTCACCGCGCGTCCGGCCTTCGTCGCCGGCTGAAGCCGGGTTCGCGCTCATTTTGGTGTAGCGTGGGTCCGCGGTTTTTTCGCAGAATGACGTGTCGGGGGACGTTTCAACGAATGGGGAGCAAGCGATGCTCTGGAAAATTGCCCTAGTCGTACCCGTCGTAGCTCTTGGATCCGTCGGCGCAGCGCGGGCGGAGTTCGGCGCCATCGCCTTCGGCAACGGCAAGTCTTCCAAAGTATTCGGACAGCCGTCGCAACAGAAAGCCCGCATGCAGGCGCGGTCGAAATGCGGCCAGCACTGCCGTGCCATTGTGTTCGGCAGCGGAAAATGCGCGGCGTTTGCGGTCAGCGGCAACGGCGTTCAATTCCCGGGCACCGGCACGTCGCTGAACGACGCCGAGAATGCCGCGATGGGCGCCTGCAACGCCAAGGCGAGCCTGCGCGGCAACTGCCGCATCGGGGTTTCGGCCTGTCAGTAGACGGTGCGTAATCTGCGCGCCGCCGCCGCGCGGCGCGGGTATTGTGAAATCTGCCGCGGCCGCCATCGCGGCCGCGCGAATGGGGACTGTTTGATCGGCCATGACTCAATTCATCGAAGGCAAGACCGGCACCTGGGAAGTCGTCATCGGCATGGAAATCCATGCCCAGGTGTCGTCGAAGTCGAAACTGTTTTCGGGTGCCGCCACCGAATTCGGCGCCGAGCCGAACAGCCAGGTCAGCTTCGTCGACGCCGGCATGCCCGGGATGCTGCCGGTGATCAACGAATATTGCGTCGAGCAGGCGGTCAAGACCGGTCTCGGGCTCGATGCCAAGATCAATCTGGTCTCGGTGTTCGACCGCAAGAATTACTTTTACGCCGATCTGCCGGCCGGCTATCAGATCTCGCAGTACAAGAATCCGGTGGTCGGCGAAGGCCGCGTGGCGATCGATCTGGCCGACGGCAGCACCAAGGAAATCGGCATCGAACGGCTGCATCTGGAACAGGATGCCGGCAAGTCGATCCACGATCAGGATCCGCGCCGCACCTTCGTCGATCTCAATCGTTCGGGCGTGGCGCTGATGGAGATCGTCTCGAAGCCGGACATTCGCGGCGCCGACGAGGCGGGCGCGTACCTGACCAAGCTGCGCTCGATCTTGCGCTATCTGGGCACCTGCGACGGCGACATGGAAAAGGGCAGCATGCGCGCCGATGTGAACGTCTCGGTGCGCAAAAAGGGCGCCGATCAATACGGCACGCGCTGCGAGATCAAGAACGTCAACTCGATCCGCTTCGTCAAGGCCGCGGTCGAGTACGAGGCGCGCCGGCAGATCGAGATTCTCGAGGATGGCGGTTCGATCAAGCAGGAGACGCGGCTGTTCGACAACGGCAAGGGCGAGACGCGCTCGATGCGCAGCAAGGAAGAGGCGCATGATTATCGCTACTTCCCGGATCCCGACCTGCTGCCGCTCAAGCTCGACGCCGCATGGGTCGCAGGCATCAAAGCCAATCTGCCCGAACTGCCGGATCAGAAGAAGCAGCGCTTCATCAGCCAATACGGCCTCTCGCCGTACGACGCGAGCGTGCTGGTCGCCGACAAGGACACCACCGACTATTACGAGGCGGTCGCCAAGGGCCGCGACCCGAAGCTGGCCGCCAACTGGGTGATCTCGGAATTGTTCGGGCGCCTGAACAAGGCCGGCGTCGATATCACCGCATCGCCGGTCGGCGCTGCGCAGCTCGGCGGGCTGATTCAGTTGATCGTCGACGGCACGATCTCGGGCCGCACGGCGAAGGACGTGTTCGACGAGATGTTCGAAACCGGCAAGGACGCCGCCGCCATCGTCAAGGATAAGGGCCTGGTGCAGATCTCCGACACCGGCGCCATCGAAGCCGCGATCGAAGCCGCCATGGCGTCGAACCCGAAGCAGGTCGAACAGTACAAGAGCGGCAACCAGAAGGTCGCCGGCTGGTTCGTCGGCCAGGTGATGAAGGCGACCGGCGGCAAGGCGAACCCGGGCGTGGTGAACGAGATTCTGAAGAAGAAGCTCGGCGGGTAGGCGGCGGCGCGTTCGCTGCCCACCGTGTCGCCGCGGGATTGCTTTCCCGTGTCACCCCGGACCAGCGCCGCGATTTCGGCGCGCCGATCCGGGGTCCAGGCTGGGCAATGCCGCGCGAGACGTTCGATCCTGGACCCCGGCTCTGCGCTGCGCTCCGGCCGGGGTGACAAATCGAAAATCCTTGCGCGCAATTTTCTCCATGTCACCCCGGACCAGGCCCGCAACGCGGGCCGCCGATCCGGGGTCCAGGCTGGGCAATGCCGCGCGAGACGATCGACCCTGGACCCCGGCTCTCGGCTGCGACTCGGCCGGGGTGACAATTTCGAGATCTTCGACATCCGTGACGCGATTCCGTCACAAGCGTAACACTGCACTTGATTGCAGCTTCGGCGCTCCTATGTGCGAGCGGGTCGAGAATCGGCATCGGTCGGAGTCGAAGCGGGTGATAACGTGCGGCGCAATCTCTGTCGTAAATTGCCCGGTTGGCGATTTCCGGACCCTAAGGTACCCCTATGTCCTGGGTGAAAACGTAACATCCGTAACATCGCCAGGGAAACCGCGGCCGCGACGGCTGCGCGAGGTTGCGAAATCCGCCATTTGCCACCGAAAACGCGCGCCAATGCGCGTTCCCGCGCAACCGTTGCACCGGAACTAAAATCACACATGACCACGCCCAGACTTTTCACGCCGTTCACGCTGCGCTCGATCACCTTGCCGAATCGCATCGTCATCTCGCCGATGTGCATGTATTCGGCGACCGACGGGCTCGCGGATTCGTTTCATTTCGCGCACCTGGCAAAATTCGCCATGGGCGGCGCGGGTTGCGTGTTCGTCGAGGCGACCGCGGTGCTCAAGGACGCGCGCATCACCTACGGCGATCTCGGCCTGTGGAACGACGCGCAGACCGAGGCGCTGAGGCCGATCGCGTCGTTCCTGCGCGCGCGAGGATCGGTGCCGGCGATTCAACTTGCCCATGCCGGGCGGAAGGCCAGTTCGCAGCGGCCGTGGCACGGCAACGGGCCGCTCGACCGGACCGACTTCGCGCGCGGCGAACCGAACGTGCGCACGGTGGCGCCGAGCGCTCTGCCGATCGCCGAGGGCTGGCTGGTGCCGCACGAAGCGACCGCGGCCGACATGGCCGAGATCGTCGCGGCGTTCGCGGCTTCGGCGCGGCGCGCGCACGCCGCCGGGTTCGATGTCGTCGAACTGCACGCCGCGCACGGGTATTTGTTGAATTCGTTCCTGTCGCCGATCGCCAATAAGCGCACGGACCAATATGGCGGCAGCCGCGCGAACCGCATGCGCTTCCCGCTCGCCGTGGTCGACGCGGTGCGCGCGGCGTGGCCGGCCGAAAAGCCGCTGTTCGTGCGCATTTCGTCGGTCGACGGCGTCGAGGGCGGTTGGGAGCTCGACGATTCGGTCGCCTTCGCGCTGGAACTCAAGCAACGCGGCGTCGATGCGATCGATTGTTCGTCGGGCGGCATCGGCGGCTCGGCGACCGCAGCGCGCATCGTGCGCGCGCCCGGGTTTCAGGTGCCGTTCGCCGCCGAGATTCGCAAGCGCGCCGGCATCGCCACGCAGGCGGTGGGACTGATTTTGACCGCCGACCAAGCGGAGCAGATTCTGCAATCCGACTCCGCCGATCTGGTCGCGATCGCGCGCGAGGCGCTCAACGATCCGTTCTGGCCGCGCCACGCCGCGGCGCATTTCGGCGTTGACGAGAAATACGAGCAGTGGCCGCCGCAATACGGCTGGTGGCTGTCGCGCCGGGCCAAATTCTCGGTCAAGAGTTAGGCATCCGGCCGGCCATGTGCTTCGCGCACGGCTCAGTTGCCCGATCGCGCCCGATGCGCCTTGCCGATTGTGGCCGACCGACCCAGATTGCTATCGTTCGAGACGCTTCTCAGACATTTTCAAACGGGGCCGCACCATGATCGATCTCTACACCTGGCCGACGCCGAACGGCCAAAAAGTGCACATCATGCTCGAAGAGACCGGGCTGCCCTACAAGGTGATCCCGATCGACATCGGCGCCGGCGACCAGTTCAAGCCGGATTATCTGAAGATCAACCCGAACAACAAGATGCCGTCGATCGTCGATCCGGACGGGCCGGGCGGCAAGCCGTACGCGCTCATGGAATCCGGCGCGATTCTGATGTATCTGGCGGAGAAGACCGGCAAGTTCATGCCCAAGGAAATGGGCGCGCGCTACACGGTCATTCAATGGCTGTTCTTCCAGATGGCATCGGTGGGCCCGATGTTCGGGCAGAACCATCATTTCGCCAATTATGCGCCGGAAAAGCTGCCGTACGCGATCAATCGCTACAAGAACGAAACCGGCCGCATCTACGGCGTACTCGACAAACGCCTGGGCGCGGTGCCGTATCTGGCCGGCGAATATTCGATCGCGGACATGGCGACCTATCCGTGGGCGCGCCTGCACGAGCGCCAGGGCCACAACATCGAGGAGTTCCCCAACGTCAAACGCTGGCTCGCCGCAATCCACGATCGGCCGGCCGTCGCCAAGGGCATGACCATCCTCGCCGACCGCCGCCGCGATCTGAACACCGACAAGCAGGCGCGCGAAATCCTGTTCGGCCAGGCGCAGTATCAGAAGCGCTAAGAGAGAGTCCTCGTCCTGAGCCTGTCGAGGGATGAGTTCGCGCGATACTCATGCTTCGACAAGCTCAGCATGAGGCAATTTAACCGACCCTCATCCTGAGCTTGTCGAAGGATGAGTTCGCGCGTCCCTCATGCTTCGACAAGCTCAGCATGAGGCAATGTAACCGACCCTCGTGCTGAGCCTGTCGAAGCATGAGCCTTGCGTCGACTCGTCCTTCGACAAACTCAGGATGAGGATTCTTATGAAGGATGATTCATGATCGATCTCTACACCTGGGGTACGCCGAACGGCCGTAAGGTCTCCGTGATGCTCGAAGAATGCGGGCTGCCGTATAAGGCGCACGCGATCAACATTTCGAAGGGCGAGCAGTTCACGCCCGAGTTCGTTGCGCTGAATCCGAACAGCAAGATTCCGGCCATCGTCGACAGCGACGGGCCGGACGGCAGGCCGATCAGCGTTTTCGAATCCGGCGCGATTCTCATCTATCTCGCCGAGAAGACCGGCAAGTTCCTGCCCAGGGACCTGCGCAAGCGCACCGAAGTGATGCAGTGGCTGATGTTCCAGATGGGCGGCGTGGGGCCGATGTTCGGCCAGACCCATCATTTCCTGCGCGCGGCGCCGGAGAAGGTGCCGTACGGGATCAATCGGTATAAGACCGAAACGCGACGGCTTTACGGGGTGCTGGACAAGCGCCTGGGCGAAGTGCCGTACCTGGCGGGCGAATATTCGATCGCCGACATCGCGACCATGCCGTGGGTGCATCGCAACGATTTTCACGAAGTCGACCTCAACGACTTCCCGAACGTTAAGCGCTGGTTCGACCTGTTGATGGCGCGCCCGGCCGTTCAGCGGGGCATGGCCGTGCCCAAAGTTTAAGGCGAATTAATAATTAACCTTTTGTAAACCATGAATGACCCGCGGAAATGCTGCGATTTTTAACGATTGAGCGCGGGCAAAACATGGTGCGGTTCCGACGGCATTAATATTTTGCAAACCTCTTTCTTGATAGGTTCTCGCCTGTCGGGACGGCGAGGGCCCGGCAAGTCGTTGGGACCGTCAGGAGTGACCGTGCTATGGGCGTAACCACCCCGATCAACGTCAGCGAGCTGTTCTCGGGCGACTCGAGCGATATCTTCCTCGACTCGGGCGTGCCGAAATACAACCGCCGCCTGACCGACAAAGTCCTCGCCGCGTTCAACCACGCCTATTCGGTCGGCGAAATCGATCTCGCCCGGCGCTTGTGGGAATGCCTGTCGATCGCCGAAGAAGTCGGCCAAAAGAAATATCCGACGCGCCGCGCCAAACAGTCGCTCGAACTGGCGCGCCTGTGGATCACGTTCGTCGACGCGCGCAACGCCTACCGCACGACCACCGAAAGCGTGCAGGCGACGCCGAAGCAGGTTTCGGACTCGTTCGGCGCGATGAAGTCGGCCTATCTCGAATGGGCCGCGCAGTTGCGGCAG
Source organism: Alphaproteobacteria bacterium (assembly GCA_050186335.1). Lineage (GTDB taxonomy): Bacteria > Pseudomonadota > Alphaproteobacteria > Bin65 > Bin65 > JBFWYO01. Next base: position 2,860 of record JBFWYO010000063.1, on the reverse strand, counting down.
ATCTAGTCGCCGCGCAACCGAGCCCGGCCAGGCCGGGCGCAACCGAATTTCCACGGCTCCCGATCCGTGGCGGACGGCCCGCATCGCAAGGTGCGGGCCGTTCTTCCGTCCGGGCCGTTCTTCCGTGCGAGATGTGGCGCGCCCGCGGATTGCGGTCGCGGGACTTGTCTTTTGCCGGCGCGCGAGGCCCAATCCGCATCGGCATTGGGCGGGGAGGCCGGCATGGCAAGCGAATGCATACGCACGGAAAAGCGCGGCCGCGTCGCAATCGTGCGGTTCGATCGCGGCGACGGGCGCAACGCGTTGTCGCAGCGCGCGCTGAGCGATCTGATCGAGGCGGCGCGCCAGTTCGAGGACGATACCGAGACCAGCGCCGTGATCCTGGCCGGCCACGCGCGCAGCTTCAGCGTCGGTTACGATCTCAAGGAGGTCAAAGGCGTCGATCCGCGCGCCACGGGGCTGGCGGAGCTGCGCCGCATCGCGTCGCTCGGCCCGCGCGCCTGCGCCGCCTGGGAGGCGATCGAGCCGTTCACGCTGTGCGCGATCGAAGGCTGGTGCCTGGGCGGCGGCGTGGCGCTGGCGGTGTCGCTGGACTTTCGCGTGGCGGCCGCGACGGCCCAGTTCGCCGTGCCGGAGATCAAGCTCGGCATGAACATGAGCTGGCAATCGCTGCCGCGCATCGTTAATCTGGTCGGCCCGGCGCGCGCCAAGGAAATCTGCATCTGGGCCGAAACGCTGCCGGCGGCGACGGCAAGAGAATACGGTTTGATCGAGGAGACCGTGCCCGAAGGCAAGGCCCTGGAGCGCGCGCTGGCGATCGCCGAGCGCATCGCCGCGATGCCGCCGGTCGCCGTGCGCATGATCAAGCAGGGCGTCAACGCCTACGCCACCGCGCTCGCCAAGACCGCCAGCGCGATGGACCTCGACCAGTTCGCGCTGGCGCAGACCGGCGCGGATTTCGCCGAAGGGCTGAATGCGTTCCTGGAAAAGCGCCCGGGCAAGTTCACCGGGCGCTGAGCTCGCCGGCGCGGCGCTATCCGGGCGGCGGTGCCGCGCTCGGCGGCGCCGGCGCGGCCAGGCGCCTGCGGTTGCGGTGCCAGATGAAGATGCCGCTGGCGACGATGATCGCCATGCCGATGAAGGTGACCAGATCGGGGAAATTGCCGAACAGCAGCATGCCGAGCCCGATCGTCCAGATGATCTGCGTGTACATGAACGGCGAGATCACCGACGCCTCGGCCTTGTGGAACGCGCGCGTCAGCAGGAATTGCCCGACGCTGCCGAACAAGCCGCTGACCGCCATCCAGCCCCAATCCGACCAAGTGGGCGACACCCAGTAGAACGGCACGACGAACGACATCAGGACCAGGGTGCCGAAGCCGGTAAAGAAAAACACCGTCAGGTAATGCTCGGTGTAGCTGAGCACGCGCGTGAAAATCTGGAACGTCGCGTAGCACAGCGCGGTCGCGAGCGGCAGCAGGGCGATCCAGTCGGCGAATCCGGGGCCGGGCCGGATGATGATGACGACCCCGACAAACCCCGCCGCGACCGCCATCCAATGGAACGGGCCGAGCCGTTCCCCGAGAAACAGCGCCGACAGCGCGGTGACGAACAGCGGTGCGGCGAACACGATCGACGTGGCTTCGGCCAGCGGCATGGTGGTGACCGCGGCGAAGAACATGAATGTGCCGGCGAAGATCGCCACTGCGCGGATCGTGTGCAGGACCGGCCGGCGCGTCCGGATCAGCCGCCAGCGCCCGGCCATCAGGAAGAACGGCACGGTGGACAGGAAGTGAAACAGGAAGCGGCCCCAGCCGGCGACCGGAAACGGCACGGTCTGGGTCAGTTTCTTGATCAGCGCCTCGGACACGGCGAGGAACACCATCGCGCCGCACATGAGCAGGATGCCGAGCTGGCGATTCTTGGCGGAAACCGGATTGGTGGGCATTGCGGCTGCGGTTGGAACGATCGGCTCAATCTAACGGCGCGCGCGCGGCCGGGGCAATGCAAGCTTGGCACATGGCAGCCGCGCGCCGGCGGCGGCTCACAGATTGCAAGTCGCGAACGCGCCGGTGCTTGCGTCGAAATAGACATTGCCGCCGGCCCGGCACGCCAGCACGACACCGCGAAAATCGCGCAGCCGGCGCGCCTCGGCGAGGACGCATTCGCGCAACGCCCCGGTCGCCGGATCGAACGCGATGTGGCCCGAGGCCTGGCACGGCATGGCACCGCTCGGCGTCGAGACGCTCAAGGTTTGCGCCAGCGTGCAGCCGAGCAGGGCGCCGTCGGGCGCGATGCGCACCTCGCGACGCGCCAGGCAGCGCGCGCGCACGGCGCTTGCGGTGGCGAGCGTTTGATCGTGCGCGAGATGGCATTGGATTAGCGCGCCGCGCGGATCGAACGTGACCTGTTCCGTGCCCCAGCAGGCGAGGGTGCCGGCGCGCGCGGCGGCGAACTGCGTCTGGTCGCTCAGCCAGCAGGTCGTCAGGACGCCGGCCTCGTCGAACCGGATCGGCATCGCGGCGCGGCAGGGCACGCGCGCGCCGGTGGTCAAGCGGATGGCTTGGTTGCGTTCCAGCGTGCACGAGATCAGCGCCGAACCGGTGCGGGCGATCGTGCCGTTCCGGCAGGCGATGGTCTGGCCGTCGGCGGTGCGCGCGGCCTCCGCCGCCGCGCCGCCGGCCCAGCCGTACGCTGCCAACGCTATAAGGGTGGCGATCCGCGCGAAACGCCCGATCGTCCTGAAACGCAGCCGGTGGATCGTCGAGCCTCTCCTTCGCGGCAGGGCCTGGTTGCGATTCTGCGTGTCTGCCCCGGAATGACGCAATCGCTTGACGCCGCGCAACGCATCCTAACACCG
>JBFWYO010000062.1:0-30380 GCA_050186335.1 Alphaproteobacteria bacterium | reverse complement strand
ATCACGATCCTGCTGCTGGCGCTGTTGCGCAACGCGATCGATACCGCCCTCGTACTGTCGCCGTTGATCCTCGCCGGGCTGATGACCGGTGCCCTGGTCGTTGTGCTGGGCCTGAAGTTCAACTTCGCCAACATCATCGTGATCCCGCTGCTGTTCGGGCTCGGAGTCGCGAGCGGCATTTATCTGGTGACCCGCGCGCGCCGCGAGAACACGGTCAACCTTCTGCAAACCGTCACCGCGCGCGCCATCATGTTCAGCGCGCTGACTACCGTCTCGTCGTTCGGCAGCCTGGCCATTTCGAGCCATCGCGGCACCGCGAGCATGGGCGAACTGCTGTTGATCGCAATCGTGCTCAGTCTGCTATGCTCGCTCATCGTCCTGCCGGCGCTGCTGCAAATCGTCGTCGATCGGCGCGCGCGGCGTGCCGGGCGACCGAGGCATGAAAGGCCGTCGCCATGAGCGAATCGCCCGCGCCGGCCACAGCCGAGCCGCCGAAGCAGAGCAAGCCCGTCTTGTGGGACGAGCGCATCGCCCGTCCGTTCGTCCGGCCGCTCGCCCGGTGGGGCGTCACCGCCAATCAGGTCACCACGGTCAGCCTCGTGTTGGCGCTCGGGGCCGCCGCGATGTTCGCGACCGGCATCGGCTGGCTCGCGCACGTGGCGGCGGGCGTGTTCATGATCGCCCGGTTCATCGACCATTTGGACGGCCAGTTGGCGCGCCTGAGCGGCAAGACCAGCCGTTTCGGCTATTACTACGATTTCATCACCGGCACGCTCAGCTATGCCGCGCTGTTCACCGGCGTGGGGATCGGCCTGAGCGCGCCGGCCGGGGCCGGCTGGTGGTGGATGGCGCTCGGCATCGCGACCACTTTCCTGGTTTTCGCCAACACGCTGTTCCAATGGCTCGACGAAACACGGCGCGGCATCGAAGCGATGAAATACCCGGCGGCCGGCGGCTTCGAAATGGAGGACGCGATCTATCTGATCGGCCCGATCACCTGGCTCGGCTGGCTGATGCCGTTCTGCGTGCTCGGTTTCGTCGGCACCGGCGCCTATTGCGCCTGGACCGTCTACCAGTTCACGCGTAAAAGACCGCCGCCGTGAGCGATCCGCGGGCGGCGCGCATATCCGGGAGACGGGCTTAAATGGATGCGATCATTCTGGCCGCCGGCGTCGGTGCGCGGCTCGGCGACATGCAGGAGAAGCTGCCCAAGGCGCTGCTCTCGTTCGGCGGCAAGACGCTGCTGCAGCGCCATCTGGAAATCCTGCGCGGCGCCGGCATCGAACGGGTGACCATTGTCACCGGCTATCGGAACGACGTGATCGACGCCGAGATCGCCCGCATCGGCGCTGCGGGTTTCGTGCGGACCGTGCTCAACCCGCGCTTCACGCTCGGTAGCGTGGTCAGCATGTGGAGCGCCCGCGAAGCCTTGCTGGCCGGCCGCGACGTCATCTTCATGGACGCCGACGTATTGTACGACAAGCGTCTGATGCAGCGTCTGGTTGAGACCAAGCACGCCAACTGCTTCCTGCTCGACCGCGACATCGAGCCCGGCGAGGAGCCGGTCAAACTGTGCATGAAGGACGGCGTCATCGTCGATTTCGGCAAGATCGTCGAGCGGCCTTACGATCTGCACGGCGAATCGGTCGGCTTCTTCCGCTTCGACGCGGATATGTGCCGCCGGCTGATGTCGCGCGCGGACGACTATGTTGCGGGCGATCGCGCGCGCGAAATGTACGAGGAAGTAATCCGCGACATGGCGCGCGTCATGCCGAACCGCTTCGGCTATGAGGACGTGACCGGATTGCCCTGGATCGAAATCGACTTTCCGCAGGATGTCGAGCGCGCCACGCGCGAAATCCTGCCTGCGCTTATCGCATAGCAACCGCCATGGCCGGCACCGGAACCGGAATTAAGCCTTGGGATCAGCGCATCGCCGAACGCGCGGCCCGGATGCTCGCGCGCGCGCCGTGGATCACGCCCAACATGGTGACATTGTTCGGCCTGTGCCTCGGCATCGGCACCGGAATCGTCTTCGCGCAGGGCGGCTGGGCCATGCACGTGGCCGCGTTCCTGTTCATGTGCGGCGTGCTCAACGACCACATCGACGGCTCGCTGGCGCGGCTCACCGGGCGCACCAGCGAATTCGGCCACCACTTCGATAACGTCGCTTGCGGCGTGACCTATACGGCCATGTTCGTCGGCGCCGGGTTCGGTTTGAGCAAAGGCTGGATGGGCGGCTGGGCGATCGCGGCCGGCATCGTTGCCGGCATCGCAGTGACGGCGATCTTTCTCAGCCGCGTCGTCGCCGAACAGAAGGCGGGCAGCGCCGCCATCCGCCAGCCCAGCTTCGCCGGTTTCGAGATCGAGGATATTCTTTATGTCGTCGGCCCGATCACCTGGCTTGGTTTGCTCGGCGAATTCATTCTTGCCGCCGCCATCGGCGCGCCGTTGTTCCTGACCTGGGTCGTGATCGACGCGCTGCGTAAGATCCGCGCGCAAAAGAAGGTGCCTGCGCCATGACGGCTTTGGTCACGGGCGCCACGGGTTTTCTCGGTTCCGCCGTCGCGCGGCGGTTGATCGAGCGCGGCGAGTCCGTGCGCCTGCTGACCCGGCCGAACAGCGACCGGCGCAATCTCGAGGGACTGAAAGCCGAGCTCGTCGAGGGCGATTTGCGCGACCGGCGATCGCTCGAGCGCGCGTTGAAAGGCTGCACGTCGCTCTATCACGTCGCCGCGGATTACCGGCTATGGGTCCGTCGCCCGCAGGAGCTGTACGACAGCAACGTCGAAGGCTCCCGCAACATCATGCTCGCGGCGGCGGAGGCCGGCGTGGCGCGCATCGTCTACACCAGTTCGGTCGCCGTGCTCGGGCCGCACAAGGACGGGACGCCAGCCGACGAAGCCTCGCCGGTCGCCGAAACCGACATGATCGGGCCGTACAAGCATTCCAAGTTCATGGCCGAACGGGCGGTCAAGGAACTCGTGGCGGCGCACCGGATTCCGGTCGTCATCGTCAACCCCTCGACGCCGGTCGGCCCGCGGGACGTCAAGCCGACGCCGACCGGCCGGCTGATCGTCGAAGCCGCCCGCGGCAAAATGCCGGCCTATGTCGATACCGGCCTCAACCTGGTGCATGTCGACGATTGCGCCGCCGGCCATCTGCTGGCGATGGAAAGAGGCGAGGTCGGCGAAAGATATATTTTAGGCGGCGAAGACATGAGTCTGCGCGACATTCTGGCGGCCATTGCCGCCATCGTCGGCCGCCGGCCGCCGCTGTTCCGCATCCCGCACAACGCGGTCTACCCGGTGGCCCTGCTGGCCGAGGCCAAGGTTCGGGTGCTCGGCGGGCGGGAGCCGATGACGACCCGGGACAGTATCCGGATGGCCAAGAAAAAAATGTTCTTTTCGAGCGCCAAGGCCCAGGCCGCTTTGGGCTATCGGCCCCGGCCGGCGGCCGACGGACTGCGCGACGCCGTGGCCTGGTTCAATGCCCACGGTTACATCTGATCGCCCGGCCCGGCGCCGCGCGCAAGATTCGTGCGCCGGCTGCGGCGGCCGATGGAAAACCCCCGGTTTTCGTGCTATCCAGCCTTGACGCAGTGCATCATGAAGGCTACTTGCAATCGCCTCTAGTGCCCAATTGTGCGGCGACTTCGATGCCGACTTACAGGGGTTACGCCTAATGCGGGTCATTCTAGCCCAGCCTCGCGGGTTTTGCGCCGGCGTGGAGCGCGCCATCGAAATCGTCGAGCGTGCGCTCGAAATCTACGGCCCGCCGGTCTATGTCCGCCACGAGATCGTGCACAACAAGCGCGTCGTCGAAGACCTCAAAGCCAAGGGCGCCCGGTTCGTCGAGGAAGTCGATGAAATTCCGGCCGGCGCCATTTCGGTTTTTTCCGCGCACGGCGTTTCGCAGCGCGTCGAGGACGACGCCAAGCTGCGCAACCTGCCGGTGCTGGATGCGACCTGTCCGCTGGTCGCCAAGGTCCACAAGGAAGGCCAGCGTTACGCCGAAAAAGGCTACGAGGTCATTCTGATCGGCCACGAAGGCCACCCGGAAGTCGAAGGCACGATGGGCCGCATCCCGGGCAAGGTGCATCTGGTCTCGACCGCCGAAGGCGTCGACAAGCTGAAAGTCGACAACCCCGGCATGGTCGCCTACGTCACGCAGACCACGCTCTCCGTCGACGATACGCGCGAAGTGATCGAGGCGCTGAAGCGGCATTTTCCGAAAATCATCGGGCCAGACGTCAAGGACATCTGCTACGCCACGCAAAACCGCCAGGGCGCGGTGCGCCAGCTCGCGCAGCAGGTGGATTTGTTGCTGGTCGTCGGCGCGCACAACAGCTCCAATTCCAACCGCCTGCGCGAGATCGGCGAGGAACTCGGCGTTCCGACGCATCTGCTCGAGGATGTCAGCGCGTTCAAGTCGGAATGGCTCGAAGGCGTAACGTCGGTCGGCATCACCGCGGGCGCCTCGACGCCCGAGGCGCTGGTCCAGGAGTTGATCGCGCGGCTTAAGCAATTCCGCACCATCGAGCTCTCCAAGATGGACGGCATCGAAGAGAACATTCAATTCAAGCTGCCGGACGCGCTGCAGGTCGCGGCGGAGTAGCTCGGACAACGACGTCGCGTAAAAGGATCTAAGATCGTGGGCGTTCCGCTTATCCAACAAATCCGCGTCGGCAGCTATCTGCTCAAGCAGCGCATCAAGGGCAATAAGCATTACCCGATGGTGCTGATGCTGGAACCGCTATACCGCTGCAACCTGGCGTGCGTCGGCTGCGGCAAGATCGACTTTCCGGATACCATCTTGAACCAGCGCATGTCGGTGCAGGAATGCATCGACGCGGTCGAGGAATGCGGCGCGCCGATGGTCTCGATTCCCGGCGGCGAGCCGTTGCTGCACACCGAGATCGATCAGATCGTCGCCGAATTAGTCAAGCGCAAGAAGTTCATCTACCTGTGCACCAACGCGCTGCTGATGGAAAAGAAGCTCGACCTGTTCAAGCCGAGCCCGTATCTGACTTTTTCCGTGCATCTCGACGGTCTGGAAGACCATCACGATCACGCGGTCGACCAGAAAGGCACGTTCAAGCGCGCGGTTTCGGCCATCCGCGCCGCCAAGGCGCGCGGCTTCCGCGTCAACGTCAACTGCACCGTGTTCAACCAGATGACGCCGGACGACGCGGCGAAGTTCTTCGATTTCTGCACGCACGACCTCAAGGTCGAAGCGATCACCGTCTCGCCGGGCTACGCTTACGAACGCGCGGCCGATCAGCAGCATTTCCTCAACCGCCAAGCGACCAAGACCCTGTTCCGCGATATCTTCCGCCGCGGCAAGGGCAAGAAATGGCGCTTCAGCCAATCGCCGCTGTTCCTGGATTTTCTGGCCGGCAACCAGGAATACCACTGCACGCCGTGGGGCATGCCGAGCCGTTCCGTGTTCGGCTGGCAGAAGCCCTGCTATCTGGTCGGCGAAGGCTACACCAAGACCTTCAAGGAACTGATCGATACGACCGAGTGGGACAAATACGGCACCGGCAATTACGAAAAATGCGCCGACTGCATGGTCCATTGCGGCTACGAGGCGACCGCGGTCCACGACACGTTCTCGCATCCGCTCAAGGCGCTCAAGGTGGCGTTGCGTGGCCCGCAGACCGAAGGCGATATGGCGCCGGAAATCCCGCTCGCCAATGCGCGCAAGGCCGAGCGCGTGCATGAAAAGCACGTCTACGACTTTATGAAAGAAGTCCCGATGACCGAGCGCGACAAGCGCTGGTTCCGCGAAAAGAACCTGCCGCTGCCGGAGCAGTCGGCCCAAGCGCAGGCGAACGTCGCCGCCGAATAAGGCTACATCTTCTCGCGTTCGATGGCCGTCGCGACATACGGCGATGGCCCGATGACGATTTCGGGCTCGCTGACGCGGCGGCGCAGCGCGCCGATCAGGTCGCGCACGCCGCCGATCGCGGCAAGCCCGGTGAACAGCACGCTGAGCGGATAGAACGGACTCAGATAGTAGTAGGCGGCGACGAAGAACGACGATGCCTGCATATAGGCGAGCAGGGCCACGCGCGTCGCGGCCAGCGCCAGCGCGATTGTCGCCAGCACGAAAAACGAGTCGAGCTTGCGTCGCCAGATCGCGCGCAGCAGGCTGAACAGGTACAGCACCATTGCCGCCGCTGCCGCGTACGGCAGGGCCGCCTGATAGGCACGCGTCAACAAATTCTGGACGAAATCGAAGCGCGCCACGCGCCGCGCCTGGGCGCGCTCGACCGGCAGTTCCTCGCGCGACAATACCGTCAGGTTGATCCCGGTCGCGTCGATGGTCTGGCCGGCCTTGAGTTCGTCGAACCCGAGGCGCAGTCGCACCTGGTCGCCGGTTACCACCAGCAGCCGGCATTCCGGCGCCAAACAGTCCGTCTCCAGCATGAAATCGCGCGAACGGTCCTGATTGGCCGGAAACCATTCGACGCGCAGAACGTTGCCCTTGGTATCCGGCGCGTCGAGCGAAAGTTTGGGTCGGCTTTCGAGGGGGCCGGCCACGCGGGCGGTGACGAACAGATGCCGGCCGCGCGGATACAACGGCGCGTGGGTCAGGCGGCGGAACGCGTCGATCGATGGCCGGTCGCCGATCGCGTACTGTGCGCCGTTCGGCAGGTTTTCCTGCCGCAGTCCCATCATCGCGAGGCCGATCAGCCAGGGTTCGGCCAGATCGAGATATTCGGATCGGTACGGCGGCGCCAGCGTATGGCGCTTCGGCAGACATTTCAGCTTGCCGGCATCGCACGCCGTGTCGATTTCGAGCGCCACGGTCTTAAAATACGATTTCGCGTCGGCGCCGGTCTTGAAATGGCCCGTGGCGGCGGCGGCGTCGCGCAGCGCCCAAATGAAATGGCCGATGCGATAATTGTTGTCGCACGGAGAGATGCGCTGGGCATCGCAGCCGCGTTCCGCCCATTTCAGCATCGGGCCGTCCAGCTCCGCCCGCAATCGCGCGAAGGCGGGACTGGCAGCATAAAGCTTCTCGCGCACGTCCTTCGGCGCAATGACGAATCTTTCGTACCGATCCGGCACCACCCGCGAAATTGCGGCGTAGGCGGCGATCTGCGCCGACTGTCGGAACTCGGAAATATCCCGCACGCCGTAATGGCGCTGGTTGATCGCACCGATGGCGTAAACGCCGCCCGCGACGCACGCCGCGGCGATGCCGAGGACGACGAGATCGCCTAAGAAGCATCTGATCCGTCGGCCGCGGGGCGCGCCGGGGCTAGATAGAATCAGGCCGACCGCGAACAGCGCAACGCCGGGCGTCAGCCAGAGCACTTCCTCGCGTGTGATCCAGAGCCAGAACAGCACCGCACCCAACAGGAGCGCCGGGATCGCGCGCACCGCGACGCCGCGATGGCGCAATGCGAAATGCCAGATCATGGCGCCGAACATCAGGCCGATGAGCGGCGTATACAGACCGTCGCGCAACACGCGGCCGGTGATCGTCGCGGTCGCGCCGGGCACGGCCAAATAGGCGGCAAACAGCGCGATGCAGGCCCATCCGGGCACGCCGAGCCGGCGCACGCCGAACGCGACGATCCATCCCGCGCCGAGGTAGACGATCCCCTGTGCGATCTGCAGCGGCACGCCGAGCCATGAAATGGCAGCGAGCCAAAGCGGATAGCCGGGCCCTTTCGCGAGAGTCAGTTGGTTGTAGGCGCCGAGCCAGCGACCGGCGGCGATCTCTTCGGACAGGCGCAGGAACAGCAACTCGTCATGGTCGAGCCCCGGACCGGCAATCATCGGCTTCGCCGCGATCAGCAGCAGGTACGCGAGGCTTATGACCGCCAGCACGGCGTACGAGCCGGCATCGCGCCAACCGCGTCGGTTAACGGCGGCGGTCGATTGATCGTTAACCGCGTCGTTGAACGCCGCTGGCATGGCAACTCTCGAATGACTAAATGCGTCGTGGTTGGAGCGTATCGCCCGAGCTTGAGATTATCGTTCAGCAAACCCAGCGAGGCAACGTCAATACGCGCGGGCGCGATCGTTAACGAATTCCGTTTCGAAAAATTTACGATTGCTGGATCGCGCGCTTGGTTCGATCTGGATCATTTAGCCTCGGCGCGCGACACGGCGGACCGATGCCGCCGACGTCGCAACTCGCGCCGCACGTCCTGCGCGCCACCGACGATCGAGAGGGCGCCGAACAAAGCGCCGAGCGGATAGAGCGGACTCAAATAATAGTAATGCCAAGTTTCGTGCGCAGTGACTTTGATATAAGCCAGCAGTGCCAGCCGCGATCCGTAGAGCATCAAAACCATCGTCGTAAGAATGAACAGGTCGCTCACGCGCCGCCGCGACACCGCAAGCAGCGCGCTGGCAAAATAACAGGCGAAGCCGACGCCGATCGCGATCGGCAATAGGTATCTGTACGTCAGCCGCCAGCCGGGCGTGATGGCGCGCAACAGCGCGGTTCTGCCGTACGTCGCCAGATCGTATGGAAAGCCGGTCTTTGCCGTAAACGCCAGCAACAGACCGTCGCGTTCGTGCTTTGTGTCGGCAAGAATTTGCGCCAGCGGAACGCGAATCCGGGTTCCGTCCGCCGCGCTGGCCACCAAGTCGCAGGCCGCGATCGGGCAATCGGTTTCCACGGTGAATATTCCGACATTGTCCTGATCGGCGGCCATGCGGTCGATTCGGGTGACGGTTGCGTGCCCGTCGCCGGCATCGATCGTTATCGCGACGCTATGCTTGCCGCTGTGCCGAACATGGCCGGTGATCACCAGCGACGGCCGAAACGGGAAGAACTCCGCCCGCGTCACGCGCCGATACCAAGCCAGACCTGCGCCGTCGCCCAGGCTGTAACGGTGCAACGGGGGAAATGCGTCGTCCCGCACCGCGATGCCCAGCGTCGCCCAAGCCGTCGTCAGCGTGGCTTCCACGTACGGCCATTGGAACGGCGGTGCCATGGTGTGCCGCTTCGACAGGGAATTCAACGTGCCGTCGGTACACGCGGCATTGATTTCCCCTGCCAAACGCTTGTAGTAGGCACGCGCGTCCGGCGCCGAGCGATAGTGGCCGGCCAACGCCGCCGCGTCGCGCAGCGCCCATTGAAAATTGTTGCTGCGATAGTTCCCGTCGCACGGATCGATGCGTTCCTCGGCGCATGTATAGCGGGCCCACTTCAGTGCGTAGCCTTCCAGATGCGGTCGGAGCTCGCGAAACGCCGGGCTAACCTCATAAAGTCTTTCTCGCGTCTTGGGCGACAACGCGACATATCGCATCGGCGCGTCGACCCGCACGCGGGCGATCGCCGCATATGCGGCGATGAATGCCGATTGTCTGACCTCGCTGACTTCGAATACGCCGTATCGCTTCTTGTTGACCAGCGCGACCGAAAAAACCACCAAGCAGGCCACAAGAACGGCAACCGAGATCGTGGCGCCATCGCGGAGCAGCGTGCGCCACCGCATGGTTCGGGGCTCCGCGAACGCCTTGCCGAGCAGCATGAGCGCGGCAGCCCCGAAACCCGGCAGCAGCGTTATGCTTTCTTCGCGCGTGATCCACAGCCAGCCGACCGCCGCGCCGAGACACCCGGCCCAGGAGAGTCTTTCGATGAGGGTGCGGTCGCGCGAAATCAGCAGCCACGCAACCAGCGACACCGTCAGAGCGATCAGCGGGGTGTAGAGTCCTTCGCGAAGCACGCGGCCGGTGATCGTCTCGAACAATCCGGGGGCCCACAGCACGAAAACAAAGGCCGCGACGGCGACCCACGCCCGCACGCGCATTCGCATCAGCGCCAACGCGAACAGCCATGCGGCCAGGATGTAGACCAGGCCTTGGGCCACATTGAGCGGGACGCCGATGCGCGACACGCCGGCGATCCACAACGGATAGCCGGCGCCCTTGACCAACGTCAGATGATCGTAGCCGCCGAGCCAGTGGCCGTTGCGAATCTGCTCCGCAAGGCGGACGAATAGCGTCTCGTCGTACCAGAACGGCGTCACCGCGATCATCGGCGTGACCGCCAGCAAGGCGATATATGCCAGGCTAGCGGCGGTCATTACCGATGCCGCGGCAAACGGCAGGCCGGGCGCATCGTCGCGCGCGCGGTTCAGCCGGTCGGGGTCCGATTGCGGCGCCATGGCGTACCTAATATTTGCCGCGGGGTACGGCAGCGATGTTAATGCGGAATCGCTCCGTGCGGTAACTCTACGCTCTGCGCGCGCCGTGAATTAATCGAGCAACCAGCTCAGATATCGGCGAACAGCCGGAAAAATCCCAGCGCCGCGATCGCCCGCAATGCTGCCAGGGCTTTCTTCTGGTCGCGCGCGAGGCGCGCCAAGCCGGCCATTTCCCACGGCCGCAGCGCGGCGTGGCCGAGCACGGCGCCGGGTCGGGTCGAGCCGTCCGCCGCCAGGCCCGCCAGCGCCGAACTGGGTATCGCGTGTGAGGCGCTATCGAGCACCGCGCGCACGACGACGAACGGCAGGCCGGCGGTACGCGCGACATCGGCGACTTCGTGGCTTTCCATGTCCACCGCGAGCGCGCCGGTCGAATCGAGAATGAGTTTTTTCTCGGACGCCGATTTCGCGGGCTCGCCGCGGCCGGCGCAGGCGCCTTCGAATACGCGCGGCAGCTTGGCCTTCTCGCAGGCGGCCAGCAGCCGGTTGCGCCACGGCTCATGGGTCACGTACACGTCGCCGTCGGGGCCGATCACCTTGGTCCCGATCACCAAGTCGCCCGGCTTCAGGCGCGGATCGAGACCGCCCGCGACGCCGAACGAGACCAAACCGCCGAAGCCTTGCTTGACGTACCGTTCCGCCGCGGCGCGCGCGTCCGCCGAGCGGCCGCCCACGGCAATCACCGCCGGCCGTTCGGCCGTCGGGCGCGCGTTCACCGCGTCGCGCAGGCACTCGCCCTCGGCGATCATGCCGCACACCACGCCGACGCGGCGAATGCCGCTCTTGGAAGCCACTGCGTTCATGACCGGAGTTTGCCCATTTTTCGGGATTGGTTGTCGGCGTTACATGCCGAAGGCGACGGACTTGGCGTTACCGCTATCGAGATTGCGGTAACGCGCGATCGCCCAAAGCGGGAAATACGCGCTGTAGCCGTGATAGCGCAAATAAAATACGCGCGGGAAGCCGACGGCGGTGAACCATTCTTCGTGCCACTTCGCGCCGTCGCGCTGCTGCGCCTGCAGATAGTCGATGCCGCGCTTGACCGCCGCGTCCTCGACGCGCCCCGCCGCCATCAAGCCGAGCGTCGCCCATGCGGTCTGCGACGGCGTGCTTTCCTTGCAGATGCCGCGCCGCTCGTTCCAGTAGGTCGCGCCGTCCTCGCCCCAGCCGCCGTCCTTCTGCTGGAAGCGCTTGAGGTATTCGACCGCCTTCCGGATGTGCGGCGCGTTCATGTCCTCGCCGGCGGCGTTGAACGCGCACAGCACCGACCACGTGCCGTAAACATAATTCGTGCCCCAGCGGCCGAACCACGATCCGTCCGCTTCTTGTTCGCGGCGCAGATAATCCAGTCCGCGCGCCACCGTCGGATGCTCGCGCTTGTAGCCGATCTGGCACAGGAAGCTGACGCAGCGCGCGCTCACGTCGGCGGTCGACGGGTCGAGCAGCGCGCCGTGATCGGCGAACGGGATGTGGTTCAAGTAGGTGCGGTTGTTGTCGATATCGAACGCGCCCCAGCCGCCGTCCTTCGACTGCATGCCGATGATCCAGTCGGCAGCGCGCTTGATCGCGGGCTGGTATTTGGGGTCGCCCATGCGGTCGAGCGCCATGCCGACGACCGCGGTATCGTCGACGTCCGGGTAGTGATCGTTCCAATACTGGAATGCCCAGCCGCCGGGCGGCAGGTTCGGGTTCTTGACCGCCCAGTCGCCGCGCACGTCGGTGATCTGCCGGTCGAGCAGCCACTGGGCCGCCTTCCGCATGTTGTCGCTGTCGCGCGGCTCGCCGGATTCGAGCATCGCGAGCGCCGCAAGGCCGGTGTCCCACACCGGCGACAGGCACGGCTGGCAATACGCCTCGTCCGGCTTTTCCACCACCAGCTTGCGGATCGATTGCCGCGCGATGGTCAGATCCGGATGATCTTTCGGATGGCCGAGAATGGTGTAGGCCATGACCGCGTTCGCCATCGCCGGGAAGATGCCGCCGAGCCCGTCCTCGCCGTTCAGCCGTTCCTTGACGAAGCGCATCGCGGCGTCGATCGCGCGCTGTTTGCGCCGCTTCGGCAGGCGCGGCTCGACCACGCGCAGGACCTTGTCGATGCCCAGGAACACCGTGCCCATGAATTTGCCGGTGGCGCTGTGGTTGTAGCGCCGCTCGTCGTCCGGCGGCGTCGCGAACAGCTCGGCGATCGAAATGTTGCGCGGGTTGACCGCCTTCGGCTTCTTGGCCATGAGCACCAGCAGCGGCACGATCACCGTGCGCGACCAGTACGACACCTTGTCCAGATGGAACGGAAACCAACGGGGCAGCAGCATGATCTCGACCGGCATCACCGGCACGGCCCGCCACGGCACCTGTCCGAACAGGGCCAGCGCAATGCGTGTGAACACGTTGGCGCGCGCGGCTCCGCCGCGCGAGAGTATCGCCTCCCGCGCCTTCCGCATGTGCGGTGCATCGATGTCGTCGCCGACAATCTTGAGCGCAAAATAGGCTTTCACCGATGCGCTGATATCGACGTCGCCGCCGTGAAACAGCGGCCAGCCGCCATGCGCGCCTTGGATGCGCCGCAGGTAGGCGGCCATCTTGGCCTCGAGCGCCGGCTCGGGTTCGCCGAGGAAGTGATTGAGCAGAATATATTCGGCCGGGATCGTCGCATCGGCTTCCAGCTCGAAGCACCAGTGCCCGTCGTCCTTCTGCAGGTCCTTCAGCGACGTCGCGACCTCGCCGACCAGCCCGTCCAGCGCATGCGCGCGCACCCCAGCGTAGGCGCGCGCGGCGCCCCGGTTCGGGCCCGCATTCGCGCCCGGGTGGGCTGCTCTGGCGGCATCGGCTGGGGCCATGGATGATCCTGGGAAAAGGGCCGGAAAACTGGGCGAGGGGGCCGGTTTTGTCAAGCCGTGCTCACGCCGCAGCCACGGCCTTGGCGGCTGCGAAACCGGACCGGATGGCGCCCTCGATGGTCGCCGGAAGCTTCGTATCGGTCCAGTCGCCGGCCAGCACCAGATTGTTCAGATGCGTCTTGGTGCCCGGCCGGCGCGCGATTTCGGCGGGCGTCTGGGCGAAAGTCGCGCGCTTCTCCTTGACGATCCGATACGGCGGCAACGGCAATTCGGCGATGCCGGCGGCGCGGCAGACGTCGCGCCAGATTTTCGGCCCCAGCGTCTCGGGCGGCTGATCGACTTCCGCCTCGGCGGCGCTGATGGTGACCGACGCGATGTGCTCGCGCACGAATACCCACTGCGCCAGGCCGCCGACGATGCCGATCAGCGGCATCCCTCCGGGCAGGCGCAGGGGCGTTGCGGTCTTGAGGTGCGCATTGACGATCGGCCGATGTTCGCGCGGCACGGTCAGTCCGGGCATCAAATCCGCCGCCACCCACGACGGCACGGCAAGAACCACGCGGTCGGTCGCGCCCAACGTCACGGTGTCGCCGGCAAACGCCAGCGCGGCCGCGCGGTCGGGCTGCTGTTCGATCGCGCGCAGCCGGTCGTTGAATTCGAGCGTTACGCCCTTGGCGGCAAGATAGGTCAAGGCCGGGTCGACGAAGCTTTTCGCCAATCCGTCGCGCGCCATGCACGGGCGCGATTCGCTTTCGCCTTTGGCCAGGGTTTCGACCAGCACGGGCAGGAACAGTTTGGCGGCGGCTTCATGCGCGCCGGTGTTGAGCGCGGACACCGCGATCGGTTCCCAGAAGCGCCGGAAAAACCCCGGATCGCGCTTCAAGACTTGCTCGATGGTGGCGTCGCGCGCGGCGAACGCGAGCTTGATGCCGCCCAGATAATTCAGCGACGACGAACCGGGAACGCGCCGATTGCGCGCGAAAATCCACCACGGCAGCGGGCCGGCGTTGGGCCGCAAGGTCCAGCGCGCGCCGTCGGCCAGATCGACGAACGGAATCTGCGCCGGCGCGATGCAGGTCAATGTATCGCGTGCGCCGATGGTCTCGAGATACTCCATCGCCGCCCGGTTGCCCGACAGCAGCAGGTGGTTGCCGTTGTCGATCTCGCAGCCGAGCAGATCGTCGAAGTAGGAGCGGCAGCGACCGCCGGCCTGGCCGGCCGCTTCGTGCAGCACGACGCGCCGGCTGCCGCCGGAAAGTTTCAGCGCGGCCGCCAAGCCGGCGACGCCGGCGCCGACGATGTGTACCGTTCCACCCTGAGCCATGGTCGTATCGATTGCCTAGAACAGGCCGTAGCGGACGGCGATCCAGATCTTGCGCCATTTCGGCACCGCGACCGGTTGGTCCAGGTTCTTCCAGCCGCGTTTCTCCAACCGGTCGAGCAAGCACCGATAGGCTTCCATCATCATCACCGCCGGCCGCATCGGCTTGCGTCGGCAGCGTTTCAGCGCCACGCGCGCCTCGGCGAAATATTCGCGCGCCAGCTTGGCGACGGCGCCGCACACCGCGCCGATTTGCGGGTGCTCGAGCACGGTTTTCGGATCGCGCGAGGTAATGCCTTGGGCGTCGAGCAGTTCCGCCGGCAGATAGATCCGGCCCATCTCGGCGTCCTCGACCAGATCGCGCAGGATGTTGGTCAATTGCAGCGCCTGGCCGAGGCGCGAGGCCACGTCGCGTGCGGCGGGCTCGGGCGCGCCGAACGCGCGCACCGACAGTCGCCCGACCGCCGCGGCGACGCGGTCGCAGTACAATTCGAGCTTGTTGAGCGACGGTGCGCGGATGTTTTCCACCGCATCCATCTCCATGCCGTCGATCAGCGACATGAAATCGGCCCGGTCCAGCCCGTAGGCCGCGACCGGCCGCACCAGGGCCCGCGCGGTGACGAATTCCGGCTTGCCCTCGAACAGTTTGTCGATCTGCGTCCGCCAGTGCTTCAGGCGCGCGATTTTCTCCGCGGGCGCCGCGTTGTCGTCGGCGATGTCGTCGATCTCGCGGCAGAACGCATAGATCGCGAACATCGCCTCGCGGCGCTCCTCGGGCAGGATTTTCATCGCCTGCAGAAACGATGTGCCCGATGCGTCGACCACCGCGTGCACGTGTTCGCGGGCCTCGAAGTCGATCTCCGGCCAGGTGGCGTCGTCGGCGCTGCCGTCCGATCCGGCGGGCCGCGACTTCTCGGTCGGCGATGGGGCTGCGGCGTCCATGCGTTTCATCCTAGCACAATCCCGAAAATGAAACGGGGCGCCGGCGAGGGCGCCCCGCCAGCGCGTGTCCGGCCGCGCTCAGACGCGGAACACGTATTCCTTGCCGGCGACGCGTTCGATGTCGGGCGGATAGCTCTTGCGCTTGTCGGCGTAATACTGCGCGCGGTGATCGCCGTCCGAAAGACGGTTGTAGGTCACGTACAGGACGCGGCGCGGCTTGTCGGTATGGTTCGGCGCGGAGCGATGCGGCGCGTACGAATCGAAAAACACCACGTCGCCCGGCTGAGTCGGGCACGAGACGAATTTCATCTGCGCGATTTCGCGATCGTTGAGCGGCGCCCATTCCTGGCCGACCAGGCCGCGCGCGTGATGGCCGGCGACCAGTTCCAGACATCCGTTGGTGTCGTTCGCCTCGTCGATGCTGACCAGCGCGGTAATGAAAAAGTCGGCGTAGCGGCTCCAGCCGGCTTGCTGATCCTGATGGGCCTTGAAGCCGTCGCCGCCGGGCATCTTGAAGTTGATCTTGTCCTTGAACAGCACCACCGGCTCACCGAGCAGCTGGCTGCAGGCGCCTTCCATCTTGTCGCCGTGGAACAGGCCGCCGAACGCTGCGTGATACGGCGCGAAATTCTCCAGCCGGTTCAGGATGCGCGAGCCGTCGCGCATGCTCTTCTCGAAATACATCATGTATTTGCCGGGCGTTTCCGGGGCCGACTGCATTTCGTCGGTCCAGCGCGTGATGCCGCGCATTTCGGCGGTGGAAAATAAGCCCGGAACGACAACGAAACCGTCACGGCGGAAATCGGCGATCTGCTGCGCCGAAAGGACGCCTGAATACGTCATGGCAAGCCTCAGTCAGTCAACGAAGCGCCGGACCCCCCGGCCCGATAACGCGCTCTGAATACCCGATAAACTGCGGAAAATAAAGGCTATTTCGCCGTCTGCGGCAATCCGCCGGTGCGCGCGCCATGGCCGAAATTTCAACTAAATCAGCCGGTTAGGGCGGCGGTCGGCGCGTGGTCGACGGGGCATAGGCGCGGCCTTTCCAGGCACCGCCCTGGCCGGTCCAATGGCGCCGCGCCGAGTCGATCGTCATCAGCGTGTAGAGACAGCCGGCCAATGGCAGCAGAAACAGTTCAAGCCGCGTGCGCGCATACAACCGCCACGTCGGATAGAAGCACAGCGTCATCAGCGCGATCGCCGCGGCGCCGATCGCCGCTGCCGGCCAAAGCTGCAATGCGAGCGCGCCGACCAGGCCGACAACGGGTGCGGCGAACACCAGCGCCATGCCGACCACGGTGCCGGCGAGCAGCCACGGCGAGTAATTCAGTTGCGTGTACGCGGTGCGCGCGACCATGCGCCAGATCTCGCCGATCCCGGCATAGGCGCGCGTGCTGAACGTCGATGTCGTCAGCCCCAGCCAGATGACGCCGCCGCTTTTTATGTTGCGCGCCAGCGCGCAATCGTCGATCAGCGTGTGCCGGATGGCGGCAATCCCGCCCGCGCGTTCCAGCGCGGTGCGCCGCACCAGCATGCAGCCGCCGGCCGCCGCCGCGATCTTGCTGCGCGGATCGTTGACGCGCGGAAACGGGTACAGCATCTGGAAGAAGAACACGAAGGCGGGAATCAGCAGATACTCGGCGGCCGATGCGCAATGCAGCCGCACCATCAGCGATACCAAATCGAGCCGCCCGGTTTCCGCATGCGTCGCAAGGCGGCGCAGGTTCGCGGCATCGTGGGTAATATCCGCGTCGGTCAGCAGCACATAATCCGCATCCGGCGGAACCTGCTGCAGCCCCTGGTGCACCGCCCACATCTTGCCGACCCAGCCTGCGGGCAGTTCGGCGCCGGATACCACGGTCAGACGCTCGGCCGCCTGCGCACGCAACGCGGCCGCGCGCGCCGCCGCCGCCGTGCCGTCGTCGCTGCGGTCGTCGACCAGCACGATCTCGAGCCGGCCCGGGTAATCCTGCCGCAACAGCGATTCGACGGTGGCGCCGATCGTCGGCAGTTCGTTGCGCGCCGGGATGACGGCGGTTATGTGCGGCCAGCGTTCGAGCGCCGGTCGGTCGCGCGGCAGAAGCTGGTCGGCGCGCCAGAATCCGCCGTTGAACAGCAACAAATAGAGCCACGCCGCCAAGCCGACGCCGCTCAGCGCATAGAGCGCGACGCTCATAGCCGGCGCAGCCACTCGCCGGCGGCGCCGCGCAGCGCCACCCACGCCAGCGCGGGCTTGCTCAGTTCGACGCGCACGGCGAGCGGGTCCTGGCGGCGCAAGCGCGCGATCAGGGTGTGGGCGAGGCGCACGATGGCGGCGGATTCCATCGCCAGGCGGCGGCTCCGCAGTTGCCGCGCCAGCGTGTAGGCCTCGCGCATGAGACGCTCGGTTTCGTCGAGGCAGCGGTCGAGCACTTTGCGCACGCCGGGCGACGCCGCCGGCCGGTCGAGGTCCTCGACGAGCGCGCCGTGCTCCTTGAGCCACGGCTCCGGCAGATAGACGCGGTCGAGCGCGCGATAGTCCTTCTGGCAATCCTGCACATGATTGATGACCTGCAGCGCGGCGCACAGCGCGTCCGACGCCGCATAACCGCTCGGCGGTTCGCCGTGCAGATCGAGCAGATAGCGACCGACCGGCGCCGCCGAATAGCGGCAATAATCCATCAGATCGGCCCAGTCGGCGTAGCGGATCTTCACCGCATCGCGCTTGAACGCCGTGATCAGATCCCGGCAATGCTGCACCGGCACGTTGGTGGCTTCGCAGCTGGCGCGGATCGCGGCGGCCTTGGCGTAGGCCGGCTCATCGAGCTGGCCCGTCAGCGTGCGGTCGAAACCGTCGAGGCGCGCGATTTTCTCCGCGGCCGCAAGATCGGGATTGTCGGCGATGTCGTCGATGGCGCGGGCAAAGGCGTAGAACGTCGCCACGTGCGGCCGCAGCCTGCGCGGCAGCAGGAACGAGCCGACCGGAAAATTCTCGTCCCCCGCGCCCTTGCCGGACGGCGTCTCGGCGGTTGCGGTGATGTCGGTCGCCTGGGCCATGGGTTGCCGGTACACCATGGATTTTCGCGGGTCAACCCGAGCGCTTTCGCGCTGTTTTGCCGGCCGCCTCTTTCCTCTAGTATCCGGCCGCGTTTTGCCCCGATCGGAGTCCGAATTGACCAAGAACTGCCCGCTTTGCGCATCGCCGTCGCGCACGCCCTACAAAGAGCATAAAGGGCATCGGCTGTTCCGCTGCGATGCGTGCCGGCTGGTCTACCTCGATCCGCCGCCGGCTGCGCATTTGAATGCGCTGTACGACGATGCGTTCGAAGGCGGCACCACGGGCTATTTCAAGAAGGCGCCGGCCAAGCTGATGCGCGCGCGCCGCACCATCCGCCGAATCGTGCAGGCGCTGGGCAGGCCGGCCGCCGGGCTAACATTCCTGGACATCGGCGCGAACGGCGGCTTCATGACCGAGGCCGCGCGCGAGGCCGGCTTCGAAGCGGTCGGCATCGAGCCCGATCGCGGCGCGCTCAGATATGCGCGCACGCATTTTCCGCAGAATGCCTATATCGGCGGGTTCCTCGAAACGACCGCGTTGGGCGGCCGGCAGTTCGACGTGGTGCATTGTTCCGAAGTGATCGAACATTCGAGCGATCTGCAGCGCTTCGCCGCGCATCTCGCCGGGGCGGTCAAGCCGGGCGGCCTGCTCTATCTGACCACGCCCTATCTCGATCACTGGCGCCGTCCGCGCGAGGTGACCGAATGGGACGGTTTCAAGCCGCCTGAGCACTGTCTGTATTTCGATCCGAAGAATCTGGCGCAGCTTTTGGCGCAGCATGGGCTGCGCGTGTTTCGGCAGCGCTTTGCATGGAAGCCGGGCATCAAGGTGTTCGCGCGCAAGGCGGCATAGTGCGACTCGCCGATTTCGATTTCGACCTGCCGCGCGAGCGGATCGCCGCGCACCCGGCGCGGCCGCGCGATTCGGCGCGCCTGCTGTGCGTCGGCGCAACGCTCGACGATCGCGTCGTGCATGAATTGCCGAGCCTGCTGCGGCCGGGCGACGTCATGGTGTTCAACGACACCCGCGTGATCCCGGCCCGCCTCGAAGGCAGGCGCGGGCAGGCGCGCGTCGAACTTACGCTGCACCTGCGCCTGGCGCCGGACCGCTGGCGCGCCTTCGCGCGGCCGGCCAAGCGCCTGAAGCAGGGCGACGAAATCCGCTTCGCGCCCGACCTTGCCGCGCGCGTGACCGAAAAGCGTGAGGCGGGCGAGATCGAGGTGCAGTTCGACAAGGCCGGCGCCACGTTGATGCGCGCGCTCGAAGCCTATGGCGCGATGCCGCTGCCGCCCTATATCGCGCGGCCGGCGGGCGAAGCGGCGGAGGACCGGCAGGACTATCAAACCGTCTACGCGGTGCGCGAGGGTGCGGTCGCGGCGCCGACCGCGGGCCTTCATTTCACGCCCGAACTGCTGGCCTCGTTGGATGCGCGCGGCATCGCGCGCGTGTTCGTGACGCTGCACGTCGGCGCGGGAACTTTTCTCCCGGTCAAGGTCGACAATATTGCCGAACACAAGATGCATGCCGAGTACGGCGAGATATCGCTTGAGGCTGCGCGCGCGATCAACGCGCGCCGGGCGGCCGGCGGGCGCGTGATTGCGGTCGGCACGACCAGCCTGCGGCTGCTCGAAAGCTCGGCCGACGCCGACGGCCGCGTTCACCCGTTCTCGGAAGAGACCGATATCTTCATCGCGCCCGGCTATCGGTTCAGAGCCGTCGATCTGCTGCTGACCAATTTCCACCTGCCGCGCTCGACCCTGTTCATGCTGGTCGCCGCGTTCTCGGGGCTCGCGCGCATGAAATCGGCCTACGCCCACGCGATCGCCGCAAACTACCGCTTCTATTCCTATGGCGACGCCTGCCTGCTGCAGCGTATGAACGACCCATGAGTCCGACGGCTGCAATGAAATTCCGTTACCAACCGGTCGTGCAGGATGGCGCCGCGCGCCTCGGCCGTCTGCACACCGCCCACGGCATCGTCGAGACGCCCACCTTCATGCCGGTCGGCACCGCCGGCACGGTCAAGGCGATGCTGCCCGAATCGGTCGCCGCGACCGGCGCGCAGATCGTACTTGGCAACACCTATCACCTGATGCTGCGCCCCGGCGCCGAGCGCATCGAGCGGCTCGGCGGGTTGCACAAATTCATGCACTGGCCCGGGCCGATTCTGACGGATTCGGGCGGCTTCCAGGTCATGTCCCTGGGTGCCTTGCGCAAGATCACGGAACACGGCGTGACGTTCCGCTCGCATATCGACGGGGCCGCGATCGAACTCACGCCCGAACGGGCGATCGAGATTCAGCTTCAGTTGGATTCCACCATCACCATGGTGCTGGACGAATGCACGTCGTTTCCGGCCACCGCGCAGCAGGCCGCCGACTCGATGGCGCTGTCGATGCGCTGGGCCGAACGCTGCAAGCGCGCCTTCGCCGCGCGCCCGGGCTACGCGCTGTTCGGCATCGCCCAAGGCGGGATCTATCCCGAGCTGCGCGCGCAATCGGTCGAAGCGCTGAGAAAGATCGAATTCGACGGTTACGCGATCGGCGGGCTGGCGGTGGGCGAGGGGCAGGCGCAGATGTTCGCCGTGCTCGACGTCACCGCGCCTTTATTGCCGGCCGACCGGCCGCGCTATTTGATGGGCGTGGGGCGGCCGGACGACATCATCGGTGCGGTCGCGCGCGGCATCGACATGTTCGATTGCGTGCTGCCGACACGCTCGGGCCGCACCGGCAAGGCGTTCACCTGGGACGGCGAGTTGAACTTGCGCAACGCGCGCCACGCCGAAGACGCGCGCCCGATCGACGAAACCTGCGCGTGCCCGGCATGCCGCAACCACAGCCGCGCCTACCTGCACCATCTGACCAAAGCCGGCGAAATCCTCGGCGCCATGCTGCTGACCTGGCACAATCTGCAGTTCTTCCAGGACGTCATGCGGGAGATACGTAGCGCGATCGCGGAGCAGCGGTTTGCGGCGTTTCAGGACCGGGCGACGGCGCGGCTGGCGGCCGCTCGCGGCGACTAGGCGCTCGCGGCGGGTGTATCGAGCAGGCGGTCGGTGAAGGCCCGCGCGCCCGCGCGCTGCGCTTCCATCAACGCCAGATAGTCGGCGTTGAGCCATTTTCCGATGCCGTCCTTGAAACTCTGCCGCTCGAACAGCCGCAGCCGCCAATCGGCAACGCGCGGGTAATCGCGCCACAACCGTTCCAAGCCCAAATGTTCGAGGCGGATCATGTACGAGGCATAGCCGACATCGGCGAGCGAGAATGTGTCGCCGGCCAGCCAGCGCGCGGTCGTGAGCGATTGTTCCGCGTCGGCCAGCATCTTCGCCCAGCGGCGCAGCGCCGGCTCGAAGGTCGGCGCGTCCATGCCGTGCTCGATGGCGAGCCGGCGGCGCTCGCGGACATGCGGCTGCGGAATCCGCGCCATATAGGCGCGCATCTGTTCCGGCGTTCGTTTCAGGAACTGAAAGCGAAACGCGATGCACAGGCTGAGCGTGCCGACGGCGCCGTGCAGATCCTCGTCCAATTGTTTGGTCCACAAGCGCATCTGCGCGCGCCCGAACGGCGATGCGGGACTGAGCGGTCGGTCGCGAAACGCGTCGTCAAGATATTCGCAGATGACGGTCGATTCGGTCACCACATTGCCATCGTGAACCAGCGTCGGCACCACGGCATTTTGATTAAGCTTCAGATATTCCGGCTTCTGCGCGTCGCCGGCGCGCAAATTGAGATGATGGCTCTGCCAGTCCAATTGTTTTTCCGCCAGCGCAATTCTGACCTTCTGCGCGCAGACCGACATGTCGTTGTGATAAAGCTCAAGCATCGACAATCCCTATTCGTCGATCGGCGTGGGGGCAAGCGACCGCGGCGGGCTGTCCACCACGCGGACCGATATTTCGCCGCGTACACGGCGTGGCCTTGCCTTCATCTAGTATTGTGATCGATTTGCGCAGTTCGGGGCATGGAAACGGCATGTTGGAACTGTTTCACAGTTGGCGTTCGACGTGCTCCCGGCGGGTGCGCATCGCGTTGGCCGAAAAGGGCCTGAAATATACCGGCCACCCGCTCAATCTGCTACGCTTCGAACATCACACGCCAGAATATTTGAAGTTGAATCCGAACGGCTACGTGCCGACGTTGCTGCACGACGGCGTGCCCTATATCGAATCGACGGTCATCAACGAATATCTCGACGACGTGTTCCCGGCGCCGCCGCTGCGTCCGGCCGATGCCGCGGCGCGCGCGCGGATGCGCGTGTGGACCAAGTTTGTCGACGATTACGCGCTGCCGGCGGTGGTGGTGCCGACCTGGAGCGACGCGCTCAAGAAAGTCGCCGAGAAACTATCCGACGCAGAATTGCGTCGGCGCCTCGACGCCATACCGCTCAAGGAGCGGCGCGACCGGTGGGAAAAGATCGCGCGCTCGGCCTATACACCGCAGGAATTCGCCGAAGCGCTCGGCAAGCTCGAACTCATGATGACGCGGATGGACGCAGCGCTCGCGCACGGCCCATGGTTGGCCGGCGAGGCGTTCTCGCTGGCCGACGTCAATATCGCGCCCTATGTCGTGCGCGCGGGCGAAATCGATCCGCAGCTGCACGATGCCGGGCGCTGGCCGCGCGCGATGGAGTGGTACGCGCGCATTCAAGCGCGGCAGTGGTTCGACCAAATCTTTCGCACGCCACCCCCGGTCCCGCCGGCTTATTGCCGGCGGGACCGGGGCGTTATCTAGGCAGCGGACGTCATCGTTTTCGTAGGAGTAGCGGCATGGCACGAAATGTTATTCTGGTCGGTAGCCTGGGTCTCGAGGATGCGGAAACGGCGTTTCGGTCGCTTGCCAAGACCGTCGGCAGGCGCGCGAGCCGGTATCCGGACGGCGAGCCCGGCGCGCGCAAGCGTTGGATCATGTGGCAGGCACTGATGATGGATGGGCATCCGCAGTTCGTGCCGACCGAAGAAGCTAGGCTCGCCAGCCAGGCGGGCAAGCCGCTGCCGGTGCGGCGTCGCGAGCTCAAGCCGGGCGTCGCGCCGGCCGACGTTACGTTCGACAATCTCGGCTACGCCGACGAAGCGATCGGCTCATACGCGATCTTCCGCCGCTTGAAAGCGGAAGGAGCGATCCCGGCGAAGACCCGCATGCAAGTATCGCTGCCCACGCCGGTCGCGTTCGTCTGCACGCATATCGTCGAGGCCTTGCAGTCGGCGGTCGAAGCGAAATACGAACGCGCGATGCGCGCGGAAATCGAAAAGATCGTCGCGCATATTCCGCCGACCGAGGTGGCGATTCAATGGGACGTCGCCCACGAAGTGTGCGCCATCGACGGCGGCATGAAGATCAATTGCACGGCCGACGTGGCAACGGTCGCCGCGCGCATGGCGCGGCTATGTTCGTATGTTCCCGAACCGGCCGAGCTCGGCATCCACATCTGCTACGGCGATCCCGGGCATAAGCATATCGTCGAGCCGAAAGATGCCGGTACTTCGGTGGCGCTGATCAACCGCATCGTCGCGGAGAGCCCGCGGCAGGTGAATTGGGTGCATATTCCGGTGCCGAGAGACCGTAACGACGACGCGTTTTTCGCGCCGTTGAAGGAGCTCAAATTGAAGCCGGGCACCGAGTTGTTTCTCGGTCTGATCCATTACACCGACGGCTTGTCCGGTACGCAAGCCAGGATGGTCGCCGCCGAACGCTGGTCGAAAGGTTTCGGGGTCGCCTGCGAATGCGGCTTCGGGCGCCGCAATCCGGCGACGATCGCGGACTTGCTGACCTTGCATGCCACCGTGGCGGATGCCGGTTGAGTTTCACGTGGAAGTTTCGCACGGAGCGGGTATTTCTCCACCCCGGCGTCGTTGTCCGGTGCGCGGCCTTTCTAGCGGGAAAGATTGACGGCGCAAGTATCTGCCCGCATGCTTGGCGGACGCCTGGGCGCCGGTCGATGAATCCGGCGGAAATGAAATAATTACGATAACGCCAACAGGGCAGGGAGCGCGTCATGAACAAAATCTCGTGCAGATTCAGTGCGGTTGGGCGATGGTTGCGGTCGGGTATCCTGGCGGCTGGCATGGCGCTGGGATTTGCCCAGGCCGCGACGGCCGAGGATTTCAAGATCGGCGCGGTGGCGTCGCTCAGCGGCCCGGCCGCGGGTTTCGGCAAGGACTACTCGGACGGGTTCAAGGCCTATGTCGACGGGTGGAACAAGCGCGGCGGCCTGAACGGGCGAAAAATCGTGCTCGAACTGCTGGACGACGAAACCAATCCGGTCGGCGCGGTCAACGCTTTCCGTCGGCTTGCGTCGGATGCCAAGACGTCGGTCATCTGGCTCGGCGTCAGCAGCAATTCCGCGCTCGGCATCAAGCCCTTGTCGTCCGAGTTCAAAGTCCCAGTCGTCACCGGCGGCGCCGTGGATACGCTCGGGATTCCGGCGAACCCCTATTTCTTCAAGGTGGTGCCCGGCACCAAGGACTTTATGATTGCGGTCGTCGATTGGGCAAAAAAGCAAAAATTCACCCGGATCGCGACGTTGAACGCGACCGACGCTTACGGTCAGTCCGAGGCAAAATACCTGAAGGAATTGGCTGCGGCCGCCGGTATTCAAGTCGTCGCCGCCGAGACGTTCGCCGTCACCGATACCAATTTCAACGTGCAACTGGTCAAGATCCGCAATTCGAATGCGCAATTGCTGTACGATGGCGCCACCGGCGGCACCGGCATTCTGATCTTCAAGCAGTTCAAGCAGCTCGATCTCAAAATGCCGCTGATGGTGTCGCAAGCCTTGTTCAATCGCGCATTTTTCGACAGCGTCCCCGACAAGAAGTCGATCAACGGCGTGCTGACGCCGACCAATCTCGGCAGCCTGGCCGCCAGTCTGGGCGGCGATGTCGGCAAGATGCACAAGGAGCTGTCCGACGTGCTCGGCCGCCCGGCGGGCTTGTTCCATACCTTTGGTTGGGATCACGGCATTGCCACGGAGTGGGCGATCAAGAACTCCGACGGCACCCGCGACGGCATCCGCGCCGCGCTCGACAAGATCAAGGACCTGCCCGCGATCAACGGGCCGCTCACCTACACGCCCGACAATCACATCGGTCAGGATGCGCGCGGGTTATTGATCGCGCGCTATCAGGACGGCAAGTTCGTACCGGCGGACAAATAGATCGAGTCGAAGCCGAGCGGCGATCCGCTGTGGTGTTGCATCACGGCGGATCGTCGCTTCGCCTTACGGTGCGTTCCCGCAACCTGCCTCGGCCGTCGCGGCGAACGAGCGCGTTCCGTCGCGGATGCAAGCTGCGGCGGCGGCACCAAAGGCGGGAAATTTCATGAACCTGTCCCCTTGACACTTCTATCAAATAACATATCTTACGATATGTTTACCGATGGAATGGAGGAGACAGGCATATGCATCATCGATTTGAAAAGCGCTTCGAGCACAAGATGCGCCGCTTCATGCGGCGGCACGGCCGGCACGGCCACGGATTCGGTCATTTTCGCGGGCTGGCGGGCGGTTTCGCCGGCGGCATGAAGGGGCTGGCGGCGGGGCGCAAGCTGGCGTCGGGCGATCTGCAGTTGATCATCCTGGCGCTGCTGGCCGAGGCGCCGCGCCACGGCTACGAAATTATCAAGGCGCTGGAGGAACGTTCGGGCGGCTTCTATGTGCCGAGCCCGGGCATGGTCTATCCGGCCCTGACCTACGTCGAGGAGATCGGCCACGCCACGGTCGAGGCCGACGGCAACAAGAAACTCTACCGCATCACCGACGCGGGCAGCTTGTATCTGGCCGAGCATCGCGAGGGCGTGGATTTCATCCTGGCCCAGATGTCGCGCATCGGCCGCAAGATGGATCGCGTGCGCCGCGCGTTCGACGGCGACGACACCGCGCGCGAAGGCAAGCCGGCCGACGATTCGCGCGGCGACCGCGAAGGCGGCGGACGCGGCGATCCGGACGATCTGATTCCCGAACTGCATCAGGCGCGCCGCGACCTCAGAATCGTTCTGCGCGAAAAGTTCGACGCCACGCCGGACGAACAGAAGCGCGTGGCGGAAATCCTGCGCGAGGCGCTGAACAAGATCGAGGCGAAGTAGCGCGGGGAAGCGCCGGACTCCCGGCGGTGCCGCACTGGCCGCGCCGGGAAGCCGGATCGGCGCACCGCAATCGCGGCGCTGGTCCGGGGCGACAAGGGAATCGAACCTACCAGCTTCACCGTCTGTCACCCCGGCCGAGGCGCAGCCGAGAGCCGGGGTCCAGGGTCGAGTGTTTCGCGCGGCAGCTCCCAGCCTGGACCCCGGATCGGCGGCCCGCGTTGCGGGCCTTGTCCGGGGTGACAATGGAAAAATTGCGCGCAAGGATTTTCGATTTGTCACCCCGGCCGAAGCGTCAGCGCAGAGCCGGGGTCCAGGGTCGAGCGTTTCGCGCGGCATCTCCCAGCCTGGACCCCGGATCGGCGCGCCGCAATCGCGGCGCTGGTCCGGGGTGACATGGGCCAGCCTTCCAACGGCGACACGGGAAAACCTGTCCGGGGCGACGATAAGGGCACGGCGGCGCGCGAGTTTGTAACATGCGTAACAATGGCAATTTCGCGCTTGATTGCGCCGTTGCCGATGCCATATAGCTCGGCGCCGCGCATTTGAGCTTCTTGCGCCGCGCTCTTTGCATCGTCCATCGAACGGCGTTTCGCGGCGGGAACCGCGCGCGAAAGTTTCGACGCTAAGGTACCCTAATCCTAAGGGCGAAAAGCGTAACATCGGTAACATCGCCTTAGGGTGGCGCGACGCGGGCCGACGGTTTGCGCGTACGTCGTTCAAAAGTTCATGCTTCGACCGGCTTGGATCGGGACGATTTCCGGTATCCGACCCGGGTCGATCAACGCCGATCCACGCGTCGAACGTGTCGAAGCCGGGGGGGGTCGGCGCGGCGGCGACACCTGTCCACGGCGATATTGCACTGCAAAACGAGGCTTGGACGGAGCGGGGCGCTTGCCTAATATGCCGCCCCATGCCCACGCGCTTACGAAAACCCGCCGCCGCCCATGGCCTCAGCCTGCTCGGCCGGACGGCAAGCCTGCCCGCCTCGCCGGAGGCGGCGAAACTCGAGCATGTGCCGAACCCGCACACGGGCGACGATTACCTCGTGCGCTTCACGTGCCCGGAGTTCACCGCGCTGTGCCCGATCACCGGCCAGCCGGATTTCGCGCATCTGGTGATCGACTACGTGCCGCGCCGGCGCCTGGTCGAAAGCAAATCGCTGAAGCTTTATCTGGCCGCGTTCCGCAACGTCGGCGCGTTCCACGAGGACTGCACGATCAAGATCGCCAAGCGTTTGATCGAGCTGCTCAAGCCCAAATGGCTGCGCATCGGCGGCTATTGGTATCCGCGCGGCGGCATGCCGATCGACGTGTTCTATCAGTCCGGGCCGCCACCCAAAGGCCTCTGGCTGCCGGACCAGGGCGTCGCCGCGTATCGTGGCCGTGGCTAGTCCCGATCCCGCCCGCACCGAGACGCGGCGCGCCGTTGCGGCGTCGCCGGATATTGCCGATACGATCCGGCGCTATGCGCTCGGGCTTGGGTTCGACGCGGTCGGCTTCGCCGCCGCCGCCGCGCCGGTTGCGTGGGCCGAACGGCTCGGCGCGTTCCTCGCCGCCGGCCATCACGGCGACATGGGCTGGATGCAGGCCAAGGCCGAGCGCCGCGCCGATCCGAAAGCGCTGTGGCCCGCGGCGAAATCGGTCGTCGTCGTCGGGCTCAATTACTCGCCGCCGGGCGATCCGCTCTATCTGATCGACAAGCAGGAGCGCGCCAACATCTCGGTGTACGCGCGCGGCGCGGATTATCACGACGTCGTCAAGCAGCGCCTGAAATCGCTCGGACGTTTCATGGTCGAATGTTTCGGCGCCGACGTGAAGGTCTTCGTCGATACCGCGCCGGTGAGGGAAAAGCCGCTGGCGCAGGAAGCCGGCATCGGCTGGCAGGGCAAGCACACGAACCTGGTTTCGCGCGAATTCGGCTCGTGGCTGTTCCTGGGCGCGGTCTACACGACGCTCGATCTGTCGCCCAATCCGGCGGAGCTCGACTATTGCGGCTCGTGCCGCAGTTGTATCGACGCGTGCCCGACGAATGCGTTTCCGGCGCCGTACAAATTGGACGCGCGGCGTTGCATTTCGTATCTCACCATCGAGCACAAATCGCATATTCCGCTCGAGTTCCGCCGCGCCATCGGCAACCGGGTCTACGGCTGCGACGACTGCCTGGCCGCCTGCCCGTGGAACAAGTTCGCGCGCAAATCGCGCGACGCCGCGTTCCTGCCGCGCGTCGAGCTGACCGCGCCGCGGCTGGCCGATTTCGTCAAGCTCGACGACGAATGTTTCCGTCGCGTGTTCGCGCAATCGCCGATCAAGCGCGTCGGCCGCGACCGCTTCGTGCGCAACGTGCTGATCGGCCTCGGCAACGGCGGCGATCCGGCGATGCGAAAACTGATCGAGCCGCTGCTGCGCGACGGCTCGCCCCTGGTGCGCGCCATGGCGGTCTGGGCGCTGCGGCAGCTGGTCGACGCGGGTTCGCTCGCGCCGGTGCGGGACGCGCACCTGGCCGACGAAACCGACGCCGAAGTGCGCGCCGAGTGGACGAATTAGCGCCGCTCGCGTAAGACAATCGCATGTCGATTCCAGGTTCCGCCGCGCCACCGGGCGCAACGTCGATCGCCGTGCTGCAGCAACAGGCCTCCGAGCATTTGCGCGCCAACCGCTTTGCCGAGGCGCTGGCCGCGTGTCGCGCGATCCTGGCGCAGCAGCCGGAACGGCCCGATGTCCATGCGGTCGCCGGCACCGCCGCGCTCAAGGCCGGCGATGCGACCGGCGCCGTCGAGCACTATCGCGCGGCGTTGGCGCTGCGCCGGGATTTCGTCGAGGCGCAGTTCAATCTGGGCAATGCCTATCGCGCGCTGGGCAAGCCCGAAGACGCGGTCGACGCCTATCGCCGCGCGCTCGAGTTGCGGCCCGATCTGATGCAGGCGGCGCACAATCTCGGCAGCGCGCTGCAATCGCTCGGCCGCAACGACGAGTCGTTGGCCGCCTACCGCAAGGTCGTCGAGCGGGTGCCGAACCAGGCGGAAACCTGGCGCAACGTCGGCCTGGTGCTGTTCGCGCTCGGTCGCAAAGCGGAGGCCTTCCCCGCGTTTCGCCGCGCGCTCGCGCTGCAGCCGGGCCAGCTTTCGATCTACAGCAACCTTGCGACGATCCTGATGCAGACCGGCGACGCGCGCGCGGCCGTGGCGCTCTGCGACGAGTGGCTGGCCAAGGATCCCGGCGAGGTCGAGGCCCACGCGTTCAAGATCCACGCGCTGATCGAAAGCGGCGACCGCGCGGCCGCGAAGTCGCTGCTGGCCTACGATCGGCTGGTTTGGCAGCGCCGCATCGCGCCGCCCTTGGGCTTCGCCGATCTCGCCGCGTTCAATGCGGCGCTCGATGCGCACGTGTCGGCGCATCCGACGCTGAAGGTGCCGCCCGCGGACGACCCGACCTATCACCATCCGGCGCTGCACATTACCGGCGAATTGCTCGACGAACCGAAAGGTCCGATCGCCGCGCTGGAGCCGCTCGTTCATGACGCGGTCGAGGCGTATCGGCAGAAGATCGCCGGGGATGCAGGCGCGAAGTTCTTCACGCAATGGCCGCAGCGATGGAAGCTCGCCATGTGGGCCACGCTGCTGACCGGCGAAGGCAATCTGGTGCCGCACATCCATCTGGAAGGATTCTTGAGCGGCGTCTATTACGTGACCTTGCCGCGCGCGATCGACGACGTTAAGGCCGATCGCGCCGGCTGGTTCGAGCTTGGCCGTCCGCCGTCGGAATGGAACTGCAAGGCCGCGCCGGAACTGCACTTCGTCAAGCCGGAGCCGGGCCTGATGCTGCTGTTCCCGGCCTTCGTGCATCACCGCACGGTGCCGTACAGTTCGGGCGAGCGCCGCATCTCGATCGCGTTCGACGTGGTGCCGGCGTAAGCCGAAGCGTCACATCCGCTTGGCGATTTCCTCGAGCATGACCTCGGTGGCGCCGCCGCCGATCGCCTGCACGCG
>JBFWYO010000061.1:0-31317 GCA_050186335.1 Alphaproteobacteria bacterium | reverse complement strand
CGCTCGTCGGCAAGATCGTGCTACTCCACCTGTGGGCCACCTGGTGTGCGCCGTGCGTGCACGAGTTGCCGTCGCTCGACATGCTGCAGGCTTCGATCGCCGATCCGCGCTTCGACCTGATCGCGCTGTCGATCGACCGCGAGGGCGTCGCCAAGGTGAAGCCGTTCTACGAAAAGCTCGGGCTGAAATCGCTCGCGATCCGTCTCGACGACGGCAACGCGAATTTCCGCGCCTTTGCGGTGCGCGGACTGCCGACCACCTATCTGATCGATCACGCGGGCAATCTGGTCGGTTATCTCGAAGGTCCGGCGGACTGGAATTCGCCGCAGGCCCGGGCGCTGATACAGTATTATTTGGATCGCGCTACCAAAGCGCGGTAGGGGCGCAACGGGTGCAATGTCGAGCGCGTTGATCTATCACATGTGCCGCCGCGAAGAGTGGGCGCGGGCGCAAGCGCAGGGCGAGTATCGCGGCTCGACGCAGGATCTCGCCGACGGTTTCATTCATTTCTCGACCGCGGCACAGATGCGCGAAAGCGCCGCCAAGCATCGCGCCGGCCAAACCGGGCTGGTCTTGCTCGCGGTCGATCCCGGCAAGGTCGGCACCGGCTTGAAATGGGAGAAATCGCGCGGCGGGGCATTGTTCCCGCACGTATACGGCGCGTTGCCGCTCGGCGCCGTGGCGGCGGTCTCCGACTTGCCGCTCGGCGCCGACGGCGCACACGTGTTTCCGGTGCTGACATGAGTTTCGTGAACGCGCTTGCCGCGAAGCTGCTGCGCGCGTTCGCGCCGGAAACCGCGCACAAATTGACGTTGCGTCTGTTGCGCCTGGCGCCGACGCGGCCCGCGCGCGCCGACGACCCACTCCTGGCGACCACCGTCTGGGGCAAGCGTTTCGCCAATCCGCTCGGCCTTGCCGCCGGCTTCGACAAGGACGCCGAGGCGATGGCGCCGATGCTGGTGATGGGTTTCGGCTTCGTCGAAGCCGGTTCGATCACGCCCGAGCCGCAGCCGGGCAATCCGAAGCCGCGCGTGTTCCGCCTGCCGGAAGACGGCGCCGTAATCAACCGCTACGGCTTCAACAGCAAGGGCCTGGCGAATGCCGCGCGCAACTTCGAGGAGTTTCGCGCGCGCGGCCCGGCGACCGGCATCGTCGGCATCAATCTCGGCAAGAACAAGACCACGACCGACGCCGCCTCGGATTATGTCAAAGGCGCGCGCGTGCTGGCGCGCTACGCCGACTATCTGGTGATCAACGTGTCGTCGCCGAACACGCCCGGCCTGCGCGCGCTGCAGGATAAGGAAGAATTGAGACGTCTGGTCGCCGCCGTGCGTGCCGCATTGCCGCAGCCGGCACCGCCGCTGCTGGTCAAGATCGCGCCCGATCTGGCCGAGGCCGATCGCCGGGATATCGCCGAGCTGGCGCTGGCGGGCGGTCTGATCGATGGGCTGATCGTCTCCAACACCACGATCGCACGCCCGGCCTCGCTGCGAAGCGCCAACAAAAGCGAATCCGGCGGGCTGAGCGGGCGGCCGCTGATGGCGCCGTCGACCGAAGTGCTGCGCGAGATGTACCGGCTGACCGGCGGCAGGCTGCCGCTGATCGGGGTGGGCGGCATCGCCTCGGGCGCCGACGCCTACGCCAAGATCCGCGCCGGGGCGGCGCTGGTCCAGCTTTATACCGCCATGGCGTACGACGGGCCGGCGCTCATCCCGCGCGTCAAAGCCGAATTGGCGACGCTGCTCAAGCGCGACGGGTTTGCCTCGGTCGCGGCCGCCGTCGGCGCCGATCACAAAGCTTCACAATAAGGCAAGCGCGTGGCACAAAACGCCGCCGCTTCTTCGCCAGCTCCGTCCCTCACCCCTTTGCGCCTGTGACCGCCCGACAAATTCCCATCCTTGCCGGCCTCGCCGAGATTGCCGACCGTTACGACGGTTACATCCTCGATCTTTGGGGCACGATTCACGACGGCATCGCGCCGCTGCCCGGCGCCGTCGAGTGCCTGAGCGAACTCAAGCGGCGCGGCAAGCGCGTGTTGATCCTGTCGAACGCGCCGCGCCGGTCGCAGCTGATCATGGATCGAATTGCCGAAATGGGCATTACCCGCGCGCATTACGACGACGTGCTGTCGTCGGGCGAAGCCGCATACCTGGCGCTGCGCGACCGTAACGACGATTTTCATCGCGCGCTCGGCCGCAAATGCTTTTTTATGGGCCCGCCGCGCGACGATTCGGCGATCGCCGGACTCGATCTGCAACTGGTCGCCGAGGTCGAGGATTGCGATTTCATCGCCAATATCGGCACGTTCAAGCGCGCCGATACGATCGAGCAGTACGAAACGCTGTTGCGCGCCGCGGCGAAATCGAAAAAACCGATGATCTGCGCCAACCCGGATCTGATCGTGCTGCGCGGCGCGGAAAAGGAACTTTGCGCGGGTGCCGTCGCCGCGCGCTACGAGGAGATCGGCGGCGTCGTGCATTATCACGGCAAACCGCACGTGCCCATCTACGCGGAAAGTTTCCGCCGGCTCGGCGTTGCGGATCGGTCGCGCGTGATCGGCGTCGGCGATGCGTTGCGCACCGACGTTGCCGGGGCGCGCGCCGCCGGGGTCGATTCGATCTTCATCGCCAGCAGCGGCATCTACGCCGAACGGCTGGGCATCAAGGAACTCGCCCCGCCGCCGGCCGATGGGCTCGCGCGCTTGTACCAGGAAGACGGCATCGCGCCGACCTATGCGCTGCGGGTGTTCAACTGGTAGTGCGCGAAGCCGCGCGCCGCATCTAATCCGTCATCCCGGGCAAGCGCCATCGGCGCGCGACCCGGGATCCAGGATGTCTCCGTGAAAGTTCTGGCCCCCGACTGTTCGCTGCGCTTCGCCGGGGTCACAATTAGGTGTTATTGAAAAGCCTGCCCGCTTGGCGTCGCTCAATGCCCGGCGCTGTGCAGCACCTGGTCCTTGATCCCGGTTTCGTATTCGATGCCGTCCTTGGTCAAGACGATGGCCTGCGGAAAGTACGATTTCGCCAAGCCCTTGCGTTGCAGGACGACCCACACCGGTTCCAACCGCAGCCCATTGGCATCGGCGCCCGCAACGACGTAGTCGCCGACATGGAAGTGATTGCCGTGGGCGTGCGGGAATTGCGAGATGATCACGGCGCCTTCGCCGGCGCTGGCGGTTTCGGGCGCCGGCCGCGAGGTCTCCTTGTGGCGCGCCAGTTCCTGCAGGATGACCAGCGTCTTCAGTTGCAGCGTGTTCAGTTTCAGGGGGTTGGCGCGTTTCATGCGGCGGCTCCGGGAGCAATGGACATGGTGGATATGTGCCACGCGCCGCGGGCCAGGGAAAGCGTGGCGTTTCGGGGCGCAACGGCCGGGCGGGGCTGCGCCGCGCGCCATTGCCATGCGCGCGGCGGGGTCGGATACTTACGCCGCGCCGTTCACCAAACCAACACCGGGACATCGATGGCCAAACCGTTCGCCTCCACCGCCGACGTGATCAAACCGAAATCCGAAATGGTGCAATTGACGCCGAACGTCTACGCGTATGTCTCGGGCGCCGATCCGTCGCACGGGATCATTGTCGGCGAACGCGAATGCCTCGTCATCGACGCGCGCGCGACGCCGAGTCTCGCGCGCGAACTGATCGACGCCGTCCGCAAGATCACCGACAAGCCGATCGGCATGCTGGCGCTGACGCACTATCACGCCGTGCGCACGATGGGATTCGGCGCGTTCAAGAACTGCCATTTGCTCGCCAGCGAAGGCACGCGCGAATTCATCATGGAACGCGGTCCCGCCGATTTCAAAAGCGAGGCCGAGCGCTTTCCGCGCCTGTTCGAAGGCATCGGCGAAATAACCGGCATGAGCATCCCGAGCTTGACGTTCAAGGACTCCATGAGCGTCTGGCTCGGCAACACCGAGGTCCAGTTGATCAACGTCGGCAAGGCGCACACCGCCGGCGATACGATCGTCTGGCTGCCGCGCGAAGGCATCATGTGGGGCGGCGACGTGACCGAAAACCACACGGCGCCGTATATGGGCGATTCCTGGCCGGACGAATGGATCCGCGCGGTCGACCGGGTGCGCGCGATGCGGCCGCAAACGCTGATCGCGGGGCGGGGCGGCGTGCTGACGACCGCGCAGGCGATCGAGGACACGCTCGAATCGACGCAGAACTATCTCCGGACCTCGATGGCGGTCGCGCGCAAGGGCGTTGCGGCGGGCAAGCCGCTGCGCGCCATCTTCGAAGAGACGCGCGCGGCGCTGGCGAACAATTTCGGCAACTGGCCGTTCTTCGAGCATTGCATGCCGTTCAACGTCTCGCGCTGCGTCGATGCGGTCAGCGGCGTCGCGCATCCGCGCATCTGGACCGCCGAACGCGACAAGGAGTTATGGCAGGCTTTGAACGGCTGACCGTCGACCGCCGAATTCGCCCATGAAAAACGGCGCGGAGACGATCCGCGCCGTTTCGTTTTTTCGGTCGTCGCGGCGATTACTTGCCGACGATGTCCTTCTCCATGCCGCCGATCGCGGTCATCAATTCGTTCTTTTCCTTTTCCGGCACCTTGAACTTGTCGAGCGAGGCGGCGAGGTGCTGGCCGGTGATGTTGAATTCGTTCTTGGTGATCTTCATGCCCTTGTGCGCGGTCGCCATATCCTTGCCGGTATACTTGCACGGACCGCCGGCGGTTTCGCAGATTTGCAGCACGAGATGTTCCTTGAGCTTCGGAATATTGCTTTTGGCGAAGCGCTTGTTGATCCGCCGGTCGGCCGCGAGCCGGGCAACGAAATCGTCGACCACGGCTTCGATGGCGGGCTTGCCGCCCAGCCGGTCGTAAAGCGATTTCGGCTTCGGCGGTTCCATCTTGGTCTCGGCGCAGCCGGCCAACCCCAAGCCTGACAAACCGAGCCCCGCCGCCAGCACGACGGCGGCGAACGTCTTGAAAATGCGCATCTTGTCTCTCCCATCCCAGGCCCCGGAGCGCCGGCGGTTGGCTACCCCCGGTCGTCCGCAGCTTGGAAGATTCTACGCATGGGCCGGGCCGGAGGATCAAGGCGAAACGCCGGTCTGGTCTGCCCACCGGACGGCGGCCCCGGCAAAGACACCAACGGTCCGCGCGGTTGGCTTATACTGTCGGCGGACTTTAACCGGGGATAATCGAGGGAGTTCGAGCATGTTCGCACCCACTTTTGCCGTCGGCATTGCGACCGCCGTGCTGGCGCTGCTGTTCCTTTACCTCAGCTATAACGTCATTCGCCTGCGCCAGCGCCACAAGGTCGAACTCGGCACCGGCGGCGTGTCGGAGCTTGAACAGGCGATCCGTGCGCACGGCAATTTCGCCGAATATGTGCCGCTGGCGTTGATCCTGCTGTACGCGTGTCTGGGCATCGGCACGCATTCGCTGGTCATCTATATCGCGTGCGCGCTGCTGCTGGTCGGCCGCTTCATGCACGCTTTCGGCCTGCTCGGCAGTCGTGGCGTCAGCCAGGGCCGCGTGCTCGGCTGGTCGGCAACCGCCTTGGTCATTCTCGGCCTGTCGATTGCCTGCGTTGTGGCTGTCGTGCGCAGAATATGAGCAAATAACCGTACGAAGGCCCGAGCCGGGTGCCTGAAAAAGCGGCAGTTGCGGCAGGCGGCAAATCCCGTGCCGCCTGCCGCCGGCCGTTGGCCCAAAATTTGCTACTTACCTGGTCTCGCCCGCCGTCACTTGCCTGCCGCTCATAGCCCGCCATGGTCGCCGACTTAAAATACCAGCCCAACGAAAAATTCTTCGACGAGATGTGCCGCACCGACGGTTCGGTGCGCGCCGCGTACGCGGATCTGATGCGCCTGCTCGGCACGTCCTCGGCCGACGATTTGCGGGTCAAGCAGACCGAGGCGGATGCGTTCTTCCGCCGGCTTGGCATCACGTTCCTGGTGTACGGCGAAACGGGCAACACCGAGCGGCTGATCCCGTTCGACGTGCTGCCGCGGATCCTCAGTTCCCTGGAATGGCAATATATCGAGCACGGCGTCATTCAGCGCGCCCGGGCGCTGAACATGTTCGTGCACGACATCTATCACGAGCACAATATCGTCCGCGCCGGGATCGTGCCGGCCGATCTGATCTACGGCAATGTCGCCTACCGCCCGGAGATGCAGGGCGTCGATGTGCCGCGCCGGGTGTACGCCCATATCGCCGGCATCGATCTGGTGCGCGTCGGCCCGAGCGAATTCTACGTGCTCGAAGACAATCTGCGCACGCCGTCGGGCGTCTCCTACGTGCTGGAGAATCGCGAAGTCATGATGCGGCTGTTCCCGCATGCCTTCGAGGGCCAGAACGTGGCGCCGGTCGGCAATTATCCCGAACGGCTGATCGAAAACCTACGCGGCGTGGCGCCCGAGGGCGACGGCGAGCCGGTGGTCGCGTTGCTGACGCCGGGGCGCTACAACAGCGCCTATTTCGAACACGTGTTCCTGGCCGAGCAGATGGGCATTGAACTGGTCGAAGGCAGCGATCTGTTCGTGACCGACGGCAAGGTGTTCATGCGCACGACCGAAGGGCCGCGCCGCGTACACGTCATCTATCGCCGCATCGACGACGATTTCATGGACCCGCTGGCGTTCCGCGGAGACTCGATGCTCGGCGTGCCGGGCATTCTCTCGGTGGTCCGCTCGGGCGGTGTCTCGCTGGCGAACGCGTTCGGCGCCGGCGTCGCCGACGACAAGGCGGTCTACTGCTACGTGCCGGAGATCGTGAAATTTTATCTCGGCGAGGAGCCGATCCTGCGCAACGTGCCGACCTTCATGTGCCGCAAGGCCGAGGACCTGAAATACACGCTCGAGCACCTGCCCGAGCTGGTGGTCAAGGAAGTGCATGGGTCGGGCGGCTACGGCATGCTGGTCGGCCCGGCTTCGACCAAGGAGCAGATCGAAGCGTTCCGGCAGCGCATCCTCAAGAACCCGGTCAACTATATCGCGCAGCCGACGCTGGCGCTGAGCACGTGCCCGACGCTGGTCGAGCAGGGCATCGCGCCGCGCCATGTCGACCTCCGGCCGTTCGTGCTCAGCGGGCGGACCACTACGGTCATCCCCGGCGGCCTGACGCGCGTGGCGCTGCGCGAGGGTTCGCTGGTCGTCAACTCGTCGCAGGGCGGCGGAACGAAAGACACCTGGGTGCTGGAGCAGTGACATGCTGAGCCGCACCGCCGAAAACCTGTACTGGATGTCGCGCTACATCGAGCGCGCGGAAAACACCGCGCGCACGCTCGATGTCAGCTTCCGCACGTCCTTGCTGCCCTCGACCGCCGACAAGGAGGAGTTGCACTGGCGGCCGGCGGTGATGATCAGCCCGGATCCGAGCGATTTCGACAAGCGCTATGGCGAGCCGACCGGCCCGAACGTGATGCAGTATCTGGCGCTCGACCGCGCCAACCCGTCGTCCATCGTCGCGTGCATCGACAAGGCGCGTGAGAACGCGCGCTCGGAACGCAGCGCCATCACGACCGAAATGTGGGAGAGCCTGAACGCCACGTGGCTCGAGCTCAATCACCTCAAGTTCGCCGATCTGGAAAAATGGGGCCTGCGCGAGTTCTTCGACTGGGTCAAGGAACGCTCGCACCTGTTCCGCGGCGTGTCGGTCGGCACCATGTACCGGGACGATGCGTTTCACTTCATCCGGCTGGGCACGTTCATCGAGCGCGCCGACAACACCGCGCGCATCCTCGACGTGAAGTACCACATGCTGCTGCCCGATACCGAGAAGGTCGGCGGCTACGTCGACTATTACCAGTGGGGCGCCTTGCTGCGTTCGGTCAGTGCGTTTCGCGCCTATCGCAAGGCGTATCGCGATACCGTCAATCCGCTGCGCATCGCCGAGATCATGGTGCTCAACGCCGACATGCCGCGCTCGCTGCTGGCCTGCTTCGAGCAGTTGATCGATTCGCTGGAGCCGCTGGTCGGCAGCAAGAAGCTCGACTGCATGCGCGTGGCTGGGCAGATCTACTCGGAGCTGCGCTACGGCAAGATCGAGCAGATCCTGCAGGCCGGCCTGCACGAATACCTGGAGGACTTCATGGCGCGCAACAACGCGCTCGGCGAGGCTATCCAGCGCGATTTCATGATGACGTCGCCGGTGGAATAGCCATGCGCGTGCAGATCGATCATGTCACCGAATACGGCTACTCGAATCCGGTCGCCGGCAGCGTGCAGTATTTGCGGCTGACGCCGCGTTCGGGCCCGGCGCAGACCGTGCATCGCTGGCGCATCGGCTGCGCCGAGGGGCGCCTGACCGACTGGATCGACCAGTACGGCAACATGTGCCATACGCTGGTGGTCAATAGACCGACGCATTTCATCCGCCTGCAGGTCAGCGGCGAAGTGCGCACGATCGACACCGCGGGCATCATCCCGGTCGGCACCACGGCGATGCCGCAGGAGGTCTACCTGCGCGAGGGCCGGTACACGGTTCGCGTGCCGTCCCTAGTAGCGTTCGCCGAGCGCTTCCGGGCCGAGTTCGAGCGCGACCGGGTCGACGGGCTGCATGCGCTGATGAACGGTCTGGCCGATCAGATGAGTTACGAAAAAGGCGAAACCGACGCGCGCACCACGGCCGCCGAGGCGCTCGAGGCCAAAAAAGGCGTGTGCCAGGATTTCGCGCATGTCTTTATCGCTTCGTGCCGGCACCTGGGCGTGCCGGCGCGCTATGTCAGCGGTTATCTCGCGGCCGAAAAGGAACAAGTCGCCAGCCACGCCTGGGCCGAGGCGCTGGTGCCGAAACTGGGCTGGGTCAGTTTCGATGCCGCCAATCGCCTGTGCGCGACCGAAGCCTACGTGCGCAAGGCGGTCGGGCTGGATTACGGCGACGCCGGCCCGGTGCGCGGCGTGCGCATGGGCGGCGGCGAGGAAGTGCTGATGGTTTCGATTGCGGTTGCCGCGCAGCCTCCGCAACAATAGAACCACGATACAAAACGGGGTTTGCGATGACTTATTGCGTCGGCATGCTGCTCGACGACGGCATGGTGTTTGTCTCGGATTCGCGCACCAATGCGGGCGTCGACCGGGTCGCCAGCTTCCAGAAGATGCACGTCTTCCAGCAGACCGGCAAACGCGTGTTCGTGCTGCTGACCTCGGGCAATCTGTCGCTCAGCCAGTCGGTCGTGGCGTTGCTGCATGAAGGCCTCGGCACGCGCGATCCGAAACGCGACCTGTATTTCGCCAAGACCATGTTCGCCGCCGCGCGCATCGTCGGCGCCGCGATGCGCGAGACCTA
Source organism: Alphaproteobacteria bacterium (assembly GCA_050186335.1). GTDB lineage: Bacteria > Pseudomonadota > Alphaproteobacteria > Bin65 > Bin65 > JBFWYO01. The sequence continues at coordinate 22,069 of JBFWYO010000061.1, read as the reverse complement.
CAGTTCGGAAGGCGAAGCGCTCAAGGTGCATAATGTCGACTTCAACATCGCGCTGATCTTCGGCGGCCAGATCAAGGGCTCGGCGCCGGGCCTGTATCAGCTCTACGACGCCGGCAATTTCGTCGGCGCCACCGACGACACGCCGTATTTTCAGATCGGCGAGGTGAAATACGGCAAGCCCGTGCTGGATCGCGTGATCACGCGCCGCACCAGCCTGGTGCACGCCGCGAAAGCGGCGCTGATCTCGTTCGACTCGACCATGCGCTCGAACATTTCCGTCGGCCCGCCGATCGACGTCGCCGTGTATCGCAAGGACGCGCTCAAGATCGATTTCCGCCGCCGCATGGGCGAGCACGATCCGTACCTGAGCCAGATCCGCAAACTCTGGGGCGAGGCGCTGCTGCGCGCCTTCACCGACGTGATCCCGGATCCCGACTGGAACCTCTAGCCGGTTGCGAACTCGCGCCGATGCGCTCAGAATTGCCGCCGGCAACGGGGGCGAGCGATGCGGCATTTGCTGGCGATTCTGGGCATTTTATGCGTCTCGGCCGGCCTTGCGCAGGCGCAGGAGTTCAAGCGCTACGCCAACGCGCGGTTCGGCTTCGCGGTCGATTATCCGGCCGACCTGGTCGCCCCGCTGCCCGGGCCCGCCAACGACGACGGAAGGATATTCCGGTCGAAGGACGGCAGGATCGAAATGACCGCCTCGGGCATCCTCAACATCAACGGACAGGACGTGCCGCATTTGATGAAGGATGCGGAAGCGCTGCACGCCGATGTGAAATGGTCGAAGCGCGATAGGACCGACAGCTCGTTCACCATGGTCGGCGAGGGGCGGCAGGGCGTCGTGTATCGGCACACGATCCTGTATCTGAGCGACGGCCAGGAGGTGATCGGCAGCCTGCTGGTGACGTACCCGAAGGGCGCCGAAGATGCGATGGGCGGGATCATCGAGCGCGCGCGCGACAGTTTCGCCGCCTCGGTCAGGCGGCGGCGCTGACCGGCCGTACGAGGCGCGCGGGCGGCAGTGTGACCACGACATCGGTGCCATAGCCGAGCCGGCTTTCGATCGTCAACGAACCGCCGAGCAGTTCGGCGAACGCCTTGCTGAGCGGCAGGCCCAGGCCGGTTTCATGGCGCGCGCGGGACACATCGCCGGTGGCGCAGCCGAACGGCTCCAGGACGCGCGGAATGTCCTCGGCCGCCATGCCGGGGCCGCGATCGGCGACGCGCAGCAAGACGGCGCCGCTTTCGGTCGTGTGCGCGCCGATCTGCACCGTGCCGCCGGCCGGGCTGAACTTGATCGCGTTGCCCGCCAGGTTGAGCACGATCTGCCGGATCACGCGCGAATCCGCCTTGATCGTCAGGTCCATGTTGCCGGGCGCGATCTCCAGCTTCACATCGTTGCGTGCGGCGTGCTCGCTCAGCAGCTGGCGGGCCTGCGCGATCGCCCGATCGAGCGGGAAGACCTCTTCGTCGAGCACCCACTTGCCGGCTTCGACCTTCGACAGATCGAGGATCTGGTTGATGATCTGCAGCAGATGCTGCCCGCTATGTTGGATGTCGCGCGCATAGTCGGCGTACTTGGCGTGCCCGATCGGCCCGAACATCTGCTGCCGCATGATGTCGGAGAATCCGATGATGGCGTTGAGCGGCGTGCGCAGTTCGTGGCTCATGTGCGCCAGGAAATCGGATTTCGCGCGGCTTGCCTGCTCGGCCTCGCGCTGGGCGGCGGCGAGCGAGGCGTTCATCCGTTCGCGCCAGGCGATCTGCCGGGTCAGCACCGAAGCGCCGAGCGCGGCGAGGATCAGCACCGCCGCGGTCAGTCCGCCGGTCAACGCAATGCGCTCGAACCAGGGCACTAGCACTTCGGCCCGCGTCAGCGTCACGCCGACGTAGAGATCGAGCTTCGGCACGCGCTTGTAGCTGACGATGCGCTCCTGCCCGTCGATCGGGCTGAGCGCGTGGAACGTGCCCCGTTCCTGATTGAGCGGCCGATAGCCGGCAAAGATCGACGTCTTGGCGAGCGATCGGCCGAGCCAGGTATTGATCACCGGGTCGCGCGCGATCAACGTGCCCTTGCTGTTCACCAGCAGGATGACCCGGCTGTCGCCGATGCGCATCGAGGCGTAGAAGCCGGCAAAATACGACACTTCGGTTGCGGCAATGGAAACACCGCGGAACGTGCCGTCCTGGTCGCGAATCGCGCGCGAAGCCGTGATGACCATGCGATTGCGGAGTTTGCTGAGCACCGGTTCGCTGACCAGCAGCCCGACATGCTGGCCGGACTTGTGCGCCTGGAAGTAGGCGCGGTCGGTAAAATTCATGCCGGCCGTGTCGATGTCGAGCGAGCTGTGCAACACGCGCCCGTCGGCATCGACCAGGCCTAGCGCGGAGATGATCGGCGAACCGGCCTGCAGTTGATGCAGCGCCTGTTGCATCGATGCGTTCTGCCGAGCCGTGCCCTTGCGCCAGGCCTCATGAACTTCGATGGCCGCGAGGAGTGCCTGGTCGATCGCCTCGAAGGTGCGCGCCGTGTGTTCGGTCAGCATGGCCGCGGCCAGCTGCGTGTCCTGCTCGGCGCGCGCAAACGCGTTCTCACGCGATTTGACGGCGTCGAATGCGAATAAGGCCACCACCGCCATGCCAAGCACGATGAAGCTGCCGCAGACCAGTCGCGTGGGCCTGACGTGAACGCGCTCCAGCCAGGCGGCCAGCCGCTGCGCGGGCGCGAAAGCGCGCGTCGGTTCGGTGGCCGCGTGCAACAGGCTGGTCGTCATGGCGTCCGCTGACGGTGAAACTCAGACCGCCAAAATGCGCGTGGAGCTCTAAGATTCCCTTAAGGTAAACTGGATGCGGTTAGCATGAATGTCGCACCGCTGCGCTTCAGGCCTGGGCGCTCGGGCGCGCCCGGATCCGTTCGAGCCAGGCCTTCGACTTGACGGCGCCCTCCGGTAACGCTTCCTTAACCCAACCGGAAAACTCCACCGCGATGAACGCGTCGATGTCGCACGCGGTCATGCGGTCGCCACAGAAAAACGGCTTGTCGCCGATTAGTCCCTCGAACGAATCCAGGAAGGCCCGCACTCGGGCGCGACCGCGGGCCGCAAGCTCGGGAATCTGGTCGTAGGATTTCGTGCCGGTGACGGCACGGCCCTTCATGCCCGGCGCCGAATTGCGCAGGCACTCGCTGATCGGCGCGAAGCCGTTGGTCTCCAGATACCACTGCCATTGCGCGACGATGCCCTTGTCCTTGGCGTCGACGCCGAGCAGCGGCGGGTCGGGATACGCAGCCTCCAGATAGCGCCAGATGCCCGCCGTGTTCAAAAGCCGCGTGCCGTCGTCGAGTTCGAGCACGGGCACGGTGGCGTACGGGTTGATGGCGAGGAACTCCGGCGTCAATTGTTGCTTGTTGCGTAGATCCACTTCGATCGTCGGGATGTTCAAGCCTTTTTCGATGATGAACATGCGCGCGCGGCGCGGGCTCGGTGCGGTCTTGCAGTCGTAGAATTTCATGTTCGACTCCCCTGATCCACCCAGTCTAGCCGCGCGCCCGCGCCGCCGTCATCGGGTGACGGCGCGCGCGCCGCGCATCGCTCAATTGCGTTACGGATCACTTGCACTCGAAGGTCAGCTCGACCGGCCATTCCTTGTCCGGACTCCATTCGTCCGTCCCGAACAGGCGCACGCCGGCCTTCTGCGTCAGGATCTTGCCCTTGACGTCGCAGTTCAGGCGCGTGATCGCGGCGTCGACCGTCCCGGATACCTTCAAAGCTGCATCCCTGTCGTTGAACACGCCGATGCGCGACGGCATCGCCGGGGGCGGGGGTGGGGGCGGTGCGATCGCCGGCGCCGCCGCGAACTCGGTCATATAGTACATCGCCGCCAAGGCCCAGATGCCGCCCGCGGTGATGAAAATCAGCAACCTGTCGAATGCTTTCATTGCTGCCTCCTGCCGCGTCCATGATGCGCGGTCGCGCCATTGGACCATTGTTGACGCCCGCGTCCAAGCCTTGACCTGCGCCGCCGGTCGCCCCCAGATGAACACTACAAGGGGGGGAATTTCCGATGGCGACGTTCGTAATCGTGCACGGCGCGTGGCAGGGCGGCTGGATCTGGTCGCGCGTGGCGCGCTGGCTGCGCGACCGCGGCCATAGCGTGTTTACGCCGACCTGCACCGGCCTTGGCGATCGCAGCCACCTGCTGACCCGGGCGGTCAACCTGACGACCCATGTCGAGGACATTCTGGCGTTGTTCAAATGGGAAAGCCTCGATGACGTCGTATTGGCCGGTCATTCCTACGGTGGCGTGGTGATCACGCACGTGGCCGACCGCATCCCGGAACGGATTCGCGCGCTGGTCTATCTCGACGCGTTCATTACCGAGCACGGCCAATCGCTGATGGATCTGGCTCTGCCGGAACGGCGCCGGCAATTGCGCGAAGGGGCAACGCGGTTCGGCGACGGCTGGCGGGTGCCCGGCGTTTCGGCCGCGGGCTACGGAATTTCCGATCCGGCCGACCAGGCGTGGATCGATGCGCTGCAGGTCATGCAGCCGCTCGCGTGCCTCGAACAGCAAGCCGAGCTGAGCGGCGCTTGGCAGCGCGTGGCAGGGAAGAATTACGTGCTCGCGACGCGCTACGACCCGAGTCCGTTCCGGCAGTTCCATGCGCGGTTGCGGGACGATCCGGTGTGGCGCACGTTCACTATTCCGACCCATCACAACATGATGGTCGAAATGCCCGCGCGCACGGCCGAAATACTCGAAACTTGTGCGCAATAATCATTTCGGCGCGTGTGCCTCGAGCAGTTCCACGTCGAAAATCATGATCGCATTCGGCGGGACAATGTCGGCGAGACCCTTTTCGCGGTACCCGAGATGCGGCGGCACGGTGATGCGCCTGGCGCCGCCGACGCGCATGCCGACGATGCCGTATTCGAGCCCGGCGACGATGCGGCGCTGGCCGATCACGAAGCGCGCGGGTTGTCCATAAGCCTCCCACGACGCGAATACGTCGCCGCGTCGCAGCCGGCCGATATAGCGCACGACCACCGCAAAACCGCGTTCGACGGCGATGCCGTCGCCCAGCTTCAACTCCTGGATTTCGACGTTCGGCTTCAAGTCTTGATTGCGGTGATCATCGTGAACAAACCGGCGATCAACGTGCGCTGAACATGCGCGAAGCCGGCGCCGGCGAACAGCCGATCCTGTTCCTCGCGCGTCGGCACGATATTGCCCCAGGCCAGTTCGTTGAACTGCGTCTGCACGGCGAACGCGAACGCCGCGTCGCGCAATTCGGCGAAGCCGGACGGATAGGTCTCGTCGATGATGAACAGCACGCCGCCGGGCGCCAGGGCCCGGTGGATCGCGGCGACGGTCGATTCGCGCCGGTCGGGCGCGATTTCGTGCAGCACCTCGAACATGGTGGCGGCGTCGAACTCGCTGGCATACTTCATGCCTTCGCCGCCGATCGCTTCGACGTCGATGCGCTTCGCAACGCCGGCGGCCGCGATGTTGGCGCGCGCCTGCGCGATGCCGTAGGGATCGATATCGACGCCGACGCCGGTGACTTTCGGCCAGGCCTGCGCGAGCTTGATCAGCAGGCCCGCGGTGCCGCAGCCGATATCCAGCACGCGCGCGCCGCCGGCGAATTTTTCCTTCAGGCCGGGCGCCGACGGCAGCAGCTTCTTGGCCACGACGGAATGAAATCCGGCGGTCGCATCGCTGATGTGGCGGGTGAAATCGTCGCCGCGCACCTGGAACGGTTTCACGCCGCCGGTCTTGAAATATTCGGGGTAGGCGCGCAGGTCGTCGGTCGTGTGGTTGACCGTGGTGGCGACATACGTGCCCAAATGGCGCGGATCGGACCGATCGACCAGCACCTCGCGCATGTGTGGCGCCATGACGTAGCGCCCGTCGGCGGTCGCCTCGATCAGCCGGTAGGCGAACGCGGTCCGGCACCAGATCTCGACATACGGCGCATGCAGGTTGAGTTTTTCCGCCAGCGCCACCGCCGAGGTGCCGCTCTTGGCGTCCGCGAGTTCGGCCCACAGGCCCATCTGCGTGCCCATGCCGATCAGATGCGTGGCGTGGAAGCCTTTCAGGTATTCCCAGATCAGCGCTTGTTGCCGTTCGATGGTGGTATTGGGCATGGGCAATTCTTTTCGATGTTTTTCGGGGGTCGGATCATGCAGCGGCATTATACCACCCCAAGCCGCCCGGGCCCTTTCCCTTGTTTTCGCACCTGCAATATACTGCCCTCGGTGGCTTCGAGCGACCGTGCCCGAACATGTGCGGAGATGGCGGAATGACTGGGTTTTCCAAGCGCAGCCTGGCCGACTGGAAAAAGTCGGTGGCGGCCGATTTGAAGGGCTCCGGCAAGGACGGGCCCGAGGATCTGGTCTGGCGCACGCCGGAAGGCATCGCGGTCAAGCCGCTCTACACCGAAGCCGATCTCGACAAGCTCGCGCATCTCGGCTCGCTGCCGGGCTTTGCACCCTATGTGCGCGGGCCGCGCGCGACCATGTACACGCATCGGCCGTGGACGATTCGCCAGTACGCCGGCTTCTCGACCGCCGAAGAATCCAACAAGTTCTACCGCGCGGCGCTCAAAGGCGGTCAGATGGGCCTGTCGGTCGCGTTCGACCTGGCGACCCATCGCGGTTACGACAGCGATCATCCGCGCGTCGTCGGCGATGTCGGCAAGGCCGGCGTGGCGATCGATTCCGTCGAGGACATGAAGATTCTGTTCGACGGCATTCCGCTCGACAAGATGTCGGTCTCGATGACCATGAACGGCGCGGTGTTGCCGATCATGGCCTCCTATATCGTCGCCGCCGAGGAGCAGGGCGTCAAACCGGCGCAATTGTCGGGCACGATTCAGAACGACATCCTGAAAGAGTTCATGGTGCGGAATACATATATCTATCCGCCCGAACCTTCGATGCGCATCGTCGCCGACATCATCGAATACACCGCAAAGCAGATGCCGAAGTTCAATTCGATTTCGATCTCCGGCTATCACATGCAGGAGGCCGGCGCCACGTGCGTTCAGGAATTGGCGTTCACGCTGGCCGACGGCTGGGAATATGTCCGCGCGGCGCTCTCGAAGGGCCTCAAGATCGACGAGTTCGCGCCGCGGCTGTCGTTCTTCTTCTGCATCGGCATGAATTTCTTTATGGAGATCGCCAAGCTGCGCGCGGCAAGGTTGTTATGGGCGCGCATCGTAGCATTGCACGATCCGAAGGACGAACGCTCGCTGGCGCTGCGCACGCATTGCCAAACCTCGGGCGTGTCGTTGACCGAGCAGGACCCCTACAACAACGTGATCCGCACCACGGTCGAAGCAATGGCGGCCGTGTTGGGCGGCACGCAATCGCTGCACACCAATTCGTTCGACGAGGCCCTGGCGCTGCCGACGCCGGCGTCGTCGCGCATCGCGCGGAATACGCAGCTGGTGATTGCCGAGGAAACCGGCATCACGCATGTGGTCGATCCGCTCGGCGGCTCGTATTACGTCGAAAGCCTGACCGCGAGCCTGGCCGACGAGGCGTGGAAGCTCATTCAAGAGGTCGAGAAGCTCGGCGGCATGACCAAGGCGGTCGATCTCGGCATGCCGAAGATGCGCATCGAGGAATCGGCGGCGCGGCGGCAAGCGCGCATCGATCGCGGCGAGGAAGTCATCGTCGGCGTCAACAAGTACCGGCCGAAGAATGCCGAAGCGGTCGATATTCTGCAGATCGACAACACCAAGGTGCGCAAACAGCAGGTTGCGCGCCTGAAGAAGATTCGCGCCGAACGCAACGACAAGCGCTGCAGGGCGGCGCTCGCCGCGCTGACCAAGGCCGCCGCCGGCAACGCCAACCTGTTGGCCGCCTGCATCGAAGCCGCGCGGGCGCGCGCCACGGTCGGCGAAATGTCGGACGCGATGGAAAAAGTGTTCGGCCGCCACAAGGCGCAGATTCACTCGATCAGCGGCGTCTACGGCGCCGCGTTCGACGGCGATACGGAGTTCGACATGATTCAGAAACGCGTCGAGGCATTCGCCAAGGCGGAAGGCCGCCGCCCGCGCATCCTGGTCGTGAAAATGGGCCAGGACGGGCACGATCGCGGCGCCAAGGTGATCGCCACCGCGTTCGCCGATATCGGCTTCGACGTCGACATCGGGCCGCTGTTCCAGACGCCCGAGGAGGCCGCGCGCCAGGCGATCGAAAACGACGTGCACGCGATCGGCGTATCTTCGCAGGCCGCCGGCCACAAAACGTTGATCCCGGCGCTCGCCAAGGCGCTCAAGAAACAGAAGGCCGAGGATATCATCATCATCGCGGGCGGCGTGATCCCGCCCGACGATTATGCGTTCCTCAAAAAGCACGGTGTGGCCGCGATCTTCGGCCCCGGCACGCATATTCCGAAGGCCGCCGGTGAAATCTTGGACCTGATCAAGAAGTCGAAGAAGAAGGCGAAGAAGGCGGCGTAACGCGCTCGCTAAGCGGCACAGCCGCAGGCAATCCGGGATCCGGGCTCGAACGCACAGATGCTCGACGCCCGACTCCGCGCTGCGCCGGGCCCGGGGTGACGATAGTGCCCCGCCCGCCGGCACCGTGCTAAAAGGGTTGCTGACGCGACCCCCAGGGAGAACCACATGCCAGCTTCATCCAACGATCCCGGCCTATTGCTCGGCAAGGGCGACAAGCAGGTTTTCCTGCTGCCCAAACTGGCCAATCGGCACGGGTTGATCGCCGGGGCCACGGGCACCGGCAAGACGGTGAGCCTGCGCGTCATCGCCGAGGGCCTGTCCAAGCGCGGCGTGCCGGTGTTCCTGGCCGACGTGAAGGGCGATGTCAGCGGCACGGCGGCGCCCGGGCAATCCAATCCCAAGATCGAAGAGCGCGCGCAGCGCGTGGGCGTGCCGGACTTTGCCTATCGTGCTTCGCCGGTGGTGTTCTGGGACGTGTTCGGCGAGAAGGGCCATCCGATCCGCGCGACCATTTCCGAGATGGGGCCGCTGCTGCTCTCCCGTCTGCTCGATCTCAACGACATCCAGGAGGCCGTCCTCTACGTGGCGTTCAAGGTCGCCGACGAGAACGGGCTGTTGCTGCTCGATCTCAAGGATTTGCGCGCCATGCTGGCGTGGCTGGGCGAGCACAAGCTCGAGATCGGCCGGCAATACGGTGCCGTCAGCGAAGCCTCGATCGCATCGATCCAGCGCGCGCTGCTGGTGCTGGAACAGGACGGCGGCGCAAAATTCTTCGGCGAGCCGGCGCTCGATCTGGCGGATCTGATGCTGGTCGACAAGCAGGGCAGGGGCGCGATCAATATTCTCGCGGCCGACAAACTGATTTCCAAGCCGAAAGCCTATTCCACCCTGTTGCTGTGGATGCTCTCCGAACTGTTCGAAAATCTCCCGGAAGTGGGCGATCCGGAAAAGCCCATGCTGGTGTTCTTCTTCGACGAAGCGCATCTGCTGTTCAACGATGCGCCGAAGGCGCTGCTGGAAAAGATCGAGCAGGTCGTGCGGCTGATCCGTTCCAAGGGCGTCGGCGTCTATTTCTGCACGCAGAACCCGTTGGATGTGCCGGATACGGTGCTCGGCCAGCTCGGCAACCGCATCCAGCACGCGCTGCGCGCGTTCACGCCGCGCGATCAGAAGGCGGTCAAGGCGGCGGCCGAGACGTTTCGGGTCAATCCGAAGTTCAAGACCTACGATGCGATCATGCAGCTCGGCGTCGGCGAGGCGCTGGTCTCGACGCTGGACGAAAAAGGCATCCCATCGCCGGTCGAGCGTGCGTTCATCCGCCCGCCGGAAAGCCGGTTCGGCGAAATCACCGCCGACGAACGCGCCAAAGTGATGAGTATGAGCCCGGTCGGCGAGCGGTACGACCAAACCATCGATCGCGAATCGGCGCACGAGGTGCTGAGCGGCAAACTGACCGGCCAGACCGAGCAGGCGCCGGCGCCGTCCGCGCAGACCGTCGACGACGGCAACCCGTGGGGCACGCAGGCGCGCACCGCGCCGGGCCGCAGCCCGATTCCGCAAAGCCAGCCGCAGCAGCCGCAGCAACCCTACCCGCAGCAGCCGACCTACCAGCCGGAGCAACCCCAGTATCCGCCGCAGCAGCAGGCGCCTCAGCGCTCGCCGGGCGGCATCCTCGGCGATCTGATGCGCAACTTCCCGGGTCGCCAGCAGCCGCAGGATCAAGCGCCGAACCAGCAGCAAAACCGGCCGCGCGGCTACCAGCGCGAAGGCCTCGGCGAGGCCGTCGCCAAGTCGGTGCTGCGCTCGGTCGGCTCGTCGGTCGGCCGGCAGATCGCGCGCGGCATTCTGGGCAGTATTTTCAAGGGCTAGCGGTTCAGCGGCTAAACCCCGGCATCATTTCAACCGCGTCGGTTTCGTCGCTTCCCGGCGGAAACCGCCGCTCTTACGCGCCGGTGGGCGAAATTTTGTGCGGCACGCGCCGAGCGTGACAGCGCGGTGGCAAAAATATTGTATTTGCGTTGCAGCCAATTGATTTGAACGGCCGGCTCTCTCATTATTGGCGTCCCGCATCAACGCGATCCAAGCGGTGGCGTCGAAGGGGCGACAAGCAAGAGGGGCTCAACGATGCTAAAACGCACGATGATTGCCGCTGCAATGGCATTGCCGATTGCACTGGCTGGATTTTCCGCATCCGCCGAAAAAATACCCGACGCGCGCATCAAAGCTATTCTCGCCATGTCGCCGCAGCAGATGGCGGAGACCGGCGCATGGACGAAAACCGCCTACGACAAGATGCTCGGGCATATCCGCGCGATGAAGAATCAGCAGACGCGCGATCTGCTGCTCGACATGGTGCTGAAGCCGGAATCCAAAGCGTTCAAGGCCAAGGCGACCCAATCGTTCCTGGCGTCGCCGGCGGCCGGCGGGCGCGGGCATCACTTCTATCCGGGCGGCCTGCCGGTGCACGTGCTCGAGTGGATCGAAGTGGCGATGGCGTGGGCCGACAGCTACGAGCGCATCTACAAGGTGCAGAAGCTCGATCGCGACATGATCGTCGCCTCGCTCGTGCTGCACGATTGGGCCAAGGTTTGGTACGAATGGGATCCGGCGACGGCGAAGATCGCCAAGCCGAAATGGTTCCCCGATTCGTGGGGCGGCGACAAGGGCAAGGCGAAGTGGAAATGGATGGGCGAACACGGCACCGTCGCCTACGCCGAACTCATCACGCGCGGCGCGCCCGACAATCTGGTGGTCGCCACTGCGGCATCGCATTTCGACCCGCACTGGGATCTGGACAAGGAAGGCGAAGGGCTCAACCCGGCATTGGCCGAAGCCGCGAAGGTCGCCGGCAAGCCGCCGATCGTGGTCAAGCCCGGCCAGCAGATGACCGAATGGTGGTTCGCGACCTACACCGACGGCGCGTGGTCGTACTCGCACTACATCGCCGCACCCATCGCGCACCAGGCGGTCGACGCGATCGCGGAGGAGAACGGCTTCAAGTCCGGCTCGCCGGAGGCCAACCGGCTGGCGTGGTTCGTGCTGACGCGCGTGTCCGACTTCCGCATCTACGAAGTCTACCAGGCGGCGGGCTTCAAGATGGACGCGGCCAAGGATCTGGTGCGCAACATTCTGAAGGACTCGGCGGCCTACGAGGTTAAGAAGTAGGCGTGATAAGCCGCCACGCGCTCGCGGCCGGTGCGCTCGCAATCTTTGCGCTCGCATCGGCCGCGCCGGCGACCGGCGAATCGACGAGCCGGGCGGCCGACGATCGGTCGTTCCGGCTCGTCGTCGTCACGCCGGCCGCGAAAGCGCCGCCACAGATCTTCACCGTGCGCAAGGGTGAGGCGGTGCGCATCGCGCTGTCGAGCGACGCGCCGATCGACTTCCATCTGCACGGCTATGCGTTGAGTGCCAAGACCGCCCCGGATCGGCCGGCCGAATTCCGCTTTATGGCGCATGCGACCGGGCGGTTTCCGATTCACGTGCACCGCGCGGGCGAAGACGGCGCGCACCGGCATGCGCTGCCCGCGGCTTATCTCGACGTGCGGCCGAGATGACGCGGCTCGCGGCGCACGGTATGGCGGCGCGCTCCATGACGGCGTTCGGAATAACGGTGCTCGGCGGGCTCGGCCTGTCGATCGCCGACGCGCACGCGCACACGATCGGCGAGCGCTACGATCTCCCCCTGCCGTTGCTATATTTCGTCATCGGCGCCGGTGCGGCGGTGGCGCTGTCGTTCGCCGCCGCGGCCATCGTCTTGCGGCCGGGCGCACACCGGCAGCGCGCATGGGTCGTCATGAGCGAAACCGGCGCGCGCGCTCCGCTTGCGCGTGTCGTCCGGCTGGTCCTGCAAGTGTTCGGGCTTGCCGTGTTCGCGCTGGCGATCGCCGCGGGTCTGCTCGGCGATCAGCACCCCGCGCGCAATATCGCGCCGAGCATCGTCTGGATCGGCTGGTGGGTCGGGCTAGCGGCGTTTGCGGCGCTGATCGGCAATCTCTGGCCGCTGCTGAACCCGTGGCGCACCTTGTTCCTGTGGTTCGGCGGACGGGCGACCGCGCCGCCGCGCGCCGTCCCGCAGCGCCCCATCCCGCAGCGTTGGCGCGCGTGGCCGGCGGTTGCGCTCTTGCTCGGCTTTGTCTGGTTCGAACTGATATTTCCGTTCGGCGCGTCGCCGCTGGCGATTGCCGTGGCCGCGCTCGGCTATGCGGCATTGATGCTGTTCGGCATGGCGCGCTACGGCGAAGCCTGGCTCGGCCGAGCCGACGCGTTCACCGTGCTGTTCGATCTGCTCGGCCGCTTTGCGCCCGTGCGCGCGGAGGCGACGCCGGCCGGCACGCGCCTGGTCCTGCGTTTCTGGGGCGGCGGTATTGCGGGCGATCCGCCGCTGTCGCTGTCGATGACCGCTTTCACCTTGCTGGCCCTGGCCGCGGTGCTGTTCGACGGGTTTCTCGGCACCTCGGTGTGGCGCGCGATCGATCGCGCATTCGGCAGCCTGTGGGGACCGCGCTTCGACGACGACTCCTTGATCGCCGCGACCGTCTCGTTGATCGGCCTGTGGCTGGTCTTTCTCGGCGCGTATCTCGGCACCATGGCGCTGACGGCGAAACTTGTCGGCGCCGCCCGGCGTACGAACGGGCGCACCGAGGGACGCACCGAGGGGCGCATGTGGGCGCAACGCTATGCCGCGACGCTGATTCCGATCGCGGTCGGCTACCACGTCGCGCACAATTTCGCGTACCTGCTGGTACAGGGCCAGGCGGCGCTGATCCTGACCGGCGACCCGTTCGGTCGCGGCTGGAACCTGTTCGGGCTTGCCGGACGCGAGCCGGATATCACGGTGGTCGGCGCCGAGGGCAGCTGGCTCGCGGCCCTGCTTGCCATCGTCGGCGGGCATCTGATCGCGGTGTACGTGGCGCACCGCATCGCGCTCGCCGAACTGGCCAGCGCGCGCAAGGCGTTTGCCGCGCTGATCCCGCTGACCGCGCTGATGGTGGTCTACACGTGCATCAGCCTGACCGTCATCGCCGAGCCGCTGACGCGTTTCCGCGCGCCCGATCCGAGCTATTCGGCGGTAACTGCCACCTTAATTGCTTTTGGCGCGACTAGTAAAATTTACGAACTTCGCGACGATGCATGGACTGTCGTCGATAAGATGAGCCCTCAATCTTGTCGGATATTTAGCTCCGCCGAAATATAGCTGATCCGGATGCTCAAACCAAACGTGCCAGCCTCTATTGCGGGGATCAATTATGAGGTTTCGAAGTGTACTCAGATGGCCCTTGTCATCGGACCGCAAGACGCGCGTCAGTTGTTGAAAAAATTCTTCGGATTCCATGTATATTTGGGAAGATACAAAACGCAAACTCCCAACGTCAAAATAATACTTCGCTTCAAGTCTCGCACATTGTTGAAGTATGTCCCTCCGCTTTGGTTGAACGCCGGGAAAAGGAACAAAACGAAATAAAACATTCCATGTCGATATGTCCTTCAGATCGGTGGCGAACTCGTAACTAAGCGACCACGATTTATCACCGAACTTAAAACTTCCATTAAAATATATCTCTCTTGCAAATTTATTTGTCTGGATTTTGTTGGGAAACATCATAGATAGTCGCCCAACATTTTCAAAAATTAGTAAGTACGGCTTTCCCTTTTTTAAATCAATTTCTTGATCGCCAATTTTCCATTCCAGCAAGCTGTGATTCTGAGTGCTTCTGAGCTTCATAGTAGTGTATGTGCCGCTGCTCCAGAGCGTCTCCCAGCGTAAATCCGTCAATTGGATAATCTTTGAGGCCGATCTTCGCGTACGCATCAAGGATTCACGCAAAGTGGTCGCAGCTACTTCTCCCTCGCGCAAATATTGATGATTTATGACCTGTTGCTCGTCATTCTTTCTGCGTAGCTCTTCTTGCCGTTGTTTCGCTTCATTTCGCAGGGCGGCGCGCTTTGTAATTTCCGCATCGACGTTCGCGACGTGTCGTTTCAACTTGCCGGATATCCGGCGCATTGGCGCGATGAGGTGCGCCATGTCCTCAATCATTTCCGTGTCGATTGGAATTCCAGAATTAATCCAAGCATTAACTTGAGACCGCAATACGCTTGATGAAGTTGAATAGGTAACTGCAATCGAGAGTTCGCGATTAAGCGCAGATCCCCGGCTTGTCAGATTTTGAGAGCCGATGGAATAAAAGTGTTCTGTGAGAATGCATTTAGCGTGTAAATTAGGAACATGATACAGTTTACACCCGATTTTCAAAAGTTGCCGGAATATTCTTATTTCGCTCGATCCATTCGCAAATACTTCAGCTTCAAACAAAGTGCCGATGATGGGAGTCAGTCCCAAAATCGAAGATGCGGTCAGGATATCCTCGGCGACGCGTCCGGTTAAGTACGGCGATAAGACTAATGGGGCGACTTCAGAATTCTTGATTTCGCGCCGCCATCGACGAACCATTGATTTCGCGTATATTTTAACTTCCTTCGGCTTCTTGGCCATTAGCCACTCCGAGGCTTTGCATTCTTGATTTTAAACGTTCGCCGTGCGCTCGTTGATCGCTTGCGCGGCCGACAATCCGGATTCGATGGCGCCCTGAATCCAGGCATGGGCCAAAGACGCGTGCTCGCCGGCGAAGTGCACGCGGCCCTCGGGTGCTACGATGTGCTCGTACAGCAAGGTCTGCTGCTGCGGATCGAACAGCGCGAAGGCGCCGCCGGCATATTCGTCGTCGTGCCACATATGCGTGATGCCGACCTCGAATTCGTTCAGGATCTGCGGGTGGATCGACGCCACGTTGTCGAGCGCCTCGGCCAGTCGGTTCTGGGGCTCGAGCGAGCCCCAGCGCTGCGCGTCCTCGGACCAGGTATAGCTGGCCAGCAGCACGCCGCGCCCGGTCTCGCGCCCGTGGTCCGGGTAATACATGATGCGGATCGGCAGATCGGTGACCGTGCCGCCGCCGTAAATGCCCTCGTCCTCTTCCCAGAATCGCCTGCGGCACTGGAACAGGATTTTCGTCGAGGCGTCGTAGTGCAGTTGCCGGATTGCGCGCTGCTTGCCGCGCGAAAACGGCTTCAGCACTTCGCAGTGGCGCAGCACCGGGAACGGCACGGTCAGGATCGCGTAGGCGCCGGTTTCCTGATGGCGGCCGGTGCCGGTGCGGTAATGAATCGTAACACCGGTGTCGCTCTGGTCGATCGCCGCCATGCGCGCGCCAAATCGAATCCGCCCGCGCAGCGCCGGCAGGAAGGCGCGCGGCAGCATGTCCATGCCGCCGACCAGCTCGATCATGTCGGTGTAGTAGCGGCCATGCTCCTCGCGGAACAGTTCGAGAAAGGACGCGTTCATCAGCGCCTCCTGGTCCGCCAGCAGGCCGAACATCTCGATCGCCGCTTCCGACCAGCCGCTCTGCTCCAGGAACTCGCGCGTCGAATATTGATCGTACTCGGCGACGATTTCCTGCCACGCGGCATCGCCGTCGCGGTCCAGGCGCTGGATCAGCGGGCCGATCGCCGCCGACCAGAGTTGATCGTGCGTCTTGCCGCGCTCGGCGTCGGCCAGATCGAAGCCCAGGCAATCGGGATCGGCGAGCACGTCGGCGATCCGGTACCGCTTGCCGTGCAGATGGTAGAAGCAGCGCGGATTGCCCATGGTGAACGGCGCCGTCGCCAGCTTGAATTTTTCCACGTAGGCCATGGTCAGGTCATGCGAGCGCGGGATCCGCATGGCGCCGAGTTCGGCGTACAGCCCGTCGGAGAACGGCTCGCGCAGCGTCCACACGCGCCCGCCGACGCGCGGCCGAGCTTCCAGGATGATCGGGTCGTGTCCGGCGCGCAGAAGTTCGTAGGCCGCGACCAGCCCGGCCATGCCGGCGCCGACCACGATCACCCGTTGCGGGTTATCGGTCTTCGGCAGTCCGTTGGCGACGATATCGCTTGGTCCCTGCGTCACTTGCCCCTCGCGTCGTTTCAGCGAAGCTGAAAGAGCGCGCGCGGCAAGTCAAGGCACAGCGCGCTAGTTCGCCGCGCCGAGCCTGACCTTGTAGTCGATCAGCTCGCCCGCGATCGGACCCCATTGGCTGGCGTATTCCATGCGCAGCGGAATCCACAGTTGCGCGCCCGGCATGCGCGCCAGCCACAACTTCCCGTATTCGCCGGCCTTCGGCATGTCCTTGAGTTCCTTGTCGTTGAAGCCGGCGACCGCTTCGACGTAGACCCGGCAGCGCAGCAACGTGCGCAGCAAGTCCGGCCGCGGCGGTGCGCGCAACTCCTCGCGCCCGTCCATCTCCAACCGCACGTCGAGCCGCCGGCGTCCGTCGAAGATCGGCACGGTCAACCGGCACGATTCGTTGTCGAGCGGCAGGGTGATGGCGTTGAGCAGCCCGGTGATCGGATCCACCGCCTGGCGGCGCACGACGGCCGGCACCGCGGGTCGCTTGTCGATGCGCTCGGCCGGCTCCAGGGTGGTGTGGACATCGCCGGTCTTGTCCACGGTCATGATCACGGCGCGTTTCTTCTTGCGCCAGACCGCGTTGGCGTCGAAGCGGGCGAGCCGGAACGCGTCGCCGCCGAGCATGCCCGCGGTCGAAGCCGTGATGGTCGAGTTCGCCAGCAGCGCCATGACGCCGACCGACTTGCTGGAAAACGAAGCCCGGTAGCCGTGCTCGCCGACGGTGCCGGTAAACCTGCCTTCGTAAACCGGCAGGCCCAGCCAGCTGATCTCGTACTTCGCTTCCATGGCGCGCGGCAGGGCCCGGTTGCGCGTCTCGGCGGCTGCGCCGTCGTCGTCTGGCCACAGCAGCGAGAGTGGCAGCAAGGCCAGCCAGCGAAGCTTCCGCATGGGCACACACCTCGGGCGACGGGCTCGGGCAGGGCGATCCGAATATGTCGGTTACGGCGGCGCCCCCGCCGTCATCCCCGCATCACTTTGCCGGGGTCGTCGACACGCTGAGCATTTCGCCGGTCACGGCGCCCCAGCGCGAGGGAAACTCGACCTTGACCGGCAGCCAGATATTGCCGCGCGCGTATTTGGCGACCCACACGAACGACGGCGGGCGGGGGCCGGTCGCGCGTTTTTCGTCCTTGTGCAGTCCGGCCACGCGTTCGTTGACAAACTTGCATTTCACAGCGGCGCCGTCGAATTCCAGCGCCGGGTTCGGTTTCAGCGATTCCGGCCCGATCGGCTCGAACCGCATATTGGTCCGGCGGCGCCCGTCGAACACGGCGGATTCCCACCGGCACGGCTCGGCCGCGGTGGACGACGCCATGGCCCCGAGAATGGCGGTCATCGGATCGATCGTGCCGGCGCGCAGATGATCCGGCACCGGATCGTGCCCGTCCTCGCCGGTCGGCGGCTTGGCGTTGACGTTGACCAGTCCGCCCTGCGGATAAACCATCTCGATCGAGCGAAGGTTGGAATTCCAGGCGCTGCGGTTGCCGTACAGGGTCGGCCGCGGCCGATCCTTGTCCATGCGGCCCTCGACCTGCGCGTTGATTTCGAACGTGACCAGCGCGTCGAGCACGCCGCGCGATTGGTTGGTCGTGGTCAGCGTGTAGGACCCCGGCCGCAGATCGGCTTTCATCTTGCCGTCGGCCACCATCATGCCGCCCCAGTACAGGCCGTAATGCGCATCGATCGTGCGCCCGCTGGCCGCCGCAGGCCCGGCGGCGGCCACGGCAGCCGCCACGGCGGCCCCCACGACGGCAGGGACGGCGATGAGTGCCAGGGCACGGGGGATCGGATGTTTCATGGGTCAAACCGATTGTTGCGTTAATGCCGGGCGCAGGCAAGCGTTCCCATTATACGGGCGATCCGGTAGCGCCGGTTGTACGCCACGCGGAAAAGCCTAAATTCCCGCCCATGACCCATGCCGAGCAACCCGTCAAGCCGCCCGAGCCGAAATACCAGCCGGGATATGGCAAGCGCGCGCTGAAGACGCTGGCGCCCTATCTGTGGCCGCGCGCCCCGGCCGAGCAATGGCGCGAAATGCGCCTGCGGGTCGTGGTCGCGATCGTGCTCCTGGCGCTGGCCAAGATCGCAACCGTTTACGTGCCGCTGTTCTACCGCGACGCGGTCGACGCGCTGACCGACAAGAACAACCTCGCCCTCGCGATTCCGCTCGGTATTCTGCTCGCCTATGGCATCCTGCGCGTGCTCTCGGTCGCGTTCGCCGAACTGCGCGATGCGGTGTTCGCCAAGGTGGCGCAGCGCTCGATCCGGCTGGTCGGGTTGCGCACGTTCCGCCACCTGCACGCGCTCGGCCTGCGATTCCATCTGGACCGGCAGACCGGCGGGCTCAACCGCGCCATCGAACGCGGCACCAAGGGCATCGATTCGCTGCTCAGCTATATGCTGTTCGCCATCTTCCCCACGCTGTTCGAGATTCTGCTCGTCTGCGGCGTGCTGTGGGGGCTGTTCAACTTCTGGTTTGCGCTGGTCACGTTCGTCACCGTGGTCAGCTACGTGATCTACAGCTTCGCGATCACCGAATGGCGCATCAAGTTCCGCCGCACCATGAACGAGACCGACAGCGAAGCCAACACCAAGGCCATCGATTCGCTGCTCAACTACGAAACGGTCAAGTATTTCGGTAACGAAGAGCACGAGGCGCGACGTTTTGAATCGGCGCTCAAGCGTTACGAACGCGCGGCGGTGCTGAGCGAAACCTCGCTCTCGCTGTTGAACGTCGGCCAGGGGTTCATCATCGCCACCGGCCTGGTGCTGGTCATGTACATGGCCGGGCTCGGCATCGCCAACGGCACCATGAGCATCGGCGATTTCGTGCTGGTCAATGCGTACCTGCTGCAGCTTTATATCCCGCTCAATTTCCTGGGCATGGTCTATCGCGAAATCAAGCAGTCGCTGATCGACATGGAAAACATGTTCCAGCTGCTGCGCGTCGACACCGAGATCAAGGACAAGCCGGACGCCAAGCCGCTCGACGTGCGCGCCGGCGAAATCCGCTTCGAAAACGTCGAATTCTCGTACGAATCGCGCCGGCAGATCCTGCACGATGTCTCGTTCACGGTGCCGGCCGGCCACATGGTCGCGGTGGTCGGGCCGAGCGGCGCCGGCAAATCGACGCTGTCGCGCATCCTGTTCCGGTTCTACGACGTCAACGGCGGCAAGGTCCTGATCGACGGCCAGGATATCCGCGACGTCACGCAAGCCAGCCTGCGCGCGGCGCTCGGCATCGTTCCGCAGGACACGGTGCTGTTCAACGACACCATTCATTACAATATCGCCTATGGCCGCCCGTCGGCGACCGAAGCCGAAGTCCACGAGGCGGCGCGCCTGGCGCAGCTGCACGATTTTATCGCGCGCCTGCCGGACGGCTACAAGGCCATGGTCGGCGAGCGCGGGCTGAAGCTCTCGGGCGGCGAAAAGCAGCGCGTGGCGATCGCGCGCACGATCCTGAAGGCGCCGCGGATACTGATTTTCGACGAAGCGACGTCCGCGCTCGATACGCAAACCGAACGCGAAATCCAGAAGAGTCTGCGCGAAGTGGCGGCCAACCGCACCACCCTGGTGATCGCGCATCGCCTGTCGACGATCATCGACGCCGACGAAATCCTGGTGCTCGATCAGGGCCGCATCGCCGAACGCGGCCGGCACGATCAATTGCTGGCGCAGGGCGGGATGTACGCCGCCATGTGGCGCCGGCAACAAGAGGCCATGGCGCGCGGCGACCAGCTGGTCAAGCCGCTCGACGCAGGCAAGCTGGCCGAGCCGGTGCGCGCGGCCGAATAGGCTGGGCGAATGCGCATTGGCGCGATTGCCCCTTCATGGGCAAGCGGCGCCGTTTGATTCGTGTCAATGCCGGCGTTTTCGTTTCGCGCTCGAATTCCTCAATGATGTCTCAACAAGCAACGAGGAATTCGCGATGTTCATCTTCTGCAAACGGGCTCTGGCAGCGGTTGCGTTGGCCGGCCTTCTCGGTGTCACGTCGTTCGCCGCGGCGAGCGACGATTCCGGCCGCGACACCCGTCAGTCGCTGCGGCCGCAACTGGCTCAAGCGCGCAGCTGCAACGACAATTGCTCCAGACAGAAAGACAGCTGCATGGCGGCCGGGGTGCGCGAGGGAAGCTTCGGCACCCGCTACGTGCCGCCCGACGTGGTTGGCGAGTGCAACGCCGCCTTCCGGGATTGCCAGAAGCGCTGCAAGTAAGCAGGCGGCGATCGGCGGGGCGCACACTCCGCCGCACGATAGGCGGCGCGGTGGCGGCTTACCGCGCCGCGTTCTGGGCCTATATAATGGTTCATGGCCTCGCTCGACCAACGACTGCCCGTCAATGTCGCCGGCGACTTCTTCGTCGACGCTACCTGCATCGACTGCGGCACGTGCCGATGGGTGGCGCCGGAATCGTTCGATGCGGTCGGCGAAAAGTCACGGGTCTATCGTCAGCCGGCGAACGATCCGGCCGCGCGGTTACGCGCCGAAATGGCCCTGATCGCGTGCCCGGTCGCCGCGATCGGCACCGAGTCGAAGCACGATCTGGCTCCGGCGCGCGGCGCTTTCCCGGAGCCGCTGGCGGAAGAGGTTTATTATTGCGGCTATCATGCCGAGGCGAGCTACGGGGCAGCCGCGTATCTGATCCGTCGGCCGGGCGGCAACATCCTGGTCGACTCGCCGCGCTTCGCCGGCCCGCTGGTCAGCAAACTCGAGGCGCTGGGCGGCGTGCGCTACATGTTCCTGACGCATCAGGACGACGTCGCCGACCATGAGAGGTTTCACGCCCATTTCGGCTGCGAACGGATTCTGCACGCGGACGACGTGACCGCCGGCACACGCAAGATCGAGATCAAGCTCGACGGCAGCGAGCCGATTCGCTTCGCGGACGACGTGACCTTCTTGCCGGTGCCCGGGCACACGCGCGGCTCGGTCTGCCTGCTGTATCGCGACATTTTCGTATTCTCGGGCGATCATGTGGCGTGGAGCGAAGATCTGGGGCATATCTACGCTTTCCGGGACGCCTGCTGGTACAATTGGCGCGCGCTGGTGCGATCGATGGAACGTCTGGCCGAATACGATTTCGAATGGATCCTGCCCGGACACGGGCGGCGCTGCCGTTTCCCGGCGGCGCAGATGCGCGCCGAAATGCGGCGCGGCCTCGAATGGATGCGCCGGCAATGACCACGCAGGAACTCACCCCGGCCGAACTGGCGGCGCAAGTGCGCGCGGGCGACCGCCGCGCGCTGGCGCGTGCGATCACGCTGGTCGAATCGACGCGCGACGATCACCGTGCCGAAGCCACGCAATTGATCGACGCGCTGCTGCCGCATGCCGGAAAATCGATCCGCGTCGGCATCACCGGCGTGCCCGGCGTGGGCAAATCCACCTTCATCGAAGCTTTCGGCCTGCACGTGATCGCGGAAGGCCACAAGCTGGCCGTGCTCGCCGTCGATCCGTCGTCGAAGCGCAGCGGCGGATCGATATTGGGCGACAAGACGCGCATGGAGGAATTGTCGCGCATTGCCGGCGCGTTCATCCGCCCGTCGCCGGCCGGGACCACACTGGGCGGCGTCGCCCGGCGCACGCGCGAAGCGATGTTGCTGTGCGAAGCGGCCGGATTCGACGTCATCCTGATCGAAACGGTCGG
>JBFWYO010000060.1:0-31554 GCA_050186335.1 Alphaproteobacteria bacterium | reverse complement strand
CGGGACCATACTAGAGCGGCCCGAAGGCGGCAAACGCGCCCGCGCCCATGGTAGCGGTGTCGAATTCAACCGATTAACGCGGGAACCGGAAATTTGCTATTCGTTAGGCAATGGACAATACGAACCCGCTTCTTTTGGCCCAGCAATTGGCCGCCGCCGGCGATGTCGTGCTGGCGCGCGTCGCGCTCGATGCGCATATCGCGGCGGCGCCAAACGATTCGGCATCCCGGCAGGTGCGCGCCGCCATGGGCCGCGCCATTGCCGCACAGTATCCAATGCCGGAACACGCAACCTCGGCGCCGGCGGCCGACGCCACCGAAGCGCGCATCAAGGACGCCATGGACGCGTCGCGCGCCGGCAACACCGCCGGCGCGATGGCGATCTATCGCGACCTGATCGCCGGCGGCACGATTTATGCGCGACCGTTCGCCAACCTTGGCCTGTTGCTGGCGCGCACGGGCGCGCTCGACGAGGCGTTGGCCATCTACCGGCGCGGCCTCGCGCTCGCGCCGGACGATCCGGGCCTGCTGTTTAACGTTGGGACGCTGCTGTATCGCAGGCGCGGCCTGCCGCTGGCGATCCTGTGCTTCCGCCGCGTCGTGCGCGTCATGCCGGATTGGGTCGATGCGCATTACAATCTCGGCATTGCCTTGCACGATGCGCAGATATTCGAGGATGCGGCGGAAGCGTTCCGCCGGGCGGCGCAGATCCAGCCCGGCGATTCGCGCATCTGGAACAATCTCGGCAACAGCCTGTTCGCCATTGGTGAGGTCGACGCGGCGATCGGCTGCTACACGCGCGCGTTGGCGCTGCGCGAAGGCTCGCCCGACCGCTCCAGCGCCGCATCGGCGCGCTCGGCAGCGGCAATTCGTTATAATCGCGGCTTGGCGCGCCTCATGCAGGGGGATTACGCCCACGGTTTTGCCGATATGGCGACGCGCTACGACGATGCCAACATTGTCGCCATGGGCGGCTATCGCGCGCACGCGAGCCCGCGCTGGCGCGGCGAAGATATCGCCGGTAGAACGATTATGATCGTCGGCGAGCAGGGCATGGGCGATACGGTGCAGTTCGTGCGCTATTTGCCGATGCTCAAGGCGCGCGGCGCGAAGATCCTGTTCCGTGCGCACGCGGCGCTGCTGCCGTTGCTGCGCGATTTGGGCGCGATCGACAGGTTGCTGCCGATCGAAGGCGAGGCGGAGTTCGACGAGAGAATCGATTTCCACGCGCCGCTGCTCGATCTACCGCATCTGTTCGCGACGACGCTGGAAACCGGTCCGGCGGAAATTCCGTACCTGCGCGTCGATCCCGCGCGCGTCGCGGCGTGGCGCGCTGCGATTCCGGCGGATGGCTACAACATCGGCATCGTTTGGGCCGGCAATCCGGCCAATCCAAATGACCGATTACGCTCATGTGCGTTGGCAAATTTCGCACCACTCGCCGGACTGCCGGGCGTCGCGCTTTACGCATTGCAGAAGGGCGATGCGTCCCTGCAGATAAAGGGAGCGACTTTCCCGATCGTCGATTTGGCCGCCCGGTCGAACGATTTCGCCGACACGGCGGCGGCGATTGAAAGCCTCGATCTCGTTATATCCGTCGATACCGCGATCGTACACGTGGTCGGCGCGCTCGGCCGGCCGGCCTGGGTATTGCTGCATCAGGTACCGGATTGGCGCTGGATGCTCGGCCGCGACGATAGCCCCTGGTATCCGAGCCTGCGTCTGTTCCGGCAGACCGAGCGCGGCAACTGGTCCGGCGTGTTCGAGCAGGTCGAAGCCGCGCTGCGCCACGATGCGGGCGATTAGCGCAAGCTTGCCGAGCGTGGTGCCGGCGCACTAATGTGCGGTAGATGTTGCGCTGCACAATCGTGCGCGATGACGGGGAGCACTCCATGACCGAAGCAAGCTGGACCGGACGGCCCCGCCGGAGCGTGCTTTACATGCCGGGCTCGAATGCGCGCGCGCTCGACAAGGCGAAGTCGATTCCCGCCGACGCGTTGATCCTCGATCTGGAAGACGCCGTTGCGCCCGACGCCAAGGAAACCGCGCGCAAGCAAGTGGTCGCGGCGGTCAAGGGCGGCGGCTACGGCAAGCGCGAGCTGATCGTGCGTATCAACGGCTTCGACGTGGAGTGGGGCCATTTCGACATGCCGTCGGTGTCGACCTGCGGCGCCGACGCGATCCTGTTGCCCAAGGTCGAAAGCGCGGATCAGATTTTCCAGGCCGAAAACCTGATGAACAAATACGGCGCGCCCGCGTCGATGTCGATCATGGCCATGATCGAAACGCCGCGTGGCGTGCTGTACGTGAACGAAATCGCAAAATCGACGGCGCGGCTGTCGTGCCTGGTCATGGGCACGTCGGATCTGACGAAGGATCTTCATGCGCGCCACACCCGATTGCGCGAGCCGATGCTGACCAGCTTGTCGTTGTGTTTGTTGGCCGCACGCGCCTACGACCTCGCCATCGTCGACGGCGTGCATCTGGATTTGAACGACGATGCCGGCTTCGAAGCGTCGTGCGTGCAGGGGCTGGAGCTGGGCTTCGACGGCAAGACGCTGATCCACCCGAAGCAGGTCGACGCGGCGAACCGCGTGTTCGCGCCGCAGCCCGAGGAGATCGCTTGGTCGAAGAAGATCATCGATGCGTTCGAAGCGGCCGAGCGCGAAGGCAAGGGTGTCGTTCTTGTCGACGGCAAGTTGATCGAGAATCTGCACGTCGCAAACGCGCGGCGACTGGTGGCCACGGCCGAGGCGATCGCGACGCTGGGGTGAATGAGAAGATTCATCCTTCGACAGGCTCAGGATGAGGACTCAAAATACAAAATTCTCATGCTGAGCCTGTCGAAGCATGAGGCCATCGACCATCTGGACATCGCATGACCAAAACCACCGGCGGCAACTACTTCGAGGATTTCAAGATCGGCCAGGCGCTGCGTCACGCAACGCCGCGCACGGTCACCGAAGGCGACGTGTCGCTGTACTCGGCGCTGTATGGCAGCCGCTTCGCGCTGACCTCGTCTGACGAATTCGCGCGCAACCTCGGGCTGCCGCGCGCGCCGGTGGACGATCTGCTGGTTTTCCATGTCGTGTTCGGCAAGACCGTGCCCGATGTGTCGCTCAACGCCGTGGCGAATCTGGGCTATGCGGCCGGCAGCTTCGGCGCGCCGGTGTATCCGGGTGACACGCTGTCGACCACATCGACCGTGATCGGCCTGAAGGAAAATTCCAACCGCAAGACCGGCGTGGTCTATGTGCGTTCGGTCGGCACCAACCAGCGTGGCGAAACGGTACTCGATTATTGCCGCTGGGTGATGGTGCGCAAACGCGACGAGACGGCCAGCGTGCCGCCCGCATCGGTGCCCGAACTGCCGAAAGCAGTTGCCGCCGCGTCGCTCGCCGTCCCGGCCGGCCTGTCGCTCGGCAAATACGACACGGCCGCCGCCGGGTCCGCGCATTTGTGGGACGATTACGCCAATGGCGAGCGAATCGATCACGTCGATGGTATGACCATCGAAGAAGCCGAACACCAGATCGCCACGCGTCTTTATCAGAACACCGCGCGCGTGCATTTCAACCAGTACGTCGAAGGAAAAGGGCGGTTCGGCAAGCGATTGGTCTATGGCGGCCATATTATTAGCTTGGCGCGCTGTCTGTCGTTCAATGGCCTGGCGAACGCGTTCAAGCTGGTCGCGATCAACGGCGGGCAGCACGTCAATCCGGTGTTCGCCGGCGATACGATCTACGCCTGGTCGGAAGTGCTGGAGAAGTTCGAACTGCCAGGGCGCAACGACGTCGGCGCGTTGCGGCTGCGTTTGGTCGGCGCGAAGAACCAGACTTGCGCCGCGTTCCCTTACAAGCAGGCGGATGGCGCGTTCGATCCGGCGGTGGTGCTGGATTTCGATTACACGGTGCTGATCAAGCGGTCGTGAGCGCGATCGCCGCGTCGCCCGTCGTTTAATTTTGTCACCCGGGACAAGCGCCGCTTATTGCGGCGCGCCGATCCGGGGTCCATCGTAAACGCGGAAAGATTCTGGACCCCGGCTCTTCGCTGCGCTTCGGCCGGGGTGACAATTTTTTTAGGGCGGCCACCCGTCATCGCTCCGCGCTGCGCTTGGGCTAGGGACAAATTTTCTTGGATCGAAAAATAGCAAAAAAGAAACGCCAGGGGCGCGACCGGGGGGTCAGCGCTTCGTGTCCGGCGGGGACACTCCCTGGCGTCTCTCCGAACCGATCCGGTGAACCGCAGCGACCACCCTGACCGGCCTTTGACACAGCTCCGCGAGCTTGCGCTGATCTGCTTTTCGGATGACGCGCCGGTCCAGGCACAGTCGGCGCATCCAGCAGTCGAGGCGGCCCCGCGACAAGGCCGCTTTGTGACCGGAAGTCTCCGGCCCTGAGCTGCGCAGCGGTCCCGCGAAGAACCGATGCGACCACCCGGCGCCGATGTCGCCGGGGTCCGAGCGTTTTGTCTCGCGGATGCCGCACAGCGCTGAGAATTCGCCGCCGCCCCCGTCAAGCCCAGGAAGCCGGCGCACGCGGTTTGACCCGTTTGCCCCTCTGCCCCCCGGCGCGCCCGGCCACTTTAAGGCCTGCCTCTTCCGATACACGGGCGCTTCGCAGTCACCGCGGAACCGCAGTCCAGCGATAACGTCCACCTCCCGTGCCAGCCAGACGCAACATCGACGGTTCCTTCGAACCTCCGCTGCGCCTCCGTACCCGCACCTCGGTTGCCCGTTCGGCGCAAGCACGGCGCATCTGCGTGCCACACAGAATCTTGGTCACAATGACTAGCGCGAGCAATGAAAAACCGCGCGAATACTCAAATTCTTGTTGATAACTTCAAGTATTCCGCACAGCTATACTGATAAATATCCACAAACTTATGCACAATTTGTGCGGCGCATTGGCGGTTTTACTGTCCGGCGATGCCGCGGCACGCGCGGGAAAAGCCACGGCGACCCATTGCTTCAGCGTTTGGCCCGGTATCTGCAAGCGACGCCGCGCGCCGCCGTTCCTGCCGCGCCACGAAAGAATTTCCGCTGCACGTGCGTCCTCCTCGTGCCCCGTATGCGCGCGCGTCGCGTCGCGTTGACTTGGCCTTGGCGCGGGTCTAAACACGTTTTCGTCTCGATTTCCGTGGCCCATCCGGGCCTTAGCGGGGCGAAATCGGACGCGGCATTGCCGATCTTGATGTTCCTTCGGGTTCCGCAAGCCGGCCGCCAATCGGGCGCCGCCGCATCCAAAGGGACTGTTCGAGAGATGCCGCCGCGGGGCGGGGAGAGAGCGTAAATGGCGGCTGAAATTCCGAAGCAACCGGCGAAGCGCGCACGGCCGCTGTCGCCGCATCTGCAGATTTATCGCTGGCAGTGGACCATGGCGCTGTCGATCCTGCATCGCGCCACCGGCGTTGCGCTCGCGGTCGGCACGCTGTTGCTGGTGTATTGGCTGATGGCCGCCGCGGCCGGACCGGAATACTTCAAAAGCGCGCAGGGGTTCCTGAAAGGCTGGATCGGCACGCTGCTGCTGTTGGGCTGGTCGTTCGCGCTTTTCTACCACCTGTGCAACGGCATCCGGCATTTGTTCTGGGACGCCGGCAAGGGTTTCGAACTGAAGACCGGACAAATGTCCGCCGGACTGGTTCTGGTCGTCGCCGCGCTCCTGTCGATCGTCGCGTGGGCGATCGGCTTCGGCTTGTTCCGGTAGGGCGCCATGAAACAGAAAACCACTTCCTACCGTTCGGCGCGCGGCCGCGCGCTTGGGCTCGGCTCGGCCAAGGACGGCACGCATCATTGGTGGGCGCAACGGCTGACCGCGCTCGCGCTCGTGCCACTGACCATCTGGTTCGTGATCTGCATCCTGGGCCTGATCGGCGGCGATTACGCGCAGGCCAAGGCGTGGATCGCGGCGCCCTGGAACGCCGTCCTGCTGCTGCTGCTGATCGGCGCCACGTTTCATCACGCGCAGCTCGGTCTGCAGGTCGTGATCGAGGATTACGTGCACCGCGAGGGCACCAAGTTCGCGCTCGTCATTCTCGTGAAGTTTGCGGCGATCCTGCTCGGCGCGCTCGCGGGCTTCTCCGTGCTCAAGATCGCCTTCGGAGGCTGAATTGGCTAAAGCGTACCAGCTGGTCGAACATTATTACGACGTCGTCGTGGTCGGCGCCGGCGGCGCCGGGCTGCGCGCCACGTTCGGCATGGCCGAAAAAGGCCTCAAGACCGCGTGCATCACCAAGGTGTTCCCGACTCGCAGCCACACCGTGGCGGCGCAGGGCGGCATGTCGGCCGCGCTCGGCAATATGGGCGAAGACGATTGGCGCTGGCATATGTACGACACGGTCAAGGGCTCCGACTGGCTCGGCGACCAGGACGCGATCGAATACATGTGTCGCAACGCCATGGACGCGGTGGTCGAGTTGGAACATTACGGCGTGCCGTTCTCGCGTACGCCCGAAGGCAAGATCTATCAGCGCGCGTTCGGCGGCATGACCACGCGCTACGGCGAGGGCATCGCGCAGCGCACGGCGGCCGCGGCCGACCGCACCGGGCATGCGATTCTGCACACGCTGTATCAGCAGTCGCTCAAGCACAATGCCGAGTTCTTCATCGAGTATTTCGCCATCGACCTGGTGGTCGAGGACGGGCGTGTGCTCGGCGTGGTGGCGTGGAATCTGGACGACGGCACGCTGCATCTGTTCCGCGGCCACCAGACCGTGCTGGCGACCGGCGGTTACGGCCGCGTGTATTTCTCCTGCACCGGCGCGCATACGCAAACCGGCGACGGCAACGCCATGGCGCTGCGTGCCGGCTTTCCGCTCGAAGATATGGAGTTCATCCAGTTTCATCCATCCGGCATCTACAGCGCCGGTTGCCTGATCACCGAAGGCGTGCGCGGCGAAGGCGGCTATCTGACCAATTCCGAAGGCGAGCGGTTCATGGAGCGCTATGCGCCGTCGGCGAAGGACCTTGCCTCGCGCGATGTGGTCAGCCGCGCCATGACGCTGGAAATTCGCGAAGGCCGCGGCGTCGGGCCGCTCAAAGACCATATCCATCTGCACATCGAGCATCTGGATCCGAAACTGATCCACCAGCGCCTGCCCGGCATCGCCGAAACCGCGCGTATCTTCGCGGGTGTCGATGTGACCAAGGAACCGATGCCGGTGCTGCCGACCTGCCACTACAATATGGGCGGCGTGCCGACCAACTACAAAGGCGAGGCGATCACCAAGAAGGACGGCAATCCGGATGCCGTGGTGCCTGGCTTGATGGCGATCGGCGAGGCGGCCTGCGTGTCCGTGCACGGCGCCAATCGCCTCGGCTCCAACTCGTTGCTCGATCTGATCGTGTTCGGTAGAGCCGCCGCCATCCACTGCGGCGAGACCATCAAGCCGGGCGAAAGCCACCAGCCACTGAAAAACGGCGCCTGCGATCTCGCGCTCGGCCGGCTCGATAAATTCCGCCACGCCAAGGGCGGCACCTCGACCGCAGACCTGCGGCTCGAGATGCAGAAAATCATGCAGAGCGATTGCGCGGTGTTCCGCACCGGCGAATCGCTGGCCGACGGCATCAAGAAACTCGATCAGGTCTGGCAGAAGCGCGCGGATCTGAAGGTTACGGACCGTTCGCTGATCTGGAATTCCGATCTGGCCGAAACGCTCGAGCTCGATAACCTCCTGTATCAAGCGCAGGTGTCGATCCATTCCGCCGCCAACCGCAAGGAAAGCCGCGGCGCGCACGCGCGCGAGGATTTCCCGAAGCGCGACGACGAGAACTGGCTCAAGCACACTATCGTTTGGCTGGGCGAAGACGGCAAGCCGAAGATCGACTACCGCCCGGTACACCTGAATACGCTGACCAACGACGTGCAATCCTTCCCGCCGAAAGCGCGCGTGTACTAGCGCTGACGAAGCCAAAATCGAACGCCAGATGCCGATGATATTCCGCCGGCAATCAAAGCCGGACTAATTGGACCAACGGAACCGAGACCATGGCCGAATTCAATCTTCCGAGAAACTCCCGCGTCGAAGAGGGCAAGCATTTTCCCGCCCCCGAAGGGACCAAGAACTACAAGCGCTTTCGCATCTATCGCTGGGACCCGGACACCGAGGCCAACCCACGCATCGATACCTACGATGTCGACATGTCGACCTGCGGCCCGATGGTTTTGGACGCGCTGATCAAGATCAAGAACGAGATCGACGCGACGCTGACCTTCCGCCGCTCGTGCCGCGAAGGCGTGTGCGGCTCATGCGCCATGAACATCGACGGCACGAATACGCTGGCGTGCACAAAATACTGTGCGGATATGAAGGACGAAGTGCGTGTCTATCCGCTGCCGCACATGGAAGTGGTCAAGGATCTGGTGCCGGATCTCAACGGCGCCTACGCGCAATTGGCCTCGGTCGAGCCATGGCTGAAAACCGAATCGCCGGCGGCCGAACGCGAACGCCTGCAGTCACCGGAAGACCGCGCCAAGCTGGACGGTCTGTGGGAATGCATTCTGTGTTTTTGCTGCACCACCTCGTGCCCGTCCTATTGGTGGAACGGCGATCGTTATTTGGGCCCGGCGGTCCTCCTGCAGGCCTATCGCTGGATCGCCGATTCGCGCGACGAGGCGACCGGCGAGCGTTTGGACGCACTCGAAGACCCGTTCCGCCTGTATCGCTGCCACACGATCATGAACTGCACGAAGACGTGCCCGAAGAGTCTCAATCCGGCCAAAGCCATCGCCGAGATCAAGAAACTGATGGTGGCGCGGCGGTAGCGGCGCGCCGAGCCGGCGTTTTGTTCACATATGTTTCGTCAGGCTTAGCAAGCGTGCCGGTGAATCGAACGCCGGAAGACGACTCCTGACTGCGGGCCGGGCGACGGGTGCGCTCGCTGCGGAATAGTCCTGCAAATTTGAGCGACGGCCGGCAACATTGTCTGCTGTGCTATTATTGATTTTCCCGTCTACCAGATGGAAGCTATGCGCAAATTTCACGCTCTGGATGCGCCGACGCCGTATTTGTTTTTCACCGGCAAGGGTGGCGTCGGAAAGACATCATTAGCATGCGCTACCGCCATCGGCCTCGCCGACCAAGGTCGCAGCGTGCTTCTGGTAAGCACTGATCCCGCCTCCAATCTCGACGAGATGCTCGGCGTCTGCCTATCCAGTACTCCCACCCCGGTGCCGAATGTCCCTGGGCTTTCAGCGCTGAATATCGACCCGGAAATGGCCGCCGAAAGCTATCGCAGACGTGTTCTTGATCAGCTCGATCCGACGGCAACACCCGAGGAACGTTCGACTGTGCGCGAGCAACTATCCGGTGCTTGCACGACGGAGATTGCCGCTTTTGATGAATTTGTCGGGATTCTTGCCGGCGATATTACCGGGTTCCAGCACGTTGTCTTCGATACCGCTCCGACCGGGCACACACTGCGATTGTTGAGTCTGCCAAAAGCATGGACAGGCTTTCTCGAGGGCAACGACAGGGGGGCATCCTGCCTCGGCCCGCATTCCGGCCTCAAAATGCGCGAGGATCGCTTCCGTGAAGGGCTGGATGCATTGGGCGATACCGGCCGAACGACAATTGTACTCGTGACCCGCGCGGACAGAGGTGCGATCCGTGAGGCCGGGAGGACCTCGGAGGAACTTAAAGCGCTAGGCCTGACCAACCAGGTTCTCGCGATCAATGGACGCTTTCATGCGAGTGACTCGAATGACGAGGTTGCAGTCGCAATCGAGCGAGACCAAGAGCAGGCGCTTAACGCGATGCATCCGGCACTTGCGAAGCTGCCAAGGGATGAAGTGCCGCTGCTTGGCTTCGACATGGTCGGAACTGAGGCATTGCGCGCACTCCTATCCGCCGGCATTCGTCCCGTTCTTGCTTCGTCAAGGGAAGATGCCGAGGTAGTGCCATTGCCAGGACTTGATCGTCTCGTCGATGAATTTGCGGCCGCCAAGCGCGGTCTCATCATGGTGATGGGTAAGGGTGGAGTCGGCAAAACTACGGTCGCGGCAGCCGTCGCGGTCGGCCTGGCAAAGCGCGGCCTTGCGGTGCATCTCAGCACCACCGATCCGGCCGCTCATGTATCCTTCGTCGTCGATGGGTCGATGGCCGGCCTCACGGTCGATCGTATCGATCCCGTGAAAGAGACCGAACGCTATATCGAAAGGATCATGTCCACGCGGGGTCGCGATCTTGACGAGCAGGGCAGAGCGCTGTTGCGGGAGGATCTAGCCTCTCCATGTACTGAGGAGGTTGCCGTATTCAATGCCTTTTCCCGCGTCGTGGCGAAAGCGCGCAGCGCTTTCGTCGTGCTCGACACGGCGCCGACCGGCCATACGCTGCTTCTGCTCGACGCGACCGGCGCTTATCATCGACAGATGACCCGGCATATGGACCCGGGCGGCCAAGCACGTATTGTGACGCCGTTGATGCGCTTGCAGGATCCAAACTATACTCATGTGCTTCTTGTAACTTTGCCGGAAACGACACCGGTTTCGGAGGCTGCGGCGCTTCAAGAAGATCTGCGCCGCGCCAAAATAGAGCCCTATGGATGGGTCATTAATAAAAGCCTTGCCGCCAGCGGAACGCGCGACCCATTGCTGAGTTCGAGGCTAAACATGGAGCGAGCGCAGATAGCGCGCGTACTTCATGGCCTCTCTAAAAGAGCCTATGCGCTCCCATGGCGCGCCAGTCCACCGGTTGGAGTAGAGGAACTTCGCAAACTGTCCTGAGCGTTGGACGTCTAGGAATCTTCAATATCGTCCTGCTTGGACGATCTAGAAATCAGGCGGCGGCGGGCACTAAAGCAAGCTGCGACGAGTCAATATTTTCGACCGGCATACTTGACTCCGGCCATATATTTCCATAGATTTGGAAATATGGAAAAGAGTAATGCCATCGCCGCGCTTTCGGCCCTCGCCCAAGATCACCGGCTCGACGTGTTCCGCCTGCTGGTGCAGGCGGGGGCGGCCGGCCTGTCGGCGGGCGACATCGCCGAACGATTGCGCCTACCGTCGCCAACCCTGTCGTTCCACCTGGCTCAGTTGAAGCAGGCCGGGTTGATCGGCGTCCGGCGCGACGGGCGCAGGCTGCACTACGCCGCCGATTACGACGGTATGAATGCGCTGATGGGCTATCTGACCGAAAATTGCTGCGCCGGCGATCCGGCCGCGTGCGCCATGCCGGTCTGCGCGCCGGCAGCAGACAAACTCGCCAAACGCAAAGGAGCATCCAGACAATGAAACGCTTTCATGTGCACATGGCCGTCGAAAATCTCGACCAGTCGATCCGTTTCTATTCCTCGCTGTTCGCGGCCGAGCCCGCCGTGGTGAAGCCCGACTACGCCAAGTGGATGCTCGACGATCCGCGCGTCAACTTCGCGATCTCGACGCGCGCGGGTGTGGTCTCGGGCGTCGATCACCTGGGTATACAGGTCGAGGACAAAGGCGAACTGGCCGATGTCTACACGCGCCTACGCCAGGCCGGCGGCGCAATCCTCGAGCAAGGCGAGACGACCTGTTGCTACGCGAAATCGGAAAAGAACTGGATCGCCGATCCGCAAGGCATATCGTGGGAGACGTTCCTGACCACCGGCGAAAGCACGGTCTACGGCGATACGACGCCGAAGATCGAAGCCAGGGCCGAAACGGGGCAGCCGATACCGGCGAGCCAAGCCGCGTGTTGCGGCCCGTCGAAGGCAGCCGCGCCGGCCGCAAAAGCCAAAGCCGCCTGCTGCTGAATCGGCGTACCCGTGGCTGATAAAATTTACAACGTGCTGTTCCTGTGCACGGGCAATTCGGCGCGCAGCATTCTCGCCGAATCGCTGCTGAATCGCGACGGCGCTGGACGCTTCCGCGCTTACAGTGCGGGCAGCCAACCCAAAGGTGTCGTGCATCCCCTGGCCCGCGAACTTCTCATGCGCGAGTTGTATCCGACCTCGACGCTGCGCTCGAAAAGCTGGGAAGAATTCGCCAAACCCGGCGCGCCCGCGCTCGATTTCATCATTACCGTCTGCGACAACGCTGCCGGCGAAGCGTGTCCGATCTGGCCGGGCCAACCGATGAGCGCGCACTGGGGCATTCCCGATCCGGCCGCGGCGACCGGCAGCGACGAGCAGCGTCGCGCCGCGTTCAAGCGCGCATTCCAGCAATTGCAGCGCCGCGTCCAATTGTTCGTCGGCCTAAAGACCGACGCGCTCGACCGACCGATGCTGCAACGGCGGCTCGACGACATCGGGCGGATCGACGGTTGAATCGTCCATGAACCTAATACGTCATTGTGCGGCCGAACTGATCGGCACCGCGCTGCTGCTGGCGGCGGTTGTGGGTTCCGGCATCATGGCCGAACGGCTTGCGGGCGGCAGCGCCGGGCTGGCGCTGCTGGCAAACGCAATCGCCACGGGTGGCGCCTTGCTTGCGCTCATCGTGACGTTCGGGTCGATATCCGGTGCGCATTTCAATCCGTTGGTGACGATCGCACTGGCGTGGCGCGGCCACGTGCATCGTCGCAGCGTCATGCCGTATTTGGTCGCACAATTCGTCGGCGCCGTCCTCGGCGTGTGGCTGGCGCATGCGATGTTCGAGCTGCCGATCCTGCAGGTTTCGGCGAAAGCGCGGCTTGGCTTAGGTGTGGCGCTCGGCGAAGCCGTCGCTGTCTTCGGTTTGCTGCTGCTGATCCTGATCGGCACCGAGCGCAAGCCGAATGCCCTACCGGCCGCGATCGCGTTCTATATCGTCGGCGCTTATTGGTTCACCTCTTCAACTTCGTTCGCCAATCCGGCCGTGACGCTGGCGCGCGCGTTGACCGACAGTTTTGCCGGTATCGCGCCCGGCGGTATCCCCGGCTATCTGGCCGGGCAGATCGCCGGCGCCGTGCTGGCGCTGGGTCTGACGTCATTCCTGCTGCCAGGATCGCCGCCGCCGCCGGGTCGGGCCACCGAAAAATAAGCCAATTCAATCAGTTGGCGGGAGATGGCAACCGCCCGAGACACCGCGTGGCGCCCCGCCGCCGCGGATTTCGATGGCGGTTTTGATTCGCTCCGGCGCTGGGGCATACTGCCGTGAACAACGTCAAACCCTGGAAGTAGCGCCACGGAGTTCGCCGCCATGCAGCTGACCGAAGCCCAACTCAAGCAGTTCGACGAGGAAGGCTATCTGTTCCTGCCGGACGTATTTTCGCCGGAAGAAGTCGCGGCCATGAAGCGTGAGGTACCGCAGATCTTCGCGCAGCGGCGGCCGGAAAATGTGCGCGAGAAGACCGGCGACGTGGTGCGCACCTCGTTCGCCTGCCACACCTACAACGACGTGTTCCGCGCGCTGGTGCATCACCCGAATTTCGTCGGCCCGGCGGCGCAGCTGCTGCGCGATAAAGTCTACATCCATCAGTTCAAGATCAACGGCAAGGCGGCGTTCGACGGCGACGTCTGGCAGTGGCACCAGGATTACGGCACCTGGAAGAACGACGACGATATGCCGGAAGCGCGTGCGATGAACCTCGCCGTGCTGATCGACGAGGTCAATGAGTTCAATGGGCCGCTGTGGTTCATTCCGCGCTCGCATAAAAAGGGCGTCATCGAAGCGCAGCACGATCTGACCACCACCTCGTATCCGCTGTGGGTCATCAACAACGAGACGATCACCAAATTAGTCGACCAAGGCGGCATCGTTTCGATGAAGGGCAAGCCGGGCTCGGTGTTGTTCTTTCACGGCACGTTGGTGCACGGCAGCCCGCCGAACATGTCGCCGTGGGGGCGAGTGATCATTTACGTCAGCGTGAACGCGGTTTCGAATGCGATCCGCCGGTTCAAGCGGCCGGAATACATTGCCCACCGCGACTTCACGCCGATCGACATGTGGCCGCAGGACTGTCTGCTCGCCGCCGCACGCCGGCACGCGGCGGAGTAGGCCGGCGGTACTTTCGAGTACGCGACGGTTAGCCCGCCGCATCGGATTGCGCCGAGGCGGCGCGGAGAAGGACGGAAATGAATCTTTACGCATTGCTGCAACGGCGCCTCTTGAACGACAATCCGATCCGGATCGGGCTGATCGGCGCCGGCAAGTTCGCCTCAATGTTTTTGGCCCAGGCGCGCCGAACGCCGGGCTTCCATATTCTCGCGATCGCCGATCTGAACATCGAACGTGCGAAGCAAAGTCTGCGCCGTACCGGCTGGACCGACGAGCAGTTCGCGGCAACGAATTTCTACGACGCGCGCAACCGGCGGACGACGTTCCTGACGCAGGACAGCGTCGCACTGATCCAGGAATCCGGCGTCGAAGTGATCATCGACGCCACCGGCGATCCGGCCGCCGGCGTGCTGCACGCATTGCTTTGCTGCCAG
Source organism: Alphaproteobacteria bacterium (assembly GCA_050186335.1). Lineage (GTDB taxonomy): Bacteria > Pseudomonadota > Alphaproteobacteria > Bin65 > Bin65 > JBFWYO01. Next base: position 17,229 of record JBFWYO010000060.1, on the reverse strand, counting down.
CACGGCCGCCACATCGTCATGGTCAACGTCGAAGCCGATGCGTTATGCGGGCCGTTGCTGGCGCGCAAGGCGGCGCAATCGGATATCGTCTATTCGCTTGCCTACGGCGATCAGCCGGCGTTGATCTGCGAGCTGGTCGATTGGGCGCGCGGCGCCGGGTTCGACGTCGTCGCCGCCGGCAAAGGTACGAAGTATCTGCCGGTCTATCACCAGTCGACGCCCGAAACGGTCTGGGGCCATTACGGGTTCTCGCCCGAACAGGTGGCGCAGGGCGATTTCAACGCCCAGATGTTCAATTCGTTTTTAGACGGCACCAAATCCGGCATCGAAATGGCCGCCGTGGCGAATGCCACCGGCCTGACGCCGGCGCCTGAAGGGCTTGTCTTTCCGCCCGCCGGCGTCGACGAGCTCGCGCAAGTGTGCCGGCCGAAAAGCGCCGGCGGAACCTTGCACCATGCCGGCCAGGTCGAGGTCGTCTCGTCGCTGCGCCGCGACGGTGCGCCGGTCGAGCGCGATCTGCGCTGGGGCGTGTATGTGACGTTCGAGGCGGCCAGCGACTACGTGGCGCGATGTTTCAAGGAATACGGATTGGTCACCGACGAAAGCGGCCGTTACACCGCCATGTACAAGCCGTACCACCTGATCGGATTGGAACTCGGCATTTCCGTCCTGTCCGCGGTGCTGCGCCGCGAACCGACGGGCGCCCCGACCGATTTCCGCGGCGACGTCGTCGCGACCGCCAAGCGCGATCTTAAAGCCGGCGAGCTGCTGGACGGCGAAGGCGGACAAACCGTATGGGGCAAGTTGCTGCCGGCACGCGATTCGCTCGCCGTCGGCGGCCTGCCCATCGGACTCGCCCACAAGGTCAAACTCAAGCACAACGTCGCTGCCGGACAGCCGCTCAAATGGACGGATGTCGAAATCGATCAGCAAGCGCTCGCGGTAAAATTGCGGCGTGAAATGGAATCCATGTTTCGCCTCGAACAAACCCGGGCGGCGGAGTAGAAAATGGCAAAAATCGTCCTCATCACCGGCGGTGGCCGCGGCATCGGCGCCGCAACGGCACGGTTGGCGGCAAAGCGCGGCTACGACGTGGCGATTTCCTACCTCGGCAATGACGCGGCGGCGAACCAGGTTGTAGCCGATATCAAGGCGATGGGTCGCCGCGCGATTGCCGTCAAAGGCAATATCGGCAAGCACGAGGATGTGTTCCGCCTGTTCCGCACCGTCGACAAGGAACTCGGCACGCTCGACGCGCTGGTCAACAACGCCGGCATCACCGGCTGGATGAACAAGCTGGTCGACGTCGATCCGCAGACCGTGCAGGACGTCATGGACGTCAATGTGGTGGGATTGATCCTATGCGCCCGCGAAGCGGTCAAGCGCATGGCAAAATCGAGCGGCGGCAAGGGCGGCGTCATCGTCAATATTTCCTCGGTAGTGACGACGCTCGGCAGCCCTAACACCTACACGTGGTACGCGGCATCCAAGGGCGCCGTCGACGTGTTCTCCCTCGGCCTTGCCAACGAAGTCGGCCGCGAGGGGATCCGCGTCAACACGGTGGCGCCCGGCGTCACCGACACGGAATTGCATGCGGCCGGCGGCGCGCCGAACCGCGCCAAGGAACTTTCAGGGGTCATTCCGCTCGGCCGGCCGGGTCAGCCGGAGGAAATCGCCGAATCGATCTTGTTCATCATGTCCGATGCGTCGTCCTATACGCACGGTGCCCTGCTGCGCGTCGGCGGCGGCCGGTGACGGATTGCCTAAGCGTGCGCATATTTCTCGACCTGCGGTGCACTCGCCGCTTTGCATTCCGGCGCGCGGTGAGCTAATCACGCGCCGATGACTCCTTCGCAAAGCTTCCCGTCAGGCCCACGCGCCGCTTATCGAAGATTGTTGGAGTCCGGCCGGGTCATGCCGGATGCGGCTCAGGACAAGGCCGTCGACGCGCTTCAGCGCCTGCACGATCAGCTCGCGCAACCCGGCGCGGCAAGCGGCACATCGTTCCTCGCCAGGCTCGGATTCGGCAAGAAATCGGCGCCCGTGACGTCCACAGGCCTGTACCTGCACGGCGAAGTCGGGCGCGGCAAATCCATGCTGATGGATCTGTTTTTCGCCGGCGCGCCGGTCGCGCAGAAGCGCCGCGTCCACTTCCACGAATTCATGCTCGAAATCCACGCGCTACTGCACGAATGGCGGGGGCGCGGCAAGGACGGCAAACGGGTCGACGATCTGCTGCCCGCCGCTGCCGGCAAGATCGCCGAGGACGTGCGGCTGCTGTGCTTCGACGAGTTTCACGTCACCAACATCGCCGACGCAATGATACTTGGACGGCTGTTCCAATCGCTGCTCGCCTCGGGCGTCGTGATCGTCGCCACGTCCAACTGGCCGCCGGACGAACTTTATAAGGGCGGGCTGCAGCGCGAATTGTTTCTCCCCTTCATCGCCCTGATCAAGGCGCACCTGGAGGTCGTCGAGCTCGGCGGCCAGCACGATTACCGGCTGGCGCGGTTGATGACCATGAAGGTCTATCACGTGCCGCTCGGGCCGGCCGCCGATCGCGCGCTGGCGAATGCCTTCACGCAGCTTACGAACGATGCGCCGCCGTCCGACATGGCGCTGACGGTGCTCGGTCGCGTCGTCACCGTGCCGAAAGCGGCAAACCGCGTCGCTTGGTTCGGTTTCGCGGACCTCTGCGAGCAACCGCTGGCGGCGGCGGATTACATCGCAATTGCCGAGCAGTTTCACACGGTCATCGTCGCCGATATTCCGCGTTTGCGCGCCGAGCAGCGCAACGAGGCCAAGCGCTTCGCAATCCTCGTCGACACGCTTTACGAGCATAAGATTGTACTCATCGCATCCGCCGAAGTGGCGCCGCAGGAGATCTATCGCGAGGGCGCCCACGCGTTCGAATTTCAGCGCACCGTCTCCCGCCTGATGGAGATGCAATCGATCGAGTATATCTCGCAGCAGCGCAACACGGCCGGACCGCGCACCGGCGAAAAAATCCCCGCCGCAAGAGGGGGCGCCCCGGCAGGGTGAGTGTCGGGTCGGCCCGGAGACCGAACTCGAGAGGGGTGCTTCGGCGGGCGCGGTTCGCGGTGTCGGGCGGCTCCGCCATGCCGAAGCCTTGCGCCGGTCTGAAACATCGGTTGGCGGCCGTTCAAGCTTCGCCGTCCGGCATCGGCCGCGTCGCCGCAAGAAAATAGCACGAACGTTCTATTTCGGTCCAAATTTGTGGGAAAATATCACATTGAATCAATTGCTTATCGGCGGTCTCCGGGCAGTGAGGCTGTGCGGGGGCTTTGCTTGCCTGCGACCGGTTTTCGCGCTACACAGCCGCCGCTCCGACGCGTCAGGCCGGAACCGGCCGCCGTCGGTCGTTTCGTTTTTCGGGGTCCGTCGATTTTGCGGCATTCCGGCGGCATTCCTTCGGTCGGGCCGGGGTCGGTGCCGGCTCATCGTTCCATCACGTAGGGGATCTTAATGGCACGTTCGAAAATCGCCCTTGTCGGCGCCGGGCAAATTGGCGGCACGCTTGCGTTGCTCGCCGGCATGAAGGAATTGGGCGACATCGTCCTATTCGACATCGTCGACGGTGTGCCGCAGGGCAAGTCACTGGATATCGCGCAGGCCTCGCCGGTCGAAGGCTTCGATGCGAAATATCTGGGTGCCAGCGACTACAAGGCGATTGCCGGCGCCGACGTCGTCATCGTCACCGCGGGCGTCCCGCGCAAGCCCGGCATGAGCCGCGACGATCTGGTCGGCATCAACGCCAAGGTCATGAAGTCGGTCGGCGAAGGCATTGCCGCGAATGCGCCGAACGCGTTCGTGATCTGCATCACCAACCCGCTCGATGCGATGGTGTGGGCGCTGCGCGAAGCCAGCGGCCTGCCGGGCAATAAAGTGGTCGGCATGGCCGGCGTACTCGATTCGGCCCGCTTCCGTTATTTCCTCGCGGAAGAGTTCAACGTTTCGGTCGAAGACATCACGGCGTTCGTGCTCGGCGGGCATGGCGACACGATGGTGCCGCTGGTGCGCTATTCGACGGTGGCCGGCATTCCGCTGCCCGATCTGGTCAAGATGGGTTGGACCACGCAGGAGAAGCTGGACAAGATGGTTCAGCGCACACGCGACGGCGGCGCGGAAATCGTGAACCTGTTGAAGACCGGGTCGGCGTTCTATGCGCCGGCCTCCTCGGCGATCGCCATGGCGGAATCATATCTGCGCGACAAGAAGCGCCTGCTGCCGTGCGCCGCCTGGCTGAACGGGCAATACGGGCTCAAGGATATTTATGTCGGCGTGCCGTGCGTCATCGGCGCCGGCGGCGTCGAGCGCGTGGTCGAGATTTCGCTGACCGCGGACGAAAAAGCCATGTTCAACAAGTCGGTCGATTCGGTGAAGGGTCTCATCGAACTGACCAAGAAACTGATGGGCTAGTCGCCACCATGAACATTCACGAGTATCAAGCCAAGGAACTGCTGCGCAAATTCGGCGTTGCCGTGCCGCGCGGCGGCGTTGCCTACACGCCGTCCGAAGCGGAAAAAGTGGCGAAAGATCTGGGCGGGCCCGTGTGGGTCGTCAAATCCCAAATCCATGCCGGCGGCCGCGGTGCCGGGCGTTTCAAGGACGACCCGAACGGCAAGGGCGGCGTGCGCGTCGTCAAGTCGGTCGCCGACGTGAAGTCGAACGCCGAAGCCATGCTCAACAAGGTTCTGGTCACCAAGCAGACCGGTTCGGCCGGCAAGGAAGTCAAGCGCCTCTACATCGAAGAAGGCTGCGACATCAAACGCGAATTGTATCTCTCGGTGCTGATCGACCGCGCCACCAGCCGAATCACGGTGATGGCGTCGACCGAAGGCGGCATGGACATCGAGGAAGTCGCCGAACATTCGCCGGAGAAGATCATCCGCGTGGCGATCGATCCGGTCGCCGGCATGCAGCAGCATTACGCGCGCCAGATCGCCTACGGCTTGGGCCTGACCGGCGATCAGGTGAAGTCGGCGACCAGGTTCCTGACCGCGATGTACGACGCGTTCACGGCGCTCGATGCCAGCCTGGTCGAAATCAATCCGCTCGTCGTCACCGGTGCGGGCGAAATCATCGCCCTCGACGCGAAGATGAACTTCGATGACAACGCGCTGTTCCGTCACAAGGAAATCATGGCGCTGCGCGACGAGGACGAAGAGGATCCGGCCGAAGTCGAAGCCGGCAAGCAGGGCCTGAATTACATTAAGCTGGACGGCAATATCGGCTGCATGGTCAATGGCGCCGGGCTGGCGATGGCGACCATGGACATCATCAAGCTGTACGGCGGCGCGCCGGCGAACTTCCTGGACGTCGGCGGCGGCGCTACGAAAGAGCGCGTCACCACGGCGTTCAAGATCATCCTGTCCGACGCCAACGTCGAAGGCATTCTGGTCAACATCTTCGGCGGCATCATGCGCTGCGACGTGATCGCGGAAGGCGTCGTGGCCGCTGCGCGCGAAGTCAGCCTGCACGTGCCGTTGGTGGTGCGGCTCGAAGGTACGAACGTCGAGCTCGGCAAAAAAATCATGGCGGAATCGGGCTTGCCGATTCTTTCCGCCGACAATCTCGCGGATGCGGCCGAGAAGGTCGTCAAAGCGGTCAAGGAGGCGGCGTAATGGCTGTGCTCGTCAATAAAGACACCAAAGTCATCTGTCAGGGCTTTACCGGCGCGCAGGGCACGTTCCATTCCGAACAGGCGATCGCGTACGGCACCAAGATGGTCGGCGGCGTGACGCCCGGCAAGGGCGGCACCAAGCATCTCGATCTGCCGGTGTTCGATACCGTCGCCGAGGCGGTCAAGAAGACCGGCGCGAACGCCAGCGTCATCTACGTGCCGCCGCCGTTCGCGGCCGACGCGATCCTCGAAGCCGTCGACGCCAAGGTGCCGCTGATCGTGTGCATCACCGAAGGCATTCCGGTACTCGATATGGTGCGCGTCAAGCGCGGCCTGCTGGGCAGCCATTCGCGCCTGATCGGGCCGAACTGCCCGGGCGTCATAACGCCCGACGAATGCAAGATCGGCATCATGCCGGGGCACATTCACAAGCGCGGCAAGATCGGCATCGTCTCGCGCTCCGGCACGCTCACCTACGAAGCGGTCCACCAGACCACGGCGGTCGGCCTCGGCCAGACCACCTGCATCGGCATCGGCGGCGATCCGGTCAACGGCACAAATTTCATCGACTGTCTGGAACTGTTCCTGGCCGATCCGGAAACCCAGGGCATCATCATGATCGGCGAAATCGGCGGCAACGCCGAGGAAGCCGCCGCGGATTACCTGAAAAAATCCAAGATCAAGAAGCCGGTCGCCGGCTTTATCGCGGGCGTTACCGCCCCGCCGGGCCGCCGCATGGGCCATGCGGGCGCCATCATTTCCGGCGGCAAGGGCACGGCGGGCGATAAGATGGAAGCCATGCGCAGCGCCGGCATGATGGTTGCCGATTCGCCGGCCGCGCTCGGCAGCACCATGTTGAAGGCGATGAAAGGCTAGACGTCGCCGCGGTTGGGGAGACGCGGCGACACGGGAAAGCAGGACCACGATGACTTCGCGATCGAATGACGTTTCATTCCTCACGGGTGCAAACGCCACCTACCTGTCGGAACTGTACAAACGGTTCCTGACCGACCCCGGCCAGGTCGATCCCGAATGGCGGGAGTTTTTCGGCACGCTCGGCGACGATGCGCGCGGCGTGATGGACGACCTGGTCGGCCCCGCGTGGCACCCGCGCGAAGCGCATATCATCGGCGCCGGCAATGGCGTGGATACCGCTTCGCGCGCCAAAGCCAACGGCAAGGCCGCGCAGATGACGATCGAACAATTGCGGGCCGCCGCGCGGGACTCGATCCAGGCGTTCCTGTTCATCCGCATGCACCGCGTGCGCGGGCATCTATACGCCGATCTCGATCCGCTCGGCATCGTCAAACCGGAATACCACCCGGAACTCGAATACAACACCTACGGCTTCGCCGACGCCGATCTCGATCGCGAGATCTTCCTGAACGGCATCATGGGCTTCGAGGTCGCCACGCTGCGCCAGATCGTGCAGCGCGTGCGCGAGACGTATTGCGCCAAGATCGGCGTCGAATACATGCACATGGTCGACCAGGATCAGAAAGTCTGGATCCAGGAACGGATCGAAGGCATCCATAACCGCACGGAATTCACCGAGAAAGGCCGGCGCGCCATTCTCGAGCGCCTGACCCACGCCGAAACGTTCGAAAAATTCTGCGACAAGCGTTTCACCGGCACGAAACGGTTCGGCCTGGACGGCGGCGAGGCGACGATCCCCGGGCTCGAACAGATCCTCAAGCGCGGCGGTCAGCTGGGCGTCAAGGAGATCGTCATCGGCATGCCGCATCGCGGCCGGCTCAACGTGCTCAGCAACATGATGGGCAAGCCGTTCCAGGCGATCTTCTCGGAATTTCTCGGCCAGTCGGCCAACCCATCCGACATCGAAGGCAGCGGCGACGTCAAATATCACCTTGGTACATCGTCCGACCGCGAATTCGACGGCAACGTGATCCACCTTTCGCTGACCGCAAACCCGTCGCACCTCGAAGCGGTAAATCCCGTGGTTTGCGGCAAGGTGCGCGCCAAGCAGACGCAACGCGGGGACGCAGGCCGGCGGCAGGTCATGGGCCTGCTGATGCACGGCGACGCAGCGTTCGCGGGCCAGGGCCTGGTTGCCGAGACGCTCGATCTGTCGCAGCTCAAGGGCTACCGCACCGGCGGGACGATCCACTTCATCGTCAACAACCAGATCGGCTTTACCACCAATCCGGTGTCCTCGCGGTCGGGGCCTTATTGTTCCGACGTCGCCAAGATCGTCCAGGCGCCGATTTTCCACGTCAACGGCGACGATCCCGAAGCGGTCGTGCACGTCGCGCGCATCGCCAGCGAATACCGCCACGATTTCCAGCAGGACGTCGTCATCGACATGTTCTGCTATCGCCGCCACGGTCATAACGAAGGCGACGAACCGGCGTTCACCCAGCCGCTGATGTACAAGACTATCTCCAAACACCCGCGCGTGCGGCAGATCTACGCCGAGCGGCTGGAAAAGGACGGCGTCATCGCTCGCGGCGAGGCCGACAAGATCATCGGCGAGATCGAACATCGGCTCGAAGAAGCGTTCAGCGCCGCCAAGGGCTTCAAGCCGAACAAGGCAGACTGGCTGGAAGGTGCCTGGACCGGCCTGGAAAAAGCGCGCGGCGAACCGCATCCGGGCGAAACCGGTGTGTCGCTCGACGTGCTGCGCGAAGTCGGCGCCAAACTGTGCGAAACGCCTAAGGGCTTCAACGTCAACTCCAAGATCGCGCGCCAGCTCAAAGCCAAAAAGGAGGCGATCGATACCGGCAAGGACATTGATTGGGCAACCGCCGAAGCCTTGGCGTTCGGTTCGCTGCTGGTCGAGGGTACCCCGGTACGATTGTCGGGCCAGGATTGCCGACGCGGTACGTTCTCGCAGCGCCATGCGGTGCTGGTCGACCAGGAAACCGAGGCCGATTACACGCCGCTGGCCAACCTGCGGCCGGACCAGGCCCTGTTCGAAGTGTTCGACAGCCCGCTCGCCGAAGCCTCCGTACTCGGTTTCGAATACGGCTACTCGCTGGCCGAACCCAACGTGCTGGTCATGTGGGAAGCGCAGTTCGGCGATTTTTCCAACGGCGCGCAGATCATCATCGATCAGTTCATCTCGTCGGGCGAATCGAAGTGGTTGCGCATGTCGGGCCTCACGATGCTGCTGCCGCACGGCTACGAAGGGCAGGGGCCGGAACATTCCTCGGCACGGCTCGAACGGTATCTGCAGTTATGTGCCGAAGACAACATTCAGGTCGTCAACTGCACCACGCCCGCGAACTACTTCCATGTGCTGCGTCGCCAGTTGCGGCGCAATTTCCGCAAGCCGCTCATCGTGATGACGCCTAAATCGCTGCTGAGACATAAACTGTGCGTCTCGGACTTCGATGCGATGGGCCCGCAGACGCAGTTTCACAGATTGCTGCCGGACGGCGGCAAGACCGCGCCGGAGAAGAAGATCCGTCGCGTCGTGCTGTGTTCCGGCAAGGTCTACTACGATCTGTTCGAGGAACGCGCAAAACGCAAGATCGACGACGTATACCTGCTGCGCGTCGAGCAGCTGTACCCGTTTCCGTACCGCTCGATGGAGAAGATTCTGGCCAATTTCCCGAACGCCGAAATCGTCTGGTGCCAGGAGGAACCCAAGAACATGGGGCCGTGGCATTTCATCGAGGCGCGCATCGAGGAAGTGTTGGACAAGGTCAAGACCAAGAGCGCGCGGCCGGCTTACGTCGGTCGCGTTCCTGCAGCCTCGCCGGCCACGGGCCTCTACAGCCGCCATCTGCAGGAGCAGGTCGCGTTGGTCGATGCGGCACTGACCGTCAAAGCCTAACGACTATAATTTCCGCGGCGCCCGCTCGGTCTATCCGGGGCGCCCTCAAGGAACGGGACGATCATGGACATCAAAGTTCCCACCCTCGGCGAATCGGTCACCGAAGCCACGGTCGCCAAATGGTTCAAGCAGGCCGGCGACGCGGTCGCGCAGGACGAACCGTTGGTCGAGCTGGAAACCGACAAGGTGACGGTCGAGGTCAACGCGCCGGTTGCCGGCGTGCTGTCGGAAATCAAGACACCTGAGGGTAGCGAAGTCGCCGTCGGCGCCGTACTTGGCGTAATTACGGAAGGTGCCGTGGGCGCCAAAGCGCCGGCCAAGCCGGCCGCCAAGGCCACGGAGAAATCTGCTGAAAAGCCAGCCCCGACGCCTGCTCCGGCGCCAAGCGCTTCGGCTCCTGCTGCTGCGGCGCCGTTGTCGCCGGCCGTGCGCAAGATGGTCGCCGAAACCCGGCTCGATCCGGCCGCCGTTGCTGCGACCGGCAAGGATGGCCGCCTGACCAAGGGGGACGTCATCGCGCACCTGGAAAAGCCGGCGGCGCCCGCCGCACCTGCGCCCGCAAAATCGACGCCGTCGCCGCGCTCGGGCGCACCCGAGCAGCGCGTCCGCATGTCGCGCCTGCGCAAGCGCATCGCCGAGCGTCTGAAGGAAGCACAGAACAATGCCGCCATGCTGACGACCTTCAACGAGGTCGACATGACGGCGATCCTGGCGCTGCGCGCGCAGTTCAAGGATACCTACGAGAAGAAGCACGGCGTGCGCCTGGGCTTCATGTCGTTCTTCGTCAAGGCCTGCATCGTCGCGCTGAAGGAAATTCCGGCGGTCAATGCTCGGATCGACGGCGACGATCTGGTTTATCATAATTTCTACGATATCGGCGTCGCGGTCGGCACCGAGCAGGGGCTCGTGGTGCCGGTGGTGCGCGATGCCGACCGTATGGGCTTCGCCGACATCGAAAAGAAAATCGGCGAACTGGGCAAGAAGGCGCGCGACGGCAAGCTGACGATGGATGACCTGACCGGCGGGACATTTACGATTTCCAACGGCGGCGTGTACGGCTCGCTGATGTCGACGCCGATCTTGAATCCGCCCCAGTCGGGCATTTTGGGCATGCACAAGACGCAGAATCGCCCGGTCGCGGTCGGCGACAAGATCGAAATCCGGCCGATGATGTATCTGGCGCTGTCCTACGATCACCGCATCGTCGACGGCCGGGAGGCAGTGACGTTCCTGGTGCGCGTCAAGGAGTGCCTCGAAGATCCGACGCGCATGCTGGTGGACATGTAAGCGCGCCGATACGGCTCGCCAATCGCATCACCGAACGAGCCCAACAGGACAACGACCATGGCAGATTCCTTCGATCTCATCGTCATCGGCGGCGGGCCAGGCGGGTATGTGTGCGCGATCCGCGCGGCGCAACTCGGCATGAAGGTCGCCTGCGTGGAAAAGCGCGGCGCCCTCGGCGGCACCTGTTTGAACGTGGGCTGCATTCCGTCGAAGGCGTTGCTGCAATCCTCGCATTTGTATGCTGAAGCCACGCATGGCTTTGCCGCGCACGGCATCAAGATCGCCGGTGCCGAGATCGACCTCGCCGCCATGATGGCGCGCAAGGACAAGGTCGTCGGTACGATGACCAAGGGTATCGAAGGGCTTTTCAAGAAGCACGGGATTACCTATCTGAAAGGCGCCGGTTCGCTCAGCGCCGCCAACGAAGTCACGGTCGACGGCAAGGACAAGTTCGCCGCCAAGGCGATCGTGATCGCGACCGGTTCGGACGTAACGCCGTTGGCCGGTGTTGAAGTCGACGAAAAGCAGATCGTCTCGTCCACCGGTGCGCTGATGCTGCCCACGGTGCCGAAAACCATGATCGTGGTCGGCGCCGGGTATATCGGGTTGGAGATGGGCTCGGTCTGGTCGCGTCTGGGCGCCAAGATCACCGTGGTCGAATACCTCGACCGCGTTACGCCCGGCATGGATCTGGAGATTGCCAATCAATTGCAGCGCATCCTCACCAAGCAGGGGATGAGCTTCAAACTCGGCATGAAAGTCACAGCGGCGAAGAAATCCAAGACCGGCGTCGCGCTCACGGTCGAACCCGCCAAGGGCGGCGCTGCCGAAGAAATTTCCGCCGACGTGGTCCTGGTCTCGATCGGCCGCCGTCCCTATACCGCCGGCCTCGGGCTTGAAAAAATTGGCGTCGCTTTGGATCAGCGCGGTTTCGTCGTCGTCGACGCGAAGTACCAGACCAACGTTCCGAATATTTACGCGATCGGTGACGTGACCGTCGGCCCGATGCTCGCGCACAAGGCGATGGACGAGGGCGTGGCGCTGGCCGAGCTGCTGGCCGGACAGGCCGGACACGTCAACTACGAAACCGTGCCGGGCGTCGTCTATACTTGGCCGGAAGTGGCGTCGGTCGGCAAGACCGAGGAACAGCTTAAGGCGGCGGGAGTAGCCTACAAAAGCGGCAAGTTCCCGTTCATGGCCAACGGCCGCGCCAAATGCAACGGCGACACCGACGGGTTCGTCAAGCTCTTGGCCGATGCGAAAACCGACCGCATTTTGGGCTGCCACATCATCGGGCCGGAAGCCGGTAACCTGATCCACGAAGTGGTCAACGTCATGGAATTCGGCGGCTCGGCCGAGGATCTCGCGCGCTCGTTCCACGCGCATCCGACGCTCAACGAAGCGGTCAAGGAAGCCGCCCTTGCGGTGGGCGGCCACGTCCTGCATATCTGATTCCGGTTCGGCCCAGGTGTTTGCGGGGCCGAGGGGAGCCGCAATTGCGTTCCGCCGTGTGGCCAGTTCTCGTCGTCGTTGCCGGCCTGCTGCTGTTGGCGGTCGCCGCCGTTTTTTACCTGTCGCCGTTCGCGGCCTATGGCGCGTTCGCCGCCATTTGCGGCGCGCTCGTATGGCTCGGTTCGATCGGGCAGCGATGCTCGGCCCACGGCGTCTTCGCGTCGTTTGTCGTCGCGATGATCGTGTTGCGGCTCTTCACGGTGCAACTCGTTTACAATGATGACCCGACCACGGCGGTGATCGTCAAGCCGTCTCCGGGTTTTGCCACGCGCTCTGTCGCCGGCACGGATGAAAATCATCGCTACGTCATCGGCCCGGACGAGAATTCGTTTTTTGGCGAGACGGTATATCTGCCCATGGTCCGACATCTCTGGATCGCCGTGCCGGTGGCGTGGTTGATCGCAGTCTGGTTCTGGCATCGACCGCGACGGCGGGTCGCATGAGCCTCGCGCCCGGCCGCATCGTCGCAGCACTTTGCGCGACCGAGGCGCTCGGCATGCTGGGCTTCGCCGCATTTCCGGCGCTGGTGCCGGATTTCATCGCGGCATGGCGCCTGTCCAACACCCAGGCCGGCCTGATCGCCGGCATCTATTTCGGCGGCTACATGGCCTGCGTGCCGGTGCTGGTGAGTCTCACCGATCGCGTCGATCCGAAAAAAATCTACGTCTGGTCGATCGTGGTCGCGGCGCTCGCGCAGATCGGCTTCGCGCTGTTCGCAACCGGGTTCTGGAGCGCGCTGGTTTTTCAGGCGCTGGCCGGTGCTGCGCTCGCCGGCGCCTACATGCCGGGGCTGAAAATCCTCAGCGACAACGTGACCGGCCCGCGCCAATCCCGCTACATCGCGTTCTACACCGCCACGTTCAGCCTCGGCTCCGCACTGTCGTATTTCATCGCCGGCGAAGTCGGCCGGGTGTGGGGCTTTGCCTGGGCGTTCGCCACAACCGGTGCGGTCGGCTTCGCGTCCGCGGCGATGGCGGCGGCGCTGGTGCCCACATCGCCGAAGCCCGCCGCGCCGGCTGCGCACCGGCTGCTGGATTTCCGCCCCGTGCTGCGCGATAGGCCGACCATGGCCTACGTGTTCGGATACGCCGCACACATGTGGGAACTGTTCGGCCTGCGCGCGTGGCTGGTGGCGTTTCTGGTGTTCGCGCAGAGCCTGCATCCAGAGCAATCGCCGTGGCTGACCGCGGCGACTGTCGCCGCACTGGTCAACCTGATCGGTCTGCCGTGCAGCATCGGCGGCAATGAACTCGCGATGCGCTATGGCCGCCGGCGCGTGCTGACGTACATCATGCTGACTTCGGCGGCGATCGCCTGCACGATCGGCTTCCTGGCCGCCCTGCCGTTCTGGGCGGTGACGCTGCTATGCCTGGTCTGGGCAATGTTCGTGACCGGCGATTCCGCCTCGTTGACCGCGGGCGCGGTCTTGGCGATCCGGCCCGAGATTCGCGGTGCCGCGATGGCAGTGCATTCCACGGTCGGCTTCGGCTTCGGCTTTCTGGGATCGGTCGCGCTCGGTATCGTGCTCGACCTCGCCGGCTCGACCATTCTGGGCTGGGGCCTGGCCTTCGCGACGCTCGGCATCGGCTGCGCGTTCGGCCCGGCGGCGTTGTGGTGGCTGGGCAGAAGGGAATAGCGCCATGGCGGGCCCGAAAAAACTTTCCGATCATTGGCGGCAGTTGGCGGCGCTGCTCGATCATCGCGGCGTCACGCTGGTACTCGATGTCGGTGCCAATACCGGCCAGTATGTCGGTTACCTGCGCGGCAGCGGCTACACCGGCCGCATCGTCTCGTTCGAACCGCAAACCGCCGCGCACGCGGCGCTTGTGCGCAACGCCGCCGCCGATCCAGATTGGACGGTCGCGCCGCGCTGCGCGCTCGGCGCCGCGGTGGGCCGGGCGAAGATCAATATTTCGGCCGAATCCGACATGAGCTCGATATTGCCGTTCCGCGCCGAGACCATGGAGTTTTCGCCCACCTCGCGCACCATCGGCACCGAAAGCGTGGATGTCGTGTCGCTCGATTCGGTGTTCGCGGATTACGCGCGGGCGGGCGACAAAGTGTTTCTCAAGATCGATACCCAGGGTTTCGAGCAGGCCGTGCTCGACGGCGCCGCGCAATCGCTCACCCGCCTCGAAGGCGCGCAGCTCGAGCTTTCTCTGGTGCCGCTCTACGAAGGCGAAGCCGACTGGCGCGCGCTGGTGGATCGCCTCGATGCCGCCGGGCTGCATCTCGCGATGGTCATTCCGGGCTATTTCGACCGCCACCTCAACCGCATGCTGCAATTTGACGGCATTTTCCTGCGTACGGAGGCATTACGAGGCCCGCCATGAAATCGTCGCTCAAACCCGGTTTGACGTACCGGCATACATTCGTCGTCCCGCCGACCAAGACCGTCCCGCATCTCTATCCCGAGTCGGATATTTTTCGCTCGATGCCCGATGTGCTGGCGACCGGCTTTATGGTCGGCCTGATGGAATGGGCGTGCGTGGAATTGCTGCGCCCGCATCTCGATCCGGGCGAAGGCAGCCTGGGCATTTCGATCGACGTCAGCCACGAAGCGGCGACCCCGCCCGGCCATAAGGTTACGGTCGATGCGACACTGGCCGCGATCGACGGACGCAAACTGTCGTTCGAGGTCGTCGCGCACGATGAGCGGGACCTGATCGGCCGCGGCAAGCACGGCCGCTCCGTCGTCCTATGGGAAAAATTCAACGCACGCGTGGCGGAGAAGGCGAAGCGTTCCTGATCGCAGCTCGGTATTAAATCACTTTAACGCGCTTTGACCGCCAACTTGAGCCAGCCCGGCTTGCCGCGAACCGCGAGATGGTACGACGGTCCAAAGTGATAGCTGGAAAGACCGACGCGGGACCATAGGATGGCCAGCGATTTCTTGGTGAACAGCGAGATGTGGCCGTTCCGCGGAGCGCAATACCACCAATTTGTGCCTAGTTGCTCGATGTTTGTCGGCTGCAGAAGCGTCGAATAGAGGATCGCCGCATTTGGCTTCAACAGGGCAGCGATGGCTTCGATCGCCTCAATTGGCCGCGGCACATGCTCCAGGGTCTCGAAGCTGCTGACAATATCGAACAGCCCCGATGGCCGCCGATCGAGGCCGGGCACGATCAAATCGTAGGCGGTCACATCGCCGAAGCCATGCTGCCTGAGGGCAATTTCCAACTCGTGGCTGCCTGCGCCCCAATCCAGCAGTCGCAACGCCTTGCCGCGGGTACCAAGCGTGCGGGCGATCCATTTGGCATTCGCTTGCGGTCTGGAGGCGGAGTAATCCGGGTCAAATCTTTGATAGCTGTCGTTATAGATATGTACGCGAAAATCGTCGACCGTCCATGCATCGAACGCGTCGGTAAACATCAGCCCGCAATGTTGGCATCGCGCGTAATAGATCGGCGCACCAGCCGGCGTCAGTCGAACGCCGCGTCGTTCCATGCAGTTCTTGTTAAAATCAACGACCCCGATCAGGCGCGTCGATTGTCCGCAAATTTTACACTGTGCAGCGTCGGCTCGATGACTTAGCGGCAGGGCCGGCGTCGTTCTCGCAGCCATCGCGTCAGCCCTTCGCGCGCGGATGCGCCTGGTCGTAAACGTCCAGCAGGCGTTTCGCATCGATGCCGGTGTAGCGTTGCGTCGTGCTCAGCGAAGCGTGGCCCAGCAGTTCCTGGATGGTGCGCAGATCGCCGCCGCCGGCCAATAAATGCGTCGCGAAACTGTGGCGCAGCGCGTGCGGAGTCGCGGCTTCGGGCAAGCCCAACAGCCCGCGCAACTGCTGGATGAGGCCTTGCACGATGCGCGCATTCAGGCGGTCGCCGCGCACGCCGACGAACAAGGGGTCGGTGGGACGCAGCGTATGCGGGCATGCGGCGAGATAGTCGTTCACCGCAGCGACAACGGCAGGCAGCAGCGGCACCAGGCGCTGCTTGTTGCCCTTGCCGATGATCGTCATCGAATCGCCCGAGGGCGCCTGCCGGCGGTTGAGCGAAAGCGCCTCCGCTATGCGCAGGCCGCACCCGTACAACAGCATCAGGATCGCGGTATCGCGTTTGTTGATCCAAGGCCGGTGGTCGTGTGCAGCCGTTTCCTTGAGCAAATCGCGCGTCTCGCGTTCGGACAGCGGTTTGGGTATCGAGCGCGGCAGCTTCGGTGCGCGGATATGCGCGATCGCCGCGTTGTGAATGCCCTTGCGGCGGTCGAGATGGCGAAACAATCCGCGTACCGCCGAAAGCGCGCGCGCGGTCGAAGTCCGGGCATAGTCGTTCTCGATATTTGCGCGCCAGCCCAACCATGCGCGCAAATCCCCCGCGCGGAGATCTGCCAGCGCCGGCAAATCCGGCTCGCCGCCCAAATGCTCTTTCATGAACTCGAAGAACGCCGAAAGATCGCGCCGGTAGGCCTCGATGGTCTTGGGCGAGGCGCGGCGTTCGTGCCTCAGCCGCGACAGGAAGTCCGACGCCGCGTCGGCCACATCGGGCCGCGCCAGCGGAAAAAAATTCACTCCGGCAGATCCAGCCATGCGCGCGCGGTGCCCTCGATCACCCGGGCCATGAAGGTCAACAGATCGGTGCCCTGGTTAGGCTTGAAGTGCCCTGCCTCGCGCGAGCCGATGGCGAGCAGGCCGCGCGGCCCCTGCGTTGCGATCGCCACGCGGAGCAGTACGTCGGACTTAACCAACGACGCGGCGCTGCCGTAAATCTGCGGCTCCGCGCCAACGAACGGCCGCAACAGGGTGTCGCGGCCCTGGCCGAGCAAGCCGTCGACCGTGCCGGGCGAAAGCAGCCGCAAGCCCTTCTTGGGCGACGCCACGCGCTCGGTGTTCTCGATGCACAGCCGCACCACGTCGACGTCCAGTCTCACCGCCAGGTCGGTCGTGATGGTTTCAACGAACTGTTCGAAGCTGCGCGCGTTGATGATGTCCAGCGCGGCCGAATGGATGCGCGCCTGGCTGGTCAAATTGCTGCGCGTGGCGGCGATC
>JBFWYO010000059.1:0-31637 GCA_050186335.1 Alphaproteobacteria bacterium | reverse complement strand
ATCACGGCATTTGCGCTCATCAACCGCCGCCGGCGCAGCCGCGGCGCGCCGCACGTCCCGACCGCGATTTTCTTGCTCGGCTATCTGATCGTCTGGGCCGGCCTCTCGATTGCGGCGACCGTGTTGCAGTGGGCCTTGCAAGCGACTGGGCTGCTGACCACGATGATGGAGTCGGCGTCGTATTTCTTTTCCGCCGCGTTGTTTCTGGCGGCCGGGCTTTACCAATTCAGCGCATTGAAGGCGCGCTGCCTGGCCTATTGTCGTTCGACCGACGGCTTCATCTTGACCGAGTGGCGCGACGGCGCGCTCGGCGCCACGGTCATGGGTCTGCGCCACGGCATGTTCTGCGCGACCTGCTGCGGCGGGCTGATGCTGCTGCTGTTCGCCGTGGCGGTGATGGACCTGCGCTGGGTCGCCGGGCTGGCGCTGCTGGTCACGGCGGAAAAACTGCTGCCGCGTCCGAAAATCTGGCGCATCGGAATCGGCGCGGCGCTGATTGTCGCGGCTGTGGCGTTCGCGGCAATGGGCATTTGGCACGGCGGATCGCCGTAGCGGAGGTGCTGAATTTCAGAGTTAATCCAGGAACGGTATATGCGCGGCCAGCGTGAATCCGTTGATCATCAGCAAGACGCCGATGATCGACAGCCCATAGCTCATGAACAGCAGCCCCAGCAGACCGGTGACGATGCACACCGAGGCGAGCACGATGGCGATCTGGAATAAGGCCTGGCTGTAGTCGAAATACGGGTCTTTCTGCTGCGCCTTGTCGCGTTCGGCCACATAATGCTTGGCCTTTTCCATCAATTCTTTCTTGCCGTCGCCGGTTGCCGGTTCGCTTTCGTAACGATCGGCGGTCTCCCGGTAGCGCTTGATCATCGCTTCGATGTCCTTGCGCGCGGCCTCGGTCAATTCCGGGCGCGTCGCCAAGGTGACCTTTAGCTGGTCTGCCGCCAACCGGATGCCGCTCTGGCGGATGTTCTTGGCTTGGAAGAATGCGTAAGCGTCCGCGGCGGCCACGTTGTTGTTGATCATTTCTTTGGTCGCATTGCTGCCGCCCAGCCCGACGACCGCTAAGCAAACCGCCAGCACCGAAATGTAGACTGCGATCCATCGATCGCGGCTGCCGGCCTTTTTGCCGGGGTCGCCGCCCGCGATTTTATCGCTCAGTTCGCCGATATCGACCGATTCCGCCATTGCCGTCCCCTTGCAATGAAGCGTCTAAGCATGGCCTCCGCGCATGGCGATCCTGGCCAGTTGCTGCATCAGGCTTTTCACGCCTTTGATACGTTCCGCCTCGCCGTCCCATTCCCGGCGATAGACGAGTTTGTGGTCGGGCCGCAGCTTCAGCGTGCCGGCCTGCTGCGCGATCAGCGCGATCAGCCCGTCCGGATTGGCGAACGAATCGTTGCGGAACGACAGCACGGCGCCCTTCGGCCCGGCGTCGATCTTTTCGATGTTGGCCTGCCGGCACAGACCCTTGATGGCGATGATTTCCAGCAGGTTCTCGACTTCGCGCGGCAGCTTGCCGAAGCGGTCGATCATCTCCGCCGCGAACGCGTCGATATCGGCCATCTCGAGCAGGCCGGCGATACGGCGATACAACGCCAGCCGAACGCCCAGATCGGCCACATAATTTTCCGGGATCAGCACCGACGAGCCGATGGCGATCGACGGGGTCCACTCCTCGTCCAGCGGCGCCGCTTCGCCGCCGTGGGCGCTCAACTCGCGCTGATAGGCGACGGCCTCCTCGAGCATCTGTTGATACAGCTCGATGCCGACCTCCTTGATGTGGCCGGACTGCTCTTCGCCCAGCAGATTGCCGGCGCCGCGGATATCGAGATCGTGGCTCGCCAGCGTGAAGCCGGCGCCGAGCGTATCGAGGGTTTGCATCACTTCGAGGCGTTTCTTCGCCGTGTCGCTGAGCAACTGGTCCTGCGGCAGCGTCAGATACGCGTAGGCGCGGATCTTGGCGCGCCCCACCCGCCCGCGCAGTTGATAAAGCTGCGCGAGGCCGAATCGATCCGAGCGATGAATGATGATGGTGTTGACGCTCGGCATGTCGAGGCCGGATTCGATGATATTCGTCGACAGCAGCACCTGCGCGCCGCCGTCGTAGAACCGCGTCATTACGTCTTCCAGCAACGTCGGCGCCATCTGGCCGTGGGCGGTCACGTATTTGATGTCCGGCACCAGCTTGTCGAGACGCTCGGCCAGACGCGACAAATCCTCGATCCGCGGACAGACGTAGAACACCTGCCCGCCGCGCGTGACTTCGCGCTGGATCGCCTCGCGAATGACGACCGGATCGTAGGGTAACACGAACGTACGCACCGCCAGGCGATCGACCGGCGGCGTGGCGATGAGGCTCATCTCGCGCACGCCCGCGAGCGCCATCTGCAGCGTGCGCGGGATCGGCGTCGCGGTCAGCGTCAGCATATGCACGTCGGTGCGCAGCTGTTTCAGGCGTTCCTTCTGCTGAACGCCGAAATGCTGCTCTTCGTCGACGATCACCAGGCCGAGATTCTTGAATTTGATGGATTTGCCGAGCAATGCGTGCGTGCCGACGACGATGTTGATATCGCCGGTTTCGATGCCGTTGCGCACATCGGTCGCTTCCTTTGGCGGCGTCAGGCGCGACAGATGGCCGATGTTCAGCGGCAGGCCTTCGAAGCGTTCGCGGAACGTGCGGTAATGCTGACGCGCCAGCAGCGTGGTCGGCACGACGATCGCCACCTGCAAGCCGGACATGGCGCAGACGAACGCCGCGCGCATGGCGACTTCGGTCTTGCCGAAGCCGACATCGCCGCAAATCAGCCGGTCCATCGGCTTGCCGGACGCGAGATCGGTAATCACATCTGCGATCGCGCGCTGCTGGTCGTCGGTTTCGGTATATGGAAAACGCGCGGAAAATTCGTCGTACAGGCCTTCCGGCACGGTAATGACTTCGCCCTGGCGCAACTGGCGCTCGGCGGCGACTTTCATCAGGGCTTCGGCGATCGCCCCGATGCGCTCCTTGACCCGCGCCTTGCGCGATTGCCACGACGCGCTGCCCAGTTTGTCGAGCTGCACGACGACGTCTTCCGAGCCGTAGCGCGACAGCACGTCCATGTTTTCGACCGGCACGAACAGTTTATCGCCGCCGTCGTACAGCACGCGCAGGAAATCGTGCGGCGCTTGCATCACTTCGAGCGTTTCCAGCCCGTCGTACCGACCGATGCCGTGGTCGACGTGGACGACCAGATCGCCGGATTCGAGATTTTCCAGTTCGGTCAGGAACGCGTCGGACTTGCTGCGGCGCTTTTTCTGCTGCCGGATCAGCCGGTCGCCGAGAATGTCCTGCTCGGTGATGATGGTGAATTCATCGGTCGAAATGCCGCGTTCGAGCGGCAGTTCCACGAGCGCCGTCGCCGCCGTGCCGAGCGAGCGCGCCTCGTCCCAGGTGCGGACGATGGCGAAATCGTGGATGCCGTGCTCCTTCAGCACGTGCCCAAGCCGGTCGCGCGATCCGGGCGAGTACGCGGCAATCACGGTCCGGCGGTCGAGCGCCTTGAGCCCCTGCAGGACTTGGCGCAGTTCGTCGAACACGTTGGCATCCGGCCGCGCGCGCGCTTCGGAAAAATCCGGGCCGGCGCGGCCGCCGGCGTCGATCACGTTCTCGGCGAGTTCTACGGGCGCAAACGGCGAGAACGAACCCGTCGAGCCGGCGTTCAAGCGCCGCTCCCATTCGTCCCGGCTCAGGAACAAGGTGCGCGGCGGCACCGGGCGGTATTTGACGCCGCCCATTTCGGCGCTGCCGCCGTCCAGCATGGTCTTGCGCGCCTGGTAATATTCCTCGATCAGCTCGAGCCGTGAGCGCACCGCGACTTCGGCCTGGTAATCCAGCGTCACCATGGCGTCGGGCGTATAGTCGAACAGGGTCTCCAGCTTGTCGAAATACAACGGCAGCCAGTGCTCCATCCCGCTGAACTTGCGGCCCTGGCTGATCGATTCGTAAAGCGGATCGGACGTCACGTCGCCTTGAAACGTGGCGCGGTAGGATTCGCGGAAGCGCGTTATGCGCTGCTGGTTCAGCATAATTTCGCTGACCGGGCGCAGCTGGACGAGATCGGCTTGCCCGGCGCTTTGCTGGGTGAGCGGATCGAACAGGCGGATTTGATCCAGTTCGTCGCCGAAGAAATCGAGCCGCACCGGCATTTCGGTTCCGGGCGGAAACACGTCGACGATACCGCCGCGCACGGCATATTCGCCCGGCTCGCGCACGGTGCCGGTGCGCGTGTAGCCGTTGGCGGTGAAGAATTCCAGCACGGCTTTGACCGACAGCGCCTCGCCGCGCCTGGCAATGATATTGGAGCCGGCGAACACGTCGCGCGGCGGCACGCGCTGCAGGACGGCGCTCACCGTCGTCAGGATGACCCGACCGCTGAACAATCCGTCGACTTTTTGCGTCAGGCGCGACAGCGTGTCTGTCCGTTGCGCCATGATCTCCGGGTTGGGCGATACCCGGTCGTACGGCAGCGTGTCCCAGGCGGGGAAACGCAGCACTACGACGCTCGGGTGGAAGAACGCGAGTCCATCGGCGATCCGTTGCAGCCGCGCATCGTCGCGCGCGACATGGAGTACATCCGCGCCCGAGGCGGCGCAGCGGCCAACCACCATGGCGTCGAAGCCTTCCGGGGCGCCGGCAACCAGCGTCGGGCCCATGCGGCCGCGCAGCCTGGTAAAAATCGAATCGATCGG
This sequence comes from Alphaproteobacteria bacterium, assembly GCA_050186335.1. Classification (GTDB taxonomy): domain Bacteria; phylum Pseudomonadota; class Alphaproteobacteria; order Bin65; family Bin65; genus JBFWYO01. The sequence continues at coordinate 26,900 of JBFWYO010000059.1, read as the reverse complement.
ATTGCTCATGCCGGCCCGTTCATGTCCCGTGGTCCTTGGACCGCCGATGGAACGCGAGCAACATCTGCACGACTTCGCTGTCGCGCTGCGCAGGCACGGGTGCGCGGCCCGCGACCCAATCGTAGACATCCGGGTCGGGCTCGGTCAGCAATGCTTCGTATTGGTCGAGCTCGGCGTCCGACATACGCGTCAAAGTTGCATCCGCGAACGGGCCCAGGATCAAATCCAGTTCTTTCGTGCCTCGATGCCACGAACGAAATTGCAGTCTGTGGCGCCGAGTTTCGCTGGCGGTTTTCCCGGCCGAGCTGGACATCGGAACAGTCGACTCCGCGGTAATTCTCGATCGGCGCGCCGATCGGCGTATTGGTCTGGTTGCGCGGCGTAGGATATAAAGGGGCGATCCACGCCTGTCATCCCTTTTTGCGCGAAACCGCCCGAGCGAGATGCGCCCGCAAAGCCTCTATCCGCTGTTCGCGCCCGTCACCAGCCTGCCCGGCATCGGGCCGCGCCTCTCGGCGTTCGTGGAGCGTGTGGCGGGGCCGAAAGTGGTCGATCTGCTGTGGCATTTGCCCAACGGCATCGTCGATCGGACCGCCGCGCCTAAAATCAAAGACGCCAAGCCCGATACCATCGTGACCATTGTCGTGCGGGTCGATGCGCATCAGAAGCCGCCGACACCCCGCCTGCCCTACAAGGTGATCTGCTCCGACGAAACCGGATTCATCAGTTTGGTGTTTTTCCGCGCGCACGACGATTACATCAAGCGCGCGCTGCCGATCGGCGAGATGCGCGCGGTCAGCGGCAAGGTCGAGGATTTCCGCGGCACGGTGCAGATGACGCATCCCGACTACATTGTGCCGCTGGATGAATTGCCGCGCCTGCAATCGATCGAACCGGTCTACGGGCTTACCGAGGGCCTGTCGCTCAAGGTGCTCGGCAAGGCGGTGCGCGCGGCGCTGGGCAAAGTGCCCGACCTGCCGGAATGGCTCGATGGGGCATTGCTGAAGGCGCAGGACTGGTACGGCTGGAAGGCCTCCTTGCTGGCCGCGCACAGCCCGCACTCGGTCGCCGACCTGACGCCCGGCACATCCGTGCGCAAGCGTCTGGCCTACGACGAGTTGCTGGCGACTCAACTGGCGCTGCTGTTGGTGCGCGCGCAACAGCGCAAGCAGCAGGGCCGTAGACTACATGGCGACGGCCGCTTGCGCGCGAAAGCGATCGCGGCCCTGCCCTACCAACTGACCAACTCGCAGCGCATGGCGCTCGAGGATATTTATGCCGATATGGCGGGCGAACATCGCATGATGCGCCTGCTGCAAGGCGATGTCGGCAGCGGAAAGACCGTCGTCGCAGGCCTGGCCATGCTGAACGCGATCGAAAGCGGCGCCCAGGCGGCGCTCATGGCGCCGACCGAAATCCTGGCGCGCCAGCATCATAAATCGCTCGCTCCGCTGGCCGAGGCGGCCGGCGTCGAACTCGCCGTGCTGACCGGCCGCGACTCCGGCAAGACCCGCGCGCGCATTACCGCGGGCTTGGCGGACGGCAGCATCGCGATGGTGGTCGGCACCCACGCGCTGTTTCAGGACGACGTCGCGTTCAAGGATCTCGCCTTTGCCGTGGTTGACGAGCAGCATCGGTTCGGCGTGCATCAGCGCATGGCGCTCTCGGCCAAGGGCGAGCGCGCGGACATACTGGTGATGACGGCGACGCCGATCCCGCGGACTCTTTTGCTGGCCGTCTACGGCGATCTCGATCAATCGCAACTGACCGAGAAACCGGCCGGCCGCAAGCCGATCGATACGCGCGTGGTCTCGCTCGACCGCATCGACGAGGTCTACCCAGCAATCCGGCGCGCGATCGCCGACAAGGCCAAGGTGTATTGGGTTTGCCCGCTGGTCGACGAATCCGAAGTGGTCGATCTGGCCGCCGCCACGCAGCGCCATGCCGAGTTGGTGAAATTGTTCGGGCCGCGCGTCGGCTTGGTGCATGGCCGCATGAAGGGACCGGAGAAGGACAAGGTGATGGCCGCCTTCGCCGGCCAGATGCTGGACGTGCTGGTGGCGACGACCGTCATCGAAGTCGGCGTCGACGTGCCGGAAGCGACGGTCATGGTCATCGAGCACGCCGAACGGTTCGGCCTTGCGCAGCTGCACCAGTTGCGCGGGCGCATCGGGCGCGGCGAGCGCGCCTCGACCTGCCTGCTGCTGTACCAGGGCCCGCTCGGCGAAAGCGCGCGCGCGCGTTTGCGGATTCTGCGCGAAACGGATGACGGGTTCCGCATTGCCGAGGAGGATTTGCGCCTGCGCGGCGGCGGCGAACTGCTCGGCACGCGGCAAAGCGGCCTGCCCGAGTTCCGGCTGGCCGATCTGGCGGTGCACGCCGACTTGCTGCCGATGGCGCGCGACGACGCAAAGCTGATCCTGGATCGCGACCCGGAGCTGTCGACGCCGCGCGGACAGGCGCTGCGTCATCTGCTGTACTTGTTCGAACGCGACGAGGGTGTGCGGCTACTGCGTGCCGGATAATCGGCGCGCGCCGCCCGACGGCAACGTCATCCTATTGTTCGAAATTGTTCGTATAGGTGCCGAGCGATTCGGTCGCGCGGCGGATCTGCGCCTGCAGGTTCTGGTAGATCCGGTTGTTCACCGCGACGGGCGCGCTGACCTGGGTTACTTCCAAGCCGACCATGCGGTTGCGGAAGATTTCGTTGTTCTCGAAGTAGCCGCGCCCTTCCTCGAGCACCCAGATCCCGTGTTCCACGCCGTCGTAGATGCGGTTGGCGCTGAAGAACGGGTTGGCCTTGGTTTTGACCTGAATGCCGGAAAATCCGTTGCGATAGATCTCGTTGCGTTCGAAGCGCCCGAGCCCGCCGTCGGCGACGAAAATCCCGGTTTTCTTGCCGGAATGGATCTTGTTTCCGGTAAAGCGCGGATTGGCCACGTTGAGAACCGAAATGCCGGCGGAATCGTTGGCGAAAATCTCATTGTTTTCGAACGAGCCGGTGGCCCTGTCGGTGACCAGGATACCGTTGCTCTTGCCGTTGCGTATCTTGTTGCCGATCACGACCGGGTTGGCGTTGCCCTGGACGCGGATGCCGGCATCCTTGTTGTCCCAGATCTCGTTGTTCTCATACCGCCCCTTGGCGCGGTTGAGCACGAAAATGCCGGCATCGGTGCTGTTGTAGATCTTATTGCCGATCACCACGGGATCGGCATCGGTGTTGACCGTCACGTTGGATTTGCCATTGCGCGCGATCTCGTTGTTCTCGTAACGGCCCTTGCCGAATTGCCAGACGTAGATCCCGGCGTCCTTGCCGTCGAACATCTTGTTGCCGGCGACGATCGGATCGCCGTTCAGCATGACGCCGACATGCGCCAACGTGTTGCGCTCGAACTGGTTGTTTTCGATGCGCGGCTTGGCGCCGTCCGCCACGAACACGCCGTGATCGGTATTCGCGTAAATGCGGTTGCCGACGATTTCGCCCGTGGCATTGGCGCGCACGACGACGCCGCTGCTTTTGTTGTTGTAGATTTCGCTGTCCTCGATGCGCGCCCAGGCATTGACGTTCTCGATCAACACGCCATTCTGCGAATCGTGAATGCGGCTCTTGACGATCTTCGGCCGCGAGCCTGGCATCGCCTGCAGCCCCGGACCGTTGGAATTGACGATCTCGACCTGTTCGAGCAGCAGCGCGCCCGCGGTGGCATTGATGCACGGAGTATTGCCAACCCCGGTCCGGCGGAACGAAATATTCTTCAGCGAACCGTCGGGCGCGTTGTACTGCACGCATGCCTCGGTGTTGACCTCGATGATCGGCACCGCGTTCGACTGCGCGTCGGAGCCGATGTGCAGTTCCTTGCCGATGACGAGCGGTTCGCGATAGACGCCGGGCTTGATCGCAATGCGCGATTTCGGCGGCGCGCGCAGGATGGCATCGGCGATGGTCGTGGAATTGCCCTTACCGGCCGGGTCGACGATCCAGACATCCCGGGTCGGATCGAAACCGCCCGGATTCAGCAGGAAATAGGCGACCGCGCCGATCGCCGCCAGGACCACAACACCGCCCCCGATCAATCCGAACAACAGGCCACGCCCCTTGCCCGGCGTCGCCGGCTGCGGCACCGAGACGTGCGGCTGACCGAGGGTCTGGTCCGACCGTGTCGGCGCCGCGCCGGCGGGATGCCGTGCTGCAGGAACTTGATCGCGGACGGTTTCCGCTTCGGCTAGCGCAGGGGCTGCCGGGCGCGGTCGCGAAACGATGCGTTCGGCCTTCGCCGGCTCGGCGGGCACCGGGCGCGGCTGCGCGGCAATCGGCGCGACGGCGGGGCGCGCAGTCTCAGCCTGCCCGGACCGCAATGCCGCGCGCCATTCGGCGATCGAGCGCGGCCGTTCGTCTTCGACCACGGACAGCGCCCAGTCGATCGCTTCGAGGAAGCCGTGCGAGAAACGGCCTTCGCCGACCTGTATCGCCGGGCGCATCGGGTCGCGTTGCTTGCGGGCCATGGCGCCGGTGCGCTTGGTCGCCTCCGGCGGCGCTTCACCGCCGATGATCCGGTACAGCACCGCAGCCATCGCATAAATGTCGGTCCACGGCCCCTGCTCGCCGTCGGTTTCGTATTGCTCGGCCGGCGCGTAGCCTGGCGTGAATACCTTGTTGAGGCTGGCGCTGCGCCGGCCGATCGCCGTACGCGCGGCGCCGAAATCCAGCAACACCGGCGTGCCGTCGCGGCGCACGTAAATGTTGCCCGGCTTGATGTCGCGATGCAGCGTCTGGCCCTTGTGGACAGTTTCCAATCCGTCCAGCAGCGGGAACAGCAGGCGGCCGATTTCGGCCTCGCTCATGTCGGGACGTTCGTTGAGCACGTCGGACAGGCTTTCGCCGTCCTCATAGTCCATTACCATGTAGGCGGTGCCGTGCGCCTCGAAGTAGCGCCGCACGCCGATGATGTTCGGGTGCTTAAAGCGCGCCAGCGTCTGCGCTTCGCGCAGGAACCGATCGAGACCCCATTGGAAATCGCCGTCATCGTCCGAGCTCTTCGACCGAACCGTCAGCCCGTCGGCGCGCACGGCGATTTCGTTCGGCAGGTATTCCTTGATCGCCACCTGCATGCGCAGCTTGGTGTCCTCGGCAAGGTAGGTGATGCCGAAACCGCCATGGCCGAGGACCGCGAGGATGCGGTAATCGTTGAGCACATGGCCAGAGGGCAGCGCGAAAACGTGGGCCGATTTACTCGCCATGGACGCCGTTGCTAATGGTAAACACCCGATCCCCCCTTTCTAAACGCCGCCGCGCCCCAGGTCTAGTAGGGCCGCTGCGGCGACCATGCGTTCGGTGGGCCTCGCCAGGTCGGTTTGGACCCGCTACATTGCGCCGCAACGTGGAGACAAGGGCAATGAATCGAGATCAAATTAACGCGACTTTCGAGGCGCACCTCAACTGGGTGCTGACCGGCGGCAAGAGCGGCAAACAAGCCGGCTACGAGGGCGCCGATCTGAGCGATGCCAACCTGCACGGCCGCACGCTGCACCGCGCGCGGTTCACGGCTGCGATCTGCCATCGTACGCATTTCATCCGCGCCGAGCTGGCCGGCGCCGATTTTTCGAACGGCAACCTGACCGGCGCCTTTTTCCATCGGGCCAATTTGAGCGGCGCCAAATTCAACGGCGCAAACCTGCAAGGCGCCGAATTCAATCACGCGGATTTGCGGGGCGCCGACCTGTCGGGCGCCGATTTGCGCGGGGCCGATTTCCACAAGGCCAAGCTGGACCATGATACCAAGCTCGACGGTGCGATCGTCGACGGCGCCCTCGGCTTGCCGCGCCGCGCGGCATAACGTTTACGCGTTGTGTTCGAACTTCCCCCGTCCCGCGATTCGCAACGCTTTACGATGAGCGACGGCGCGGTGATCGTCGCGCGCTGCTACGGCCGCGCCGACGGGCCGCGACTGGTGCTTGGCCACGGCAACGGTTTGTCGAGCGATGCGTTCGCGCCGTTCTGGCTGCCGTTGTGCGGGCGGTTTGACGTCGTCGTGTTCGATCTGCGCAACCATGGCCGCAATCCGCTGCACCAGGCGGCCGGGCATACGCTGCCGCGCTTCGCGGAGGATTTCGAGGAATTGTGGCACGGGTTCGCGCGCGAATTCGGCGCCAAGCCGGCTTCGGGCATCTTCCATTCGATCTCGGCGATCGCGGCGCTCATGCAGGATCTCAAGTACGGCGCGCGATTCGGCCCGCTGGTACTGTTCGATCCGCCGATCTATCCCCGCCCCGGCCACGCGCTGGAAGCCATCAAGGCGCGCCATTCGAAAAAGATGGCCAGGCTTGCCGAACGTCGGCCGGATCGCTTCAAGAGCCCGGAAGACCTCGCCTGGCAATACGCCAACCGCAAGGAGTTCAGCCGCTGGGTCGCCGGCGCGCACGAACTGGTGGCGCGCGCCACAGTCAAACGCGATGCCCAACGCGGCGATTGGACACTGGTTTGTCCGAAGCCGATGGAAGTGCACATTTTCAACACCAACAACGACCCGACCATCTGGCCGCGCCTGGGCGAGATTCACGTGCCGATGAAATTCATCATCGCCGACCCGGACGGCATCGACGCCTCGCCGATTCCGTCGGTGGCGCTCGCCATCGCCGAGGAATTCGGCATCGAATGCGAATCGATTCCGAACACGACGCACTTCCTGCAGATCGAACGGCCGGACGCGTGCATTCGTGCCGTGCTTGGCTTCCTCGCCAAGCATGGCATCAAGGCGGATTAGCTTACGCCGCCTTGGTCTGCGCACGCTCCTGTTCGATCAACTGATCGACGATTCGCTTGGCCAGCAGCCCGCCCGAATCGGTCGCGATGTTGAGCCGCGGCGCTTTCGGGTTGAGTTGGATGTTTTCCTGCTGGCCCTTGATCATCTTGAGGTCTTCGAGGAACGCGCCGTGCACCATCTGGAAATCCAGATCGGTGATCGAGGGATCGTGCAAACCGAAATCCTGCGCCTGGGCCCAGAAGTAATGGCACGAGGTTTCGGTCTCCGGCGTGATCGCGTTCAGGTTCCAGGTGTTCAGCGCATCGACCCTTTTGCCTTTGTAGGCGCCGGTGCCGGCCGGCGCCGCGCCGATATCGATGCGCACCATGGCGGGCGGCGAGAACTCCAGATTCATCCAGCGATCCGCGCGCGCCTCCTTGGGGAAGCGGCGGAATAATTTGAAATAGGGCGGCACCGACGTGTTCAGCACCCAGCGATTGACGCGCACCCGATTGCCGTCGCGCTCGGTCTTGATCGGTATCTCGTTGATCGGGATCGCGGTGTCGGCCAGCGAGGTGCGATGCACGAACGGCAGATGCGAGAGATCGACTAGATTCTCGACCACCAGCATGTAATTGCCTTCGACGTGCAGTCGTTCGCCCTTGGCACGCCAGTTCGGATCGTCGATCCAGTGGAAATCCTCGATAGTCGCGGGATCGGCCAGCGCCGGATCGCCCATCCAGATCCAGATCCAATGGTGCCGCTCGACGACGGGATAGGAGCGCACGTTGGCGCTCGGCGGGATCGTGTCCTGCGCCGGAATGCGGACGCATTTGCCGGCGCCGTCGAACGTCAGCCCGTGGTACGCGCACTCGACGAGATCGCCGCGCACCAGGCGGCCCATGGAGAGCGGCGCGTGCCGGTGCGGGCAGCGATCTTCGAGCGCCACCGGCGTGCCGTCCGATTTGCGGTACAGCAGGACCGGTTCGCCCAGGATCACGCGGCGCATCAGCAGCAGGCGATGCACTTCGTCGTTCATGGCCGCGACGTACCAGCAATTGCGCAAGAACATAGTCGGTCTCCGTCCTTCGATTGTTTCAGCCGGCGGCTTTGACAGGCAGCGCCTGCGTCGCCTGCTCGCGCAGGACACGCCGCAGCACCTTGTTGGCGGCGTTCTTCGGCAGCGCCTCCATGAACACATAGGCGCGCGGGCGCTTGTAATCCGCCAATCGGCTCGTCCGGCAATGCGCGTCGAGTTCGGCTTCCGATGGCTTTGGATCGTCAGCGACAACACAGGCAACCACGATCTCGCCCCATTTCTGGTCGGCGACGCCGATCACCGACACTTCGCGCACGGATTTGTGCTGGATCAGGGTCGCCTCGACTTCGTCGGGATAGATGTTCTCGGCGCCGCTGAGGATCATGTCGTCGACTCGGCCTTTGACGTCGATATCGCCGTCCGCCCGGCGCACCGCAATATCGCCCGTGCGATACCAGCCGTTTTGCACTTTCTGGGCGGTCGCATCCGGGCGATTGAGGTACCCGGTGAAGGTTGCATCGGCGCTGGTGTCGACCAGCAACTCGCCGTCCTGGCCGATCGGCGCTTCGTCGTCGACCGATCCGCCGAACTTGCCGACGCGCACGTTGGCGTAGAATCCGGGGCGATACGTATGCGGCTTGCCGACCGGATCGGGGAAATACAGCGCGTTCATCACTTCCGTCGTGCCGTATATGTTGACGATCTTGCGGCCCGGGAAGGCCGTGCCGATGCGCTCCAAGAGCGGCCCCGGCATGGCGGCGCCGGCATAGATCAGGCTTCGCACCGTTTCGATCTTCTTGGCCGAGAAGCCCGGCGCCGAGACGAGCCCGTGGAAATGCGTGGGCGAGCCGTAGATCAGCGTGATGCCGTTGCGCTCGATCGCATCGAGGGCGGTGCTCGGCTCGAACAGCGAACAGACGTAATACGTGCCGTCGAAGCCGATGGCGGTCAGGAACACGGAATAGAAACCGACCACATGGAACAGCGGCATCAGGCCGATGAACCGGTTATGCCGACCATGCACCACGCCGCACTGCATCGACATGTACAGCATGCGCGCGTCGGTCGCCCGATGCGGCAGCAAGACCCCCTTGGGCAATCCGGTGGTGCCGGAGGTGTAGAACACGAACGCGGTATCGTCGGGTTGCGGCCGGGGCACCGGCGGCAGGTGCGCCGTTTTACCTTTGAGCGACGCAAATTCGATCGCGCCTTCGGCCGCACCGCCGACACCGATCAGCGGCGCGCCCGAGGGCAGGCGCGGCTTGATCGCGGCGACGGCGGCCGGATTGGCCATGACGATGGCCGCCTGCATCTTGCCGTGAGCGACGAGCTCGCCCGCCTCTTCCGGCTTCAGGCGCGGGTTGATCAGCGCCGGGATCGCGCCGAGGCGCTGCAGAGCCATGAGCGCCAGCGCGTGCTCGAACAGATTCGGCAACACCGTGGCCACATACTGGCCGGGACGGATGCCCGCCGCCAGCAGGCCGGCGGCGACGCGGTCGATCTCGGCGACGAACTGCTTATGTGTCAGCTTGCGGTCGCTGCGATCGTCGACGATCGCCAGATGATCGGGCGCGCGCTGCGAAGCCAGGAATACAACGTCGTAAGCGGTCTGCATCGGTCTCCTCAGGCTCGAACGGTCATAACGGGATCGCCAGCAGCGTGTCGATCTTGTTGCTGTCCAGCACGACCAGTTTCTCGCGGAACAAGGGCCCCGCTTCGGTAAGCGCGATGCGGTCGATATAGCGGCCGACCGCGTACAGGATTTGATCGCCGTCCTGCAGGATGCGCACGACCATGAAATTCGAGGTGACGGCGACTTCGTCGGCGGTCCGTGACGTGATCAGGCTCGACGAGACGATGTGCCTGTAGGTTTGCGCCTCGTAGATATTGGCGTCGCGCAGCGCAGCCACGCGGTCCCGCAACATGCCTTTCGAATTGGCAAAAATGATCCCGACCGGCAGATTGCGGCGCTGGTTTTCCGCCGTGGTGATCTTGTAGACGCAATCCGCTGTGAAGAAGTCCGGCCACTGTTCCAGCGCGTCCGAATCGATGCAGTGGACGTATCGCGTCAACAGATCGGTGACGGTATTCAACAGCGTGTGATCGGCGACCGGGGCGTTCATCACACCTCCATCAGCTGGCGATAAACCTGCCAGAAGCCGCGAATCGAGGTTTCGGTGGCCCGCGTGTCCTGCGACTCGACGGTGCGTCCGCCCATTTCGACGAGCGTCGAATCGTCGCCCGCGACTGCCAGCGAACGCTGCACGAATTCGCCGACGGCACCATCCTCGAGCGAGATATAGCCGGCCGGGCCGATCAAATTCGACTGTTTGAGCCGCAGCATGTCCATTTTCGCGTCGTCGTCGGCGAATCCGAAATAAGTCCACATCAGTTCCGTGCGGTCGATCCCTTTCGGCACGACCTGGCGCACCGCAAGGCTGTTCTGAATCTGCTGGACGACGAAATTCGGAAACACGGTGAGAATTTGCAGCGTCACCCCGTCGCCGAATTCGTCCGGCGACTCGAGCAGCGACGGATCGGCCAGTCCGAATTCCTCCTTGGCCGAGCGCAGCCCCTGCGCTTCGTACTCGCGGCTGATGTCGCTGCGGTCGATCTTGGAATAGCTGACATGGTGACCGCCGGCGTCGTCGACCACTATCCCGCCGCTCTGCGACAGCCGGTTGATGCGGAATGTGGTGAAGAAGAGGTGCAAAATGCTGGCGTGATACGGATCCTTGACGTTCTCGACGTACAGTTTCCAGTTATTTCTCAGCACCTGGTTATTGTAGCCGAGCAGCTTTATCGGGCGGTTGAACACGCGGCGAATCGAAGCCGCGATCTCCGGACCCAAATAGGTTTCCACGCTCGGCATGTCGTCGGCGAAGCTGCCGAACACCAGGCCGGCGAAGGTCTCGACCTTCAGTTTGCGTAGATTATGGTCGCCCAGCTTGAAATCTTCGGGCATGCCGCCTTTGCCTTTGATACCCTTCTGGAACGCAACCGCGGTCAGGTTACCGGACAGATCGAAAGTCCAGCCGTGATAGACGCAGGCAATCTTGCGCTTGTTGCCGAAACGATCGAGGCAAAGTTGCGCCCCGCGATGGGAGCAGCGATTTTCAAAGCCGTTGATCCTGCCGTCATGGTCGCGCACGACCACCACCGGCATGTCGCCGACATAGGTGGTTTTATAGTCGCCCTTGTTCGGCAATTCGGCTTCGAGACACAGATAGTTCCAGGTGCGGCCGCCGAACAGCCGGGCCCGCTCACGTTCGTATATCGCGGCATCGCCATACAGCCGGTAAGGCACGCGCGTGACCCCGGCCTGGGGCCACCAGGCGCTCGGCGTCTGCGGCTGAACGAGCGTCATCGCGTCTCTCCCTGGAATTTCGCCTGTTTTCAACGCGTTCGGCGATAAATTCTATAGAACTATAGAATCCATTAGGGCGGAAAATAGCCGCTTCGGGTCGATTTGCCAAGGGCGGCGGAAAAAAAATCGCTCGTCAGTCGACTTTAAGCAGCCGTTCGGTCAGCGCAACCCAGTAGGACGCGCCGACCGGCAATATGTCGTCGTTAAAATCGTAATGCGGGTTGTGCAGCATGCAGCCGCCTTCGCCCGCTCCGTTGCCGATCCACACGTATGAGCCCGGCTTCTCGCGCAGCATCCAGGCGAAGTCTTCGGCGCCCATGGCCGGCGGCGGATTCCATTGTACGTTTTCCCTGCCGACCACTTCAGCGGCCGCGGCCGCCGCTTCCTTGGTTTCGTCCTCGGTGTTGACGGTCGGCGGATACAGGCGTTCGTAATGCAGCTCGATCTTGGCGCCGTGCGCGGCGGCAATTCCATCGCAAAGTTTCTGCAGCCGGTCCTGGATCAGTTCCTGCATCTTGGTCGAGAACGCGCGCGCCGTGCCCTGCAATTCGACGTCGTCGGGAATGATGTTGCGCGCATGCCCGCCGTGGATCATCGCAATGGTCACGACGCCCGCTTCGAGCGGATCGACATTGCGCGCGACGATGCCCTGGATGGCTTGAATGAGCTGCGCCGCGATCAGCACTGGATCGACGGTCTGGTGCGGGAACGCCGCATGACCGCCCTTGCCTTGAATGCGAATACGCACGAAATCGGCCGAAGCCATCATCGGTCCGCTGCGAACCAGTATTTTGCCGGCGTCGAAGCCGGGCATGTTGTGCATGCCGTAAACCGACTCCACCGGGAATTTCTCGAATAGCCCGTCGTCGATCATCGCTTTGGCGCCGTTACGTCCCTCTTCCGCCGGTTGGAAGATGAAATGCACGGTGCCGTTGAATCGCCTCGTCTCGGCGAGATAGCGCGCCGCGCCCAGCAACATCGTACTGTGACCGTCGTGGCCGCAGGCGTGCATCTTACCGGCGTGCTTGGACGCATGCGCAAACGTATTCTTTTCGTCGAGTTCCAGCGCATCCATGTCGGCGCGCAGCGCGATTGCGCGGTTGCCGTTGCCGACTTTGAGCGTACCGACCACGCCGGTCTTGCCCATGCCGCGATGAATCGGGATGCCGAATTCGGTGAGTTTCTGCGCCACAACGTCTGCCGTGCGGACTTCTTCGTAGGCGATCTCCGGATGCGCATGGATATCGCGTCGCCAGGACGACATGTCGGCTTGGTATTCGCGGATGCGGTCGAGCACGGGCATCAGAATCTCCTGCGGCGAGGCGGTTCGGGTGGTTTTGAATCGCAGCTTGTCATTTATACCATGCCGCCGGGGTGCAGGGCACTTTGCCAAGCCGGCAAGCGGCCTTCGTCGGCCGCGTGGCAGGCCACCAAAGTACCGGAAATCTGTTTGAGCACCGGCACCTCGCGACGGCAGCGTTCGTTGGCGAATGGGCAGCGCGGGTGAAACGCGCAGCCCGGCGGCGGGGCGATCGGCGACGGCACCTCGCCGGCAACCGGGGTGCGCTGCCGGCCCGAGAGCGCCAGGTCCGGAATTGCATCCAGCAGCATGCGCGTGTACGGATGCTGCGGCGTTCGGAACAACGCGCGCGTATCCGCCACCTCGACCAACCGGCCCAGGTACAGCACGCCGATGGCATCCGAGACGTGATAGACGACCGCCAGATTGTGACTGATGAACAAGTAAGTCAGGCCGAGCCGGCGTTGCAGATCGCGCATAAGATTGAGAATTTGCGCCTGCACCGACACATCGAGCGCGGATGTCGGCTCGTCGCAGACCAGAAATTCCGGTTCGCCCGCCAAGGCGCGCGCGATCGAGATGCGCTGGCGCTGGCCGCCGGAGAATTCGTGCGGGAATCGGTCGGCATCGGTCGGCGACAGGCCGACCTGGCGCAGCAGTTCCGCGACCCGTTCGCCGACCGCGCGGCCGGCCAGCAATTTGCGGAATCTGATCGGCTCGGCAATGATGTCGCCCACGCGCCAGCGCGGATTGAGCGAGGCATAAGGATCCTGGAAGATCATCTGCATGCGCGCCTGCACTTCCGGGTGCTGGGCGCGCGCCCGCCGCGCGGCGATCTCGACGCCGTCGAATCGGATCGAGCCGGCGCTCGGCGGATACAGCCCGACGATCAAGCGCGCGATGGTCGACTTGCCCGAGCCGGATTCGCCGACCAGGCTGAACGTGGTGCCGCGCGGGATCGAAAAACTGACATCCTCGACCGCGCGCACGGCACGGCGCATGCCGGGCGCCAGGACGCGCGCGACCAGCGGTATCGACAATTCGAAATAGTGCCGCAGGCCCTTGACCTCGATGAGCGTGCCCTGTTTCGAGCTGGTTCCCGGCTTCGCTTCAGTCATGCCGGGACCTTCGCCGGTTGCGCGTCGTACAACCAGCACGCCACCTGCCGCCCGTCGTGCGGCAGTGCGTCCGGCCGATCCCGTCGGCAACGGTCGAATGCTTTCGGACAGCGCGGATTGAACGCGCAACCCGGCGGGATGGCGTTCAGCCGCGGCATCGCGCCGTCGATCTGAGCCAGGCGATGCACATCCTGGCCGACCATCGGAATGGCGCCCATCAGGCCCGACGTGTAGGGATGCAGCGGAGACTTGATGATCTGGCGCACGGGACCGATCTCCGCGATCCGCCCCGCGTACATCACCGCCACGCGGTCGGCGGTTTCGGCGATGACGCCCATATCGTGCGTGATCAAGACCACGGCGGTCCGCCGTTCGCGGCACAGGCGTTTGAGCAACTGGATGATCTGGGCCTGAATCGATACGTCGAGCGCGGTCGTCGGTTCGTCCGCGATGATGAGTTGCGGGTCGGCCGCGAGCGCCAAGGCGATCACGACCCGCTGCCGCATGCCGCCCGAGAACTGGTGCGGATAATTGTCCAGCCGGTGTTCCGCGGCCGGAATGCCGACATCCTTGAGCAATTGCACGGCGCGGTCGTGCGCTTCCTTATCCCCCATCGGCAGATGCGTGCGCATGGTTTCGACCAGCTGGCGGCCGATCGTATAAAGCGGGTTCAGGCTGGTCAGCGGATCCTGGAAGATGGCGCCGATACGCCGGCCGCGAATCTTGCGCATCTCGGCATACGGCAGATTGTCGATGCGCCTTCCGTCCAGGTGAATTTCCCCCGCGGCGATGCGGCCGGGCGGCTCGAGCAATCCGATGATCGCAGCACCGGTCAGCGATTTGCCGGCGCCCGATTCGCCGACCACGCCCAATACCTCGCCGGGCGCAAGGGAGAACGAGATGTCGTCGACCGCGACCAGCGTGCCGCGCCGCGTCGGAAACTCGACGCGCAGGTGGCGAACCTCCAACAAGGGGCTGGCGTCGCTCATCGCAGCCTCGGGTTGAGCGCGTCGCGCAGCCAGTCGCCGAGCAGATTTATCGAAAGTACGAAGATGGCCAGCGCCAGGCCCGGGAAAACCGTGATCCACCATTCGCCGGCGAACAGGTATTTCTGGCCGATGCTGATCAGCGTGCCGAGCGACGGCTCGGTGATCGGCAAACCGACGCCCAGGAACGACAACGTCGCCTCGGTGATGATCGCCAGCGCCAGATTGATCGTGCCGATGACCAGTACCGGCCCCATGACGTTCGGCAGAACATGCCGCAATGCGATCCGGAAACTCGGCAGGCCGGTCACGCGCGCCGCCTGGACATACTCCTTGTTCTTTTCGACCATGACCGAAGCGCGCACGGTGCGTGCGTACTGCACCCAGAACGACAAGCCGATCGAGACGATCAGCACGTAAATGGCTGCCTGCTGGTGCGCGGCTTCGCCCAAAACCGCACGCACGATGCCGTCGATCAGGAGCGCGACCAGGATGGCCGGAAACGACAGCTGCACGTCGGCGGTGCGCATGATCACCGCGTCGATCAAGCCGCCGGAAAACCCGGCCACCAGTCCAAGCGTGATGCCGATTGCCATCGCCAGCAATACCGATAGGAAGCCGACCAGCAGCGACGAGCGCGAACCATACAAAATAGTGCTCAGAATATCGCGGCCTTGATCGTCCGTGCCGAGCAGATATTTCGTGCTGCCGTTTTCGCTCCATGCCGGCGGCATGTCGCCGTCGATGGTCTGGACGGTCGCCAGATCGAATGGATTGTGGGGCGCCACCAGCGGCGCGAACAGCGAGGCCAGAATGAAGATCACGGCGATCGCGGCGGCTGCCACGGTCAGCTTCGAACGCGTGAAGCTGTAATACAGGTCGCTGTCGATGACGCGCCGCCATGCCGTCATCGCGCGCCTCGAAACGCCGAATCGCGCAGCCGCGGATCGACCGCGAAATACAACAGGTCGGTGATCAAGTTGATGATCACGATAATGAAACCGACGAACACCAGATACGCGGCCATCACCGGGATGTCGGTCGAATAGACCGATTGGACGAACAATTGGCCCATGCCCGGCCAGGCAAACACGGTTTCGGTGATGATGGCGAAGGCGATGATGGCGCCCAGCTGCAAGCCGGTGATCGTGATCACCGGCACCAGGGAGTTCTTGAGCGCGTGGCCGAAATGCACGGTGCGGTCGCTCAGGCCGCGTGCGCGGGCAAACTTGATGTAATCGGTGCGCAGCACTTCCAGCATCTCCGCGCGCACCAGGCGCATGATGAGCGTCATCTGGAACAGACCGAGCGTGATCGAAGGCAGAATCAGCGCCTTCAAGCCGCCGACGGTCAGAAATCCGGTTTTCCACCAGCCCAGATCGGTCAGATCTCCGCGCCCGGAGGATGGCAGGCAATAGCGCGGGTCGATACCGATTTTCGGCGCCGTGAAGGTGCACAGGACGGAGAAGATCAGGATCAGCAGGATGCCGATCAGGAATGTCGGCAGTGAGACGCCGATCAGCGAGGTGACCTGAAAAAACCGGCTCAACCAGCGGCGCGGGTAGAGTCCGGTATAGACGCCGAGCGGAATCCCGACAACAACGGCAAGCAATGCCGCCACCAGGCTGAGTTCCATGGTTGCCGGAAAGCGCCGGAGAATCGCCGGCAGCACCGGCTCGGCCAACCGATACGAGATTCCGAAATCGCCGTGGATCGCGCGCCAGACGAACTCCACGTAGCGCACCGGCAACGGATTGTTGAGACCCAGTCGTTCGCGCAGCGCCTCGCGGTCCTGCTGCGAGGTGTCCTGCCCGACCATCGCGTTGATCGGGTCGCCGACGTAGTTGAAGATCACGAACGCGACCGCCGCCACCGCCAGCAGGACGACGATGGATTGCAGGAGCCGGCGGATCACGAAGGCGAGCATGGCGGGCGCCGAAACCGCGCGGCCCAGGTTTTCAAAGCCTGGGCCGCCGGTTCAGTTCGATGGGTCCACGTTGCGCACGTCCACCGTCACTTCATGTTGATGAAGCGATACGGAATGCGATTGTCGGCCGGCTGCTCCATCTCGACGTTCGCCCGCGTGGCCCAGACCAGCGCCTGCTGGTGCAGGGCGATGATCGGAAACTCGGCCAACATGATCTGGTGCGCCTTCTTGATCAATTCGTTGCGCTTGGCCAGATCGATCTCGGTCGCGATCTGGTCGGACAGCGCGTCGAACTCCGCGTTCGACCAGCCGCCCAGATTGAAGAACCCCTTCCTGGTTTGCGCGTTGCGCGTCTGCAGCAGATTTTCGAACGAGTTGTGCACGTCGTAGGTCGCCGGCGCCCAGCCGAGCATCATGAAATTGGCGTCGTATTTCGGCCCCATCACCTTGCCGAAATACTTGCTGCGCGTTTCCGCCTGCAGGTTCACCTTGACATTGATGCGGGCCAGCATGGCGGCCGCGGCCTGGCAAATCTTCTCGTCGTTGACGTAGCGGTCGTTCGGGCAGTTCATCGTGATCTCGAACCCGTTCGGAAAGCCCGCCTCGGTCATCAGCTTCTTGGCGCGCTCGGGATCGTATTTCGGACGCACGTCGACTTCCTTGATGTAGCCGCTCAGGCCTGGGGCAACGAGCAGCGCCGTCGGCGCGGACTGGTTGCGCATGATGCGCGTCTTGATCGTTTCGACGTCGATGGCGATGTAGAACGCCTCGCGGACGCGCTTGTCCTTGAACGGATTCTTGCCCTTGACGCTGGAATATTGCAGTTCTTCGCGCGCGACATCGAAGATCAGGTAGACGACCCGCGTTTCCGGCTTGATCAGCACCTTCACGCCCTGGGTCTTCGACAGTCTTTCCGTGTCCTGCGGCGGTACCGTGTACATCATGTCGATTTCGCCGGACAGTAGCGCCGCGACGCGCGTGGCATCGTTCGGGATGCGCCGGAAAAGCACTTCGTCGACGTTGGAAATCGGCTTGTCCCACCAGGTCGGATTCTTGACCAGGATGGTCTGCACATCCGGCTCGCGGCTTTTCAGCATGTAGGGGCCGGTGCCGTTCGAATTGCGTGTGGCGAAATTCTCTTCTTTCTTGGTCAGATCGATCGAATTCTGCGCGTTGTTCTTCTCCGACCACGCCTTCGACATGATGAAGATGGTGGCGAATTTTTCCATCAGGAGCGCGTCGGGCACCTTGGTGTCGATTTCGACGGTATTGGCGTCGATCTTGCGGACTTCCTTCACCGAGGTGAAGTAGCCGGTCATGTTCGAACCCGGACTGTTCGCGCGTGCCAGCGAGAACACCACGTCGTCGGCCGAGAACGGCGTGCCGTCGTGGAACTTGACGTTCTGGCGCAGCAGGATCCGCCACAGCAACGGCGACACCTGCTTCCACTCGGTCGCGAGTGCCGGCTCGAGCTTGAGATTCTTGTCGCGCCGGGCAAGCGGCTCGTACACGTTTTCCAGCAAGCCCAACGAAAAAGTCTCGTTCCGATGATGCGGATCCATCGAACCGATATCGCCGTCGTTTGCCCACTTGAAGGTTTTCGCCTCGACGGGTGCCATGCCCGCCGCGGCCGCTGCGAGGCCAACTGCGATCGCACCCATCGCAGCGCCACGGCGAAGCAATTTCTGTATCGACATAAAGCCTCTCCCAAATCCGGGTTTGGTTCGACCCGTTCCTCGTCCGCGCTTTCCCCACGCCCGGACAGGGCCGAATTCGTTGATCTTTATAGCATTTGGACGGCGCTGCCCGCCAATCAGATTTGCGGCACCGACACCGCCACCGCCGGTTCGAGGGTCGATTTTGTGCAATGCAATCGGTGCCGGCCGGCCGCGGCGGCCCGCAGGAACGGAACCTGACGCAGACCTTCGCGATGCACCGCCGTTGAGTTCCCGACCCGTTCGGACATGGCTGCCTCAATGGATCGCGGTATGAACGGCTCACTTTCCATGGCCACATGCACAGACATTGCCGGACATGTCGGCTTGACGGTTT
Source organism: Alphaproteobacteria bacterium (assembly GCA_050186335.1). Taxonomy (GTDB): domain Bacteria; phylum Pseudomonadota; class Alphaproteobacteria; order Bin65; family Bin65; genus JBFWYO01. Next base: position 8,371 of record JBFWYO010000059.1, on the reverse strand, counting down.
GCACGGTCAGCAAAATGTTTTTTTGACCGACCGAAGGTATTCGATAGGCGCGGCCGCGCGCGCGGCTTAATATTGAAACCGGCGCCACGCGCGTTTGCCCTGCAACTCCAGCCGCAACGATAAAAACAGTGTCCGTTCGGGAAGACATACGCGCGCCCACTTCGACCATTCTCGGCGAACTGATCGCCGCGGCGCCGGGTACGCACGTCACTTTGGCTTGGCTGATCGAGAATTTGCACGAGCGCTCGTTTGGCATCCTGATGTTCCTCATGGCATTGATCGCGCTTGTACCGGGCGCGTCCGGCATCGTCGGCATTCTGTTGATGATCCCGGCAATCCAGATGATCCTGGCGCAGCCGGTGCCGGTCCTGCCGCGCTTCGTCGGCAAACGGCCGATCTCGGTCGCGAAGTTGGCGCGCCTGATACGGCGCATCGATCCGACCCTGCGCTGGCTCGAGCGAATCATCCGCCCGCGCTGGCGCACGCCCTTCATGGCGACCCAACGGGTGGTCGGCGGCTTCATGCTGCTGCTCGGGTTCGCTTTGCTGGCGCCGATTCCGTTCAGCCAGATACCCGCCGCGATAGTCGTCATGCTGGTCGCCTTCGCCTATCTGGAAGAGGATGGGCTGGTGCTGTGTCTCGCCCTGCTGGCGGCGCTGGCGACGCTCGGTGCCATGGGCGTGGCCGGCTGGGCGCTGGTCGAGGGCTTCAACTGGCTGGAGCGCATGTAGCGTCGCCGCCGTCGCGCGACCGGCTCGAATGTTCCGGCTCAGATCGGTTGACAAATCGCGCGCGCCGAATTCATATTTGCCCAACATACGGTTGCGTATTGACGATGACCGATGTGGGAGCAAGCTCATGACGACTACTCGATTGCCGCCGCCGCGGTCGGACCGCACATGACAGCGGATCGCCCGGTTTACCGCCTCAATCCGGCCTATCCCCGTTTCGATACCGTGGTGCATGCGCTCGAGCGTAACGCCGATGTGATCGGCGACCGCATCGGCATTATCGTCGACGATCGTTCGTTGACCTACCGCGCTTACGCCAGCGCCGTGGCCGGTCTTGCGCATCGATTGCGCGCGATGGGCGTGACAAACAACACGCGCGTCGCGATCTCCATGACCAACGGCCTGGAAACGGCGGTCGCGCTGCTCGCGGCCATGGCGGCCGGCGCGCAGGTGGCGCCGATCAACCCGCTGTTTACCGATCCGGAGCTGCTGCGCGCGCTGGGCGATGTGCAGGCGCAAGTTCTGATCTGCGCGCCGGCAGCGCTTGCGCGTGCGCAGGCAGTTGCCGCACAGGCGGGCGTGCCGCACCTGCTCGCGCTCGGCGAAGGTGCGACGCGCATCGAACCCTGGGCCGAGGCCGGCAACGTGGAACTGCCGAAGCCGCTGCCGCGGCCGGAAAATATGGCCGCCATGTTCTTCACCGGCGGCACGACCGGCGTGCCGAAGGCGGCCGAGCATCGCCACAGCGGCCTGATGGCGCACGCGCGCACGGCGTTGGGCGTGTGGCCGATCCCGCAGGATCGCGAACGCGTGCTGAACGTGGCGCCGAACTTTCACATCTGGGGCTTCTGGTTCACGGTGCTCGTGCCGATGCACGCGGGAGCGACGACTGTGCTCGCCTCGGCGTTCAAGCCGCCGCTGGTGCTGGATTTATTCAGCAGGCACCGAATCACCTTCTTCGCCGGCGGTCCGTCGGCAATCTACGTTGCGCTGCGCGGCGCGGAAAACTACCGCACGACGGATTTCTCTGCGCTGAAAACATGCATTTCCGGCGGCGCGCCCTGCTCCGAGGAATTGCTGCTGGCCTGGGAACGTGAAACCAAAGTGCCGATCCACGAAGGCGTCGGCATGTCGGAATGCGCGCCGATCGCCGGCAATCCGGTGGAAGGACGGCGTAAAATCCGTTCGGTCGGTTTGCCGTGCGCCGATGTCGACATCGAAATCGTCGATCTGGAGACCGGCACCCGCTTGCTGCCGGCCGGCGAAATCGGCGAAATTCGCGTGCGCGGTCCGCAGGTCATGCTCGGCTACCGCAACAAGCCCGAGGAAACCGCGCATGCGCTCCGCGACGGCTGGCTCTATACCGGCGATATCGGTCATTTCGACGACGAGGGCTATCTCTACATCGTCGACCGCAAGAAGGAGATGATCCTGGTCTCCGGTTTCAACGTCTACCCGCGCGAAATCGACGAGCATCTGCACAAGCACCCGGCGATCCACGAGGCCGCGACGATCGGCGTCCCGGATGGGATTTCCGGCGAGGCCGTCAAATGCGTGGTCGCGCTCAAGCCGGGCGCCAAGCTCACGGCCGAAGAGCTGGACGTGTATTGCCGGACCAGCTTGGTCAAGTACAAGGTGCCGAAACACATTCACTTCGTCGACGCGCTGCCGAAAACCGGCGCCGGCAAGATCGACAAATTGGCGCTGAAAAACGCCGTGTAGCGCGGCCCCTTCGCTGTCCTTACCCAGGAACCGTTACGCCAAAAGGGGGTTCCTTATGCAGGGACAGTGCGATTTGGCGCGCGCTCGAAAATCGCACCGCAATCGTCCCCTCGTCGCGATCGTGCTGTTCGGCAATCGTTATTTGGGGACTGGCATGAGCATTGTCGTCGAATTCATCTGCAAGCTGTGCGCGACGCGGTTCTTCAAGCGCCTGGAAGATCTTGGCAGCGGCATCCCCGAATGCCCGGTTTGCTCGGCGACCCGGCATGCCACCGACGCCCAAGCCGAAAGCGAGGCGCCGCCCGACTACGTCCAGCTTACGAAGTAGCCGTCTTGTGCGTCGGCACGACAAGCGTCTCGAGCGCCAGGCTGCGATCCTCGCCTGCCTCGTGATACGCGGCGTCCTGGTTGACGCGCCATAAATCCCATTTGGGATAGCCGGCAACGATATTTTCCGCCGCCATCAATCCCGTCATCATCGCATGATCTTGATTATTGTATTTGTGCATGCCGTTGCGCCCGACGAGATGCAGACCGGGCAGCGCCGCCGCCGACCACTCGCGAAATGTCGCCACGTTCCGGACGTAAGCCTCGTCATAGACCGGATATGCCTTCGGCTGTCGCACCACGTAGCCATCGAGAATATCGTTCGGGCGAGCCAACCCCAGTTCCGCCAGCTCCCGCCTAGCGAGCTCGATCAACGCCGCGTCGTCCGCTTCCCATAGTTCGTCCCCGCGCGAACAAAAATACTCCATGCCGTAACAATTCAGCGCCGGGTCCGGCACCAGGTCCGGTGACCAGGTCTTGAAATTCTGAATGCGGCCCACCTTGACGCCGGGTTCGTGGATGTACAGCCAAATGTCGTCGAATGCATCGCGCTCGCGCACGATGAGCGCCACGATCAGGAAATCGCGATATCGCAGCGCGCGCGCGGCACGCAGCACATCGGCCGGCGGCGGCGGATCGAGATAACCGGCCAGATCCACGATCGCGGCAGTCGAAATCACGTGATCGGCACGGTGAGTTTCCCGTTTTCCGGCGCGATCCACGGTTTCGACGATCCAGTCACCGGAGGCGGCGTCGCGCCTCAAGCGTTCGACAGACACGCCGAGCCGCACGGCGCCGCCTTGCCGCTCGACCAATTGCGCCGTCCTTTCCCACAATTGACCGGGGCCAAGCCGCGGATAGCGAAACCGGTCGATCAATGTCTTCATCCCGGCGTCGCCGTGCCGACCGCGCCAACGCTTCGGCAGCAGGCCGTGCCAAATCGCCCTGCCGAGCGACAGGCGATTGATGCGCTGCGCCGCCCAATCGGCGGAAATGTCGGTGCACGCCATGCCCCAGACTTTTTCCGTGTAGGTTTTGAAGAAGATGTGGAACAGACGGCGGCCGAACTGATTGACCACCCACTGCTCGAAATTCGCCGCTGGGCGATAGGGCGCGAGCTTGGCGCGGCCGTAGGACACCATGCACCTGCCCGCTTCGAACGGGCCGAGCTTGGCGAGCGCGTCGAACGGTTTGAGCGGATAGTCGAACAGCTTGCCGCGATATAGAATTCGCGTCTTGCGCGGGCGCGTCAGCAATTCATCGCCGAGAATTTCGGTCCACAGCGCTTCGATCTCCGCCGATTTCGAAAAAAATCGGTGTCCGCCGATATCGAACCGGAAGCCCTTGTACGACTCGGTGCGCGCGATGCCGCCGACATGCGCCGGGTGGCTCTCGAACACGGTCACCGGCAAGTTCGACTTGCCGAGCCGGTATGCGGCTGTCAGACCCGCCGGTCCGGCGCCGATGCAGATGACTGTGGGTTTTGCGCGGGGAGCTGCGGACGACATAGTCCGCCATTAATGGAATGGCTCGGCTCTCGGTACAACCGAAAACGTCACGTCGGACGCGCGGCACCCGACTTAGCGCGAAGATCGTAACGGCCGGCCCGGCTATTCCGCCGCCATCGCCGGTTCGTGCTCGCCGGTTTCCGCCCGGATCATACGTTCCATCGTCCGACGCGCGTGGATGCGGTTCTTATCCGAAACGATATCGACCAGCGGCCGTTTGCGATCGGCGTAGATGCGCGAATCCTGGACTTCGAGGAACGCGATGTCCTCGACGAAAGTGGCCACGATCTCATTGTAGAGATCTTCGGTCGCCCGCGGTTCGTTCTGACGATAGCCGTTGGCTGGCGTCCAGAAATAGAAACAGGTGTTTTCGGTTTCCGGCGTGGCGCCGTGATACACGCGCGCCGAGAAGCCGCCCGGTTGGTCGCGGTTTTGTTGCGCGCCCTGCCCGACCGGCAAGGCACCCGACCATTGGATGATACTGGACGGCACGACGTATTCCCCTTCGAACCAGCGATCGACCTTTACGCCCGGCGCGAAGCCCGCGCCCTTGACGTATGTCGGCGGCGGCGTGACGCCGAGCATCCAGCGGATGAAATGCACGCCGCGCTCGGTACGCTTGGTATCCATGAGAGCTTCGGTGTGCGTGCTCGGTGCCGCCCCGCCGCCGATCGTCCGCTTATGGATGTACGGGATGTGCGTGAGATCCATCAGATTGTCGACCACCAGCATGTAGTTGCATTTGATGTAGGACATGCCGTGCTTATGCGGCCAGTTCTTGTGGTCGTCGTTCCACGGATAATCGATGATCTGGCTTTCGTCGGCCTTGGCCGGATCGCCCATCCAGATCCAGACGAATTCGTTCTTCTCGACGATCGGGTATGCGCGCACGCAGGCCTGCGGCGGAATCGTGTCCTGGTTCGGAATGTGCACGCATTTGCCGGTGCCGTCGTAGACCAGGCCGTGGTAATCGCACTGCAGGCCCTTATCGACGATGCTGCCCATCGAAAGCGCCGCCGCACGATGGCAGCAGCGGTCTTCCAATGCCGCCACCTTGCCGTCGCGGCCGCGATACAGCACGATGTCCTGATTAAGCAGCTTGCGCCCCAGCGGCTTGTCGCCGATTTCCGAGTTCCATGCCGCCTGGTACCAGGCGTTGAGCGGCCAGGGCTGTTTCGTCTCGAGCATGCTTCGCTCCCGCTGGCTAATGCGCGGCGCGTCTTATGAATGCGCGCGCCAAGCACGGATTATGTTGCGACAATTAATTCGGGTCTAGTATATTTTCGTTTTAATTGCAGCGCGCGGCGGCGCTGCGGACGACACGGTCCGCCATTAATGGAATGGCTCGGCTCTCGGTACAACCGAAAACGTCAAGCCGGACGCGCGGCACCCGACTTAGCGCGAAGATCGTAACGGCCGGCCCGGCTATTCCGCGGCCAATCCCGGTTCGTGTTCGCCGATTTCCGCCCGGATCATGCGTTCCATCGTCCGGCGCGCGTGCACGCGGTTCTTATCCGAAACGATATCGACCAGCGGCCGTTTGCGATCCGCGTAGATGCGCGAATCCTGACCCTCGAGGAACGCGACGTCCTCGACGAAGGTGACTGCAATCTCGTTGTACAGATCCACCGTCGCCTGCGGCTCGTTCTGGCGATAGCCGTTGGCCGGGGTCCAGAAGTAGAAGCAGGAGTTCTCGGTCTCCGGCGTGGCGCCGTGGTAAAGGCGCAGCGAGAAGCCGCCCGGCTGGTCGCGGTTCTCGCGGGCGTTGCGGCCGACCGGCAGGGCACCCGACCATTGCACGACGCTGGTCGGCACGATGTATTCGAATTCCTGCCAGCGATCGACCTTGATGTCCGGCGCGAAGCCCGCGCCTTTGACGTAGGTCGGCGGCGGCGTGACGCCGAGCATCCAGCGGATGAAATGCACGCCGCGTTCGGTACGCTTGGTGTCCATCAGCGCTTCGACATACTGCGCGGTCGCCGCGCCGCCGCCGATCGTCCGCTTATGGATGAACGGGATGTGTGTGAGGTCCATCAGGTTGTCGATCAGCAGCATGTAGTTGCATTTGACATAGTACATGCCGTGCTTGTGCGGCCAGTTCTTGTGGTCGTCGTTCCACGGATAATCGATGATCTGGCTTTCGTCGGCCTTGGCCGGGTCGCCCATCCAGATCCAGACGAATTCGTTCTTCTCGACGATCGGGTACGCGCGCACGCAGGCCTGCGGCGGAATCGTGTCCTGGTTCGGAATGTGCACGCATTTGCCGGTGCCGTCGTAGACCAGGCCGTGGTAATCGCACTGCAGGCCTTTGTCGACGATGCTGCCCATCGAAAGCGCCGCCGCGCGGTGGCAGCAGCGATCTTCCAGCGCCGCCACCTTGCCGTCGCGGCCGCGATACAGCACGATCTCTTGATTGAGCAGCTTGCGCGCCAGCGGCTTGTCGCCGATTTCCGAGTTCCATGCCGCCTGATACCAGGCGTTGAGCGGCCAAGGCTGTTTGGTCTCGAGCATGCTTCGCTCCCGATCGAGAATGCGCGGCGCATCTTATGAATACGCGCGCCGCGCACGGATTATGTTGCGACAGTCAAATTAAGTCTGCCATATTTTCGTTTCAATTGCAACGAGCGGCAACGCTCGACGGCCGCGCGCATCACCGCTCAAATGCGCTCCCACAAGCCGGTATGTTCGTCGTGACGCGCCAATTCCAGGCCGCGGAAATCGCCGTGCGACACAATGCCCACAATCTTGCCCCGCTCGACGATCGGCAAATGGCGAAAACCGCAGTCGCTCATGATCTGCAGCGCCTCGACGGCGGATTTGCCAGGAACGATCGTATCGGGGTGCGCGGTCATTGCCTCGGACAGAGGCACCTTGGCCGGATCGCGGCCTTCCGCGAGCACGCGGCAAACCGCGTCGCGGCCGGTAAAAATCCCGAGCAATGTGAGGTCGTCTCGAGCCACCAGCACGGCGCCGACGCGGCGGTCGCGCATCGCACGGCAGGCGTCCTTGACCGATGCTTCCGGCGGCAGCACCACGGGATCCTGATTGCGGACGATATCCGCCATTGAACGAACGGGCATTGCGATCCTCCTCGCCGGCGCGCGAACGGCGCGGCGCGAAACAGGCAGGCTGTTACCCTCTTGCCACGATAGTAACCGCTCCTCCGCGAGCCGGGAAGCCGCTCGAATTCTTATGTCGCTATCCGCGGTTCGGACGCGGATAATGCGCCATTCCGACGCCGGAAAGCACCCGAGGGACCATGCAAGGCCCGGACGATACGCCGTTCAAACGCGATCTGGAAAAGCGCCTGCCCCATTGTGTCGAACTGCCGGCGCCGCCGGACGGCTTCGGGCCGGAACTCGACGCCATGGACGATTGGTGCGAGTCCGAATTTCGCCCCGGCGCGTGGGAGCAGTATTCCGGCAGTTTCAAGACGCGTGCCGGACCGTTCAAGCAGTTCGCGCGTTTCTATTTCAAGCGCGCGGAAGATGCGGCGCGATTCCGCGTGCGCTGGCTGGACGTGCCACCGGCGGACGAAGATTGACGCCGAATTTCGGCGTCATTGTGCGAGCCTGTTAAGCGTATTCGCGCCTCGCCGCATCCCCATGTTCGATGGCTCGGGCTGCACGCTGCGTCAGGTTCTTGCCCGATGTTCCATCCGTCCCTCGGCAGGCGGACAATCTGGGTCGCATACGCTGTGCCGCCGATGCAAGTATGGCCTTGGGAACGGGTTGCGAGCCGCCGACAATGGTGTTCTTGTAACGTCGATCGGGTCAACCAAGAGCGAGGGCGGAAATATGTTCAAGCGAAACAGCCGGCGTTTCGGCGGCGCACTTGCGCTGGTCGCGGCGCTGATGGCGGGCAACGCGGCGGCGGAATCCTTGACCGGCGCGTGGCGCTGCACGTTTACACGCACCGATAAGTCGACCTACCGGGTTGTCATCAAACTAACCCCGACCACCGGGCAATGGAGCGATCAGCCCGCGGCGCCTTTGAAGGTGTCGGGAAACGAGGCTTCGTTCATGACGCGTCTATCCACCGGGACGGACGGAAACATGGTGAACATGACGTTGAGATCGGAAG
>JBFWYO010000058.1:0-32245 GCA_050186335.1 Alphaproteobacteria bacterium | reverse complement strand
GCAGCGAGACCGACGCGAACCCGTGCTCGGCGAACAGCTTTTCGGCCGTATCGAGAATCCGGTTCCGCGTCGCGTCGCCGCGATCGCCGCGTTTGGGGGACGGTTTCATATCGAACACTTATCTCATGAACGAGGGTAGGAAAAGCACCACCCCGGGCAACAGCACGAGGATCGCCAGCAACACGGCTTCGGCGACGATGAACGGGATCAGTCCGCGCACGATCTCGCGGGTCGGCACCTCGGGCACCATGGCATTGATCACGAAAATGTTAAGCCCGACCGGCGGCGTGACCATGCTGATTTCCGTCACAACGACGACCAGGATGCCGAACCAGATCGGATCGAGTTTCAGCGCCACGATGATCGGAAAGAAGATCGGGACGGTCAGCAGCACCATCGAAATGCTTTCCAGGATGCAGCCTAGAACGACGTAGATTCCGAGGATGATGACGATGACGACGAGCGGCGCCACGTCGATCGACCGCATCCAGTTGGACAGCAATGTCGGCAGGCCGGCGGCTTCGACGAAGTTCGAGAACAGCAGCGCGCCGAACAGAATGACGAACATCATCGCCGTGGTGCGCGCGGTTTCGCTGAGGATTTCGAGGATTTGCCGGACATCGACCATGCGCCGGAGCAAGGTGAAAACGAACGCGCCGGCGGCGCCGATGCCGGCCGCTTCGGTGACCGTGAAGGCGCCCACGTAGATGCCGCCCATCACCAGGATGAACAGCGAGACGATGCCCCACGTCTTGCCGACGGCGCGCATGCGCCGGTCCCAGCCGGCCTTCGGGTCGGCCGGACCGAGCGCCGGATTGCGAAACGTCGAATACACGACGGCGCCGATCAGGCAAAGCACGGCGAGGATGCCCGGCACGATCCCGGCGGCGAACAACTTGCCGATATCTGTGCCGGTCAGGATGCCATAGATCACCATGACCGTGCTGGGCGGAATCAATATGCCGAGCGTGCCGCCGGCCGCGATCGATGCGGTCGCCAGCGACATCGCGTAGTCGCGCCGGCGCATGGCCGGCAAGGCGATCTTCACCATCGTCGCCGCGGTCGCGACGCTCGAGCCGCGGACCGAACTGAACCCGCCGCAGGCAAGCACGGTGGCCATCGCGAGGCCCCCGCGCCGGTGACCGATGAACGCGTGGGCCGCATCGAACAATTCCTCGGCCAGTTTCGACCGCGCCACGAAATTGCCCATCAGAATGAACAAAGGCAGCACCGAGAAGCCGTAGTTCATCACGTTATCGAACACGATCTGACCGACCATATACTGCGCCGGTCCGAAACCGACCAGCGAGGCGAAGCCGACGAAGCCGACCAGCCCCATCGCCAGGCCCAGCGGCAGGCCGACGGCGAGCAGCGCGAACAGCGCGACCATGCCGATCAGGACGATCATTGCGGCGGCTCGGTCTTCGCGGCATCGCCGCGCCGCGCGCGGCTCAGCTTGGCCCAGCCCTGGACCAGCATGATCGCGGCGCTCAGAAACCAGACCGCCGACATGAAATGCGCGAACGGCGCCAGCGGCAAACGCAGATTGGTCGAGGTTTCCCGGCTGACCGAGAAGCTGGCGCCGCGGCGGTACAGTTCGATACCGAACCCGACAAGGACCGCGGCGCCGAGCCAGGCGCTCGCGACGGCAAGCGCGGTTTTCGCGCGCGCCGGCACGAACCGATCGAAAAAGTCGATGCGCACGTTCTCATCGCGCGCGACGACGACCGGCAGGATCAGGAACACCAATCCGGCCATACCGAACTGAATCAACTCGTAACCGCCCGGCATCGGCGCGTTGAAGAAATAGCGGCCGACCACGTCGACCACGGTCAGCACCATCATCAGGAACAGGATGATCCCGGCGGCGACGCCGAGGCTTCGGTCCAGCCGACGGACCAGGCGGCCGTGCGGATCCGCCATGGAGCCGAACTCGCCTGGACGCGCGCGCTCGGGCTCCTGTACCTCGGCCATTCCGTCGGGCTCAGGTATCGCGCGCCGCGAGATCCGCATGGATCCGCAGCAAGGCGGGGATCGTCTCCGGCGGGCGCCGGCCCAGGCCGCATTCCGTCGACAGGCCGAACCGGCCCACGTATTTCGACGCCGCGTGCATCCGATCGAGCGCCCCTGGGGCGCCATCGGTGAAATGCACCAGGCCGAGATACAATTCCGTTTCCGCCGGCAGCTTCAAATCCTGCAGCGGACGGAAATAGGCGTCGTCGTTGCGCTCGCGCGGCACCGGCAGGTGGAACCATGTCGGCGGGCGTTTAAGGCCGGCGACGACGCGATTGGTCATTTCGACCATGATCGCCGTGTCTTTCGGCTCGACCGAATGCTTATGACGGAAATCGCCGTAACATAAATGGTAGCCGAGCTCGACATCCGGCGGCACCATATTGCCGACCTCGATCAGCCGGTCGATGCAGCCGCCGCGCGCATCCGCGAAGTAGGGCGTGCGAATGCCCTCCCAGATGAAGATTTCGACGCACACGTCCCATTGGATCGCCAAGTCGGCGTGCGGGATGGCGCGCAGGACTTCTTCCAGTTCTTCGGCGATGCGCCGTTCGAACGCGGGCGCGGCAATCGCCTGCGACGCCGGATCGACCAAACCGACGATGAAGGCGATCGGCGTCGGCAGCGAAACCTGAAAGCGCGTGCGCCGGTCGATCTTGCCCGCCGCTTTCCATTGCTTGAACAGGGCGTACGATTCGCGCGCCGCATCGGCGTATCCGAACCTTGGAATTGCGATGTCGGCTGCCGCGACGCCGGGGCGGACGTGATATTTCGGCGCGCCGGTTTCGGGCACGGTGCCGCTCTCGGGATCCCAATCATGGCCGGCCGGCATAAACAGCGGATGCTTGGCCAGCACATAGGCCTGACTGGTGATCCAGTAGGCGCGCTTGCCGGTTTCCCCGTCCGGCATGCGTCGCAGATAGGGACCGACCGATTCGGTCACGACGTCGAAGACCTTCTCGGTCGTGCCGAGCGGCACGCTGCCGACCAGCAGAACGTCGCGGGGGTGTGGTGAGCCGGCCTGAGTCACGCCATCGATTCCCTTGATTGAACTGCCCGAAAGAAAATAGTGGCCGATCCTTCGATCAGTGGCCGGAGGCGACGCCGGGTACCGGTTCGGCATCGATCAGCACCGCCACGAACCGGCAGGGCTTGTCGCTGCGATTGCTCCAGGCGTGGTTGGTGCCGCGCTGGATCAGGCAGTCGCCGGCCTTGAGCAGCACTTCGCTGTCGTCCATCAGCGCCCAGATTTCGCCCGACAGGATGACAATGTAATCGACGGTGTTGGTGCGGTGCATGCCGGGATGGCGCTTGCCGGTTTCGTCGAGCACGCCGGCGCCCGCCCCCATGCCGCGGAAATAATCCTTGGTGTGGGAATAGTCGCGCTCCTTGTCGGGCGGCAATTCGAGGATGCGGATGACCGTGCCGTTCTTCGGCGGCAGCAGCTGGAGCGGCGCGCTGGTGCTGTCCGCGTTGCCGGCGTTCGAGGCCGGCGTTGCGTGGGTCAGCCACAGATCGGTCAGCGAGACGTTCGGGTTGCGCGGCGGGCTGTAGACGACGGGCGCGGGCCCGTCGCTGATGAAGATCGAACGGCCTTGGGCGTTGTGGCCAGTGACGACGCGGCGGATAGGTGGCGCCATGACGGACTCCCTGCTTACTGTGTGGTGCGAGATCGCGCTTACGGCTTCTTGTACTTGGCTGCTTCGTCGCGCAGCATCTTAAGCGCCGCGACGCCGTCAACGCCCTTGTTCTTGGCTTCGCCGACCCAGCGTTGTTCGAGGAATGCGAGCTGCTTCTTGAGCGCGTCGGTGAGCTGCGCGTCGGCGACGACGACTTTGACGCCGGCCTCTTTCATTTGCGTCTGGCCCACGGCGGCGCTTTCGTCGAACGAGCGGCCGAGCAGGCGCGCCAGATTCTCGCCGGCGATCGCCTCGATCGCGGCACGGTCCGCGGCCGAGATCGCGTCCCATTTGCGTTTGTTGATCACGACGAACGAACTAAAGCTGGACAAGCCGCCGGGAATCTCGGTCTTGTGCGGCAGGAACTTGGCCAGGTTGAAGCTGCGGATGCCGTCGTCCATGTACAGCGTGCCGTCGATCACGCCCTTCGACAGCAGATCGTAAAGCTCGGTGATCTGCGCCGGCACCGACACGGCGCCGAGCGCGCCGGTCATGTCGGTCAGATACTTGCCTGCGGCGCGCAGCTTGAGGCCCTTGAAATCGGCCAGCGACACGATCGGCCGCTTGTTATTGTAGATGTGGTACGGCGGCAGTCCGGACAGGCCGAGCAGCTTGGTGCCGGTATACGTCTCGGCCTTCTCGAAATGCGCCTTGTAGACGCGCCAGTAGGCGACGGAGGTCGCCTCGGCGCTGTTGCCGAGGAACGGCACCTCGAGGATTTCCGCCAGCGGGAAGCGGCCGGGCGTCAGCGATTCCGATCCGAACGTGACGTCGGCCACGCCGCTGGTCGCCAATTCGAACTGGCGCGGCAAGGGCCCGAGCGACGAGGTCGTGAACTCGATCTTGACGCGGCCCGACGTCGCTTTCGCGACCTGTTCGAACCACGGCTTGAACACGTTGTTGTCGATGTGGTGTGTCGGCGGCAGCCAGCGATTGTAGCGGAGCGCCTGATCCTGCGCGGCGGCGAATTGCGCGGAAACGAGCGGCGCCACGAAACCGGCGGCAAGCAACGCGAAAGCGATGCGCTTGTTCATCCTAGTCCTCCCGTTGTGCGTGGCTGTTTCGCCACTTTTCATACAATCAATTCAAACAACTGTTTTAATTATTGTCATGACATCGTCATGCGGTCAATTCGAATTTCGCGCGAACTGAAAAAGCGCCGGGAACGGTACGAATCAGGTCGGATCCCCGACCGCTTCGGCCGGGCGCGCGCCGCTGCGCAGCGGCATTTCCTTGAGAAAGAAAACCGTACACAGCGCCAGCAATACGAGTCCGGCGCAGACCATGAATATGGTCGTGAAGATCTCTCCCGCCGCCTGCGTCAGCGCGATCTGCGTCGTCGGGCTGAGCTGCGTGAGCGCGCCCGGCCCGCTATGCAGCAGCGTGCGAATCGCCTCCGGGCTCAGGGCCTTGCCGGATTCCGCCACGTGGCGCGCGAGTGCCGCGGCCAGGATCGTGCCCAGCACCGCGACGCCGAACGAGCCGCCCATAGAGCGAAAGAACGAGAGCGCCGAGGTGGCGGTGCCGAGATCCTGTCGCGCCGAGGAGTTTTGAATCGACACCAGCAGGACCGGGAAGCACATCCCGATGCCGATGCTGATCATGACCGCCAGGCCGGCTACGCCGTACGGCGAAACCGCGCCGCCGATCCACGCCATCAGCACGAAACCGGCCAACGCCACCGGCAGGCCGATGCGGGGCAGAAATTTGTATCGCCCGGTGCGCATCATGGTCTGGCCGGAGACGATGGCGCCGGTGACGGTGCCCAGCGTGAACGGAATCAGCAACAGGCCGCTGCTCGACGCGCTGACGCCGCGCGCCAGCTGCAGGAACAGCGGCAAAAACACGATCGCGCCCATAAACGCCATGCCGATAATGAAGGCGGTCGACGTGCCGATGGCGACGATCGGATTGCGGAACAGGCGCAGCGGCAGCAGCGGCTCGGGCGTGCGCCGTTCGTGCAGGACGAAGGCGAGCAGCAAGATCGTCGCGATCGCGGCCAGACCGACGATTTGCGGCGACGTCCAGGCGTATTCGCCGCCGGCCCATGTCGTCACCAGGAGCAGCGCAACGACGCCCGGCACCATCAGCGCCGCGCCGCCATAGTCGATGACGGCGGTCTTGCGCGTGTGCTTCAACCGTCGCAGCGCATAGCGGCAGGTGATGAAAGCGACGACGCCGATCGGCAGGTTGATCCAGAACACCCAGCGCCACGACAGATGATCGGCGAACACGCCGCCCAAAACCGGGCCGGCGACGCTGGCCGTCGCCCAGACGGCGCTGATATAGCCTTGGTAGCGTCCGCGCTCGCGCGGCGGGACGACTTCGCCGATGGTCGCCTGGGCCAGCGTGATCAGCCCGCCGCCGCCGAGGCCCTGCAAAGCGCGCGCGGCGACCAACTCGTACATTGTGCTCGCCAGCGCGCAGCCGATCGAAGCGATCAGAAAGATGACGATCGCGACCGAGAGCAGCGCCCGGCGTCCATAAAGATCGCCCAGCTTGCCGTACAAAAGAGTCGATGCCGTCGCGGCCAGCAGATAGGCCGTGACGGTCCACGACATGTGCTCGACCCCGCCCAGGTCGCCGGCGATCTTCGGCAGCGCGGTGGCGACAATGGTCTGATCGAGCGCCGCCAGAAACATCGCGATCATCACGCCGGTGATGATGCTGAGCCGCTCGGCATGCGTGAACTGGGGCGTTGGTTGCGCCTGGGACATTGGGCGGGCGACTCTGTGGCGGGAACGTTCATTCACTATACGGGCAAGCCGCGTCGATTGGTGCGCATCGTCGCGCCGGGCCTGGCAAGGCCGCCATGCGATCGACGCCGAGGCAATGGTTTGTTCGGGGCGCGGCCGGCCACGGCGTGTTTCTATCCAGCTGTTCGCGCCGCGCAAACGCAGTAATCTCGCGCGATGGCGCAACGGCTGATCCACCCCATCAGAAAGCGGAAATATTTACGCAACGCGATGTTTGCAGGCGGACTTATATGCATGGCCTTGGGCGTAGGCGTCCTTGGCTACCGCTATTTCAACGCGCTGCCTTGGATCGACGCATTGGTCGATGCATCGATGATCTTGGGCGGCATGGGGCCGGTCAGCCACCTCAAGAACGACGGCGCCAAGCTGTTCGCTTCGTTCTACGCGTTATTCAGCGGGCTGATCTTCCTTGGAGCCGCGGCGGTTATCGTGGCGCCGTGGGTCCACCACTTGCTGCATCGGCTGCACGCCGAAGACCCGGAGGACAAGCCGCGCGGGCGCTGAAACCCAGCAAATCTGCGCCTTTGGCGCGCTTCCACCCCGGGGTGCGCACAGGGTGTGCGGTTAATAACCTTGACTTGCCGCGACCTTGAGACCATATACCCCGCCATATCGCCTAGAACATATTCGGTGTTTCGATAGCGCGAGCGATATACGCGCCCGTGATAAGCCGGTAGCCCGGTCACCGATCTCATCAAACGAAAAGCCGTTGTGCGCCCTGGGGTTATCCCCGTGGCATCCCTTTTTGACCGCACGTCGATCATTTTGGGCGCGGCCCCAAACAAAGGACTCCTTAAATTGACAGGTTTTACGTCCCTCGGCCTCGCGGCGCCGATTCTGCGCGCGTTGGAAACTGAAAAATACGAAACCCCGACCCCGATCCAATCCCAAGCCATCCCCCACGTGCTCGCCGGCAAGGACCTGCTCGGCGTGGCGCAAACCGGCACCGGCAAGACGGCGGCATTCGCGCTGCCCATGCTGCAACGCCTGGCCGCCGACAAGCGGCCGATCCGGCGCGGCCAGTGCCGCGCGCTGATCCTGAGCCCGACCCGCGAACTGGCCAGCCAGATCGCCGAAAGCTTCCGCACCTACGGTCGCCATATGGGCCTCTCCACCACGGTCATCTTCGGCGGCGTCTCCGCGCACCAGCAGGTGCGCGCCATGACGCACGGCGTCGATATCCTCGTGGCGACGCCGGGCCGGCTGCTCGACCATGTGAACACACGCGCCGTGCAGCTCGACGCGGTCGAGATCTTCGTGCTCGACGAAGCCGATCGCATGCTCGACATGGGCTTCATCAACGACATCCGCCGGCTGGTGCGCAAGCTGCCGTCTGTGCGCCAAAATCTGTTCTTTTCCGCCACCATGCCGTCCGAAATCGGCAAGCTGGCAGGGGAACTGCTGAAGGATCCGGTGCGCGTATCCGTCACGCCGGTTGCCTCGACCGCCGAGCGCATCGATCAGCGCGTGATCTTCATCGAGGCCTCGCGCAAGGCGAGCCTGCTCGCGGAGATTCTACGCGACGCGAACGAGAAAATGACACGAACCCTGGTGTTCACCCGCACCAAGCGCGGGGCCGACAAGGCCGTGCGCCAACTGGCGAACTCCGGCATCGACGCCGACGCGATCCACGGCAATAAGAGCCAGAACCAGCGCGAGCGCGCGCTCGACGCGTTCCGCTCGGGACGCACGCGCATCCTGGTCGCGACCGACATCGCCGCGCGCGGCATCGACGTCGACGGCATCAGCCATGTCGTCAACTACGATCTGCCGAACGTTCCGGAAAGCTATGTGCATCGCATCGGCCGCACCGCGCGCGCCGGCGCCGAAGGCATCGCGATTTCGTTCTGCGACGGCGAAGAACGCGAGTATCTGCGCGACATCGAAAAATTGACCCGTCAGCGCATCCCGACCACCGACCGGCGCGGCCACGGTGCCCTGGCCGGTGCGGAGCCGGATCGCGAGGATCGCGGCGAACGCAGCCATCGCGGCGGGCAACGCCCATCCGGCGGACGCCCGCAGCACAAGCGTCAAAGTTCGGGCCAGCCGCGCGGCGACTATCACGGCGGCAAGCCGAGCGGCGGACATCGCCAACGCGACGATCGCCCGCGTGACGATCGCCCGCGTGACGATCGCCCGAGCGGCCATGCCCGGCCGGACTATCGCGCCGACAATCGCGGCAACCTGCCGGGACCGCGCGCCGAGCAACGGCCGCAGCAGCAACCGGAACACCGCTCCGAGCGTCGCCCGGAAAGCCGCCCGGACAGCCGCCCCGAACAGCGCAACGAGCGTCGGCATGAGCCGCGCCAGGGCGAACCGATGCGCGGCGCCGAGCCGGCAGACCTGACCAACGTCGCTTTTCTGCGGCCCGGCGCCCCCGCCGGCCAGCCGCAAAAGCACCGGCCGAAGCATTGGCACCAGAACCGCAAGCAAAGTCGCGGTCCGGCGCGCGCCAACCAGGGCGGTCGGTAAACTTCAGCTTCGCGATGAGCTAAAAGAGAAAACGGCCGCCTCGAACAGGCGGCTGTTTTTTTATGCGCTCGCCTAACGCGCTGCGCCGCTCGACAGCAATGCCGCGATCTCCGCGTCGGAAAAGCCGAACTGACCCAGCACTTCCTTCGTGTGCTCGCCAAGCTTCGGGGCTCGGTTGCGCACGCTGCCCGGCGTGCGCGACAGGTGGATCGGCGTGGCGACGATGCGCGCGGGCTGGGCGCTGCCCGGATGTTCGACGGTCGCCATCATGCCGCGGGCCTCGATATGCGGGTCTTCGACGATATCCTTGGCCGAGTTCACCGGCGCAAACGGGATTTTGCCGCCGAGCTTGGCCGCCAGTTCGCGCTTGGTGAACTGCCGCGACCAGGCGCCGATCGCGGCCGACAGAGCATCGGAGTTCTTCAAGCGGTCTTCCAGTTTGGCAAAGCGCGGATCGTCGGCCAATGCGGGCTGGTCCATCAACGCGCAGAGTTCGCGCCACAGCCGGCCCTGCCCGCCGGCGATGCTGACCGCGCCGTCTTTGGCCGGAAAGACGCCGAACGGACGCAGCAGCGGATGATTGTTGCCTTCGGGCTGCGATACGTGCCCCGTATAGGTGTAGCGATAGATCGCGCGCTCGCAGAGCGCCACGATCGCGTCGTACATGGAGACGTCGAGAAACTGCCCGCGTCCGCTGATCCGCGCTTCCAGCACGGCCGACAGAATGCCGAAGCCGGCGAACAGGCCGGGCACCATATCGCCGATGCTGGGGCCGGCGCGCGACGGATGCTCCGCATCGGGTCCGGTGATGCCGATGAAGCCGCCGGCGGCCTGCGCCGTGACATCGAACGCCGGCCAATCGGCATACGGGCTTTCGCCGCTGCGCGGATCGCCGTAACCGCGGATCGCGGCGTAAACCAGTTTGGGGTTTATCTTCGCCAGCGCTTCATAGCCGAGGCCGAATTTCTCCATGACCCCGGCGCGGTAATTCTCCAACAGCACGTCGGCCTTGGCGACCAGCCGCTCGAGCGCCGCGCGCGCGCCTGCCTGCTTGAGATCGAGCACAATCGCCCGTTTATTGCGATTCACGCTTTGGAAATAACCGCCGAACGCACGCAATTGATCGTCGGCCATGAACGGGCCCAACTCGCGCGCCTGATCGCCGGACGGTTCTTCGATCTTGATCACGTTGGCGCCGTGATCGGCCATGATCTGCGCGCAGAATGGCCCGGCCAGGCCGCGCGACAGATCGAGCACCGTGATTGAATTCAATGCGCCTTGCGCCATGCCGACCCCGCTGGAAACCTTGCGGCGCATGATAGCGTCATTGCCGACGCCGGGCGCAACGCGAATCCTGCGGGCGGCCTATTTCGCCCGACGCTTGGCTGGCGCCGGCGCGTGCGGCCTGGTGTGCAGGATTTCGTGCGCGGCCAGTTCCTCGTCGCGTACTTGCTTGAGGCTGGCGATGAAAGCATCGGTCAGCCGGCTGCGCGGCTTGTTGCTGGGGAACAGCAACATCTTCTCGATCATGATATCCGGCTTGAAGCGGCGTACGACGATGCCCCGGCTGACGAAATCCAGGGCCACGAACGGATTGACGATCGAAACCCCGAGCCCCTCGATGACGCAGGCGCAGACGGTGGCGGCATACTGGGTTTCCAGCTTGCGGATACGCTCGACGCCGGCATCCTCGAACACCTTGTCGATCTTCGTGCGGGTGACGTCGATCAGGCCCAATGAGATGAACTGCTCGCCGCGCAGATGCTCCGGCGTCAGGACGTCGAGCGCGCTCAGCTTATGATTCGGCGGCAGCACGCAGACACCGGGCATCGCAACGAACGGTTCCGCGTCGACGCCCTTGGTTTCCGGCCCGCGCGCGGCCAGGCCGATATCGCACTGCTGGGACGCGGTCCACTCCATCACGGTCGACGAGCTGCGCGCCTGCAGCGTGATGTTGATGTCCTTGTGCTTGGCGGTGAATCGTTTGATGACGCGCGGCAGGAAACCGAACGCCAGCGCCGGCAGGCAGGCGATGCGGATATGGCCGGTGCCGAAGGATTTGATGTTCTTGGCGGTCTGCGCCAGGCTGCTGAGGCCGGAAAACACGCGCTCGACTTCGCGGTAGAACGCCACCGCCTCGGCGGTCGGCTGCAGCCGGCCGGCGCCGCGCACGAACAGCCGGAAGCCCGAAGCGGATTCCAGCTGCGCGACCAGCCGGCTGATGCGCGGCTGGGACGTACCGAGCGTGGTTGCCGCTTCGGTCATCGACCCCGTCAACATGACGGCGCGGAACGCTTCGATCTGGCGGAAGTTCATGAAGTCCCGCAGCTGCATGTCTAATCCGAATGGCTGGAGTATAGGACAAACGAAATCGGTATGACAGGCCGGGCGGGCGGATTTCGTCGCCGCGTCAACACGGGGCGACCGTCGCGGCGAGCCCGCCTTGGCTGGTTTCCTTGTATTTGCTCGACATGTCGGCGCCGGTCTGGCGCATGGTGGCGATCACGGCATCGAGCGACACGCGGTGCGAACCGTCGCCGCGCAGGGCGAGCGATGCGGCGTTGATTGCCTTGATGGCGCCCATCGCGTTGCGCTCGATGCAGGGGATCTGCACCAGGCCGCCGACCGGATCGCAGGTCATGCCGAGGTGATGCTCCATGCCGATCTCGGCCGCGTTCTCGACCTGGGTCGGTGTGCCGTCGAGGGCCGCGGCGAGTCCGGCGGCGGCCATCGAACATGCGACGCCGACTTCGCCCTGACAGCCGACCTCGGCGCCGGAAATCGAAGCATTGCGCTTGTACAATCCGCCGATGGCGGCGGCGGTGAGCAGAAAGTCGAACGTGCCGCGCTCGTCGGCATCCGGGCAGAACCGGCGGTAATAGGTCAGCACGGCCGGCAACAGGCCGGCCGCACCATTGGTGGGTGCGGTGACGACGCGGCTGCCGGCGGCGTTCTCCTCGTTGACCGCGATCGCGAACAGGCTGACCCATTCGAACACGTCGGGCAAAGCGCGCGCGTTCCGGCGCGCATCATTTTCGAGCGCCCGCCGCAAGCCGGGCGCCCGGCGGCGCACATTCAACCCGCCCGGCAATACGCCTTCGGTGCGGCAGCCGCGTTCGATGCAGGCGTCCATGGCGTCGACGATGGCGCGCAGCCGTTCCGCCACCGCCGCTTCGCCGCAGCGCGCGGTTTCGTTCGCCCACATCAGTTCGGCGATCGAACGTCGGTCGCCGGCGCACAGCGCCAACAATTCGGCCGCATCGGCGAACGGATACGGCACCTTGCATTGCGATTCGCGCGCCGCCTTCGCGCCGGCGACCGCGACGAAGCCGCCGCCGAGCGAATGGTACGTTTCGCGCAGCAGCGCGCGTCCGTCGCCATCGAACGCGACGATGCTAAGCGCGTTCGGATGCGACGGTTGCGCGTGAAAATCGAAACGTATATCGCGGCAGGCATCGAATCGAATCGGTTGCCGTCCGCCGAGGTTGAGCCAACCGGAATCGCGCACCCCGGAAAGCGCACTTGCGATCGATTCCGGATCGACCGTGGCCGGATCGAAGCCCGCGAGGCCGAGCACGATGCCGCGATCCGTCGCATGTCCCTTGCCCGTGTAAGCGAGCGAACCGAACAGCGTCGTTTCGACGCGCGTGACCTGAAACAGGAAGCGCGCATCGGCCAGCGATTCGACGAACAGGCGCGCCGCGCGCATCGGGCCGACCGTATGCGAGCTCGACGGGCCGATGCCGATTTTGAAAAGATCGAAGGTGCCGATCATCTACCGGTCCAACACGCTGTTGTGTCGCGCAGTCAAATCCCGGCCTGCGCGAGCTGCCGCTCGATTTCCGCGAAGTCGACGCCGCTGCCCTGCATCTCCGCTTCCGGGCGGTTCTGCACGTCCTTCATGCCCGACGAGGTGAGAATGGCGACGACCGGCCCTTCGAATTCCATGCCGTTGCGCACGGCGCGGCGCAAAGCGGCAAGGCCGATCGCGCCCGACAGTTCCTGCCACTGCCCGTCGCGCGCCAGCACATCGCGCGCGGCGATCATTTCGTCGTCGTCGGCGATCAGCGCGCGGCCGTTGCTTTCGTCGATCGCCGCGACCCCGCGGTACGAACTGACCGTCACCATGACGCTGCTGGCCAGGCTCGGCTTGGCATCGACTTCGATCATCTTCTTGCCGGCCGCCAAGGCGCGCGCGAGCGGCCCGCGCGCCTCCGGCTCGGCCGAGTAGATGCGCGGCGTGCGATTGCTCAGCCCGAGCAGACGCAGCTCCTTGAAGCCCTTCCAGACGCCGTACAGCAATTCCCCGGCGCCGGTCGGCACGATGACCGATCCCGGCACGCGCCGGCCGAGGCCGAGAAACAATTCGTAGGCGATGGTCTTATAGCCTTCGGGACCGAACGGATGGCCGGTGTGGAAATGCGTCAGGTTGCTGACCGGCTGGAACCCGGTGCGCTTGACCAGTTCGCGCAGGACCGGCCAGCGCGCCTCCATCGGCACGGTGACGAGGGCCGCGCCGTAGGCGGCGACGAACTGGCGCATGGCCGGCGCCACACCATGGCTTGCCACGACGATGCACTTGATGCCGGCACGCGCCGCATATGCCGCCGCGGACGCGCCGTGATTGCCGGACGACGCCACGGCGACGCCCGGCGCGCCCGAAGCGACCGCGGCACTGATCGTGCATAAATTGAGCCGATCCTTGTGACTCCAGGTCGGATTGGCGCTTTCGTCCTTGACGTAAAGCTCGGTTTTCAAGTTCGCCCACGCCGCCATGTGCGGCGATTCGACCAGCGCCGTGCCGCCTTCGCCGAGCGACAGGCCGGGTAACAGCGGCGGCAGCAGCGGCGCCCAGCGATCCAGCCCCGGCAACGGCGGTTGATCGAACAGGCGCGGATCGACGCGCTCGTAGCGATAGGCGATTTCGAGCGGGAACTGGGCTTCGGCGCTGCTGGTGATCGGGCAGCCGGCAGTCAACGGCGGATACAATGCGAACTGCAGGTTGCGATCGCCCATCGATTGCTGCGCAATGGCAAGCGAGGCCGAATTGCGGTGCCAGTTCGAGATCTTCGCTTGCGGTGCATGCGGCATGGGAAATGCGGCGGCGACAGTTGTTATCGGATGTGCGGTACGACGGTTTCGGCAAACATCTGCATCTGATCGATCAATTCGCCGACGCTGTTGGCGGCGAACAGGATGCCCAGCAGATGCGTGGCCCCCGCCGCCTTCGCGGCCTGGACCTTGGCGATGATCTCGGCCGGCTCGCCGATCAGATTGATTTCCTCGTGGCTGTGCTTGCCCTGCTCCTTGAGCGTGGATGAGGCGAGCGACACCAGATGCGTATGCAGCTGGCTTTGCCGGAAACGGGCCACGGCTTCGTCGTGCTTCTTGCCGATGTGGCAGATGAATTGCGGGGCGACCTGCAGATCGGCCGGATCGCGCTGGTTCGCCACGGCCAGTTCGCGCAGCTGGTTGACCCCCTCGCGGATCTTGTCGACGTGCAGCCCGGCCGGGATCCAGCCGTCGCCAAAGAGCGCCGCGCGCCGGATGGCATTCACATTGTTGCCGCCGATCAGCAGCGGCAGGCGCGCCTGCAGCGGCTTGGGCGCGAATTCGACGTCCTTGAACTGGTAGTATTTGCCGTCGAAGCTGGAGACCTTCTCGGTGAACAGTTTGCGCAGGGCCTGAATGCCCTCCTCGACCATATCGCCGCGATGCGCCTTCACGCCGGGCTGCAGCGCATCGAATTCCTCGCGATAGGCGCCGACGCCGATGCCGATCTCCAGCCGGCCGCCGCTCAATTGATCGACGGTGGCGATTTGTTTCGCCGTGACCACGATGTCGCGGCGCATCGGCAGCACCAGCAGACCGGTGCCGAATTTCAGTTTCGTCGTGTGGCCGGCCAGAAAAGCGAAAGTCGTCAGCGGCTCCCAGAAGCGCGGCGGCGTCTTGTATTCCTTGCGCACGTAGTTCTGGGTCGTCATGTGATCGTTGCCCCAGACCGAGTGGTAGCCGAGGCGCTCGGCGGCCAGCGCTACCTTCAGAAGATCGGCCGCGCCCGAGAACGGGATCGGATAGATCAGCCCTTCCATTCCGGTCGGATAGCCCACGCTCACCAGCATCGAACGCTCCCTAAATCCTGTGTTGCGGCGACATCATCACTGCGCCCGCCGCAGTTCCGCGGTCGCTGCGGCGTCGACCGTGCCGTCGCTCGCCACCACGACCGCGTAATCGGCGCGCGCGGCTTCGACCGAAACGACGCCGGCCTTCACATCGGCCGCCACGGCGTCGATCGCGCGCGTGCGCGGATCGCCCAGACCGCCGCCGCCCGGCATTTCGACGATCAACCGGTCGCCGCGCGGGATCGATTGATGTCCCTTGCCGTTCATGACGATGCCCTGCGCGGTGCCGACGCTGCCGGGCAAGCCGTCCTTGCCGCCCGCGCGCCCGCGCGGCGGATTCTGGATGCGATCGAACGTGGCGCTGAGGCCGAACGGCACGTCTTCGACGCAGCCGATTTCCATGGTCTGGCCGAGGCCGCCGCGCAGCTTGCCGGCGCCGCCCGAATCGGTGCGGTATTCCTTGCGCCAAAAAACCACGGGCGCGATCGCTTCGGTGACTTCGACCGCGACGTTGCGCACGCCGCTCGGAAACGCGGTCGTCGCCAGCCCGTCCTTGCCCGGGCGCGCGCCCATGCCGCCGGAATGGAAACTCATGATGTTGAACGGCGTGGCATTGCGCAGCAGCGCCGGATCGCCGGCCACCCGGCCCGGGCCGCCCATCAGCATCAGGTTCCACAGGTTGGATGCGCCTTCCGCCGGCGCTTGGCCGCCGGTGGCGCCATGCAGGCAGCCGAACATGACGTCGGGCAGCATCAGACCGGTTGCATGCCGGATTGCAACTGGACTCGGATGTTTGGCATTGAGGATGCAGCCGTCGGGCGCGGTGACGCGCACGACCGACAGCGAGCCCGCGTTGTTCGGCACTTTCGGATAGACCAAACACTTGATGCCAAAGGCCGAGTAAGCCTCGGTGTAGCAAATCGGGACATTGATGCCGAACGCCGAGACATCGGACGTGCCGGCATAATCCACCTCGATGCCGTCTTCATGTACGGTCATGGTGGCGACCAGATCGATCGGCTTGTCGTAACCGTCGACGGTCATCTTGTATTTATAGGTGCCCGGCGCGATGGCGCGGATCGCTTCGATGGCGGCCTGGCGCGAGCGCACGAGAATCTCCGCGCCCAGCGAATCCAGCTGTTCGATGCCGAACTCGTCCATCATCGAGAGCAGCCGGCGCGATCCGGTATCGTTCGAGGCGATCAGCGAATACAGATCGCCGACCACCTGGATCGGCTCGCGCACGTTGACACGCAGGATTTCGAGCAGCGTCTCGTCCATCCTGCCGCCGTCGGCCAGACGCATCAGCGGGATAGAGAGACCTTCCTCATAGACCTGCTTGGCATCGGCGACCAAGCCGCGGCCGCCGATATCGACCACATGGCAGGTGCTGGCGAACAGCGCGACCGGCCGGCCGTTGCGGAACGTCGGCGTCAGCACGGTGAAATCGTTCAGATGGCCGGTGCCCATCCATGGATCGTTAGTGACGAAGATATCGCCCGGTTTCATCGTCGAGACCGGGAAGCGGCGCAGAAAGTGGCCGACCGACTTGGCCATCGAATTGACGTGCCCCGGGGTGCCGGTGACCGCCTGCGCCAGCATGCTGCCTTCGAGATCGAACACGCCCGCGGAAACGTCGCCGGCCTCGCGCGTCGAGGTGCTGAACCCGGTGCGGATCAGCGTCTGCGCCTGCTCCTCGACGACGGCGATCAGCCGATCCCACATGATCTGCAGGTGGATCGGCGAAAGCGCATGATTGGGAAGCGCGACCGTCATCGTACCGCTCCTTTTCCGCCCTTGGTGCTTCCAATAGGGCCGCGCCGCCGCGTGGCGACGATGTAGCCGAGCGAATTGATCTGCGCCACGAATGCCGCGCCGACATACGTGGAGGTTTCGGCCTCGACCACGATGGCCGGACCCGCGAAACCGTCCCCGGGCGCGAGATCGTCGCGGTGATAGACCGCAATCGGCGCGAAGCGCGCCTCGACCGGATCGAACACCGAGCGCGTGGCGCGCGGCTTGACCTGCTTGGTCGCGCCGATCTTTTCCGCCCGCGCGCTCGACGGCGGCGAATCGGCGAGGCGTACCGTCCAGCTCAGGATTTCGACATCGAGATCCGGAATGGTGCGGCCGAACAACGCCGTATATGCGGTTTCGAACAGTTGCTTGAACGTCGCCGCATCGCCGTCGGTGTAGCGGCGCACCGGGATCGCCACGCTGATTTCGTGGCCCTGGCCGCGGTAGCGCATGTCCGCGGTGCGCGTTTCGTTGAACTTGCCGCCGCGCGCGCCCGGTTCGACCACCGCCTTGGCTTCCGCGTGCATGTCGCCGAAAAGTGTGTTCAAAGGCGCCGCTTCGAATCCGCTCAGTCGCATGTAACGGCTGCGCACCACCTCGTAGGCGACCGGCGCGGCGAGGAACCCCACCGCCGAGCCGACGCCGGCGCCGGTCGGCACGATCACCTCGTCGATGCCGAGTTTTTCCGCCAGGCGCACCGCATGCAGCGGCGCGGCGCCGCCGAACGCGATCAGCGTGCGGTCGCCAAGTTCCTTGCCGCGTTCGACCGCATGCACGCGCGCGGCGTTGGCCATGTTCTCTTCGACCACCTCGCAGATGCCGAACGCGGCCTCCGGGACACCGAGGCCGAGCGGCCCACCGACACGGGCGCCCACCGCGTCCGTCGAACGCGCCGGTCGCAGCTGCACCGAGCCGCCGGCGAAATGCTCGGGATCGATGCGGCCCAGAACAACGTCGGCATCGGTGACCGTGGCGAACGTGCCGCCGCGGCCATAACAGGCCGGTCCCGGTTCGGACCCGGCGCTTTCCGGCCCGACGTTAATTCTGCGCATGGCATCGACCGCGGCGATCGATCCGCCGCCCGCGCCGATTTCGACCATTTCGATGACCGGGATGCGCAACGGCAGTCCGCTGCCCTTCTGGAAGCGGTATTGGCGCGCCACTTCGAAGGTGCGCGAATGCTGCGGCTCGCCGTCGTCGAGCAGGCAAATTTTTGCCGTCGTGCCGCCCATGTCGAACGACAGGACGCGGCTCAGTCCGCATTCGCCCGCGACTTGCGCCGCCAGGATCGCCCCGCCGGCCGGGCCCGATTCGACGAGCCGGATCGGGTAGCGCCGCGCCATATCGATCGTGGTCAACCCGCCGCCGGAGGTCATCAGATAGATCGGGCATGCGAGCCCGCTGGCGCGCAGCGCATTCTCCAGCCGGCCGAGATAGCCGGCCATGACCGGCTGCACATAGGCGTTCGCGCACGCGGTGGAGAGGCGTTCGTACTCGCGCATTTCCGGGCACACGTCGCTGGACAGCGTGATCGACAGGCCCGGCATGGCCGCTGCGAAAATATCGCGAACGCGGCGTTCGTGGGCGGCGTCGACATAACTGTGCAACAACCCGATGGCGAGGCTTTCGATGTCGGTGCGCTTCAATTTTTCGGCCAGCGCGCGCACCGCGTTTTCATCCAGCGGCAGCAGCACGCGCCCACGTGCATCGATGCGTTCCGGTACGCCGAAGCGCAGTTCGCGCGGCACCAAAGGCGACGGCTTGTCGATCATCACGTCGTACTGCTCGAAGCGATGCTCGTAGGCCATTTCCAGCGCGTCACGGAACCCGTCGGTCGTGACCAGCGCCGTGCGCGCGCCCTTGCGCTCGATGATGGCGTTGGTCGCCAGTGTGGTGCCGTGCACGAACACGTCGAGCGCATTCGGCTGCAAGCCGGCGCGTTCGAACACGATCGCGACACCGTCCATCACGCCCTGTTCGGGTGCGCGGGGCGTGGTGAGAATCTTGTGGCTGATGCGGCGCGGGCCGATTTCGAGCGCGATATCCGTGAATGTGCCGCCGATATCGACCGCCATACGCGTAAGCGCCTTCGACGAGCTCATACGGCACCCCGCAGGCAGGCGGCCAGGCCCCGCACGTTCGATTCCCAGTTGTACCTGGCCAAGAGATCGAGCGACGTCCTTACCGCCATGATGTCGGCGCCGGCTTCCTCGAGCGCCAGCATCTTTTGGCGGCATGCCTTCGGGGATCCCACGATCGCCAATTTATCGATCATCCTATCGGGCACCAGTTCGCGATCGATCGTGCCTCGGCCGTGACGCACCGCCGCGTGAATGCGTTCCCAGCGCGGCTGATCGATGCCCATCAACTTGCGCAACGCACGGTGGGTGATGGCGATGCTTTTCGCGACGATCGCGCGCATGCAATCGTAGGCGGCGGCCGCATCGTCCGTGCACACGGCGATGTTCCACGCGACGATCTTGACCGACGAAGGATCGCGCCCGGCCCCGGCGGCGCCTTCATGCACCCACGCGACGACCTGGCGCATCGCATCCGGCTCCGCCACATTGCCGACAATGACGCCGTCGGCAATTTCGCCGGCCATGACGAACGCATCCTTGTGCGTGCTGGCGACATACATGGGCACTTGCTGGGTCGGCACAAAGCTCATCTTCGCGTTATTGAGTTTGAACACGCTGTTCTCGAACGTGACGGATTCGCCGCGCATCAGGCGTTTCATCACCGTGATGCAATCGCGCGTCGTGGCGACGAATTCGCCCTCGGGCGCGCCGATCCCGTCGCGCGTCGATTTCAAACCGGCGCCGATGCCGAAGATCATGTTGCCCTTGCGCAGATCGGCCGCCGTGGCGATGGCGCGCGCCAACTGCATCGGATGCCGCGTATAGGGGTTGGCGATGCCGACGCCGATATCGATGGTCCTTGAGCGCGTGGCGATCGAGCCGATCGTCACATATGGATCGCGCATGTAGGCTTCGTCGGGAATCCACACCAGATCCGCGCCCCACTGCTCGGCGCGGTCGACCGCATCGCCGACTTGCGGCACGGTCATGTTGGGAATGATGCAGAACGAAAACCGCATTTCAGGGATGCCGCCGCCGCGTTGCCGCGCCGCCTTTCTTGGCCGAACCGAGACGGCGACATGCGACGCCGCCGTGAAAAGACGACCTGCCGCCTGCCCTGTCCTTGTCGAACCTATGAAGCAAGAACCGCCGTGTCGGGTCAAATATCAATTCGTCCCCCCGCAATTCACATCCGATATGTGCGCGTCCAACGGTCATTTTCCGGGCCGTGCCAGGAAGGTTTCCGCCAGACGCACCCAGTAGGTTGCGCCCAAGGCCAGAATCTCGTCGTTAAAATCGTAGTGCGGATTATGCACCATGCAGCTGCCTTCGCCGGCGCCGTTGCCGATCAAGGCATGCGAGCCCGGCTTGACCTGCAGCATGAAGGCGAAATCCTCGCACGCCATGCTGGGCGGCAGGTTGCGCAGCACGTTCTCGGCGCCGACCACCTTGGCCGCCGCCAGCGCGGTGATTTCGGTTTCCGCTTCCGTGTTGATCGTCGGTGGATAGCGATGCTCGTAGGTGATTTCGACCGAACCGCCGTGCGCGGCGGCGATCCCGCCTGCGATTTCGCGGATGCGGTGCTCGATCAGTTTTTGGGTCGCGGGCAGGAATGTACGCACGGTGCCTGCGAGCTCCGCCTCGTCGGGGATCGCATTGACCTGATTGCCGCCGCCGATGCGCGTCACGCTGACGACCGCCGACTGCAAGGGGTCTACGTTGCGCGCGGCGATCGCCTGCAGGGCGAGCACGATCTCGGCCGCGATCATGATCGGATCGACGCCTTGATGCGGAAATGCCGCATGCGAACCGCGGCCTTTGACGCGAATGGCGAAGATATCGGCCGAGGCGAGGATCGATCCCGAGCGCGCGCCGAACTGGCCGACCGGAATGCCGGGCAGGTTGTGCAACCCGAACACGGCATCGCAGGGGAATTTATCGAACAATCCCTCCTCGACCATGACGCGCCCGCCGCCTTCCATCTCCTCCGCCGGCTGGAAGATGAAATGCACGGTGCCGTCGAATGCGCGGGTTTCGGCAAGATAGCGTGCCGCCCCCAGCAGCATCGTCGTATGCCCGTCGTGGCCGCAGGCGTGCATCTTGCCCTCGTGCCGCGAACGATGGGCGAACTGATTGGCCTCTTGAATGTGCAGCGCATCCATGTCGGCGCGCAGGCCGACCGCGCGGTTGCCGGTGCCGGCGCGCAGCGTGCCGACCACGCCGGTACGCGCCAACCCCGTGTGCACGTCGACGCCGAACTCGCGCAGCTTGGCGGCGACGAACGCCGAGGTGCGGCTTTCCTCGAACGCGGTTTCCGGATGCGCGTGCAGGTCGCGCCGCCAAGCGGTCATCTCGGCGTGATAGTCGGCGATGCGCGCGATGATGTTCATGACATTCTCCCGGGCGAGATGGCGGGCTGGCGCAGATGGCAGGCGGCGAAATGTCCGTTGCCGAGCTCCTGCAAGAGCGGCTCGATCCTGCGGCAGCGGTCTTCGACGTAGGGGCAGCGGGTATGAAACCGGCAGCCGGGCGGCGGGTTGGCCGGGCTGGGTACGTCCCCGGCCAACGGCTTGGCCGTTGGTCCGGCGCCGGGATCCGGTGTCGGCACCGAGGCCAGCAACGCTTCCGTATAGGGATGCTGAGGTGCGGCGAACAGCGACGCGGTCGGCGCCAGCTCGACGATCTTGCCGAGATACATGACCGCCACGCGGTGGCTGATATGCTGCACTACCGCAAGATCGTGCGCGACGAACAAGTAAGACAGGTTGAACTCGCGCTGCAGATCCATCAGCAGATTGATCACCTGCGCCTGCACGGAGACATCGAGCGCCGACACCGGCTCGTCGCAGACGATCAGCTTTGGATTGAGCGCAAGCGCGCGCGCGATGCCGAGCCGCTGGCGCTGGCCGCCGGAAAATTCGTGCGGATAGTTTTCCATCTGATCGCGGCGCAGCCCCACACGGCCGAATAACCCGGCGACGAGTTCTCGCTTTGCCTTGCCTTGCGCGATGCCGAAATTGCCGAGCGGCTCGCCCACGATGGCGCCGGCTTTCATGCGCGGGTTGAGCGAGGCGAACGGATCCTGAAACACCACCTGCATCTGCCGCCGGTACGGACGCAATTGGCGCTGCGGCATCGCGGTAATGTCGGTGCCGTCCAGAATCACGCGACCGTCGGTCGGCGCGATCAACCGCAAGATACATTTCGCCGCCGTGGACTTGCCGCAGCCGCTTTCGCCGACCAGACCGAGCGCCTCGCCGTGACCGAGGGTAAACGAGACGCCATCGACCGCGTAGACGTAGCCCACCGCGCGCGGAAACAGGCCGCGCCGGATCGGGAAATGCTTCTTCAGTCCTTCGACACGCAGCAGCGGCTCAGATGCCAGATTCGGTTCAGCCGACACGGGGCGCCTCCCAACAGGCGACCGAATGATCCGGCGCCTTGTGCTCGAGCGGCGGGGCGTGCCGCCGGCAATGCGCGGTCGCCATGGCGCAGCGCGGCGCGAACGCGCAGCCGTCGCCCAGCTCGCCGAGCGCCGGCACCATGCCGGCGATCTCGGCCAGGCGGCCGCCGCGTTCGGTTTGCGCCCGGCCGCGTTGCAGCTTCGGAACCGAGCCGAGCAGGCCCCGCGAATACGGGTGCAACGGCCGAGCGAAGAACGCCGCGACCGGCGCCTCCTCCACCTTGCGCCCGGCATACATGACGGCGACCCGCTGGCAGGTTTGCGCGACCACGCCGAGATCGTGCGTGATCAGCAGCACCGTCATGCCGAGCGACTGCTTCAGTTCGACGATGAGCTGAAGAATCTGCGCCTGGATCGTCACGTCGAGCGCGGTCGTCGGCTCGTCGGCGATCAATAGTTTGGGATTGCACGACAGCGCCATCGCGATCATGACGCGCTGGCGCATGCCGCCCGACAGTTGATGCGGATACTCGCGCACACGCCGTTCCGGATCCGGAATGCGTACCAGACGCAGCATCTCGACGGCGCGCGCCCACGCCTTTGCATTTGAAAGGCCCTGATGCAGCACGATCGGCTCGACCAGTTGGCGCCCGATGGTGAGCACCGGATTGAGCGCCGTCATCGGCTCCTGGAAGATCATGGCCAGATCGTTGCCGCGCAAGCTCCGCATGTCGCGCTCGCTCAGCCGCGCCAGATCGTGGCCGAGGAATTCGATGCGGCCCGACGCGATGCGCGCCGAGGGCGGCAACAGACGGGTAATCGACAGCGCCGTTATGCTTTTTCCGCAGCCGGATTCGCCGACGATGCCGACGGTTTCGCCGGCGCGCAGGTCGAGGCTGAAATCGCTGACCACGGGCAGCGTGCCCGAATCGGTCACGAACTCCGTGCAAAGGCCGGCGATACGCAAGAGCGGAGGCGCGGCATCGGCCGACGGCTCCGGCGATGGGGCGAGGGCTGCGAGTCCGCTCATCGCCGGCGGCTCGTGCGCGGATCGAACAAGTCGCGCAACCCGTCGCCCAGCATGTTGATCGACAGCACCATGACGCCGAGGAAACAGCCCGGAAACAGGATGACCCAGATCGCCAGATGCACCAGCGAGCGCGCCTCGGCCATGATGTTGCCCCAGCTCGCGTTTTCGGGCGGCGTCCCGGCGCCGAGGAAACTCAAATAGGCTTCGAGAATGACCGCGGAAGCGAATACGAACGTCGCCTGCACGATCACCGGCGCCAATGCATTCGGCAGCACATGGCGCCA
Organism: Alphaproteobacteria bacterium; assembly: GCA_050186335.1. Taxonomy (GTDB): domain Bacteria; phylum Pseudomonadota; class Alphaproteobacteria; order Bin65; family Bin65; genus JBFWYO01. Next base: position 8,608 of record JBFWYO010000058.1, on the reverse strand, counting down.
CAGGATCACGTGAAAGCGCGTACCGGTCGCGATCGCCGCTTCCATATACGGCTGCTCGCGAATCGTGAACACCACCGAGCGCACCACGCGCACCATGCGCGGGATTTCCGGAATCGCAATGGCGATGATGACGGTCAGCACGCTGCCGCGCGTGAGCGCCATGATCGCGATCGCCAGCAGCACGCCCGGGATTGCCATGATGCCGTCCATGACGCGCATCACCACGGCGTCGATCGCGCGCACATAGCCGCTGAGCAGGCCGATGGCAAGGCCGACGCCGGTCGTCAGCAGCGCCACGACGAGACCGACGACGAGCGAAACGCGCCCGCCATGCAGCGTGCGGCTGAACACGTCGCGCCCATAGGCGTCGGTGCCGAAGAGATGCTGCGCCGACGGCGGTTGCAGCCGGTCGACGGGATTGATCGCGATCGGATCGAACGGCGCGATCCACGGCGCCAGCGCCGCCGCCAGGCTCATCGCGAGCAGGAACGCCAAACCGAACACGACTGCGGGATACTTGCGCACGAAGCGCCACGGCGACGCGCGCTTGCGAAGCGGAACCGAGACGGCTGCGGGCGCTGCGGCGGTCATCGCCGGTGGCCTGCGGGCGTTGCGATTGGCCGGCGCATCAGTAGCGGATCCGCGGATCGAGCAAAGTGTACAGCAGGTCGATCGCCAGGTTGATGAACACATAGAAGAACGCGAATACCAGGATGATGCCCTGGATCACCGGATAGTCGCGCCGCAGCAGCGCATCGACGGTCAAACGGCCGATGCCGGGAATGCCGAACACGCTTTCGGTTACCACCACGCCGCCGATCAGAATCGCGATGCCGCTGCCGATCGTGGTAACGATCGGCACCGAAGCGTTCTTCAGCGCGTGCCAGATCAGCACTTGGCTCGACGATAGGCCCTTGGAGCGCGCCGTGCGGATGTAATCCTGGTTGAGCACCTCGAGAAAACTCGACCGCGTCATGCGCGCCAGCAGCGCCATGTAGAGCAGGCCGAGACTCACCGTGGGCAGCAATATGTGAAGCGCGAACGGCGATATTCCATCGGCCAGCGACTTGTAGCCTTGCACCGGCAACCACGACAATTCGATCGAGAACACGTAGACCAGGGCATAGGCGATGACGAACACCGGCAGCGAAAAGGCGAATACGGCGAGCGCCATAATCGCCCGATCGATCCATGTGCCGGCGAACCATGCAGCCAGGATGCCGAGCGGCACGGCCAGCAGGATCGCAAAGCTCATGGTGCTGAGCGTCAGCAGCAGGGTCGGCTCGAGCCGCTGGCCGATCAACTTGGCGACCGGCAGCTGAAAATAAATCGACTGGCCCAAATCGCCGCGCAGCACGTCGACCGCCCAGATGACGAATTGCTCGTGCGCCGGCCGGCTCAGGCCGAGCTGTGCGCTGATCGCCTCGATCTGTTCCTGCGTTGCGGTGTCCCCGGCGATGATTGCCGCCGGGTTGCCGCTCAAGCGAAGCATCAGGAACACGATCAAGGCGATGATCGCGACGACCGGGATAGTGGCCAGGATGCGCCGGCCGATATAGGCGTACATGCGCCGGAGCGGCCTATTTCTTGTCGATGTTCCAGAACACGGTGGCGCCCGATGCCAGCACGCCGGTCAAACTGTCGCGATACGCGACCGGCTGCCGGAATTGTCCGGTGCTGATGTAAGGAACCATTTCATAGGCGCGCTTCTGGAGCGCCACGGCGATTTCCTTGCGCTTGGCGGGGTCGGCCTGCTTGGCCCAGGCGTCGCGCAGATCCTCGATGCCCTTGTCGCATGGCCAACCCGGCGGGCCTTTCGCGCAGGGCGCGGAAACATACAGGTGCGATGCCGGCGAGAAGATGTCGATGCCCTGGAACTGGGTATGGAACACATGCCAGCCGCCTTTATCCGGCGGATCCTTCTTGGCGCGCCGTGCGATCATGGTGCCGACGTCCATCGCCTGTACGTCGACGTTCATCCCGATCGAGCGGAGATTCTTCACGGTGACGGTGACCGCCGCGTGCAGCACCTGCACGTTGGTCGGGTCGAGCACGACGATCTTCTCGCCATTGTAACCGGATTCTTTCAGCAGCTGTTTGGCCTTCGCGAGGTCCGGCTTCTTGAACGGCTCGGCGCCCGCGTCGGTTTCCATGTTGGCGCCGCAGCCGAACAGGGCCCAGCAGGATTTCAGGTAATATTTCGGGTTGCCGATCACGGCGCGCATATATTCTTCCTGGTCGATCGCATGCAGCACCGCCAGGCGCGCCTTGACGTTGTTGAACGGCGGGTGCAGATGATTGAGCCGCAACGTACCCTGCGAGCCGAGCGAATCCAGATTGAGGATCTTGATCTTCGGATTCTTCTCCATCGCCGCCATGTAATCGATAGGCGGATTCTCGTAGTAATCGATTTCGCCGGCCATCAGCGCCACCAGCACCGTGCCCGGATCGGGAATATGCAGCCATTCGACGCGATCGACCTTGACCACCTTGCCGCCCGCCAGGAAGCTCGGCGCTTCCTTGCGCGGCACGTAATTCGGGTTGCGGACGAAGACTTCCTTGTTGCCGGGCACCCACTCGTCCTTCTTGAAGATGAACGGACCGGAGCCGATGGTTTCCTTGATCTGGGTGAACGCATCGGTCTTGGCGATGCGCTCGGGCATCATGAAGGCCGGCGAATTGCTCGGTTCGGCCAACGCGTCGATGACGCCGAACGGCTGCTTCAGCTTGATGCGGAAGCTGTCGTCGCCGACCGCCTCGATGGACTCGGTCAGCTCGGCGAGTTTCTGGCCGACGATATTGCGCTTGGACCAGCGTTGGATCGAGGCGACGCAGTCGACCGCACGGACCGGCGCGCCGTCGTGCCACTTGAGCCCGGGGCGCAGCGTGAACGTGTAGGTCAGCTTGTCGGCGCTGATGTCGACCTTGTCGACCATCTGCGGCTGCGGCTTGAAATTGGCGTCGAGCGAAAACAGCGTATCGTAGACCATGTACCCGTAGTTGCGCGTGACAGCGACCGTCGACCAGATCGGATCGACGATATTCAGATCGCCGCGCGGTACCATCTTGATGGTCTTTTCCGCCGCCGCCGGTAACGCGCCGACCGTCAGGTTCACGGCCGCCAGCGCCATCACGGCGCGAATGAGGTAGAATGTTTGCCGCGCACGTAAAATCATCAAGCGCTCCTCGATCGAGAGTGATGTCATCCGTCGATGGCCTTATGCGTCGGATAGAGCCAGCGCCGCGCCAAACGGCAGGCATCCGCCCGGCCAGTCAGCCAAACAGAGGCGGCGGCGGCGGGTCAAATATCCGTTTGGCGGCCGTTTATGCAGATTGAATATAACGGCTTCCGGCGGCGACGCAGGACCGACCGGCAGGTTCCGAACGCGTCAATGCGCGCCGAAATAGGCGCGCTGCAATTCGCCGTCCTTCAGCGCATCCGACACGTTGCCACGCCAGACCAGTTCGCCGACCGAAAACACCACACAACGGTCGGCGACCGAGCGCGCGATCTCGACATTCTGCTCGACCAGCAGAATGCTGATCCCGGCGCTGCGAATGCGATTGATCGTTTCGACCAGCGTGGCGACGATACCCACTGCCAGCCCCGCCGACGGTTCGTCCAGCAGCATCAATTTCGGGTTCGACACGAGTGCCCGGGCGAGCGTCAGCATTTGCTGCTCGCCGCCGGACAACGAGCCGGCCAGTTGCCGCTTGCGCTCAGCCAGGCGCGGAAACAGTTCGAACACCTCTTCCATCGGACGCGGCTTGCGACCGATCGCGGCGCGCGCACCGGCAACCAGCGTTTCTTCGACCGAGAAATTGGCAAACAGCTCGCGCCATTGCGGCACCAGGGCCAGGCCAAGACGCGCGATGGCGCTGGCCGGCAGCCGGGAGACATCGCGCCCGGCAAATTCGACCACGCCGCCGCGTTTGGCTTGCAGCCCGGCGATCGCTTCCACGCACGACGTTTTTCCGGCGCCGTTCGGACCTAGAATGGCGACCGCCTCGCCTTCGTCGACGCCGAACGAAACGTTCCGCACCGCGACGATGCCGGCGTGAGCGACGACGAGATCGCTGACCGAGAGCATGCTCATGCCGCGGCTCGCTCGCCGAAATAGAGCTGCCGCACCGCGGGCAACGCGATCACGGTGCGCGCCGGGCCTTCGGCGATGATTTGCCCGCTGCCCATGACCGAAACGGTGGCGCACAGGTCGGTCACGAAGCCGATATTGTGTTCGATCACCAGCATCGCGACGCCGCGCTCGCGATTGATGCGCAGCAGAAGTTCGCGCAGTTCCGCCGCCTCTTGTTGGGAAAGACCGCTGACCGGCTCGTCCAGCAGCATCAGGCGCGGCTCGCACGCAATCGCGCGCGCGATTTCCAGGCGGCGCTGGTTGCCCAACGGAAGCGAGCCCGCAGCGGCATTCGACATCGCCCCCAGGCCGACCGCGTCGAGCGCCGTTTGCGCCCGGGCCCGCGCGGCGCGCGACTCGTTCCCGCCGATCAGATCGTCGAAGCTTTGGCCGATCGCCTGCAGCACGCCGTTCCGGCCGAGACCGATGATGACGTTATCCAGGCACGACAGGTCGCGGAACAAGGCGACGTGCTGGAACGTGCGGCTCATGCCGAGACCGATGCGCCGGCGCGTCGGCAGGCCGAGCAGTTTCTCGCCGAACAGTTCGATCTCGCCCTGATCGGCGGTCAGAAAGCCGGACACGATGTTGAACAGCGACGTCTTGCCCGCGCCGTTCGGGCCGATGATTCCGTGGATGGTGCCGGACGGCACAACGAAGCTGACATTGTCGACCGCCTGCAGCGCGTCGAAACGCTTGCTCACCGCTTGCACCCGCAAGGCGGGCGCCAAACCGTGCGCCAGCGCGACCGGCACGGCCGGCTCGACGGGTGTTGCGACCGGCACTGAAGCCGGATCCGCCTTGCGCGCCGCCTTTCGGCGCAGCCGTGTGTAGGCGCGGTGGATCAACTCCGCCAGGCCGCCGGGCATGAACATTGTTACGGCGATGACCAGGGCCGCAAAGATCAGCTCCTGGTAGTCGGCGACCGGCCGCAGCACTTCCGGCAGCAGGCGCAGCGCCGCGCCGCCCATGATGCCGCCCCAGATCGACGTCATGCCGCCGATGATCGGGTAGGCCAGCATGAACACGGACGCGAGCACGCCGAAACTGTCGGGATCGATGATGCGGATGCGCGGTGCTGCAAGCGCGCCGGCAAGGCCGATCACCGCCGAGCTGATAATGAAGGCGGCGGTGAAGTAGCGCGGAATATCGATGCCGAACGCCTCGGCGCCGGTTTCATTCGCGGCAACCGCGCGCATGTTCTTGCCGAAACGACCGCGCAGGATGATCGCCATCAGCAACGTCGCCAGCACGGCGCCAAGCCCGATCATGACGACGTAATCGGCATCGGTCTTGATCGGCAGGCCGAACCAATCGGCCGGCGGCACGGTGATGCCTTCGGCGCCGCCGGTATAACGGCGCGCCTCTCGGATCAAGATCATCACGACGGCCTGAAAGACCAGCGTGACCATCGCCAGATTGTGGCTGCGGAATCGCACGCCGGGGATGGCGAGGATCCAGCCCGACAGGCCGCCGATCAGGACCGCGCCGATCACGCTGGCCCAATACGGCAGGCCGAGATGGATCACCAGCAGGGTCGATCCGTACGCACCGAGCGCCATCATGGCGCCCGAGGTCAGCGTGATGACGCGCGCGAAGCCGACCAGCAGCACGAGCGCCACGCCGATCGTGGTCGAGATGAAACCGATCGCCAGGACGTACTGGCCGTAACTGTCGAGCCCGAGGCCGGCGAGCATGACGAACAGCAGGCACGCGGCCGGCAGCAGGGCGCCGAAGATCGAGCGTTTGCGGTCAGACACTTCGCCCTCGCCGTTCCGGGAACAGGCCTTGCGGGCGCCATAGCAGGACTACGAACAACAGCAGGAAGCTGATGCTGTTCTTGAACGCGCTCGAGACATAGGCCGCCGCGAGCGTTTCGGCGAAGCCGAGCAACAGGCCGCCGAGCACGGCGCCGACCAGGCTATCGAAGCCGCCGATGACCGCGGCGACGAACGCGGCGGAGACGATCGAGACCGACAATTCGGACGACACGCCCTTGGCGGGTGCGACGAACACGCCCGCCAGCCCCGCGAGCGCGCCGCCGAGAAACCACGCGCTGATGTAAACGCGGTCGACCGAGAAGCCGCAGAGCTGCGCGCCGCGGGCGTTGGACGCCATGGCGCGCATGCTGAGGCCGATGCCGGCGCGGCTGAACAGCAGTATGCCGACAAGCCCGGTCACCAGGGCGCCGGCGATCACCCACATCGTATCCTGCGTGAGGACGACGGTATCGATGATCAACGGCGAGCCGCTGAAGGCGGCCGGCACGGCGAGCAATTCCGCTTTGTAGACCAGCCGGAAACCTTCCGCCAAGGCGATGCCGAGAAACACGGTGGCGATTACCACGGTGAACAAATCCGCCCGGCGCAACGGCCGCAGGATCGCCAGCTCCAGGCCGGCGGCGACACCGCCGATGACGGGCGGCACAAGCACATAGGCCAACCAATACGGCAGCTTGTAGTGGACGACGATGAGGTAACTGCCGAATGCGCCAAGCATGACCAGGGCGCCGTGGGCAAAATTGACGGTGCGCGTGGCCTTGTGAATGACCACGACGCCGATCGCCGCGAGCGCGTAGATGGCGCCGAATTTCGCGCCGCCGATCAGGACGGTGGAGAGTTCGCTCAACATGTGCGGTTCAACATGTGCGGTTCAATATGGGCGGTTCAACATGGGCGGTTCAACATGGGCGGTTCAACATGCGCGTCTCGATGTGCCTCCGTACGACACGTCCATGCTCGCGCGGCGGCCACGCGGACTCGATATGGCTTGCATTCCGCCGGCCCCGGTATGGGCCGGCTGGCGCTGCTCGTTCGACGACACTGGCCGGCCCCTCGCGCACGATTGTTGCTCGGCGTCAGCAGACGGCGAATCGCGCCCGATCGTCAAATGCCAATTTGTCGGCTTGAAATTCACCGACGATATGGCGCCGACGTCGCGCGACCCGGCGGTTTCCGCGCCATATATCGGAAATGCATAATGCCGGGACAAACGGGCATTTGACCGCTACCGAAACGCGCTGTTTGGATTGAAGCGAGCAAATCCGGCGGCGCGCGAACCCCGGATGGCGAGCCGCCGAACCGATGGGCCATTCGCGAGACAAGAGGGGATTTCATGATCGACGTTTCAAGCAGGAAATTGACGCGACGCAGCTTCGTCGCCGGCGCCGCCTTGGCGTTGGCAGCTTGCATCGCCCTGGCGCCGCCGGCCGCGCGCGCGGAACAGGGCATCACCAACGGCGAGGTGCTGGTCGGCGCGATCGGCGCGCTGACCGGGCCGCTGTCGTTCGTCGGCGTGCCGGGCCGCGACGGGCTGACCTTGGGCTTCAACGAGATCAACGGCAAAGGCGGCATTCACGGCCGCAAGATCAAGATGCTGTAAGAGCATGCGCTGACCCCGGCGGAAAGCATCGCCGCGGTCAAGAAGCTGGTCGAGCAGGATAAGGTATTCACGCTGATCCTTGCCTCGGGCAGCACCGGCGCGGCCGCGGCCGCCGACTATGTGCGCAGCAACGGCATTCCCACGTACAATCTATTCGGCTCGACGCCCATTATCCGCGAACCGTTCGCCGATAATGTGTTCCACGGCGCGATCGTGACGATCGACAATGCGGCGCTCGCGCTGATCAGCCAACTGCGGGACGATTACAAGCCGACCAAGATCGGCGTGCTGGCCGGTACCTACGCGTTTCCGCAGGCGACCTTGAAAGCCGTCGAAGCGGCGATGAAGAGCCAGAAGATGGAATACGTGGTCGAACAGTTCGACCAGGCCGCGCGCGACTACACGTCGCAAATGGTCTCGTTCAACCGCGCGAAGGTCGACGCGATCCTGATCCTGGGCAGCTTTTCGGAAGCCGGCTTTGCCATCAAGCAGGCGCACGACATGGGCCTGAAGAAGCTCCGGTTCGTGGTCGACGGTTCGGCCGTCAATCGCGCCATCGTGCCGATCATCGGCGATGCCGACGGCATTCGCGGTTACTTCAACGGGCCGTACTTTCCGGGCCAGAACGCCAAGCCGATTCAGGATTTCGAAGCGGCCCTGAAGAAGCAGCTCGGCTCGATGCCGCAGGGCCGGCCGAACGCCTACGACGTGATCGGCTACGGCTCGGCCTTCGTGGTGGCACAGGCGCTGCAGGCGGCCGGCAAGGACGTCACGCGCGCCAAGATGATCGCCGCGTGGTCGAACCTGAAGGATGCCGGGCCGGCCAAGATGGGCGGCTTCGACGTATTCTTTCCGGAGAGCTTCACGGCGAAGGACCACCAAGGCAACAAGCAGCTTGGCGGTACCGTCGTGCAGAAGGGTGAATGGCGCGTCGTGCGGGTGATCAAGGGGCCATGACGCGCCGCCTCGGCCGTGGCGGGCGCCTTGCCCGTTCCACATGGCGCCCGCCACGGCCGCATGCCTTCCCGATATGCGCGCAGGACAAGTTCGCATTTGACCGCGCGATCCCGCGGCTGTTCTATTGAAATGGC
>JBFWYO010000057.1:0-32527 GCA_050186335.1 Alphaproteobacteria bacterium | reverse complement strand
CGACGGAAGCCATCACAGTTGCGAACCTATACGAACCATCGAAAGCACGTAAAACAGCACCACCGTGCCGAGTAGCACCGCGAGCAGCGCAAGATTGCGACCGCGGCGGCGTTTTTCCAGATCGGTCATCTGCCTGCGCGCCGCCATCACAGCCACCCGGCCAGCGCCTTATCGGCGACCAGGGCCACGAAAATCAGGAACAGGTAGAGAATCGAATAGGCGAAGGTGCGCTTGGCCGCGGTATCGCCGGCGTCGCGCCAGATGGCGACCGCACAGGCGAGGAACAGCGACGACAGCACGAGCGCCGCGGCGCCGTATATCCAGCCGGCGAAGCCGAGCAGCGTGGGCGCCAAGGTCAAGGGCAGCAGCAGCAGCGTGTAAAGCAGGATCTGCTTCTTGGTTTCGCGCTTGCCGGCAACCACCGGCAGCATCGGCACGCCGGCGCGCGCATAATCGCCTTCGCGGTACAAGGCCAGCGCCCAGAAATGCGGTGGCGTCCACATGAACACGATGCAGAACAGCAGCGCCGGGAACAGGCTGATATCGCCGGTCACGGCCGCCCAGCCGATCATCGGCGGGAACGCGCCCGAAGCGCCGCCGATCACGATGTTCTGCGGCGTGCGCCGCTTGAGCCACATCGTGTAGACGAAAACGTAGAATGCGACGGTCAGCGCGAGCAGTGCCGCGGCGACCCAGTTGAGCGCCAAGCCCATCAGCGATACCGCGGCAACCGCAAGCACGATGCCGAACGCCAGGGCGTTGGCGGGTTGCACGCGACCAGCCGGGATCGGGCGCGCCTGGGTGCGCGACATGACCGCGTCGATGTCGCGGTCGTACCACATGTTGATGGCGCCCGCGGCGCCCGCCGCGACGGCAATGCACAGCACGGCTACTGCAGCCAGCACCGGATGCAATTGTCCGGGCGCCAGGTACAGCCCGACCAGACCGGTAAACACCACCAGCGACATCACGCGCGGCTTCAGCAGCTGGACGTAGTCGCCCGCAGACGACGTGCCCCAATTGGCCAGCGCCGCATCGGTGACGGCGCCGCCGGGAACGGTCCCGGCGGCGATCATCGCGTGCAATTCGGCGGACGGCGTCATGCGCTTTGGCTCCCGGTCGGCCGGTCAATGGCCCTTGGGTTCGGACACGCGCGGCAATTCGTCGAACGTGTGGAACGGCGGCGGCGAGGACACTTTCCACTCCAGCGTCGTCGCACCCTCGCCCCACGGATTTGCCCCCACGGGCTTGCCCCGGCGCAGCGTGTAGAACACCAGACCGATGAAGAAGATCGCGCCGAGGAAGCTGAGATACGAGCCGATCGAAGCCACGTAGTTCCAGCCGGCGAACGCGTCCGGATAGTCGGAATAGCGCCGGGGCATACCCTGCAATCCCAGGAAATGCATGGGGAAGAAGGTGATGTTGACGCCGACGAAGGTGACCCAGAAATGCAGCTTGCCGGCCCATTCCGGATACATGCGGCCGCACATTTTCGGGAACCAGTAATAGAACGCGGCGAAGATCGCGAACACCGCGCCCAACGACAGCACGTAGTGGAAATGCGCCACCACGTAATAGGTATCATGCAACGCCACGTCCATGCCGGCATTGGCCAGCACGACGCCGGTCACTCCGCCGACCGTGAACAGGAAGATGAAACCGATCGCCCACAGCATCGGCGTCTTGAACTGGATCGAGCCGCCCCACATGGTGGCGATCCAGCTGAAGATCTTCACCCCGGTGGGCACGGCGATGACCATCGTCGCGGCAGTGAAATAAGCGCGCGTATCGACACTGAGGCCCACCGTGTACATGTGATGCGCCCACACGATGAAGCCGATGAAGCCGATCGCGACCATGGCGTAAGCCATGCCGAGATAGCCGAACACGGGCTTCTTCGAGAAGGTCGAAACGATCTGGCTGATAATGCCGAAGCCGGGCAGAATCAGAATGTAGACTTCCGGATGGCCGAAGAACCAGAACAGATGCTGGTACAGGATCGGATCGCCGCCGCCGGCCGGATTGAAGAACGTGGTGCCGAAATTGCGGTCGGTCAGCAGCATGGTGATGGCGCCGGCCAGAACCGGCAGCGACAGCAGCAGCAGGAACGCGGTGATCAGGATCGACCAAACGAACAGCGGCATGCGGTGCAGCGTCATGCCCGGCGTACGCATGTTGAAGATCGTGGTGATGAAATTGATCGCGCCGAGGATCGACGACGCACCGGCAAGATGCAGCGCGAAGATCGCCATATCGACCGCGGGGCCTTGATGAGCGCCGGGTTGCGCGGACGACAACGGCGGATAGACGGTCCACCCGGTGCCCGCGCCGCCGCCAATTACAGCGGACAGAATGAGCAGCGCGAACGACGGGATCAGCAGCCAGAAGCTGATGTTGTTCATGCGCGGGAACGCCATATCGGGTGCCCCGATCATGATCGGGACGATCCAATTGCCGAACCCGCCGATCATCGCTGGCATGACCATGAAGAACACCATGATCAGGCCGTGCGCGGTGACCAGCACGTTGAAGAAGTGATTGTCGACGACGAAGCCATGGTTGCCCGGAGACGCCAATTCGGCGCGGAACCAGACCGAGAAGAAGGCGCCGATCAAACCCGCCACGATGGCGAAAATCAGGTACATCGTGCCGATGTCCTTGTGGTTCGTCGAATAGACGAACCGGCGCCATCCCGTCGGGTTGGCGTGCGCGTCGTGCCCGGCGCCGTGGTCGAGGTGGATTTCCTTGTGAGCGGTGGTGTTACCCTGGCTCATATTCCGTCCTTTCAGAGCAACGAAACTTGTTCGCTTCGCATGCGCGCGATTACTTCGCCGGTTTGACTTCGGCGCGGGGCTTTTCGACCTTGTCGAATTTCTTGTTCGCCTCTTCGAGCCAGGCCTTGAAGGCGTCCTGGGAGACGACTTTGACGGCGATCGGCATGAAGGCGTGGTCGGCCCCGCACAGTTCGGAACACTGACCGTAGTACGTGCCTTCCTTCAGGGCGCGGAACCACACTTCGTTCGCGCGGCCCGGATTGGCGTCGACCTTGACGCCGAACGCCGGCACGGTCCAGGCGTGGATCACGTCCATGCCGATGACGATGACGCGCACGTTCGCGCCCACCGGCACGACCACTTGATTGTCGACATCGAGCAGGCGCAACGGCACCTTGCCGCCGAAATCCTTGGCCTTATCCGCACATTCCTTGGCGGACCGGCAGACCAGCCGGCTCTCGAACTGGAAATTGCCGTTGTCCGGATACTCGTAGGCCCAGTACCACTGCAGGCCTTTGGCCTTGATCGTTAGATCGACCTTGGGCTCGCACTTGACCGTGCGGTCTTTTTTGCGTTGATCCAGGCAGGCCTGATCGGCCGGCGCGCGATCGACCTTGTAGAGCAACCGAAACGATGGGATAGCGATTAGCGCCAGAATCAGGATCGGCACCACAGTCCACAACACTTCGACCACCGTGTTGTGCGTGGTCTTGGACGGCACCGGGTTGCGCTTTTCGCGATAGCGGATCATCACCCAGGCCAGCAGCACCATCACGAACAGCGTAATGACGGTGATGATGATCAGCAGCAGATTGTGGAAGCTGTGAATTTCGTCGCCGAGCGGCGTCACCGAATCCTGGAAACCAAGCCGCCAATCCTCCGGCTGAGCCGCCAGCGCCGAACTTGTCAGCGTAAACCCGAGAGCGCCCATGGCGCTCGCCAGCACGGCGCACAACGCGCGCATCCTTTTCAACAACATCCCCACGATCCCGTAAATTGGCGCCATGTCGATCGGAGACCCTCCCCTACCATCCGCAACCCGCAGGAAACGCCGCGGAGCGACGCTTTTTTTCGAGCGCGGACAGGCCCTGGAGCGGGCCTTTCGATGTGCCGGAGAGGGTATTTCCCGGCCCCCCGAATGACCAGCGGAGAGTGTGCGACTTACTGTCGCATAAATGGCGGAAAACCGCCAAAAATAAGGGGTTCGCGCCGATTCGGCCGCGCGCCCGGTCGGGCGTGAAAATTGCCGCCGCCATAGCCCCGGCATGGTCGGTCCGTGGCCGCGCCGCGCGGCGCGGACGCTGCAATTTCGCTGCAAGCTGCCTATATTTCACCGTGACGTCCCGAAACTCCCCATCGTCCCCCGCGCGGCAGCGTGCCGCCATTGCCCGGTCCAAAGGTTTTTCATGAGCCATCTCGCCGCAACCGACGACCTGTTCTTCAACCGTGCCGACCTGGACCGCCAACGCGTCGAGCGGCTGGTCGGCGACGCCTTGAATGGCTCGGACGATGGCGAGCTGTTCCTCGAATACAGCCAGTCCGAAGGCCTGGTGTTCGATGACGGCAAGCTGAAGAGCGCCAGTTACGACCAGAGCCAGGGCTTCGGCCTGCGCGCCATCGCCGGCGAAGCGACCGGCTTTGCCCATGCTTCCGTGCTGTCGGAGGAGGCGATCAAGCGTGCGGCGCAGACGGTCAAGGCGATCAGCGCGGGGCACACGGGCGAGCTGGCGTTGGCGCCGCCGGGCACCAACCGGATGCTCTATACCGATGCCAATCCCCTGGCCGAGACGCCGTTCACCGCCAAGGTCAAGCTGCTGGCCGACATGGACGCCTATGCCCGCGGACTCGACAAGCGCGTGCGCCAAGTGTCGGCCTCGCTGTCCGGCGAGTGGCGTGCGGTGCAGATCATCCGCGCCGGCGGCGAACGTGCCGCCGACATCCGCCCGCTGGTGCGGCTCAATGTATCGGTCGTGGTCGAGGAGAACGGTCGCATGGAAAGCGGCAGCGCCGGCGTCGGCGGTCGCGCCGCTTATGACGCCTGGATTCAGCCGGACAAGTGGCAGGCACAAGTCGAAGAAGCGATGCGCCAGGCGCTCGTCAACCTGAACGCCTCCCCTGCCCCGGCCGGCGAGATGCCGGTGGTCTTGGGGCCCGGCTGGCCGGGCATTCTGCTGCATGAAGCGATCGGCCACGGGCTGGAAGGCGACTTCAACCGCAAGAAAACCTCGGCGTTCGCCGGCCTGATGGGCCAGCGCGTGGCCGCACCCGGCGTGACCGTGATAGACGACGGCACCATGCCGGACCGGCGCGGCTCGCTGACGGTCGACGACGAAGGCACGCCCTCCTCGCGCACGGTCTTGATCGAAGACGGCATTCTGGTCGGCTATATCCAGGATCGCCTGAATGCGCGCCTGATGAACATGCGCCCGACCGGCAACGGGCGGCGCCAGGGCTACGCCTATCATCCAATGCCGCGCATGACGAATACCGTCATGCTGGGCGGCCGGCACGAGCCGAAGGAAATTCTCGCCTCGGTCAAGAACGGGCTCTATGCGGTCAATTTCGGCGGCGGCCAGGTCGACATCACCAACGGCAAGTTCACGTTCACCTGCACCGAGGCCTACCGCATCGAGAACGGCAGGATCGGCAAGCCGGTCAAGGGCGCCACGCTGATCGGCAACGGGCCAGACGTGCTGACCAAGGTCAAGATGATCGGCAACGACATGGCGCTCGATCCGGGCGTCGGCACCTGCGGCAAGGACGGCCAGGGCGTCCCGGTCGGCGTCGGCCAGCCGACGCTGCTGATCGACCAGATCACGGTCGGCGGCACCGAGGCGTAACGACGCAAGCGCCATGCCGACACCGCACTTCGATCCGCGTCGCAATTCGCCGGACCGGGCGCCGCCGCCGGGCGGTCCGCGACCGGGTGGCTTCGGTCGCGTGCTGCGCTGGCTGGTGCCGGCGCTGGTGCTCGGCGCGGTGGTGTTCTTCGTGCTCAACGCGCTGCCGAGCGCCAATCTGTCCAATGCCGAAATGGCCTCGGCGACCGGCCTCGCCGCGGTCGTCGCCGCCATCGTGCTGCGCCAACGCGACTGGGGCGGCGCCGGCAAGGTCGTAAAGGCGGCGGCGATCTGGATCGGCCTGGGCGTGGTGCTGCTGGTCGGCTACTCGTTTCGCGACGAGCTCGGCTTCGTCAAGAACCGCGTGATCGGCGAACTCGACCCGTCGACGGTGCGCGCGACCGGCGATCGCGAGATGACGGTGCGCGCGTCGCAGGACGGGCACTTCTACCTGCGCGCGGAAGTGAACGGCAGGGCGCTGCGGCTGATGGTCGACACCGGCGCCACCTTCGTCAGTCTTTCGCGCGGCGATGCCGAACGGATCGGCCTGAAGCCGGACCAGTTGACCTACGACCGCGTGGTCAGCACCGCCAACGGCCGGACCACGGCCGCGGCGGTCACGATCCCCCAAATGCGGATCGGACCGGTGACGCTCGACGACGTGCGCGCGCACGTCAGCAGCGGCAAGCGGGAAGACGATCTTTCGCTGTTCGGGCTGAGCGGACTGCGCCAGTTCCGCAGCTATGAAGTGAAGGACGGCGCGCTGATCTTGCGCTGGTGATCGGTTGCCGGCTGGCCAAACGGCCGCAGGTGCCCAAGAAATATCTCCGCGCAGCGCCGCCACGAATAGCCGAGCGCATAGGCGCGGCAGGCGTCCGGCGATTTCTGCAGCGCTTCGAGCGCGGCGCGACGCAGATCGGTATCGAGCGCGCCGACCTTGCCGTCGAGCACGACATCGATCGGCCCGGTGACCGGAAACGCCGCGACCGGCACGCCCGAGGCGAGCGCTTCCAACAGGACCAGTCCGAACGTATCGGTCAGGCTGGGGAACACGAACACGTCCGCCTCGGCCAGGGTGGCGGCAAGTTCCTCGCCTTGGCGATAGCCGGTGAACCGCACCGCGCGGTACTTTGCGCGCAACGACTCCAGCTGCGGCCCGTCGCCGACGACGAACTTGGTGCCCGGCAGATCGAGCGCCAAGAATGCCTCGATGTTCTTCTCGACCGCCACGCGGCCGACGAACATGAAGATCGGTCGATCGGCCCCGAGCCAACCCTTGGCGCGCGGACGGAACAACTCGGTATCGACGCCGCGCGTCCAGGCGCGGATATTCTCGAACCCGCGCGCGCTCAACTCTTTGGCCAGCGATTCGGTCGCCACCATGATGCCGGACGACGGGCGGTGGAACCGGCGCATCAGCGCGTAGCTCCAACCGACCGGTACGCGCCAGCGCGCATGGACATATTCGGGAAACTTGGTGTGGAACGCGGTGGTGAACGGCCAACCCCGGCGCAGGCAGAACCGCCGCACGGCCCAGCCGATCGGACCTTCGGTCGCGATATGGACCGCTTCGGGCTGGAACTCGGCGATCAACTTGCGCAGCCGCGGCAGCACGCCGAAGGCGAGGCGGATCTCCGGGTAGGATGGGCACGGAATCGTCTTGAAGCGGTCGGGCGCGACGACCAACACGTCGTGTCCCAGGGCAAGCAGTTCGCGACGCACCGTATCGAGCGTGCGCACCACGCCGTTGACCTGCGGAAACCATGCATCGGTCGCGAGCAGGATACGCATCAATCGGCCTCGACGGGATCGCGGGTGTGCGCGACCGTGCGGGCGCGTTTCGGCCTGGCGATGAACGCGGCGGGATCGGCGACCCAGTACAGGATGCGCAACGTGCCGTCGAACTCCTCGACCAGCGCGGTGCAGCTTTCGACCCAATCGCCGTCGTTGCAGTAGGTCACGCCTTCGATCGCGCGGATTTCGGCGTGATGGATGTGCCCGCAGACAACGCCGTCGACGCCGCGCCGGTTCGCTTCGCGTGCGACAGCCGCCTCGAACCGTCCGATATATTCGACCGCGTTTTTGACCTTGCGCTTGAGATACGCCGACAGCGACCAATACGGCAGGTTGAGCGCGCGGCGCGCGAGATTGACCCAATGATTGCCGACCAGCGCCGCGGCATAGGCGCGGTCGCCGAGGAACGCCAGCCACTTGGCATAGCGCACCACGGCGTCGAATTGATCGCCGTGCAGCACGAGATAGCGCTTGCCGTCCGCGGCCTCGTGAATCGCCTCCGGGGCCACGGTGATTTCGCCGATCTTCAAATGCAGGAATTGCCGAGCCACTTCGTCGTGATTGCCGGGCAGGTAGACGACGGTCGTGCCCTTGCGCGCCTTGCGCAGGATCTTCTGCACCACGTCGTTGTGGGCCTGTGGCCAGTACCAGTGGCGCTTCAGACGCCAGCCGTCGATCATGTCGCCGACGAGATAGAGGAAATCCGATTCGGTCGCGCGCAGGAAGTCCAGCAGGAATTCAGCCTTGCAACCGCGCGTGCCGAGATGCACGTCTGAAATCCAGATGGCGCGGTAGCGACGGACGCGCGCGGACGGGTCGAGCTTGCCCGGATCGGTCATCACCGTCATGGCGCGCCGTTTCCCGTTCCGCCGTCCGGGACGCACACGCGAGCATGGCGGCGCCTCGCTTCGCTGGGTTGTCGCGCTGTCAATGGACCCCGAAGGAACGCCTGTTTTCCCTGGAATCTCTTTAACTTAGAGCCATTGCACAGATTTTACGGATCCGTGACAGTTGGATGAAACTGCGCGGCAAATCGGCGAAATCGCGTGCGCGCGGGCATTGTGCGGCGTATGAAAGCGCCATGACGGAACGACAAGAAGGGATCGCGCGGGCGCGCCACGTGCTGATCCTCCTGAACCCTACCGCCGGAAGGCGGCGACGCGCGCTGTTCGATGCCACTTTGGTCGCCCTGGGCAGACGAAACGTGGTCGTGACGCTGCGGACGACCGAACGCGCCGGTCACGCCACCGAGCTCGCGCGCGCCGCGACGACGGAACGCTTCGACGCCGTGATCGCCGCCGGCGGCGACGGCACGATCTACGAGACGATCAACGGATTGGTCGGCAGCACGATGCCGTTCGGGGTCGTTCCGCTCGGCACGGCGAACATCTTCGCCGCATCCGTCGGCCTGCGGCGCCGCGCCGAACGGATCGCCGAGACAATCGCCACCGCTTCGCCCACCCCGATCAAGTTAGGCCGCTTCGGCGACCGGTACTTCGCGCTGATGATCAGCTGCGGCCCGGACGCGCGCGTGGTCGAGCATTTGAATCTGCGCCTCAAGCGCCTGACCGGCCGGTTTGCCTATGCCTGGGAAACGTGGCGCCAGTTTCTGCATTTCCGGCCGATCGTATACGAGGCGGACATCGATGGCGTCGCGCATCGCGCGCACTGGATCATCGTGGCGAACCAGAAGTTCCATGCGGGACCCTACACGATTGCCCCAGACGCGCGTTGGGACGACGACAAACTTCACGTCGTGCTGATGGTGGGCGGCACGCGCTGGGCAATGCTCGGGTACGGAATCGCGCTGTTCGCTGGGCGCCTGCCCGATCGATCCGACGTGAAAATCATTGCGGCGGCGCAGGTCACTTTACGCGGGCCATCGAGCGAGCCGCTCCAGGCCGACGGCGAGATCGCCGGGCGGCTGCCGGTGACGGTCGAATGCGTGCCGGCAGCGTTGCGCGTACTGATGCCCTGAGAAGATTTACGCGCCCGCAATCGTCATCCCGTCGATGCGCAGCGTGGGCGCGTCGGTGCCATAGCGGAAATTCAGATCGTTGGCCGGCGTCAGCGCCTTGAACATGTCCTTGAGATTGCCGGCCACGGTGATTTCGTTGATCGGATGGGTCAGCTGGCCCTTCTCGATCCAGAAGCCGCCGGCGCCGCGCGAATAATCGCCGGTGATGCCGTTGACGCCGAAGCCGATAAGTTCCGTGACGTAGATCCCCTGCTCGATCTCGCCGATCAACCCGGCCGGGGTCTTGCTGCCGGCCGCGAGATACACGTTGCTCGCCGATGGCGAGGGCGGACCCGAGGTGCCGCGTCCGGCGTGACCGGTGGACTTCAGCTGCAGCTGACGCGCCGACCGCAGATCGAGCAGCCACGTGGTCAGCGCGCCGTTTCGAACAAGGTCGTATTTTTGCGTCGCGATGCCTTCGGCGTCGAACGGCCGGGAGCGCTGCCCGCGCTGACGGTGCGGGTCTTCCACGATCGATACGTGCTGGCCGAACACATCCTTGCCGAGCTGGTCGCGCAGGAAAGACGTCCCGCGCGCGATCGCGGCGCCGTTGATGGCGCCGAGAAAATGCCCGATCATGGAATTCGACACGCGCGGATCGTAAACGACCGGGAGCTTGGCGGTTTTCGGCCGGCGCGGGTTGAGGCGCTTGATGGCTTTCTCCGCCGCACGTCTGCCGAGCGTTGCGGGATCTTCGAGATCGGCGCCGTACACGGCGGAATGCCAGTCGTAATCGCGCTCCATCGCGGTGCCTTCGCCGGCGATTACCGATACCGAGATGCTTTGGCTCGAACGCGCATAGCTGCCGAAAAACCCGTTCGATGCCTCAAGCGTCACGCGGCTGCGGCCCCACGAGGCCTCGGCGCCTTCGGAATTGGTGATGCCCTTGACGGCCAGCGCCGATTCTTCCGCCGCCTTGGCGCGGGCGATCAGCGTTTCGGACGCCGGTTCGACCGGATCGTCGAGATCGATGGTCGGAAACGAGGTTGCGATCTGGCTCGGATCGGCCAGTCCGCAGAACTCGTCTTCGGGCACCACGCGCGCCATGGCGACCGCGCGTTCGGCCAAAGCGTGCAGCGTCGCACGGTCGAGCACGGCGCCGGAAACCATCGCCTGACGTTTGCCGATCAGCACGCGCAGGCCGAGATCCTGGCTTTCCTGACGTTCGAGCTTCTCGATCCGGCCCATGCGCTGGGCGTGCGAGAGCGCCGCCCCTTCGACCAGCAGCGCATCGGCCGCATCGGCGCCGAGCGTGCGCGCGTGACGGATCAAATCGGACAGCAGCTCGCGGGGATCGGCTTTGGCGGACATGCAGGGGGACCATCTGGTGGCGGCGGAAAACGCGGAGTCGTTGCACTCTATATAGGTGCTGGGATCGCGCACCGAAAGGTGCTGGTTGCGACTCGGATTGGCGTCGTCGTTATCTCGATGTCACCCCGAACAAGCCCCGCACTTGCGGAGCGCCGATCCGGGGTCCATCGCACAGGCGGAAAGACTGGCTCCCGGCTCTTCGCCCTCATCCCGAGCTTGTCGAAGGACGCTTCGGCCGGGATGACACGGTCACGCCAACGGATACTTCAACCCGCTGGCGCAATTGAACAGCACGCAGCGGTCGCCGGCGGCGATGCGGCCTTGAGTCAGCGCAAGCTTATACGCCGCCCAGGTTGCGGCACCTTCGGGACACAACAAAATGCCTTCGCGCCGCGCCACCTCGTTGCGCGCGGCGATGATCGCCGCATCGTCAACGGCGAGCGCGAAGCCGCCCGATTCGCGCACTGCGCGCAGAATTATAAAGTCGCCGATCGCGACCGGCACGCGGATGCCGGCGGCAATCGTATGGGCATTCGGCCACAGCGGCACATGCTCGACACCGTCTTCGAAACCTTTGACGATCGGCGCGCAGCCGCGCGCCTGTACGGCAATCATGCGTGGCCGCTTCGGGCCCAGCCACCCGATCGCCCGCAACTCGGCGAATGCCTTCCACATGCCGATCAAGCCGGTGCCGCCGCCGGTCGGATAGAATATCGCATCGGGCAGCTCCCAGCCGAACTGCTCGGCCAGCTCCAGCCCCATCGTCTTTTTGCCTTCGATCCGGTAGGGCTCCTTGAGCGTTGAAACGTCGAACCAGTCGCCGCGCGCCGCGCCCTCGCCGACCAGTCTTCCGCAATCGTTGATCAGGCCCTTGACGCGATGAACCTCGACGCCCTGCATCTCGATTTCGGCAATGTTGAGCGGCGGCGTGTCGTCCGGACAGAACACCGTGGCGCGTATGCCGGCGGCGTTCGCGTAGGCGGCGAGCGCGGCGCCCGCGTTCCCGTTGGTCGGCATGGCGAGATGCCTGAGCCCGAGTTCCTTGGCCATCGATACCGCGAGCGCCAAGCCACGCGCCTTGAACGAGCCGGTCGGCAGCCTGCCCTCGTCCTTGATCCAGATTTCCGCTCCCGCGGGCGCCAGATTTTCCAGGCGGATCAGCGGCGTTGCGACTTCGCCGCGCACGATCACATTCTCGTCGTGCACCACCGGCAGAAATTCGCGGTACTTCCACAAGCCGCCGGGGC
Organism: Alphaproteobacteria bacterium; assembly: GCA_050186335.1. Classification (GTDB taxonomy): domain Bacteria; phylum Pseudomonadota; class Alphaproteobacteria; order Bin65; family Bin65; genus JBFWYO01. Next base: position 20,544 of record JBFWYO010000057.1, on the reverse strand, counting down.
GGCGCTCGATATCGTCGCGCGCAAGAGCCGCCTTGAGCGCCGGCAGATCGTACCGCACCACCAGCGGCCGTCCGGCCTTGGACATGCCATGCACCTGCCCGGCCGGATAAATCTCGCCGGTCAGCGCACATTCAAGATGCGTGACGAAATTGCGGTAACGCGAAACCATGGCGCGAGTGTAGCGGAAAACGGGTGCCGATGAATGAAGCTAAAGCGCGCCATTTATTTTCGGACCTCATGCTGAGCCGGCGCACTTGCGCCGAGTCGAAGCATGGGATGGCCGTCAGATTTCGTCCTTGACCCATCCTCCGACTCGCGCGCAAGAGCACGCGGCTGAGGATGAGGTTGAAGAAATCGTTTAACTCTTCAATTTGCCTTCGGCGCGCAGCCAGTCGACGGCGTCCTTGACCATCGTCGCGAGCGGCGCCTTGCGGTAGCCGAGTTCGCGTTCGGCCTTGTCGGTCGCCGTGCGGCCGTGGGCGAGCGCGAGCGCCACGCCTTCCGGCGTGGCATCGGGTTCCCTGCCGGTCAAGCCGGCGATGCCGGCGGCGACGCGCGCATAGCTGCGCAGCAGCCACGGCGCGAGCACGCGCCGCGGCACTTTCTTGCCGAGCTGCGCGCCGATTTCCGCGACGTAGTCGGCGTAGGACGCAACCGCGCCGCCGAGCAGATAATTCTCGCCCGGCCGGCCGCGTTCGGCCGCCGCGATGTGCGCGCGGGCAACCTCGACCGCATGACAGAATTCGCCGCTGCCCGGCGGGATGCCCGGCAGCTTGCCCCGGTCCGCCATCAGGATCATGCGCGCCCAATTATGCGCATCGTAGCGTCCGACGATATGGCACGGATTGAGCACGACGACCGGCAAACCCCGTTCGCCGGCCGCCAGCGCCACCATTTCGCCGTAAAATTTCGTGCGCGCGTAGTTGATCCAACTGCGCTGACCGCGCTTCGGCATATCCTCGCGCAGCGGGCCCTGATCGAAACCATAGACATTCCAGGTCGACGTATGGACGAAGCGCCGAACCCCCTTCGCGCGCGCCGCGGCGACGATATTGCGCGTGCCGTCGACATTGTCGCGCAGCTGCGTGCCGTTGTTGTGCGACCACACGGACGTGTTGCCGGCGACATGAAACACGCAGTCGGCATTTTCGGGAATCGAGCGCTTCAGCCCATCCGGATCGAGCAGATGCGATTGCGCGAGCGCGACCGGAAAGCGGCGCAGCGTGTCGAGCGACGATGTCGATCGGTGCAGCGCCGTGACCTGCCATCCCGAGGCGCAGAGCTGTTCGACCAGATTGAGGCCGAGAAATCCGGTGGCGCCGGTGACGAAAGCGACCTTCTGCGCCATGCGCGCGCTAACGCGGCCGGCGCTGCACGACAGCGCCGTGATATTGGACGTTGCCGGTAATCGTCGGGGCCGCGACGCGCAGCGGCGTCGCCCGGCCGGCCGCCAGCGTGGAGCCGACGCCCTTCGCCGCACCGGTCGACGGTGCGGGCACATTGACCGGCGCCGTCGCCGTGGAACTCGGCCTGGATGGCGCCCTGGCACGCAGCGTCTTGACCGCGCGACCGGCAGTCGCATGCGCGACTAGGCCGGCCAGAAACCCGCCGAGCGCGCTCATCAGGACCCAATGGATTTCGCCGCCGGTAATGGTCGGCAGGATGAAGAACAATTCCTGCAACGCGCCGGCAGCCGCGCCGACGATCGCCGACGCGGTTGCGTTGGCAAAGCACAACGCCATGCCGAAGGCGATCAGCAGCACCATCGGCGCCAGGGCGGTTTGCAGGATGCGCGGCGCGGCGCTCCACGGCCGCGGACCGGAGAGTTCGGCGCGCGCCGACAATTCGCCGTCGATCTTGCGCTTGATGAGTCGAATTTCCTCGGCGCTGCGGGCGCGCGTGAAGGCCCATTCGTACGGGCGATAGGCGCCCTCGACGCGTTCGCTGCTCTGGCCGCGCGGCGACGACGGGACGGAAAATATCACCGACGGCGACAGGCGGTCGAACTGATTGGGCAGCCGGTCCTGCAGACGCGACGCGACGCCGACCGGACCCCAGACGAGGCCGCCGATCAGCAGGATGACGCCGATGATGGCAAGCAATGCGCGCATAGAAACTATTCTACCGCCTTACCGGTCATTTCCAAATCGGCTTGCCGCTGCCGGGAAGTCCGTAATTGGGCCATTTGCGGCTGACCGTCTCGATGATGTCGTCGCTCATGCGGATCTTGCGGCCCCATTCGCGCTTGGTCTCGCCGGGCCATTTGTTGGTGGCATCCAGCCCGACCTTGCTGCCGAGGCCGGATTCGGGCGAGGCGAAGTCCAGATAGTCGATCGGCGTGTTCTCGATCAGCGTGATGTCGCGCGCCGGGTCCATGCGCGTGGAGATCGCCCACATGACGTCCTTCCAGTCGCGCGCATCGATGTCGTCGTCCACGACGATGATCCATTTCGTGTACATGAACTGACGCAGATACGACCACACGCCGTTCATCACGCGCTTGGCGTGGCCCGGATAGGCTTTCTTCATGCCGACGACGGCGATGCGATAGGAGCAGCCTTCGGGCGGGAGCCAGAAATCGACGATCTCCGGAAACTGCTGGCGCAGCAGCGGCACGAATACGTCGTTGAGCGCCTCGCCCAGGACCGACGGTTCGTCGGGCGGGCGACCGGTGAAGGTCGAAAGATAGATCGGCTGCCTGCGCATGGTGATCGCGCTGATGCGGAAGGTCGGGAACTTCTCCACCGAATTGTAATACCCGGTGTGATCGCCGTACGGACCTTCGTCGCCGAACTCGTCGAGCGAGACATGGCCCTCGAGCACGATCTCGGCCTCGGCCGGCACTTTGAGCGGCACCGTCTTGCACGCGACCAGTTCCGCCTTGCGGCCGCGCAGCAGGCCGGCGAACTGATATTCCGAGAGCGTATCCGGCACCGGCGTCACCGCCGCCAGGATCGTGCCGGGATCGGCGCCGATCACGGCCGCGGCCGGCAGCGGATCGCGCTTCGCCGCCGCCCAGCGCGCGTGATGCTGGGCCCCGCCGCGATGCCGCAGCCAGCGCATCAGCGTGGTGTTCCGGCCGGTCACCTGCATGCGGTAGATGCCGAGGTTGAAATGATCCTGCCTGTCGCTGTCCGGGTGCGGACCTTGCGTGACCACCAGCGGCCAGGTGATCAGCGGCGCCGGCTCGCCTGGCCAGCAAACCTGAACTGGTAAGCGATCCAGATCGATGTCGGCGCCGGTCAGAACGACTTCCTGGCACGGCCCGCGCGAAACGGTTTTCGGCTTCATCGTCATGACCGTGCGCAGCAGCGGCAGCATCTCGAAGGCTTCGCGTACGCCGCCGGGCGGTTCCGGCTGGCGCAGAAACGCCAGCGTTTCGCCGAGCTTGCGCAGATCCTGCACCTCGCGGTCCATGCCGCGCGCGACCCGATCGACCGTCCCGAAAAGGTTGACCAACACCGGCATGTCGTAGCGCCGGCCGCCGGGGCCGACGACGTTCTCGAACAGCACGGCCGGGCCTTGCTCGGCCAGCAAGCGGGTCTGGATTTCGGTCATTTCCAGATCTGGCGACACCGCCTCCTTGACCCGGACCAGCTGGCCGGCCCCCTCAAGGGCGGAGATAAAATCGCGCAGCGAAGCGTAAGACATGTGAACCGGTGGCTGGGCGCCGTTTGGCTTAGGACGGGCCGGGTGAAGCTTAACGAACGGAGATGGGGCTCGCTTTGGTCTGCCGGGTCAACAAAGACAGTTCTAAATCCTTCGTTAATACTAACAAAAATTCTCTCCAAATCGTGTGTGCCTTCGCAATCCTTAGTCTGCTAACTGTCTGGTATCGATCTGGTGGCGGCTTTGCAGCCGATTCGTCGAGGCACACAAAGGGGATGCACTTGCGCAGAGTAAAGCACGCGGCGATGGCTGCGCTCATTGCGTTTTTCGGCACGGCCGGCGTTTCGGCGACGGCGCGTGCGGACGACGCGCTGGACAACGAAATCAAGCAGACCCATGCCCAACTGATGCGGAACCCGGGCAACATCGAGCTTACGTATAAATACGCGCAATTGATGGTCAAGGCGGGCGATTTCGAAGGCGCCGTGTCGGCGCTCGAAGGGCTGCTGCTGATCAACCCGAACCAGCCGCGCCTGCGCCTGGAAATCGGCGTGCTCTATCTGCGCATGGGCAACTACGCGACGGCGAAGGCGTATTTGCAGCGCGCCCTCGAATCGCCGGACGTGCCGGCCGATATCCGCACGCGCATCGAAGCGTATATCGGCGAGATCGACAAGCGCGCCGGCCGCCACAGCTTCACCGGCAGCATCACTACCGGCATGCGCTACGAGACCAACGCCAACCTGGCGCCGGAATCGAGCACCATCGTGTTGCGCGGCGTCGAAGCGTTCAACAGCGTGAAGCGGCGCGACGATTTCAGCGCGATCGTCAGCGGCCGATTCGTGCACACCTACGATTTCAAGACCAACGACGAAACGACCTGGGTGACGACGGGCGTCGGCTATTTCTCGCGCTATGCGCGCACCGAACAGTCCAACATCCTGCTCGGCGAAGTCACCTCCGGTCCGCGTTTCTGCGTCGTCCAGGGTACAAGCCCGGGTCTGTATGTGCGCCCCTACGTGACCGGCAACCTGATCGGCGTGAACGACGAGTTCTACGGTAGCGCGATCGGCGGCGGCGTGGACGTCTCGATGCCGTACGGCGACCGCTGGGCGTTCGAAGCGACCTATCAGGGCCGCTGGCTGAACTACGAGGATATTTCGGTCAGCCCGAGCGCCAGCCTGCAGACCGGCTACGACCACATGCTGCGCGGCCGGGCCGGCGTCCGCGTCGACAGCGATCTGACGCTGCTGGGCGAACTGAGCGGCCGCTACAAGGACGCCAAGGTCAAGTATTACGACTACTACGAAATCGGCATCGCCGCGACCGCGACGTGGGATTACCCGGCGCCGTTCAACCTGACGCAGCGGCGCTGGAACGTGACCGGTTCGGTCGGCTACTACCACCGCGACTATCAGGGCGCGGATCCGGCCGTGCATCCGACCAGCAAGCGGCGCGAGGACGAACTTCGTCTCGGCCTGGCCAACATCGTCCGCCTGGACGACCATTGGATGGTGGTGCAGCAGGTCGATTACATGATCGTGACCGGCAATCTGTCCACCTATGACCGGAACGACTTCGCGGTGACGCTCGGCGTTCGGTATCGTTTCTAGGAAAAGGATCACGCACATGGGTACGCGCGAATGGCTGCTCTTGACGACGGCGCTGATGACCGGTGTGGCGACCGGCGCGAGTGCGCAGGACAACAGCCGCATCGGCACGACCAAAGAGGTCAATCCGCAGGCGCGGGCGATTCGGGTCGCCACCCAGCCGCGCGTGCTGTTCGTCGGTAACGAGCTGTTCCAGAACGAGCGCATCACGACCGACGCCAAGGGCCAGGTGCACGTGCTGTTCGTCGATCAGTCGGCATTGACCGTCGGCCCGAACTCGGACGTCATGCTCGACAAGTTCGTGTTCGACCCGGCCAAGGGCACCGGCCAGGCGGCGTTGCAGATGACGCGCGGCACCTTGAGATTTGTCGGCGGCAAGCTGTCGAAAACCCAGGATGTCGAGATCAAGACGCCAACCGCAACCGTCGGCATTCGCGGCGGCATCTCGATCGTGCAGCAGCAGCCGAACGGGCAGTTCCTGGTCGTGCATCTGTTCGGCGACAAGACCTCGATCAAGAACGCCGACGGCACGATCACCGAACTGACGCGCCGCGGCTTCGGCGTGATGGTGCCCGGCGGCCAGCCGTTCGAACTGTCGGCGGCGCAGATGGCCGCCTTGCTGGCCGCACTCGAAGGCGGCACCGGGCGGGATTCGACGGCAGGAAAAACCTTCGTCGCGACCGACGATCCGACGCGCTCGCCGCGCACGGATATCCCGGATTGGGTCTATTCGATGATCGGCAATTTCGGCGGCCTCGGCCTGGGCGACTGGCACGGGCTCGACCTGCGCAAGCTGGAGGAAATCCTCGGCGCTGCGAACAACGACCTCGCCAAGCACCAGACTTTCAACCCGGTGCTGGTCCCGGTCCCGCCGCCGGTGTGCAATCCCTATTGCTACGACTAAGGCGTTTGCTCGGCTTGTGCGTATCCTTTTCGTCCTGCGTTCCTCGCATCTGCCGGAATTCACCGCGGGCCTGAACATCAGCGTCCATCAGAAGGCGCTGGCCTTGCGCATGCGCGGCCACGAATGCTTCGTCCTCGCGTTGACCCCCGCGCTCGCCGCCGACGCGCCGCCGCTTGTCGACGACGCGCTCGGCTACACGACGATCCGCGCGGCCGATCCGCTGCCGGCATTGGCGGAGGTCGCGGATCGCTATTCGATCGATGTCACGGTCGTCGAATCGGCCGGCAAGTTCGTGCCGATTCTGATCCGCTGCATGGAACTCAATCTGCCGACGATCGCGCATATATCGCAACTCGTCGCCACCGGCTGGGGCGGACGCCTGGTGCCGAGCCCGTTCTTCCGGTACACGGCGGGATCGCCCTTCGTGCGCGACCGAATGCGCGTGCAATTCGGCATCGATGCCGCGGTCATCCCGTCGCTGGTCGAGCCCGATTTGTATCGCGTCGAACCAACCGGCAAGACCGCGCTGTTCATCAATCCCACGGCGGAAAAAGGCGCCGAGATTTTTTTCGCCGTGGCCGAGCGACTGCGCCATGTGCGCTTCACCGTGGCCGAGGCGTGGTGGTTCGACGAACCGTGGCGCAATTATTGTTTCAAACGCGCAGCGCAGCTCGGCAACATCGATTGGTGGCCGGCCACCGAGGACATGCGGACGCTGTATTCGCGCGCGCGTGTGCTGCTGGCGCCGAGCGTGTGGGAGGAAGCATGGGCGCGCAGCGTCTGCGAGGCGCAAATCTCCGGCATTCCGGCGATCGCTTCCGACCGCGGCGGACTGCCCGAGTCGGTGGGGCCCGGCGGGATTATCGTCGCGTTGCATGCGCCGTACGATGTCTGGGCGGCGCAAATCGACTCGGTCATGCGGGACGATGCTCTGCACGCGAAATTGTCGGCCGCGGCCCGCCAGCACGCCGCACGCGCGGAAATCCAGCCGGCGCATGTCGCTGCGCTTTGGGAACGGACCTTGTCCGAGCGCGCGAACTTGCGCCTCGGCGGCTAGGGCCACAGCACGCACGGCGCGGCCGGTCCTGCGGTCAAAGCGTTAATTTCCAGAATGGACCTTTATTCAGACGCACAACGCATCGGGCGCGCGGGTCCTGGGTGATCGGCTCAATGATTTCATGAACGATTGATTAACGACGACTCAGGCGTTTAACGAAACTCGCTTTGCGCCTCTCTTTGTCCATCTGGTACGCTTCTTTCATGAATCATACCTGCGCCGCGCGGTTGATTCGCCGTTTTCGATCAAGGGGGTTTGAGTTGCGTCGATTGAAACATGCGTCGCTGGCGGCGCTCGTGGCGGCGGCATTCGGCTTCGCGCCCATCGACGGTGCGCGCGCCGATATTGCGAGTGATGCCGAGCTGAAGCGTACGTTCGACGAACTGCAGCGCAGGCCGGGCGACATTAACCTCAACTACAAGTACGCGCAGCAGCTGGTGAAATCCGGCGACTACGAAGGCGCCATCGCGGTGCTCGAGGGACTGCTGCTGATCAACCCGGAACAGCCCCGTCTGCGCCTGGAAATCGGCGTGCTGTACATGCGGCTCAACTCGTTCCCCGCCGCGAAGACCTATCTGCGCCGCGCCCTGCAATCGCCGAACCTGCCGCCCGAGGTGCGCGTGCGCATCGAGGCCTATCTGGCCGAGATCGAGAAGCGTGGAGCCAGGAGTTATGTCGACGGCACTATCTCGCTCGGCGCGCGGTACCAGACCAATCCGAATCTGGCGCCGGAAGGCAGTACGGTCGTGCTGCGCGGCATCGGCACGCCGAACGGCGTCAAATCGCGCCCCGACGTAAGCATGGTGCTGCACGCGCGCGCGACCCATGTGTTCGATTTCAAGACCAACGACGAAACCAAGCTAGTGAGCAATTTCGTCGGCTATTTCGCGCGCCAGGCGGCGGTCAACGAAGCCAACATCATGCTGGCCGAATTCAACACCGGGCCCCGCTTCCGGCTCGTTCAGGGCACCAATCCCGGTCTTTACGTGCGGCCGTTCGTGATGGGCCTCGTGATCGGCCTGGACGATCGCTACTACTCGTCTTCGATCGGCGGCGGCTTAGACATTTCGGTCCCGTACGGCGATCGCTGGGCGTTCGAAGCGACCTATCAGGGCCGCTACGCGAGCTACGAGAACATCCGTGGCCGCGATACGTCCACCCGGCTGACCGGCATCGAGCATCTCGGGCGCATGCGCGTCGGGTACAAACTCGACACGGATCTGGCGGTGCTCGGCGAAGTCACCGGCCGCTATACGGACGCACGGGCGAGCTACCAGGATTTCTACGAGGTCGGCGTCAACGCAACGCTGACGTGGGACTACGAGTCGCCCTATAGCTGGGCGGCGCGGCGTTGGAACGTGACCGGCACGGTCGGCTATTACCATCGCGATTACATGGCCGCCGACCCCAACGTGCATCCGACGACCAAGCGGCGCGAGGAAGAACTTCGGCTCGGCCTGGCCCACGTGATGCGCGTCGACGACAATTGGATGTTCATCCAGCAGGTCGATTACATGCTGATCGACGGCAATCTGTCGAACTACGATCGCAACGATTTCGCCGCGACGGTCGGTGTGCGTTACCGTTTCTAAGCTGAAGGGAAACCCCGATGGGTACCAAACACATACTGCTGATGACGACGGCGCTGGTGGCGGCGATGCCGGCAGCGGTGGCGGCCCAGGACAACGCAAAGATCGGCGTTGCGCACACGGTCAACCCGGCGGCCCGCGCGATAAAAGTGCCCGGCGCGCAACGCGTGCTGTTCGTCGGCAACGAGCTGTTCCAGAACGAGCGCATCACGACCGACGCCAAGGGCCAGGTGCATGTGCTGTTCGTCGACCAGTCGGCGTTGACCGTCGGCCCGAACTCCGACGTCGTGCTCGACCGCTATGTATTCGATCCAGCGACCAACAGCGGCAAGGCCAGCGTGTCGATGACGCGCGGCACGTTGCGGTTCGTCGGCGGCAAGCTGTCGAAGACCCAGGACATGGACATCAAGACGCCGGTCGCCACCATCGGCATTCGCGGCGGCATCTCGATCGTGCAGCAGCAGCCGAACGGCTCGTACGTCGTGGTGCACATGTTCGGCGACAAGACGACGATCAATAACCCGGACGGTACGACGACCGAGATCACGCGGCGCGGGTACGCAGTGCAGGTTCCCGGCACCGGCGCACCGTTCGAAATTCCGCCCGAGCAGCTGGCCGAAATGATGAAGGCGCTCGAAGGCGGCACCGGGACCGATACGACGGACAACAAGACGTTCCTGGCGACCGACGATCCGAAGCGTCTGCCGAGCGGCGACGTGCCGGATTGGGTCTACTCGCTGATCGCCACCGGCGACTGGTATGGATTCGATTTGCGACGGCTGGACGAACTACTTAGTCTGCGCGAAGGAACCAACCAGACAATCCGCAACATCCAGTTGCCGCCGCCGCCGATTCCGAATTACGGCGATTTTTAACCCGCCCTTGCGGCGGGTGCCGCAGGGAAAGTGCGAATTTTATTCTATCTCGAAACCGGCTACCCGCCGGAAGCGACTGGCGGCCTCCAGATCAATACGCATGAGCTGGCGCTGGCACTGCTCGCGCACGCCCATGAACCGATCGTGCTGGCCAGCCGCCCGATCGGGCGGCGCGACGAACCGGATGTCGATGAAATCTACCATGGCTATCGGCTGATCCGCGCCGGGCAGCCGGTCGGGCTGATCAAGGAATTGGTCGCCGCGTTCGCGGTCGACGCGGTGGTGGTTCAGACGGCGACGCGCATCGTTGGCGCGATGCTCGAATGCTACGATCTGGGCGTGCCGTGCCTCGTCTACATGGTCAACGTCGAGACGCAATATTGGGGCGGCCAGCCGGTCAACGATCCCGCATTCCTTTTTCTGTCGACGTCCGAGTTCGTCGCCGCGCGCGTCCGCGCCGTGTTCGGCATCGACTCCGAGGTTCTGCTGCCGTTCATCGATCCCAGCCGCCACATCGCCGACCAGACGGGCACCAAGGTGCTGTTCATCAATCCGCATCCGCTCAAGGGCTCGGAGATATTCTTCGGCGTGGCCGAACGGCTGCGCAAGGTGCCGTTTCTCGTCGCCGAGTCCTGGGAAATCGGCGACGAATGGCGCAATTACTGTTTTCGCCGGGCGGCGCCGCTCGGCAACATGGACTGGCGCCGCAGGGTGGACGACATGCGCACGATCTGGCGCGAAACGAAATTGCTGTTCGTGCCGAGCGTATGGGAGGAAGCCTGGGCACGCGTGGTCAGCGAGGCGCAGCTCAACGGCATCCCGGTGATCGCCTCCACGCGCGGCGGATTGCCCGAATCGGTCGGCCCGGGGGGCATCCTGCTCGATGCCCATGCGCCGATCCGGGACTGGGCAGCGGCGGTCGAGCGCGCCTGGGGCGATGAGGACACGTACCGCGGCCTTTCGGGGGCCGCCCGACGCCACGCCGCGCGGGACGCACTCCAGCCCGCGACCGTGTATGAGCGATTCATGGGCTTCGTAGCCGCCCATATCGCCGCCGTGCGCGCGCGCCAAGCATGAAGGGGTGCACGCGCCAGGCTCTGGAAATTCATCGGTCAATCGCCATATTCTGACACCAGCGGCAATCAAGTTCGAGGTGTTCCGGTGGCGCGCTATTGGGTCGTCGGCGGCGAATACAAAGACACGCAGTTCAAGGAAACGATCGACGGCAAGCCGGAGGAGAAGTTCGGGCCGTTCGGCGCGTACAAGGACGCGCTCAAGGAATGGCAAAGCCGCGCCTGGAGGACAGTCGACCAGTGCCATCGCCGCTATCGCATCGTCGCCGAGGATGACGGCAGGCGGAGCTAGCGCGGTCGGATCGCCCGCAGCCATATCCCGCAGCGTCATATCCCCCGCCGCCATGCCCCCTGTCGCCAAGCGCCCCGCCGCCAAGTCCAAGCGCATTCTGGCGCGCGCGCTGGCCTACCCGTTCGCGATTCCGGACCGCTCGTTCGTCTATCACGACGGCGCGGTCGATGCGTTCGACGCTGGCGCCACGCGCGGGCGCGTTCCGGTCATTGCGCTGGGTTCGAACCGGTCGCCGGTGCAGCTCAAGCGCAAATTCGGTGCCATCAAGAACAGCACGATCCCGGTCGAACGCGCCTGGCTCGACGGCTACGACGTGGTGTTCACGGCGCATATCGCCGGCTACGGCTCGATTTCGGCCATGCTGTTCCCGTCGCCCGGCACGCGGGTCGAAATCTCGCTCAACTGGTTCGCGCCGGAGCAGCTTCCGGTCATGCATGAAACCGAAGGGCTGGGCGATTTCTACGCTTACGCGCGCGTCGACAAACCGTCGCTGCGGCCCGAATTCTCCGCCTGCCCAGCGCACGTCTACGCCTATCTGTGCCGGCGCGGTGCGCTGGACGTGAACGGCCGACCGGCCGCTCATGCCGCGATCAAGGCCAAGGGCCGAAACTTCGTCGCCCTGACGCAGCTTGAAGCGCAAGCCTATGCCCACGTGCACCACGGCGACGGCGGCACGGTGGAGGATTTCATCCTGCAGAACGTGGCGCGGCGCGATCTGCGGCACGCCCGCGAAGCGCGCATGGCCGAACGCGCGCACAAGTTCGACTGGGCCGACGCGCTGGTCGAAAATCCCGGTTGAGGGACGGCGCGGCTCAGCCCAGATCCGTCAGCCGCTTGATGCGCAGCTCGATGGCCGGATGGGTCGACATCAGCGCGGACGATTTCTCGCCGAAATGCTTGAACGGGTTGGCGATGAACAGATGCTGCGTCGCCTTGCTGGCGCCGTCCCATTTGTTCTGTCCCGAATCGAGCTTGCGCAGCGCGCCGATCAGGCCCCAGGGATTGCGCGTGAGCTTGACCGAGGTGGCGTCCGCCAAATATTCGCGCTGGCGCGAGACCGCCATCTGAACCAGCGCCGCGGCGATCGGCGACAGCAGCCCGACCAGCAGCAGGATCACGATCGCGACGATCACCGCGCCGCCGCTCTTGCCGCGGCCGCGCGGCATGAAGCGGATCGAGCGTATGGCCAGCTCGCTGACCAGGGCGATCAGCCCGACGAGCACGCCGACCGCGGTCATGTACATGATGTCGTTGTTGCCGATGTGGCTCATCTCGTGGCCGACGACGCCCTGCAATTCGTCGCGCGTCAGGCTCCGCAGCAGGCCGCGGGTGACGCCGATCACCGCCTTCTCCGGCTTCAAGCCGGTGGCGAACGCGTTCAGCGCGTCGGTTTCGATGATGAACACGCGCGGCTTGGGCAGGCCGGCGGCGAGCGCCATTTCCTCGACGACGTTGTGCAGCATCTGCTCTTCGTCGGGCGAAACTTCGCGCGCGCCGGTCATGCCGAGCATGATCTTGTCGCCGACGGTCAGCGCGATCACGGTCCAGATCAGGCTGAACACCATCATGAAAACTGCGCCGTAGATCGCCCAGTCGGGCGCGAAGCGCGGGCCGCCCGGTTCTTCGGCAAGCGTGCCGAACGCCCACCCGACCGCGGCGCCGAGGACGACGCCGATCAGCAGCAGCAGGCCGCACAGTACGAACGTGTTGCGGCGATTGGCGCGGATGGCGGCAAAAAAATCCGTGCGCGACAAGCCCATCGGCATCCCGAGATCGAGCCGGTTCGGCCGATCGGCATTCGGTGCGGACAGATCGGCGTCAGGCGTCGCCGGGCGCGATCCGGCCGTCGTTGCGGGCGTCGTCCCGGGCGTCGTCCCAGGCATCGGCACGCCGGGCACGCCCATGCGGCCGAGGATGACGCCGCCCACGGCAAGCGCCTCGGCGTCGGCATCGTCGCGCTTTTGCGCCGGCGGACGCGCCCAGGGACCGGGCGGCGGCACGGGTTCGCGTTCCGGTGCGTTGGCCGCCGGGTTCGGCACGGCGGCCACGGCAACCGACATGGCCTCCGGCATCGGCGCTGCGCCGTCAGGCGCCGCGGCAGCGGCGCGCGTATCACCAGGCAGATTGGCGGGCGGCGCGCCCATCGGCCCGTCCGGCGCCGGATCGGCATCGACCGCCTTAAGCGGCGCGCGGTCCGGGTCCGGCAACGGATGCGCCGCGTCGCCGGGCTCGGTCTGGCCCCAGGGGGTCTTCGGCGGAGTGCCGCTCATGCCGCCCCTCGTCGGGTCATCGCTGGTTAGCGCAGATTGACCTTGATCGGCTCTTTCTCGGCGGCGGGCACTTCGAAGTACGGATGCTTGGCGAACTTGAACATGCCGGCGACGAAGTTGCTCGGGAAGCTCTCGACGCGGGTGTTCTGTGACATCACCGAATCGTTGTAGTGCTGGCGCGAGAACGCGATCTTGTTTTCCGTTCCGGTCAGCTCTTCCTGCAGGCTCATGACGTTCTGGTTGGCCTTCAGGTCGGGATAGTTCTCCGACAGCGCGAACAATCTGCCGAGCGCGCCGGTGAGCTGGTTTTCGGCCTGGATCTGGCCGGGACGGTCGCCGGTGGCGCTGGCGTTGACCGCGCTGTTGCGGGCCTTGATGACCGCTTCGAGGGTTTCCCGCTCGTAGCCCATATAATCCTTCACCACCTCGACCAAATTGGGAATCAGGTCGTGCCGGCGTTTGAGCTGCACGTCGATCTGGCCCCACGCGGCCTCGACCTGGTTTCGGCCTGCGACCAAGCCGTTGTACATGGCGACCAGCCAAATGCCGACGACCACGACGATACCGATCAGAATGAGCAAGGCAGTCATTGGATCCCCTGTTGTTGTGGGCGGTTCAAAGCCCGGCCGCGCGATCCTGCCGTCAGACGCAATCTTAAAGACTTACGCGGAATTGGTCACCATCCGTTCCCGGGCGGGACAGGGCTTTCGGCGCTCGTTACGTGCCGGCCGCGGGCCTAGCCGCCGGTCACCCGCCAGACGATCGCGTTGCGCACGTCGGTGTCCTCGATCTCCCGCGTGGTCTGGACCGAATATTTGGCGATCTCGACGATACCCGAGGTCGGCAGGTAGGTGCGCTTGGGATCGCCCATCAGCACCAGTGCGCCGCCCGCGGCCAGCGTCTTCAGCCACGCCTCGACGCGCTCGGCCATCGGCCGCTCGTAGCAGACATCGCCGGCGAGGACGATATCCCAGCCGCGATTGGGCCCGCCGACCCAATCGGCCACGACGATCTCGATCGCCACTTCGTTCGCCGCGGCGTTCAGCGCGATCGCGGCGGCGGCAAATTTATCGATCTCGTTGGCCACAACGCTGACCGCACCGGCTTTGGCAGCGGCGATGCCGGCCAGGCCCGAGCCGGCGGCGAAATCCAGCACGCGCTTGCCGGCCACCAGTTCGGGGCAATCCAGAATGTGCCGCGCCAGCGCCTGGCCGCCGGCCCATGCGAACGCCCAATACGGCGGATCGACGCCCATCCGTTCCAGGCTGCGCTCGGTCGCTTCCCAGATCGGGGTCAGCTCGGTCGCGATATGCAGTCGGATTTCCGGCACCAGAGGCGAAGCGATCAACTGCGTATTGGCGGCGACGAAAGCCTCCGGAGACTCCATTATCGCAGCACAAGGTCGGCGATGAGGCCGACCAGGACGATCCAGCCGAACAAACGGTTGGATCTGAACTTGCGCAGGCAATCGGCGGCATCGTCCAGGTCTACGCGCCAGGCTTGCCATGCCAGCTGCGCGGCGCCCAGGATCAGCGCCGCGTAGGCAATCCAGCTTGCGCCGTCGAGCCGGACCATGACCGCCATCAGCGCGATGGTCGCCGCATAGAAGGCGAACAGGAACGGCCGCGTCCGGGCGCCCAGCTTGAGCGCCGTCGACTTGATGCCGACCAGGATGTCGTCCTCCTTGTCCTGGTGCGCGTAGATCGTATCGTACCCGAGCGTCCAGAAAATGCCTGCCGCGTACATGACAAAAGCCGGCCAGCCGAGTTCGCCGCGCACGGCGGCCCAGCCCAGCAGCGCGCCCCAGTTGAACGCCAGCCCGAGCACGAACTGCGGCCAATAGGTGATGCGCTTCATCAGCGGATAGGTGAACACCAGCGACAGCGAGGCGACGCCGACCCAAACGGCGAACGAGTTGAAGCTTATCAGGATCAGCAGCGAAACCAGGAGCTGCGCGGCCATGAACAAGATCGCCTGCCGCACGCTGACCTGGCCGGACGGAATCGGCCGCGTGCGCGTACGCTGTACCTGGGCGTCGAAATTGCGGTCGGTGATGTCGTTGTACGTGCACCCGGCGCCGCGCATGATCACGGCGCCAAGGCCGAACAGCGCGAACAGCAGCGCCAGGCGGCCGGCCGAGTCCCAAGTCCAGTTCAACCGGTCGTGCGCCAGAACCAGGCTCCACCAGCACGGGAACAGCAGCAGCCAGGTACCGATCGGCCGGTCCAGTCGCATCAGGCGCGCGTAGGGCTGGACTCCGCCCGGCAAACGGTCGACCCAGGACCGCGCCGGCATGTCGGTGCCGTCTCGGGTCGCGGATTTGCGGTGGGTAGTCGGAGCCGGGGCAACCATGCTTTAAACTAGCAACGCTGGAGGGTCGCGCCAACCGCGGCTTGTTGGGACAAAATGACGGGCAAGGACACCGGTATCCGACTTTACCTCGAAACGCCGCTGACGCTGGGCGCGCACGTCGCGTTGGGCGAAAGCCAGGCGCACTATCTGCGCAACGTGATGCGCCTCGGCACAGGCGATTTCTTGCTCGCATTCGACGGCGAGAACGGCGAATTCCAGTGCCGGGTGGTCGAATTGGGCAAGAAGCTGGGCGTGCTGCATGTCGACCGGCAGACGCGGCCGCAACGCGACGAAGGCGATTTGTGGCTGGTCTTCGCGCCCATCAAGAAGACGCCGATCGATTTTATCGGCGCCAAGGCGACCGAATTGGGGATCGCCGCGCTGCAGCCCTTGATCACGAAACGGACCGTCGTCGGACGCGTCAACGAGACGCGTCTGTGTGCGAACGCGATCGAAGCGGCCGAACAATGCGGCCGGTTGACGGTCCCGACCGTGCACCCCGTTATGACGTTCGAGAAATTGATGAGTGCTTGGCCCGAAGAGCGCCGCATTCTGCTGTGCGCCGAATCGGGCGACGCTGAACCGATGGCCGATGCGATAAGCGCAATCGTTCGCAACGCCGAAGCCGATCTGCCGTGGGCGATCTTCATCGGGCCGGAAGGGGGCTATGCGCCGGAAGAGCTTGAAACTTTGCGCAAAAATCCCATTGTAACGTCCGTCAGCCTGGGGGAGCGGCTGCTGCGCGCCGATACGGCGGCACTGGCTTCCATCGCCTGCTGGCAAGCCATCGCGGGCGATTGGCGGCGACCTCGCAGTCGTTGACGCTGGCCCGTTTCGCCGTTACCCGTTCCGAAACGCGCCCCAAGACATCATCCGAGCCGCCATGTCAATTCCGTCCGCCGCAAACGAACAGCCGGTCACGAGCAAGCGTCAGCTCGTGGAGAATCTCGCCGGCGGCGGCAAGGCGAAGCGCGATTGGCGCATCGGCACCGAGCACGAAAAATTCGTCTTCCGATTGAGCGACCGCAAGCGGCTCCCGTTCGACGGCCCGGACGGTATCCGCGCATTGCTGACCAAGCTGGAGCGTTTCGGCTGGACGCCGATCATGGAAGGGCCCAACCCGATCGCGCTCAAGAAGGACGGCGCGTCGGTCAGCCTCGAGCCGGGCGGGCAGTTGGAGCTTTCCGGCGCGCCGCTGAAATCGATCCACCAGACCTGCGAGGAAGTGAACCAGCATCTCGCCGAGGTCAAAGCGGTCGACGAGGAATTGGGCGTCGGGCTGCTCGGCCTCGGCTTCGATCCGCAATGGCCGCGCGCTGACGTGCCGTGGATGCCCAAGGGCCGCTACAAGATCATGCGCGAATACATGCCCAAGCGCGGCAAGCTGGGCCTCGACATGATGCTGCGCACCTGTACCGTGCAGGTGAATTTGGATTTCGCCGACGAAGCGGACATGATCAAGAAATTCCGCACCAGCCTGGCGCTGCAGCCAGTCGCCACCGCGCTATTCGCCAATTCGCCGTTCACCGAGGGCAAGCCAAACGGCTTTCTCTCCTATCGCAGCCACATCTGGACCGACACCGATCCCGACCGCAGCGGCATGATTCCGTTCGTGTTCGAGCCCGGCATGAGCTTCGAGCGTTACGTCGACTATATGCTCGATGTGCCGATGTACTTCGTCTATCGCGACGGCAAGTACATCGACGCCAGCGGCCAGTCGTTCCGCGATTTCATGAACGGGAAACTGCCCGCCTATCCCGGCCATCAGCCCACCATGAGCGACTGGGCCGACCATCTGACCACCGCATTTCCCGAAGTGCGCCTGAAAACCTACCTGGAAATGCGCGGCGCCGACGGCGGCCCGTGGCGCCGCCTGTGCGCGTTGCCGGCCTTGTGGGTCGGCTTGCTGTACGATAGCGGCGCGCTCGATGCGGCGTGGGATTTGTGCAAGGACTGGACGATCGAGGAAATGCAGGCGTTGCGCCGCGACGTGCCCAAATACGGCCTGAAGACGAAGTTCCGCCGCGGCACATTACAGGAAGTGGCGGTGCGCATGGTCGCCATCGCACGCCAGGGCCTGGCCGCGCGCGCCATGGCCGACAAATGCGGCATGGACGAAACCGGCTTCCTCAACACGTTGCAGGATATCGCGGACCGCGGTCAGACCCCGGCCGAAGAGCTGCTCGACGCGTATCGGACGCGCTGGAATGGCAATATCGACAAAGTTTACGAAGAGTACGCGTATTAGAGCGTAACAATGTCAACCCGGACAAGCGCCGCACTTACGGCGCGCAGATCCGGGGTCCAGGAACGGTGATCACGGAAAGACTCTGGATCCCGGCTCTCCGCTGCGCTGCGGCCGGGATGACGACTAGAATTACATCCACTTCTTCTCGATCCGCGCCAATTCACCTTCGCGTTCGAGTTCCGCCAGCGCCGCGTCGAACGCGCGTAGCAGCGCGGCATGCTTGCCCTTGGCGACCGTGAAGCCGAGCGGGATTCGCAGGAATGGCGCCGCCGGCATGGAGAATTTTTCAGGGAACCGCTTTCGGATCATGCGCGCGGCGGCGTGAAAATTGAGCGCGGCGGCATCGACCGCACCGTCCGCCACGGCCTGCAGCGTGTCGTCGTACGATATGGTCGCAACGATCCTGATATGCGGCGCTTCGCGCGCGATCACGGCGCCCAGGGGACCCTTGCGCGGCGTGGCGATCGAGCCGCCCTTGAACGCGGCCAGGGTGTCGGTCGCGGCCAGGCCGGCGCGCGCGAACAGCGCGGCGCCGGTGCGCACGACCGGTTGGGAAAAATCCATGATCCGGCGCCGTTCGTCGACGATGCCCTTGAACGCGAGCGCATCGACCTCGCCGGACAGCAGCGCCGCTTCCGAGGCGTCCAGCGCCAACGGCTTGAACGTTGCTTGGTAGCCGATGCGGGCCAGAGCGGCGGCCGCGACCTCGACGGTGATGCCGCTGGGAACACCGTTCTCGAGCACGGAGAACGGCTCGAACGGCGTATCGAAACCGACGATGATCGTGTTTGCCATGGTTCAGCTTAACGGTCTCGATGGCTTGGGCTCAAGCCGGGTGAGCCATGGTCGGGTGTGCCGTGGTCGGGCGTGCTGTGGCCGAGCGTGCCGCGACTTGCTAATCTAGCCACGATGACCGAATTACCCGCGCCGTCGTCCGCCTCGAATGCCGGCCCCAGAAACCGGGCGTCGCAACGAGCCGCGCGCACGCCGCGCGAACGGCGCAGCTGGTCGATCACGGTCATTCTCGGCGTCGGTTTCACCGGCCTGATCGCACTGGCGGTCGGTGCGGTCATGGGCTTGGCGCTGTGGAGCGCCGGGCAGAACACGATCGATCTGCTGCGCGACAAGGTCAAGCTCAGCGTCGATACGCTGGTGAACGACGTCGAGACGCAACTGCGCCCGGTCGAGGACCAGATTCGCTTTCTCGGCACGCACATCAACGTCGGCACGCTGGACCTGGCGGACGATGCGGGCCTGCAGAAGCTGCTGCTGGGCGCAATCGCGGCCACGCCCAACGTGCGGACATTGTCCGTCGTGCGCCGCGATCTGAGCGGCGTCGGCGTCATTCAACGCGACCGCGAAACGCGCGCATCGATCCTGGATTTCCGCGACGACACCCAGGTACGCGCGACGATCGACGCCGGCGCCAAACTGTCCGAGATGAGCTGGCTGCCGCCGGCCTGGCGGGCAAGCGCGAATGAAACCTGGTTCAGTTTGCAATATCCGCTGTATCGCGGCGGCGAATACCGGGGCCTGCTGGTGGCGACGATTTCGATCGGCGATCTGTCGGCGATTCTGCGGCGGTTGGACGTCTCGACGCAGGCCACGCCGTTCATCCTTCTGGGCCGCAATCAGGTGCTCGCCCACCCCAACCTGACGGCGCAATTCCCCGGCCAGGGCGATGCCAAGCCGTTACCGGCCCTGGCGGACGTCGGAGATCGGCATCTGGCGCGCATGTTCGATCCCGCGATCCGGCTGCGGCAGAATTTCGCCGTCCCCGAACCGGTGCAGGCGATCATCGCCGGGTTCGACGACGGGGAACATCTGTTCTATTACATGACATCGCGCGAGCGCGGCGGACAGCCTTGGCTGATCGGCTTTCACCTGGCAGCCGACACCGTATCGACCGAGATCAATCGCCTGATCACGTCGGCGCTCGGCGGCGTGGTCGCGCTCGTGCTCGGCGTATTCGCCGCGTTCCTGATCGGCCGCAACATCGCGCGGCCGATCGCGCACCTGTCCGACGCCGCGGCGCACGTCAGCCAGCTGCGCTTCGAGAATCTGAAGGAAATGCCGAAGAGCCGGATTCGCGAAATCGACCAGCAGGCACGCGCGTTCAATTCGATGCTGACGGCGCTGCGCTGGTTCGAGACCTACGTGCCGCGCAGCCTGGTGCATCGGCTGCTCAGGGAAGGCGAACTGGCGGGCGTTACGTCGGACGCGCGCGACTTGACCGTGATGTTCACCGATATCGTCGGGTTCTCGCGCCTGTCGGAAAACATGAAGCCCGCGGAACTGGCCAATCTGCTTAACGAGCATTTTGCTATCGTCGCGAAGTGCATCGAGGCCGAAGGCGGCACGGTCGACAAGTTCATGGGCGATGCCGTGATGGCGTTCTGGGGCGCGCCCGAGAAGACCAAGCATCGCGCCGAGCACGCGTGCAACGCGGCGCTGGCGATCAAGCGCGCCATCCATGACGACAACGCACGGCGCCAGGCGCGCGGACTGGCCCCGATCCACATGCGCATCGGCATTCACACCGGCGAAGCGACGGTCGGCAACATTGGCGCGCCGGGGCGGATCAACTACACGATTGTCGGCGACACGGTGAACGTGGCGCAACGGCTCGAACAACTGGGCAAGGTCATGTTCCCGCCGGATACCG
>JBFWYO010000056.1:0-32962 GCA_050186335.1 Alphaproteobacteria bacterium | reverse complement strand
ATGTCTGGACGCTTGAAGGCTGGCTCTATGTGGCTGCCGTCGTCGATCTGTTCTCCCGGCGCGTGGTCGGCTGGTCGATGAATGCCGCGTTGGCGGTGCAGCTGGTCACGGATGCTCTGGTTATGGCCATCTGGCCACGCGGCAAGCCCGACGCGCTGTTGCATCATTCCGATCGCGGCAACCAGTACGCCAGCGCGCAGTTCCAAGGACGGACTCCCGATAACGGCGTGATCTGCTCTTCCATAAACCTGCTTCGCTTCATCGTCCGTCCTTCCTGAAAGGCCGGACTCTAACTCCTACTTGTGGTAAATCTCAGGGGCAGGTCAAATGTCATACGGACGCGAGTCCTATTACCTCAACCGACCGCGTGGCGCGTCCGTGATGAGCGCAATGGCTCGACGATAAATTGTCATCAGTGTTTTGATTCTTGCAAAATTTTGTAGCAGGCCGCCCACAGACTCCGGCAGCGCGCGATCGGCCCCCGCCCCAGGGGTCGGGTCGGCCGCAGTTAGGACGGGGTTGGGGTGGTGCGCGAGTCGGGACGATCGCGTCGCGAGCCAACCGTATGATCCCCCTGGCGATCCGCCAACTCGCTAAATTGAAATGGCGGGCTCCGTCCAAATAGGACGGGGCCTATTCAAAGTTTTCAATGAGTTCCATGGGCTCTGGGTCGAGACTTGGCGTTATCTCCACCATTTTCGCCTCGAGCGCCCTAACCGTCGCGCGCTGTGCCACCATCAGCGCAGCCAGTTCTTCGGCAGACATATCGCTGATCGGCTTTTTACGCGTAGCCAGATTCTCCGTCTCGGCCGCCTTCGCCGTCAATCCGGCGCGATCGAGAATGCTGTCGGCTGCCGCCAATCTGACCCGGTCGGAATGGCTGGTTCGCATCAATCCAGCCAGCACTTCAATTGCCTCAGTACCCAACGTGCGAATCGCCTTGCGCTGCGCTTCCTGCACGGCTGCCAAAACATGCGGCTTGTGAACAAGACGCCAGCCCTGCTCACGCGCCGACGCGTCGCTGTAACCGGCGGTTGTCGCCGCCGCAGTCGCGTTGCCTCCATTGGCAACAAAAGCGATCACAAAAAGATATTGCTTGTCCGTCAGATCTCGCATGCACAGCACGCTACACCAGAGCAGCACCACTTGGCTACGGACACCCCTTTGGCTACCCCCCATGCCCACACGCCTCAGAGCGCACTACAAGGCCCTGTGCGCGCCCCAGCATGATTTGCAATTATTCTCCAATTGTATGTTTCAGTTGCGCGCTACCAGAGGAACTGGAGAAAGAGCCGCACCTAAGGGCGGTCTCTCTCCCCCTTTAGGGGGTAAATTTCAGGAACCCGTAATCCATAATTAAATCAACGCGTTATGCGTATATTTGAGAAACGCTTTCCTGAGTTCTTCAGGAACACGTTCAGGAACGAATTAATCACAAACAATTCAATGACTTATCCTCCCGCGTTCCGGCCGTTACGAGTCATTCCGAGAATTTCAGGAACGTTGTCGGGAACGGTTTCAGGAATGAGTTTTTGAAATGCTTCTGGAACCGCTTTTCACCTAAATACAATAATATAATATGCATACTATTTATATTATTATTCATTTCGAAACTATTTAGTTGCGCATCGTTGACGGGTACTTAGGGTGCGCCTTCGCACCACATGCTAACGAATTAAAAGGTAGCCGCCCAATTGCACGACACAACCATTGCTAGATTTTTAGCTCCTCAACGGATTCCACGAAAGCCGACTGGTATTCTGGAAGCCGGCATGTGCACGTGCCAACTCCATTACATGAATTGGACGCGGTCCGTGTTGAATTGCGGCCTTTATAAGTTAGGACACTAACCCCGGAGGAAACGGCGCCCCAACAATAGGCGATGGTATCGCCGTGCTTCCGGTCGCCTAAAAGTCAAAAACGGCGCCTGCGGCAACGAGGCGCGGCGCCCA
The DNA here is from genome assembly GCA_050186335.1 of Alphaproteobacteria bacterium. Classification (GTDB taxonomy): domain Bacteria; phylum Pseudomonadota; class Alphaproteobacteria; order Bin65; family Bin65; genus JBFWYO01. The sequence continues at coordinate 31,010 of JBFWYO010000056.1, read as the reverse complement.
CCTTGGTGGAGCTGACAATTGCCGACCAAAGACTTCGATCACTTGGATCGACCATACCTGCGTCTTGTGCGGCGCACCGGCGGCCAGGTCAACGAAGCTCATGCCGTCGGCCAGTTTACCGACTAATCGATGCGCCCACCCAAAGGGCGTCCGCGTGGTTGCGGTCGGGACCGACCAACCACAACGATGTCAATCACGACGGCCACCATGCCGGCTCTCGCCGCGTTCGACTGTCGCCGATCGTTGCGCTGCCTCCACCCCTATCGAAATTGTCTCCGGCCAAACACAACATGCCTGACTGACTGCCGAGCACCTTCCTCACAAGGCGATCATCTGCATGAAGCTTTGTAGCCATACTTCGCAGTTTATCGCGGCTAATCGCCTGCAGTTCGAGCGACAATGATGCTCTGTTTTCAAAGATGCCATTCCTTGTGCCGCTGTTCGTGTAAGGCAATCCGCAATGCGAAGCCCACGCGATGTCCGCCCACAAAATGTCCTCAAGCGGTTTATCCATCGTTCGCTTGATCTCAGCACAGTCAGTCCCGCGGTGTGCTATTTCGATGAGCAGGCCGTTGGTTGCGCTGCGATAAAATGTGCGTTTCGTTCGGTCGGCCGGCCCATTCGATTTCACGATGGCGCCGAAAAAAGCTGCAGATGTTTCCACTTGCGCTTGCACGATCTTCAAACCCACTTCGTCGATCGGCCAAAACGCATACGCCCACCGCACGCCGTCGATCAGCGCGCCGGAGCCGCGCACCGCGTTGCGCGCGGCCTCGACCGTATCGATCTTGGAGTCCTTGCCCTGGCCGGCCTTGCGCATATGGTGCGCGACGATCACGGCGGCGCCGGTAGCGGCCGCCAGCGCGGCCAGCCGGCCGGTCACGAAACCGCCGACTTCGGCCGCGTTCGGGTCGACATGGCTGAACGATGACAGCGGGTCGATCACGATCATTTTGATGCCTGGCTTGGACATCACCCAGGTTCGGAACGAATCGAAATGTTTGGTTTCGCGTACTTCGCCCTTGACCGAGACGAAAAACGGTTGCGCGCCGCCCATATTCGGCATCGGCAAAACGAACAACCGGCCGCGCGCGCGGCGCCGCCGATCACCATCTGGATCGATGCCCTCCAACCGGCGGTGGATTTCGCCCTCATCGTCCTCCGCCGAGACGATCACGACCGTACCGCGCGCTTCGATCATGCAGCCGAGCGCCGAGTGCTCATATTCCTGGCCGGCGCCGTCAGGCCGCCCTGCCGCGACCTTAAGCGCCATATCCAGCAAAAGCATTCCCTTGCCGGTGTCGCCCATCGCCACGAACAGGCCCGCCGTCGCCAATGGAATCGCGCCGCGCAGCAACCATTCTCGCGGCGGCGCCTTGCCTGGCTCATAGCGTTCGATCGCCCAACTTTCAGGATCGTGCGCGTCGTCGATCACCGGCACAGCGAGCCTTAGCGCCGGCTCGATCACTGGTGTCGGCGCAAGTGCGGGTGATTCTATTTTGATCTTAGCAGCCTCGATCACGACGCCGTTAATCAGCGCCTCGCGCTCCGCCGGCGTCGCATCGTAGGCATCCCACTTGGCCGGCTTGCCGGCCGGGATCGGCACCGTGCGCAGGCTCGATGCGATGTCCCTCAATTGCTCGCGCACGCCCTCGAAAAATTCCGTGCCGGCCGCGTCGTTGTCCGGCCATACGATCACGTCGCGGCCCATGAGCGGCGTCCAGTCGGCTTGTTTCGTGCTGGCGGCGCCGCCCAGGATCGCGGTCGCCAGGAAGCCTTGCCCGATCAGCGCGTGCGCCTTGCGTGCGCCCTCGGTCACGACGACCGGCACGGCGGGGTCCGCCGCGATCAGCGCCGGCAGATTGTAAAGCGGCTTCGGCCCGGCCGGCATCGGCTTGGTCACGCGATCGCGCGCGTTGTATTGGCGGTACGTCTTGCCGTCCGCCGCGTTGGTCCGCAGCTCGACGATGAACGGCGAGCCATCCGCCGCGACGAAAGCGAATGCCTCGTCGTGTGCTGGCATCGGGGCGGGCGCAGTTACGGGGGCGACTGGCTTCGGCTCGATCGGCGCAGCGGGTTTCGGCATTGGCGCGGGGCGCGATGCGAATTGCGGCGCATCGCCCAGGCCCAGGCGGTCGACCGCTTGCGCCTTGGCTTCGCCGTTGTCGATCCCTTTGACGTAGGCCCAGAACGAAATGAAGTCGCCGCCGACGGCGCCGGTGGCGAAGTCCGACCATTTGCCGGTCGCGGTGTTGATCTTGAAGCTGCCCGGCTTGCCGTCGTGCCGCGTCGGGTTGCGGACCACGTACTCGGCGCCCTGCATCTGCCCGCCCGGCGCCAGCATTTGCGCCACGCCGCGACCGTCACGCAGCAGGCGGCCGGCGATGTCGTCGAACGAGTAGTTGGCGCCCTTCGGCGGCTCCTGGCTGTGCGATGCGGATGCGTAGTCGGCCATCAATACCCACCAACAAGGGAAACGCTGAAATTCGTCCGGTTTGAGTTCGTCCTGATTTCGATTTGGGCCTCATTGGTGCGGGCGTTCAACACGATCAAGCGTCCCGTTCGCGATGCTTGACGTGTGATCTGCGTCAGAACAGCTTTTTCGTCCGCGGATGCAGAGACAGAGGAACGGAGGGGTTCGACCAACTGTGGAACCCCGCCAAAAGAGTGAGCTTTGGCTCTAGCAGCTGCCAGGCCGTTATTGTATATATCGTGCGACATATGCTACTTCTATCAGCGATTGAATGATTGTCAATGAAAAATATTGTATCTGTCGCACAATCAAATTGACAACCGCCTACGGAAGGTGCAGGGTTTTACTGCTGAAGCTTAGTCATATCGTCTGTGCGACGAGCAGAAAGGCGCTCCAATGCCGAAGGGTTACAAGTCTCGCTCGTCAGAATCCGGCGAAACTCGATTGTTCGGTCCGTCGCCCGATCTGCAACGCGAAGAATTTAGTCGTCGTCTTGCCGTAGCAATGCGCGAGAAAGGCTGGAGCCAATCCGAACTGGCGCGCAGGGCCACAGCCTACATGCCGGCCGGGCAGACACTCGAGAAATACTCAGTTAACATCTATATTAAAGGAAAGTCCTTCCCCGAGCCGATTCGATTAGATGCAATTTGCAAGGCCCTGGGCGTTAAGCACGAGGATCTGGTGCCCGGTTCCGAGGGGATCGGTCGCAGCGGAATCGGCGGAAAGTCGCTCGAAGCGATCGACGCAGGCGACGGCATGATGTGGCTCATCGTACATAAGCGGCTCCCCCTCCCCGTCGTGCTGCAAGTCTTGCGGCTCATTCACGATGCCGAACAACCATCGAGCAACAAGAAGAGCACGTGAATTGCTCTGCTACTGAGGTGCAACTATTACCTATTCATTTAACCACGCAGCTTTTTGCACCAAATCCGAAGCGGCCGATTATTTGCGCTGCACAAAGCGCACGATCGACCGCATGCGAGCCCTTGGCAGTTTGGTCGCCTACAAGCGCGGTCGCGCCGTTCTCTTTGACCAACTGGAGCTGACAAAATGCCTAGAAAAGCAAGTCAACCCTGGATCGAAACCCGCGGCGACCAGTTTTACGTGTTTTGGTACGACGCCGCTCTCAAGCGCACCCGACGACGTAGCTTGGGGACGAGCGATGGCACGGCGGCCCAGGTCCGCTTTGCCGCGTTTCTGACCGAAAGCCACCGCGTCGCCCGCGAAGTGAAGCCGGACGGCCTGACGGTCGGCACGGCACTCGACCTCTATTACAACGAACATGTGCTGGCGAAGCGCGGAGATGGTACCGACAAGGTAATCGACCAGCACCGCATCCGGGCCATCATCGCCAACCTGAAAGCGCACTTCGATGTTCTGCCCGTAATCTGCATCAGCCAGCCAGTCGTCGACGCCTATTTGCAGCGCCGGCGCACTGGCGACATTCAGATCGGCACCAAAAAATTAGCCGGAGACGGCACCCTGTTGCGCGAGATGTCGTGTTTGCGTGTGGCCATCAACCATAATGTGCGGCGCCAGCGGCTTGCGTCCGGATCAGTGCCGCATTTCGACTTGCCCCAAGCGCCGCCGCCGAAAGAACGCTGGCTGACGCCGGCCGAAGCCAAGACGTTGTTGGCCGCTGCGGCCGACATAACGCGCCGCCCGCCCGGTCAGGATGTCGATTCGCCGCCGCGACTGTCGCGCCTGTATCGGTTCGTCATGATCGCGCTCTATACCGGGGCGCGCAAATCGGCGATCCAGGACCTAATGTGGAGTCAGGTCGACTTTGTCGGCGGCTACATCGCGTTCAACCGGCCCGGCCAGCGCCAGTCGAAAAAGCGCAAGCCGACCGTCCCAATGGCGGCCGAACTGCGCCGCATGCTTGAAACGGCGTTTGCCGAAAAACAATCGCTTTACGTTCTCGACCACGACGGCGAAACCAAGACCGCCTTCAGGAATGCAATTAAGCGGGCTGGGATGGCCTCTAGCGGCGTCACGCGACATAGCCTGCGGCATACCTTTGCGACGTGGGCGTTACAGCGCGGCATTGCCCCCTGGAAGGTCGCCGGAGTCCTGGGCGACACACACCAGACTGTCATGCGGACCTACGCTCATCATATCCCGCGCCACTTGGTCGACGCGGTTGATTTCTCGGTCGACAGCGAGGTTATACGCGACCGCAGCGCGGGGTCAGACCCTGGCGCGTAACTCCCCATTGGAGTATTGCTTTTGTCATACTCCGTCTACAACTGACTGCCTAAAACCGGCGATAATGTTTGATTCTTTATTGTACTACGCCATGCTACCCCGGCTTCACACGGCGGGGGTCGTAGGTTCAATCCCTACCGCACCCACCATTTCCCCCGCCCCGCACGCCAATTCAGTCAGCGCAAAAACCGGCCTCCGTCGCAATTGCGAGGCGTCGCGGCGCGCTTGCAATTCGCGGCGATGAATGGGTTTATCGGCAACGCGCGTTCGCGGCGTGTGGAGGACATACCTTGCCCCTGGACCATTGGCTGGCCTTCGTTCTGGCGTCGTCGATTCTGCTCGCGATTCCGGGGCCGACGATCCTGCTGGTCATTTCCTACGCGCTCGGGCACGGCCGGAAATCGACCGCCGCGCTGGTCGCCGGCGTGGCGCTCGGCGATTTCGCCGCCATGACCGCGTCGCTGGCCGGCCTCGGCGCGCTGCTCGCGGCGTCGGCGGCGATCTTCACGGCGCTCAAATGGACCGGCGCCGCCTACCTGATTTACCTGGGGATCAAACTGTGGCGCGCGGCGCCGGCGGCGGCGGTCTCCGAAGCGGCCGAGCCGGTCAAATCGAAGCGGATCTTCCTGCACACGTTCGCGGTGACCGCGCTCAATCCGAAAAGCATCGTGTTCTTCGTCGCGTTCCTGCCGCAGTTCCTCGATACCGCGCGCCCGCTGCTGCCGCAGATGGTCATCTTCGAGGCGACGTTCCTGGTGCTCGCAACGCTCAACGCCACGCTGTACGCGGTCATGGCGTCGACCGCGCGCAAGCAGATCCGCAACGCCGCCGTGCAACGCGCGGTGAACCGGGTCGGCGGCTCGCTGCTGATCGGCGCCGGCCTGCTGGCCGCGCTGTGGCGAAAATCCGCCGGCTAGCCGCCGGTAAAGCTCCGCTCAGGCCCGGCCGCGCGCGATCGCCTGCCAGACCTTCTCGGCGGTGACCGGCATATCGATATGCCGCACGCCGAATTCCGCCAGCGCGTCGACCACCGCATTGACCACCACCGGCGGCGCGCACACCGCGCCCGATTCGCCGCAGCCCTTGGCGCCGAGCGGATTGGTCTTGCACGGCACCGACTGGTCGATGGTGAAATCGAACATCGGCAGATCGTCGGCGCGCGGCATGCAGTAATCCATGTACGAGCCGGTGATCAGCTGGCCGTTGTCCGGATCGTAGACCGCCTGCTCGAGCAGCGCCTGGCCGACGCCTTGCGCGATGCCGCCGTGCAGCTGCCCGGCGACGATCATCGGGTTGATCGCATTGCCGACATCGTCCATCGTCGTGTAGCGCACGATCTCGATCGCGCCGGTATCCGGATCGATCTCGACCTCGCAGACATGGAATCCGTTCGGCCAGCTCGAACCCGCGACCTCGTTCACGGTCGTCACCATGAACATGCCGCCCGGCTGCCTGCGCGCCAGGTCGAACAATCCGATCGAGCGATCGGTGCCGGCAATATTGAAATTGCCATCGCGATAGACGATGTCGCGCGCATCCACTTCGAGCGCGCCGGAGGCGAGCTCGCGGCCCTTCTCGATGCCGGCGCGCGCGCCCGCCTCGACCGCCGAGCCGCCGACGAACAACGATCTCGATCCGACGCTGCCGTAGCCGGAGGTCACGTCGGTGTCGCCCTGAACAATATTGATGTGTTCGATATCGATGCCGAGCGCCGCGGCGGTCAATTGCGCGTAGCTCGTCTCCAGCCCCTGCCCCATCGCCTGGGTGCCGGAATAGACGAACACCTTGCCGTCGCCGTGAATCGCGACATCGACCTTTTCCGACAGCGCCATCGCGCCGGTCCATTCGACGTACCCGGCCAGGCCGATGCCGCGCAGCTTGCCGCGCTGCTTCGCCGCGGCTTTGCGCGCGCCGAACGATTGCCATTCGGCGCGATCGAGCACCTGCTGGAGGAGACGCGGAAAATCGCCGCTGTCGTAAACCTGGTTGAGCGAGGTGGTGTACGGCATGGCCGACGGCGGGACCAGATTCCGGCGCCGGATTTCGGCCTGCCCGAGCCCGGTCTCGCGCCCGGCCAGGTCCATCAAACGCTCGATGATGTAGACCGATTCCGGCCGCCCGGCGCCGCGATACGCGCCCATCGGCGCCATGTTGGTCAGCACCGCCTTCTGCGTCAGGTGGATCTGCGGCACATGGTAGACGCAGGTGGTGACCAGCGGCCCGAGCATCAGCGGGATGATCGCGCCGATCGTCGCCACGTAGCCGCCCATGTTGGCCAGGGTGACGGCGCGCGCGGCGAGAATTTTGCTCTCGGCATCGAGCGCCATTTCGGCGTCGGTCACCTGGTCGCGCCCGTGCAGGCTGGCCTGGAACTCCTCGCTGCGGTCGGCGCGCCATTTGACCGGTCGCTTGAGCTTGCGCGCCGCGAAGCAGACCAGCACGTCCTCGGGATAGTTGCCCGCCTTCATGCCGAAGCCGCCGCCGATATCGCCGACCACGTAGCGCAATTTTTCCACCGGCATTTTCAGGATCGCTTCGGCCATGGCCTGCCGGCTGTTGGTGGCGCTCTGATTGCCGGTGTGCAGCGTCAGCCGCCCGTCACCGGCGTCGAAGATCGCCAGCGACGCGCGCGGCTCCAGCGGGTTGGCGACCAGGCGCTGATTGACCAGCGAAACGCGCGTGATGTGGCTCGCCTTGGCGAACGCAGCCGCCACCTCGGCCGCCGCGCCCAGTTCGGCCTGCGCCGAGATATTGTCCGGCGCGGCCGGGCAGATGACCGGCGCGCCCGGCTCGACTGCGGCGCGCAGATCGACGATCGCCGGCAGTTCCTCGTACTCGACCGCGATGCGCTCGACCGCGTCGATCGCCTGCTGGCGGGTTTCGGCCACCACGCAGGCAATCGGCTCGCCGACGAACCGCACCGTATCGGTCGCCAAGGGATAGCGCGGCACATAGGCCATCGCCGAGCCGTCCGGCCGCCGGAACGGATCGATGGTCGGAAAGTGGCCGACATTCTCCGCCTCGAGGTCGGCCGCGGTATAGCACGCGACGACGCCCGGCATCGCCTTGGCGTCGGCAATTTCGAGCGACTTGATCCGCGCATGGGCGTGCGGCGAGCGCAGCACCGCCAGCCAAGTCATGCCGGGCACGCTGAGATCGTCGGTGTAGCGTCCGGCCCCGGTCATCAGCCGGAAATCCTCGACGCGCCGGACCGGCTGGCCCGCGCCAAATCGACTGCCGATTCCGTCTAGCCTGACCGCCATCTGCGTCCCCTTTGCATGCCGCCTGCAACCTGGGAAAAACGCCGCGCCATGTCAAGCGACCGCCGCGGTCCGGGGCGGCGCGCGCGACCCCGTCAGGTTAGATATATTTGCCCGAGCGCCCCCAGGAAAGCACCGCCGCCGGCCGCAATGCCGAAATGCCAGGGATACGCGCGCACGATATCGCGCTGCGCGCACAGCCAGATCGCGAGTTTGGTCATCGATGCACCTTATATTGTTGTCGATAAGTCGAAGCGGCACACGCGATCAGAGCGAGTCGCGCGCCGCCCCTTTCAGTTTTTCGAACGTGCGCAGCGTGCCGATGCCGAGCAGGCCGCCGAGCAGGTACAGCAGGTCGGCGCTCTCGATCCCCGGCATCTCGAACCCGGCGTCTCCGATCGCCAGGAAACCCTGCGCGAGCGGACGGACCAGGAACTGGTAGCCGACGCCGAGCGCGCAGAACCAGCCGACCGCCGGCCGCCAGCCGGCGACAAATACCGAGGCGTGCCGCGCCTCCTCCTTGTTGACGTCGATCTGCGCCAGATCGAGCCCCTTCAGCCCTTCCAGAAGCTCGGCCTGGGCCTTCGCCTTGAGCTTGTCGCGCTCCTTTTCGTTCGGAATCAGATCGACGATGCCGCCGATGATCCGATCGACCAACGGAACCAGCGCCGGAACCAGTGCTGCCCACATGTCACATTTTCTCCGCTGCTTGTTCGATGGCCGCGGCATATGCGGCCACCAGCGCCGCGCGCCGTTCGCGCGCGCGACGCAGATCCGAGGCATTGTTGATGAAGAACGGCTCGCCGATCAGGCACGGCGCGCGCACGCCCCACAAGAGATAGGCGCCGCGCTCCAGCCAATTGCCGTCCGGGTCGCGCCGGTTGCCGATCGGCTTGACGCCGCGATCCGGCAGTTCCAGCGCCGCAACGAAATGACGTTGCAGGATGGCGGCGGCTGCGGTGCCGCGCGGCGACCCACGCGCGCACAGCACCTCGCTGCCGGTCGCCCGGTCGGACGCCGCCGCGTTGCAATGCAGTTCGACGATCAGATCGGCAGCGTGGCGGTCGAACCGTGCGAGATTTCCGCCGCCCGCGCGATAGGATTCTTGCACCAGCTCGACGCCCGCAACCGCGGCGGCGATCTCGGGCGCGAGCAGGCGGTTGAAATCGTGCTCCCACGAGCCGTCGGCCGCCTTGGCACCGCGGTCGCCGCGCGCGGCGTTGTGCCCGACGATCAGCAGCACGCGCTTCATTGCCGGCTCGCCTTCAGCACGGTGTGGATGTCGAGCAGCCGCCGGTTGATCTCGCGGATATCCTCGCGGATTTCGCGCAGCACCGCGTCCTGGCGCGCATTGTCGCGATCGATGTGGCGGACATCGGCGACCAGCGCGCCGTATGCGAACACCGCGCCGATCAGCGCGAGCGACACCGTGACCGCAACCGACACCGGCAGCCCCCAGAACGTGCGCGCCGCACCCGCCGGCGCGCTCATGGCGACGGCCCCGGCGCGGGTGGCGTTGCGCCGCGCCGGATCGCGCCGAATTGCGACGATTGCCGCATCCCGGACGCGGGCACAAAAAAGCCGGCGCAGCGGCCGGCGGAAACGATAGCGATGATTGAGCGGGTCATGTGACAAGCCTGCGTATGGCGCGGCGGACAAAGCCGCGCTCCTTGCCGATCTGTTGCAACATCGGTGCGAACTCCGTGGTCAACGCCGCCTGCTGAGCTTGCGTCAAATCTTGCTTCCAGCGGGCGCGCTGGCCTTTGTAAAATTCGAGGGCGAGACGACTAAGAGTCGCGCGGCCAAATTGGAAATTTTTACCTGCTATCTGAACTCAGCATGAATTGAACCAAGTGTTGGGTCGGCGGCTCCGTCACCACCGGTACCGATAATCGCTAAAAAGACGTCAGCTTTTGCGCTTGTATCCAAATCAGTCCAAGAGCTGACTACAACCATCGACGAAGTATCGATTAGACAGGAAACTTCGCTCGTACCGATCTGTAAATAGTCGGTCGCCGTTGTCGAAAATGATGTTCGATACCGAAGATGAAGTTTCGCGCCTGAAGCCCCGGCAGTGCCGGTAGGTTTATTGACAATCAACCTGACCTGCGTGAAACGAGTTAGATCCTTAGCAAGAACGGTGCGTGCAGCAGAATTGAGAAACGCATCGCTGCTAGGCATATCGGTCCACGTAAGCGCGTTTGCAGCAGCGTGAAATGCCACTGATTCAGGCTTGAGATAATCAACCCCGCGCGCGCTCGTGGTCGCGGCGTCGACGGAGATCGTCGGGTTGCCGGAGACGCCGTTGCCGTTCGCGACCGCGACCGGCGAGGTGCCGGCGATGGTGCGCTGCTTGAACACGTCGACGCCGGGTTCGAGATCGAGGTTGGCCTGCGCGGTCGGCGCGTCGGCGACGTCGCCCAGATTGTTCGCCGCCAGCATGTCGCCGCTGCCGGGGCCCGACGGGCCGGTCGGCCCGGTGGCGCCGACGGCACCGCGCGTGCCGGAAACCGTGATGACCCAGTCCGCGAACGTGCCGGCGCCGCCGAAATTGGTCACGTTCACGGTCAGCGCGGTGCCGCCATACGCGGTCGCCTGCCCGTGCATGTAGTTGGCTTCGTCGGCGGCCGACGCGATCAGCAGCCACGCGCCGGCGCCGAACGCCTTGCCGGCCTGCGTGGCGAATGATTTTGCGCCGGTCGCGATCGCCACGCTGGAATTCGAGCTGCCCGACAGCTTGCCCGCTTCGCCGGCCGCCGCGGCGGCGGACGCGGCGGCTTCGCTCGCGCTGGTCGCGGCCGCCGACGCGGACGACGACGCAGCGGTCGCGGACGACGACGCGGCCGACGCCGAGGCCGACGCGGCCGACGCCTGGTCGGCGTAATCGTCGGCGCTCACGGCCACGTCGCCGTCGGCGTCGAAGATCAGCGCCTTGTTGGCCCGCGCCGCCGCGCGCGGCAGCGCCAGGCTGGGCGCGATGTCCTGCACCGGTGCTGCGATCGCGCGGTCGAGCTGCTCCTGCAAATGCTGTTCCGCCATCGCGCGACGGTCGAGCGCGTCCTCGTGGGTTTGCGCGGGGAACGGGTCGTTGGCGGCGTAGTCGACGGTTTGCGTCAGCGCCACGACGCGGCGGATCACCAGCCGTTCGCCCGAAGCCGGCGCCGTCGCCATCGTCACCGTGCCGCCGCTCGGATTGCCGGCGCCGGACACGGTGTAGTCGCTGCCCAGCGCCTTGACGCTGTCCGCGCCGCCGGCCGCGACCAGCCGCACCTCCAGGTCGGCGCTATGCAGAAAATAATACGGGAACGCGAACGCCACCGTCGCGCCGTTGCCGTTGTGGGAAATCTTCGTGGCGGTGCTGGAAAGGGTCATGCGGGATTCCGCTCCTCGAATGATGGACGATGCGCCGCGGACGTCGACAACGCGGGCGGCACGGCTTAGGGCAGGCTGCCGACGAAGGTTGCGGTGGCGCGCGCGGCCGCGGTCTCGGCACTGTCGCCGTGCCTGACGTACAGCGCGGCGAGGCGCGCGCCGAGCTGCGCCAGCGATCCGCCCAGTTCGGTCCGGCCGAGCCGGTCGGCTTCGGCCAGGATTGCCTGGCGGGTTTTGGCCTGCGCCGATTCGAGCGCGGCCGGATCGATGTCGGCTTCGTTGGCCGCCGGCGCCGACGTCGAAAGCGCCGCAATGGCGGCGGCGATGCCGGGCAGCGCGTGCTCGGCACAGTCCGGCGCGGCGGCATGGAGCAGCGCGGCGGTCGCATCCGAAAGACGGCCGGTGGCGCGCAGTTCGAAGCTGAACTCTGCCCATTCCTGCGCGCCGACGCTCTCGGCCAGCGTGCGCAAATGTTTTGCGCGCTCGGCCGGATCGGCGATGCCTTCGAAATTTGCGGCCATCGATTGGGCGATCGGCTGCGACAGCAGCCTTTGCCGGGCATAGGGAATGCCGAGCCGCGTCTGCTCCGCACGCTGGTTGGCGATGGCCTCGCGCCATCTCGACGGATCTTTCGCCGCTTCGGCGTATTGCCGCTTCAATTCGGGATCGTATTTGAGCGTGTAGGCGACCGGGTCAGTGCTCAGCGCCTGCCGCTGGGCTTCGATCGCGCGCACGTCGGGATCGTCCTGGTACGCCTGCGTATCGTTACCGTGCGCGCGCCGGCGCTGTTCGAGGATCTCGGCGTTCTGCCCGGCGTCGCGCCCCGCCGCCCGGTAACTGGCGCTGGTGTCGTCGGCGAGCTGCCGAAGCTTGCGGTATTCCTGCGGCCCCTCCTCCGCGCCGTAGATCGAAACGAACATCGCCTCGGTCACGTCCGGCGGCACCAGGCCGGTGTCGGCGGCGATCTGGATCGCGTCGCGCGTCGCGTTGTGGCTTTGCAGCAGCTTTTTGCGCGCATCGGCATTCCGGCTGGTCTGCCGCGCCTGGGCCCCAGCGGCCAACCAGCGTGGTTTTTCCGCCTCCGGCAGCGCGCCGAAGATCGGATGGTCGCTCGACTCGAGCGCGGCTTCGAGCGCGGCCGGGTCGTCCGTCAGCATGCGTTCCGCGAGGCTGGCGCCGAGCTCCCGGTCGGCCTGGTTTTTCTGTGCGGCACGCGTGGCGGGCGGATGATCGAGATTGTCGATCATCGCGTGCAGCATGCTCTGCCAGCCCGCATGGGCGTTCGGGTCGGCCAGCACGCCGGCCTTGGCCTGCGCCAGCGTGTCGCCGTACAGCCTGGCTTGATAATTTTGCCGCGCGCGCAATTCCAGCCCGAGCGCCGCGTTCGCCAGTTCGTTGCGGTGGCCGAGCAGTTGCCGGTCGAGATAGGCCTGCGCCTTGGCATTGCGCGTGTTGCGCACCAGCGCGCCGACTTCGTCGTCGTATTCTTTCAATACGCCCGGGGTGAAATCCTTTGCCCCGTCCGGCATCGCCTGCTGTTTTTCGGCGATACGCGCGGCCCAGCTTGTCTTGACCTCGGCCATCGTGCGCGCGGCTTCAAACAGCGCGTCGCGGTCCTCGCGTTCGGCCAGCACGCGGGCGACATCGCCCATGCCCCTGGCCAGCGCGCCCAGGCCGCGCGCCGGGGCCAGGCCCAGATCGGCGTCGAACGACGGCGCGGCGCCGTTCTGCGGCACCGAAACTTGGCTTTCGTAAACCGGAATGCGCGGCATCGGCAGCAACCTCGCTTCGATCAGGGAACCAAGGGCGATCCGGCATAGCCGCCGGCAATACCCGCGCTCGGCGCGCCGCTCGTGATGCGCGCGTACACGCCGGAAGCGCCGGACAGCAGCGACGTGCCGGCCTGCATGTAGCCGCCGATCAATGAGTCTTGCGCGGCGGCGCGCGCGCCGGCGGCGCGCATGTAAGAATCTCTGGCGCCGAGCGCGCCGCGATATTTGGTCAGCAGATAATCGTAGTGCGCATCGGCGGCTTCCGCGCCGAGGACGTCGACCGGCGAGCCGACGCCGGTGTCGATGCCGGATTTGATATAGGTGCCGCGCGACCGCGCCATCCGCTGCTGCGCCGATTCCGCCTGGCGCGCGGCTTCAACATCGGCCTGCTGCTGCTGGATGCGCGCGTTCTCGTGCTGCAGCTCGGCGTTCCAGCGCTGCGTCTGCGCCTGCTGGATGCCGCCGTAGGCCGCCGAGGCCGCGGCCACCGCCGCAGTCGCCGCGAGCACCGCGGTCGTCGGCTCGCGTGGCATGGCGAAGCGCGGGTCATAAATCAGCTTCAGCGATCTCATCGAATTTCACCATCATCAGACAATCGTGTCGGTTGGCCAGCGCTTGGCGCAGCCGCGCCTCTTCGGCGAAGCCGAGCAGCCGCGCCCAGCGCCGGGCGGCGGGAAATTCCGCATCGACGTGCATTTCGATGCGCGCATAGCCTTGCGCATGTCCGTGCGCGATCGCGCGTCGAACCTGGCGATGGATGCGTGGCCAAGCCGGTTTTGGCGGCGCGCCGATCAGGGCCCAGGCCAGCGCGCGATGCGGCGCGATCGGCATCAGGCCGCCGCAGCCGACCGCGCGCTCGCCGTGCAGGCCGGTCCATGCCATGCCCTTGGCCAGCATCAATCCGTCCTGCACCGACAGCGCTCCGGCCCAATGACGATGCGCGTCCTGCGGGCGGATCCGCAGCAGGTGCGCCGGCTCGAACGGCACGAAGCGGATCATCGATCCTGCGTCACCAGCTGCGGCATCAGCGCCAGCAGCAGCATCGGCAAGGGCTGGCTTTGCACCAGCGTGATGCGCCCGTCGGAATCGTAGCCGCCGGGCCAATCGAACGGCGCGTCGCCGGAGAACAAGACGGGCGGTTGGCCCATCGGGCCGGACGGCGCGCGGTAGGTGACATCCGGAATGTCGTCGAGCAGTTGCTGGTTCGGGCCCGCGCGTCCGCCCAGGGTGTCGGCGAAGCGGAAAGTGCAGCGATGCACCCGCTTGGTCTTGCCCTGGGCGGTGCCGTCGGCGGCGCCGGCCTCGAGCCGCATCGTCTGCAGGATCGAGCGGTAACCGAGGCCGAAATGCACTTTGCCGGCGGCGCGGTCGAGCGTGACCTGGCCGCCGATGACGGTTTTGTCCGGATGCGTGGCACCGTCGGCCAGGATCGTCACCGACTGGCCCTCGAGATGGCCGAGCCCGCTGATCGTGGTCGCCGGCGCGCCGCTATACGTCAATCCGCAATCGACGAAGTACGCATCCTTCTGGTCGGCGCCGATGATCCACGGGGCCGCGATATATTCCAGATAGCGCTTGCTGCCGCCGTCGATATAACGCCGTACCACCAGCCAGGTTTCGTCGCGCGCGCCGTCGGTCGACGGAATGCTGGCGACGCTTTCGACCATCGCCGGCGCGGTCTGCCCGGCATCGGACCAGCCGCCGAGAATGTGCCGGTGCCAGGCGACGACCTCCTGCTCGCGCTGATAGGTGAGGCCTAACAGCTGTCCGTCGCCGCGCACGCCCCAGACGACCGAGTACGGCGTCTGCTCGAACGACAACTGCCGTATGCCGCCGCGGCCGATATGCGACGCCAGCAGCGTCAGATCCGGCGCGCGAAAACCGTCGTCCTCGAAGACGTACGCGAGCTCGTGCAGATGCTCCGCATCGCGTCTCACGAACAGGGTCGAACGGCCGGCGCGCACCGGATCGACGTCGGCGCAGCCGAGCGAGCTGACGCGCCGCGCCTGGGGTGGATTCGAGGCCGAAATCGCGGCCTGGTTGCTCGACGTGCGCAAGGTCCACTCGGCGCCTGCGGTGCCGACGATCATGCCCTTCTCGTCGTCCATCATCCAGCGGATGACGTTGACGTCGTTGGCCAGCACCTGGAACGCGCACGCCATGTCGTCGGTCACGATCTCGTCGGTGACGCTCGCCGTGCCGTCCGCCTTGCGCGGCAGATAGCCGGGGCTGAAGCGCTCGTAGTCGCCCAGCACCGAGCCATCGACGCGCTGCGGCGCGCCGTTGCAGCCGCCGAGCCACAGCCGATCCTCGAAGAAGCAGCACGCGCGCGGGTAGCCGTTCACCGTCCCGTAAAGCCCGAACGCGAATTTGTAGCTCGCCCCGGTGCTGGCATAACCGTAATCGCCGCCGGTTTGCACCGCGGCCGAGACGACCGCGGCGGACGTGAAGCCCGTGATGACGCTCGAGCCGCGCTTGTTCGGATCGGTCGAATTCCAGTTGTAGAACAGCCGGCCGACATCGCTGGCCGCGAACGGCGCGCCGTTCGTGCAGGTCAGCGTGATCGAGCCGGTCGTGGCGCTGTGGCCGAACGTGACGCTGCGGTCGGTGTTCTCCGGGCCCCATGGCCCGTCCTTCAATTCCGGCGTCGCAAGCGTCCACGCGGTGTGCGAGCTGCGCGAGAGTTTGCGCACCGGATAGTTGGCGTGCGTGAGATACAGCACGTCGTTGGATTGGGTCACGCGCAGCGACGGCAGTTCGGATTCCTGATACGGCGTCGCCAGTTCGACGATCGCCGTGCCGGTCCCGCCCGACGTATAGGAATTTATGAACGCCGAGCCCTGCAGATCGTAGCGGTTGGCATCGACCACGGTGACGCTCCACGTGCCGTTGGCTTCGGTCGTGCCGCCGACGCCCGTGATTGTCACCGTATTGCCGGTCGCGTAGCCGTGCGCGGTTGCCGTGATGCGGATCAGGCCCGAGCCGTTGTCGGCGGCACCCGTGATCGCCTTGGCCGAGACGATCCGGCCGCCATCCTTGTAGAAGCGCACATACTGATGGCCAAATTCGAGAATGTACGCCTGGGCGGTCGAGAATTTGAACGAAACCAGGCGCACCTTGCGCGCGTGATCCTTGACCGCGGCGACGAACCGCGTGCCCGGTCGGCGCACCAGCGGCCCCTGCGGCATCGGAATGAAATTCTCCAGCGTGCGGCAGGCGCTCGGATATTTCTGCAAATCGATGCGGCCTTCGAGCTCGGGCGCCCATTCGCCGGCGTTGAAGGCATTCAGCAGCGGTGAGACTTTCGGCATGGCTCAGCCCCGCACCGTGACCCAGTCGTCTTCGGGATAATCGTCGGGCGAGCCTTCCTGGCCGTCGGCGCGCTTGGCCATGCGCAGCAGCGCGCTGTAATCCTGCGCGGCCTGGTCTTTTTTGGTGTTGGATTGGGTCAGCGCCTCGGCCAGCTCGTAGGCCAGCCGCGCGGCCAGCGCGTGAACGAACAGCGAATCGAACAGCGTCGGATCGCTGACCCGCCTGACATACCTTATATGTAGCGGCGCGCCGGCATCGCTGAGCAGCCGGCCGCCTTCCAGCTTCCACGGATATTGCCCGTCGCCCTCGACTTCGAGCACGCGCAGGCAATCCGCCGGCAGTTGATATTGATGAAAATAGCCCCACGCCGGCGCGGTCGAAAGCTCGGCCAGCGCCGCCCGTTCGAGCGCGAAATTCCACGGATGGTCGCGCAGCACCGCATCGCGCGCGGGCGCGAACGCGTTGGCGCACTCGCGGCCGGCGCGCGAATTGTCGGCCAGCGAAATCAGCGCCGGCTGGCCGAGTTTTTGGAGCGCCAGATTGCAGATCTGCACGTCGGATGCCATGAGCTGTTCCCCGTCAAACCGGCGGCCAGTTGCCTTTGATGATCCACATCCGGATGCGTTCGAGCACGGTCAGGATCTGCTCGCGCTGCTCGACCGTCGCCAGGTCGACGGTCAGTTCGATGTCGTCGCCGACCGTGGCGCTGCCGACCGCTTCCGTGACCTGGTTGTACCTTTCGCCGACCGAAAGCCCGTATCGCCGCGTTGCCATGCTCGCCTCCCGAATAAAAAAACGAAGCGGCCGCGCCCGCCCGGACGCGGGAAGCATCCGGGCGGGCCGGCCGCGCGGAACCGTCAATCGATCGTGTAGTCGACGGCGACGCTCACGGTGCCGCCGGAACTGCCGATCGTGTTGGCGGTGACGACCAGATCGTATTCGCGGCGCGGATCGGCGGTCAGACCGGCGTCCTGCCACACCTTGTTGCGCAACTTGTCGATGTTGCGCGCTTCGAACGCTGCTTCGAGCGGCGCCGTGGTGCGCGCCGACGACAGATCGACCGCCGACGCATAGGCGTCCGCATCGACGACCGCGCCGCCGTTCGCACCGGTCTGGTAGACGCCGATATCGAACGACGTGCCGCCGGTGATCGCATCGTTGAAGACCTTGATCGACGACACGCACCACGACGAGTGGATGCGCGCGATCCGATAGGTCGACCCGTTGCTGTCCGACGCACCCACTTCGACGGTTTCGACGATGCGGCGCACCCTGCCGCCGACCAACGTCACATCGTTGTTCACGATCGGCGTCGATTCGGCGTTGGTGAGCGCCGCACCCTTCACGTTGACTACTGCCATGGGTTACCTCCTCACGCTTCCGAGCATTTGATCTCGACCACCTTCTTCTCCTCGATGCGCGTGGCACCGAAGGTTCCGGTGACGAAGACCTGCTTGGCGTAGTTCTTGTCCGGCCGCGCGGTGACTTCGGTCTGGATGTCGTTCCACAGCCCGAGGCACACGCCCGACTTCACCCACACCGGCACGCGCCGGTATGCGCTGGCGTCGGTCTGCAGCCGCTCGCTGTGCACGAAGTTGAAGCCCATGAAGCGCATGATCTTGCCTTCGACCAGCACCGGCTTGTCGTTGAAGTCGGTGCTGGTGACCTGCACTTCGGCCAGCAGATCGTCGTGCTGCTTGGCGCTCACCGCGACATAGGCCGGATCGTTGTCGAGATCGGCTTCGGCCGCCCATAACAGGCGGCGCGCTTCGCGCAGCTTGGCGACGTTCAGGCCGACCGCGCCGCCGCTCGACCCATAGCTCGCGGCGATCTGCTGCGCGGCCGGGAAAGCGACCGAATTCAGCCCGTTCTCGCCGGTATTGGCGCTGCCGAAAAACGCCGCGATGGTTTCGTCGTCCATCGCGCGCGCCATCGACGACGCGCCATTGATGGCATACGGCGATGCCAGCGTGACGCCGGCCTTCAGCGCGTCCTCGTTGTCGATCAGGTCCGCCCAGTCGTAATCCTGGGGATAGACCCACCTGGCATCATGGGGCGTCGAGATGAGCGGCGTGTCGCCGTGGCGGGTCGTGCGCTTGCGCGCATTGACCGCGCCGATCTGGATCACGGAGCGAGCCACCTTGCCGGTGAAGGTATCCACCATCACCGTCGGGCGAAACCGGCTGCCCCGCTGCTGCAGGAGCTGGACGACCGCGTCCTTGTAATCCTGCCGAAATGAGGACGGTATTTCGAACGACATTGTTCCTCCAAAAAGATTGACTGGCTTTTCGGAGGGGTTACCCCGCGACGCCGGCACGATGGCCGCGCGCTGCGGGAGCCCTTCTTGCGTTTAGCGCCCGCCGCGGGGGCCCGCTTTCGGGCGGTCAACAGGAACGTCTGCGCGAGGCAGGCCGGTTACCCTGAAAATTTCTGCGGCCGGGATTGCGGATGCGGTGCCGCGTGCGCCGTCGGTTGCGCGCTCGGCCCGAGCGCGAACGCCAGCAACGGCTCGGCCAGTGCCACCAGATGCGCCGGCGCCGGCCTGCCTTCGCGCAGGGCGATGCGTTCCGCCATCTCCAGACAGCGGATGCGCGCCTCGAGCGCGTTCATGGCGCTAGGCCGCATCGGGATACGCCGCGCGGTACAGCGCCGCGCGCTGCGCCGCGGCGTGCTTGTGGTTCGGGTGGCCCTTGTCCATCAGCGCCGCGACATACTGCGGATCGGCGTTCAACCGGGCGATCTCGGCGCGCGCCTGCTGCGGCGTCGAGGCGAACGGCTTGGCGTTGCCGTGGATCACCGCATCCTCGCCGATCAGTTCGCCGATCCTGGCGAAATGGCGCAGGAAGGCGCCGGTGCCCATCTTGTTCTCCAGCTCGTTCAGCGCGTTCGCGTCGGTAAAGCCGGCCGCCACCGCGCCGCGCCGCGCCATGCCGATGCGCTCGGGCATCGCGGCACCTCAGTCGCGCTCCAGCTCGGCGAGCTCCGCGTTGCCGCGCATCTGGTTATGCTGTTGCTCGAGCTGCGTGGCGTTGCCGACATATTGGTTCCAGCCCTCGGTCAGAATGTCGACTTGGCGCTGATTGAGCCCGGCGCGATGCAGCACGGGCGCGATCGCCTGCTGGAACGACTTGTCGCCCTCGCCCGCCGGCGCGCCGTTGCCCACCTTGAAGACATATTTGTCCGGCGATTCGGGCCGGCCCAGGCGCCGATAGAACGCCTCGTAACTCGCCGCGTCGCCGTCGCGCGGCAGCGGGATTTTCTCGGCGCCGATCATGCGCTGCGCTTCGACATAGGATTTCGCCAGGCCGCCGACATCCTTGATGCGCGCCAGCGACGGCTCCATCTGCAGCTCGCGCGGAATTTCGGCGCGCCAATCCGATGCTGGCTCGGTCGGCGGTACTGCGTTGGTGTCGACAACGGTGTCAGTCATCTTCGTCTCTCCGTTCGGCGAGCGTTGCGATGCGGGATTCGTCCCAATGGATATGCGCGACGATGCGATTCCAGACTTCGCGGCGGCCTTCGAGGAAGGCCGTCGTGTAGGGATCGCCGGGCGTGTGGGTCGGCGTCGCGGCGCGGCAAAACCGCTTGAGGTCGGCCAGCACGGCTTCGCCGTGCGGGCTTTGAAACAGACGGCGATACGCTGCGCGCCGGCGCAAAAGCGTGCTACCCGATCGGAACATTGCCGGCCTCCCTGGCGTGCTTGCCGGCGCGGGTGATTTTCTGCAGCGCGTCGGCCGCCGCCGGCGCTATCTGCAGCATGGCTTGTGCCTGCTGCATCTGCGCGCGCTGCTCGCGCAGCCGGTCGCGCTCGCGCAGGTCGCGCAACAACCGCTTCGGAATGCCTTGCACGTCGGCGACCGCGCGGGCGATCGCGTCCAGATCGAAATTGTCGATCACACCCGGATCGGCCTGCGCCAGCGGCATGACCATTTCGAGCGTGCGGCTGATGCCGATCCCTTCCTCCGCGCGCTGCGCGCGCGACAGCGGCGACTCGTACTCGATGCGGTACTCGCCGGCGGCCGCGCGCAGCGCTTGCGGCATCGGCGGCAACTGCCCCAGGCGCGAGAGCAGGCCGACCTCGCGCTCGATCATCGGGCCGAGCGCCTCGGATTGCTGCCGGCCGACCGTCGGCCCCAGCAGCGCGCCTTTCTCCTGCGCGCGCATCATCGCCTCGGTCGCGGTCATGCTCGGCTGGTCGACCAGGATCTGAAACAGCGTGACCAGGAACGCGTCGTTGATGACCTTGCGGCGCTGCTCCATGATCGCGTCGCCGACATCGAGCTGCCCGCCGGACTCCAGCGGTCGCACCAGCATTCTGCCCTGGTCGTCGATGCCGCCGAAATTCAGCGCCCCCGGCCGGGTGTTCATCTTGGTCAGCACGCCGTCGTCGGCCAGCAGCAGCGGCGGATCGACCATCCGATGCGCCTGGCGGATCATCGTCTTGCTCATCTCGTTGAGCATCTTGATGTCCGGCAGAACCGTCATCGCCGGCGAGCGGCCGTAGACTTCGCGCGGCGCGGTCACGTACCGGCTGACCATATACGGAAACTCGTCGAAGCCGCCCTCGCCCAGCAAGCTCCGACCCTCGATCGAGACATAGCAGGACGCGAACCGCTTGTTCGTCTTGTCGCGCCGTTGCCTTTTTCGCTGGTCGCGCGGATAGACCGCGTGAACGAACTCGAACTTGCGATCCGGCTCGGCGTCCGACGCGCGCACGATCGACTCCGGCAAGTCGCGCGGAAACTTGAGCACGGCCTGCCGGGCCGTCAGCTCGAACTTGCGGAACAGCGTGTCGATCTGGCCGCGATGGTTTTCCGCCAGGTAGCACTCGCCGAGATGGACCGACTTGTAGACCAGCCCGCCGGCCTCGTCCTCGGCGACGCACAGGATCCCGGTGCCGAACGCGCCGAGGCTCATGTAAGCCTCGTGCTGCTGGCTGGCGAAATTGGCGCGCGGCGCGTAGCGGCGGGCGAACATTATCTTGTTCACCGCGTCGAAATATTCCTGCACCTCGCCGATCTCGTTCAGACCGTCGTCGGACGCGCGCAGCCGGTGCCAGACCCCGCCGCGCGGCGTCAGCATGGATTCCATCGCCGCGGCAAACCGTTCGAGCCCGATCGAGGCGGTCGCATCGAAGATCACGTCGGTGCGCTTGGCGCCGTCCGTGCGGCGATGGGCGAAATCGGCCTGGCGCGGCAGCACGCGGTCGCCGATCTCCTGCCAATGGCTTTCCCATACGGCGCGGTCGCCGGCCAGTTGCTCCTGTCGCTTGAGGATATCCTCGGCGCGCTGCTGCTGCATGGCTTCAACCCGCAATGCGCACGGCTTTGGCGTACAACCCCGCCGGTGCGCCGCCGCTGACCAGCGCGCGCAGCTGGCCCGCGCCGGCCTCGAACACCGCATGGCCGACCGCGGCCAAGGCGGTTGCGGCGCTCACGTCGAGCCAGGTTGCGCCGTCCGGTCCGAGCAATTGAAGTTTGACCGTCGCGCCGCCGAACGTGCCGGCGACGACGAAGCTGCCCTTGCCGCCGGGCCAGCGCGCCGGATTGCCGGTCGCCGCGGCGTTGTTCAGGAGATCGAGTGCCAGGCTGGTCGTCATGTCATTGCCCCAGGAGTTTGACGCTGGAAACCGGCGCCGCCGACGTATCGCCCAGCGAGCCGGTCAGGATATTGGTGCCCGGCCCGGAATTGCGCAGCCGATGGCGGCGGATGGTTTCTTCGGCCACGACTTCGGCCGCCGATTTCTTCGGCGGCTCCGGCGGCGGCGGCGTTTTCGGCTTGCCGCCGAATGCCAGCACGATGGTTTCGTCAATCCACAGATTGGCGTCGAACTTGATCATGGGATCTCCTGAGATGGCGATACAGTTGCGACGGCGTTTGCACCCACCACGCGCGCACGCCGAGAAATCGTTTGCACATCGCCACGCAGGTGGCCGGCATGAACGGCGTCAGGTTTCTGCCGCCGAGGCGCGGCAGCGGCGCCTCGATCACGGCATAGCCGTTGCCGCGATAGAATTCCGCGAGCTCGAACGGCTCCGCGGCGACGATATTCGCCGCCGGAATGCCCTTGCGGCCGTCCACGGTCAGCCAATAGCCGTTGTCGCGGATCGCGACGAAGCAGTGCCAGCGGTGCGTCCACACCACCAACGCGCGCGGATCGGTCATCGTGCAGGCGCCACTGTGCGCGCGACCGGCGCAGGGAATTCGCTCATCTGTCGCGGGTTCCGAAATAATCGTAATCCATGTCCGCGTAGCCGGCCCGGGGCCGGCGCGTCGGCGTGCGCGCGAAGCGCAGCGACATCAAGGCGTAGCGCGTCGCCGACATCAGATCGTCGTACTCTTTGACCACGATTCCATCCTTGCGGTGGTACAGCCGGAACTCGTCGAACCAATCGTTCAGATGCGCGAACACTTTGAGCCGCCCGGTCTGCAGGCGTTCCAGCATGTCCATCAAGCCCGCCTCCAGGCCCGCGCCGCGCGCGCCGTCGAACTGCGCGTGCTGCGGCAGCATCCTGAGTCCGAGTTCGCGATACGCATCGGCGATCGCGCGCCCGGATTCGAGGTCGTGCTGGTAGCCGTCATGCGGCCAGGCCCATGGCAGGTGCCGGCCCCATGCCTTTAGGGCCGCGGCATGAACCAGCGGGATCGTCTCGCGCACCCGGTAGGCATTGACGACGTAGGCGCAATCGTTGTCGCGGTCCCAGGCCAGCTTCACCGCCGCGGTCGGATGGTCCCAGCCGAAATCGAGCGCGCCCAGCAGCGGCCAATGTTCCGGACAGTCGAAGGCCGGAATCGCGACGCTTTCCTCTGCGACCGGAAACACGCGGCCCGAGCCCAATTGCGGCACGCCCTTGGCGCGCGCCTCGCGCTCGTGCGGCGGATAGGCGGCGACGATGGCGGCGCGCTGATCCGGCGCGAAGTGTTCCGCTTCCCAGATCGACATGCGCGTGACGTGGCGGCTCATGGCGCTTCGGGGCCGATTTCCCGCCCGGTCAGGAACATGCGCACCACGTCCGACATGCCGCGCAGCGGCGTGAACGTGACGATCACCATGCCGCCGGTGGCGTTCGTGCGCGTCAGGCCTTCGAGATAGACGTCGAGCGGCGGCTCCTCGTCGAACCAGACGCCATCCAGGGTTTCGCCCTGCCACTTCTCGCGGCCTTTCTCGTAGCTCTTGAACGAGCAGACCGAAACGTCACCAAGTACATGGCGCACGCGGATATTGTCGACCGCATCGGCGATGCCGCGCCCGGACGCGGTGCCGAGGATGGCGTCGCCCGGAATCGTCCCGGTGCCCCACGCGCTGCGGCTTTGCGGCGGGCCCAGCAGGATTCGTTGCGGATTGTCGCGCGTGCTCTCGGCGGTGACCCCGGCGGCCCACAGACGGACGGCGGTCTTGAAACGCTTGCCGCGCCACCAGTCGGGGTATCGGCCGGTCAGATGGAACGCCCACTCCATGCCGCCGGCGAGCGTCTTGCCAAGCTGATTTCCGGCCATGAACAGGCGCTCGCGGAAGGCGGCACCGGCTTCATGGAACATCGTCTGTTTCGGATACGGGCGGTAATCCGCCATGCGCCGCCGGCGCAGGCGCGCCAGCCAGATCGTCAGGCAGGACAGCAATTCCAGTCTGAGCGATAAGATGTTTGATTCGGGCAACCAGAGCATCGTCGGACAGTTTCTCGATTTCCGTGGCGCCGAGGCCGGCCTGCGCATCGTGCAAGCCGGCGATCTTCGCGCGATTGATTTCGGCCGTGATGGCCGCGCTGATCTGTTTGTTGGCGACCGCCAGGTCGCGCAGGCGTAGCAACTCGTCGATGTGCTGTTGCGCCGTCATCGCGGCACCCTTGTCGCGCTCGGCCTCCGGCATCGCGACGGGCGAGCGACGCGCGGTTGGCGCGGCGCGCCGGCTCAGCTGCGCCGCGACCGACGGATGGTTGCGCAGCCGCTCCGCGCGGCGGGCGACGAGCGCCGCCGACTGCTTGTCGGTCTTGTAGGCGGCGCGGTACGCCGCCACGGCATCGTCGCGCGCCGCCAGCGCATGGCAGAACGCGGTCTGACGGGGCGTCAGCGCTCGGGTCATGGCTCAACCGTTTTGAGTGCGCGGAGGGCCGGCGCGGAACGCGCGCGCCGGCCGCGCAGCTGTTTTCAGGATGAACGCAGTATAGCCGGAAACCGTCACCCTGGCAACATATATTATTGTAACGTTTGTAACACGATCAGGTGCTTTCCGTCACGGCCAGGCGCTGGTTCAGGCCGGCGACGATCTGCTGCAGACCGTGGCGATACCAACGCCATATCGTCTGGCGGTCGCGGCCGAACGCGGCGGCGATCGATTTGCGGCGAATCCCAAGCGCATGCATCCAGATGATCCGACGCGTATCCGGATGTTCGACCAGATGAAACCACTCGAAGCATTCGTCCATCCGGTCGATCGCCGCCGGCGCGGGCGGGATCGGGCGAAGCCGGACCTGCTCCCAGGTTCCGCCGCGACCGACGGCGGCCGAAAATTCCGCCCAATAGCCGCGCACGTGATCCGGCCATTTGGAAACGTAGCCGCTCGGCCGCAGCCCGGGAACGCGCATGCGCCGCAGGCACTGCCCCATCTCCTCCAACCGCGCCTGCACCGATGCGGCATCCCAGAATTCGATCGGCGTGCCGTCGGCAAGGCGCGCAACACGCGGTGAATTGGGGTTTATACGGGCGTTCATACGGACTCTCCTTTCCATATTTTTCAATGAGTTAGATCACTTGAATTGGCCCAGGAACGGATTGCTATCGGCGGCCTGGCGCTCCGGCGCGGTCGCGCAACGGGCGCAAATCCGATTGTTCGGCCCGCAACTCTCGAAGCGCCGCCGGCAATACAGGCAGCGTCGCCCGGCCGCGCGCGGCGCCGCCGGGTCACGGCTGCGGCGCGCCGGCACGGCCGGCTGCGGATCGGCGCTCAGAAACGCCGTCAGCTTCGCTTCCAGCGCCGACAACGCGGCATGCTCGTCCGGTGCTGCCGTGGCGTCGACCTTGGCGAACACGCGCCCGCCCAGCGTCGTGCAGTGCTGCAGATAATCCTCGGAGACCTGGAATGCGCGCGCGACATCGGCGCGGGGAAACCGACCTTGCGTCAGCGCGAGCCAGATCAGCACCTTGCGCCGGCCGTCGCGCGCCGCGTTGCCGACCGCGCTGCCCGGCCAGCCGGTCCGCGCCAACTGCACCATGACCGGCAAACGCCAGATCGTTCGGCGGGCGGTGAACGGGGCGATTTCGGCGCTGCGCGGCGGCGTAAAATTCATGATTTGTTCTCACCTGAGGGCAAAACAAAGCCGGCCGGGGCCGGATCGCGCGTATCTACAATTTTATTGTAAAGCCGTCAACAAATAAATTAGCAATGCCGGGCCACAAGATAATTTGTAGTGTGCGCCCATGCAGACCTTCGCCAAACGCCTGCGCATCGCGCGCACCGCCGCCCATCTCAGCCAGTCGGAACTGGCACGCCGGGTCGGCGTGCGCCCGCAGTCGATCCAGGCCCTGGAGGCCGGCACGGCGCGCGGCACCCAGCATATTCTGGAAATCGCCCGCGAGCTCAACGTGCGGCCCGATTGGCTGCGCAGCGGCATGGGGCCGATGACGGTCGGCGCGCCCGACAGCGGCTCGGTGCGGGGCGCCGGCGGCGGCACGGTGACCATCGCCGGCGACGAGTTCGGCCTGGTGCCGGTGTTCTCGGCGCGGGCCGCGGCCGGTGCGGGCGGCGTCGGATCGGACGACGCGACCCACTACATTACCTTCAGAATGCAATGGATCCGCGCGGTTACGCAGTCGCCGCTGGATCAGCTCGGCGTCATCGAGGTCGACTCGGACAGCATGGAGCCGACGCTTCGCTCGGGCGACAACGTGCTGGTCGACCTGGTGCAGCGCAAGCCGTCGCGCAAGGATGGGCTGTACGTGCTGCGGCGCGATCTCGGCCTGCAAGTCAAGCGCGTCACGGTGCATCCGGTCACCGGCAAGCTGTCGATTCGCAGCGACAACCCGGCCTACGAAAGCTATTCGAACATCGACGCCGCGGATGTCGATATCGTCGGCCGGGTGATCTGGATCGGCCGGCGCGTGTGACGCGCGCGCCGCGACGCTTGTTACGTTTGTGACCTTCGGCGCCTACCTAAGAATTTGTATACTGCTCGCGAATCCGGGCGAGCAGCGATGGCCGATTTCACCCCCCTGACGCGCGCCGAGCACATCAGCTACAAACGATATCGCGCGGCGCTGGCGGATCGCACGTCGATCTTCGCGTTGCCACCGGCCTATGTCGTCGAACAACTGGCGCCCGTGCGGTTGCGCTTGGAACGCGCGATCGACGACGCGTATCGCGTGCGCGACGATGCCTGGATTCAAGTCCGCATCCAGGCATCGGAAGCCCATCGGGCGCGTCGCATCATTTTATCGTCGCCGTCCCCCGCTTCCGTCGCCGCCGCCAGGCTGCGTTGGGTCGCCGCGCGCAAGCGGCTGGGCGCAAGTCTGCTTGGCTATGCCGCGTGCGATCGGCTGGTCCGCCAGCGACTCAGAGACTATGCGCAACATTTCGAGCTCCGGCATGTCCCGCGCCGCCGCCTCTGGCACGTGCTGGTCCGCGCCAGCGCACGGTTGATCTTGCGCGCCCGGCGGGCACAATGCAGCCTGCGCCAGCGCGCAAACTGGACCCTCGTCGAACGGCACCGCCATGCGGCCCTGGAATCGAGCATCATTCGCGAACGCATCCGGCTGGCGATTTACCTGGCGGCGCTCGACCTGCGCGTCGGCCGCGCGCGTCGTTCGGGCGCGCGCGCGGCGGAATAGGATCGCGGCGGTCGTCTGCGCCGCCCTCGCGCTCGCGGCGGCGATTCGCGACGCGCCGGCCTTGGCGCAGGACGCGCGCTGGCTGATCTCGTTCGAAACGATTTCCGCCCTGCCCCCCGCGCCGCCGGGCTGGGCGGATCGCTCATATTCTGAACGCGCCGAAATCACGCGCGACGCCGTCGAGACGGTGCTGCCGGCGGTCCTGGCATGGGTCGGCCGCGACGACCGGTTCGCCGGCCGCTTCGAAGGCCCGCTCGTCACGCCCGGCGGCTACCGCTCGAAGACCAGCCCGTCGGTGCAACTGGTGCTGCGCGCCGCGCCCGGCGATGCGTCGCATGTCGGCGCGGTGCTCGGATTCGTGTTCCGGCAATGGGCGGTCATGGTGTCCAACGCCGATGTCCGCCATGTCCTCGCGGATGCGCGCCGTTCGGCGGCGCTGGTCCGCATCGACCGGATCGACGGTCGGCTCGACGCCGATCTGGCGCACGCGTTCTTTCTGCACGCGGGGCAGACCGCGCCCGGCCTGGCGCTCGGTTACACCAGTTTCGGCAACCAGTTGCTGTATCTGAATTTGCGCGACGCCGCGGGCAATCCGCACAGCCAGCTCAACGATCTCGCATTCGCGGAGCGGTTGAAGGTCGCCGCGGAGCGCTTCTCGCGCGGCGCGCTGCGCGTCTCGCCGCCGGTCGTCGTCGATGCCTGGTTCGTCGAGAACGATTGGGCGGCGGCGCCGACCGGCAGCCAATATCTTGCGCTGATCGGTGCCGAGGCGGCGCAGGCGCAGGCCCGATTGCTGCAGGCGCGCGCCGATGCGTTCGCGCGCGATGCCGCCCGCAGGCGCGGGCCGCGTTAATTCAGGCCGGCGTCGACCGCACGCGCGCCACTGCGCGCTGCCAGCCGGCGTAATCGGCGTCGCGCGTGGCGCGCGGCTGCAGCGGCTCGAACCGGCGCTCGAGTTTCCAGCCGGCCGCGAGTTCTTCCAGCGAGCCGACGAGCCCGGCGCCGAGGCAGGCCAGCGACGCCGCGCCGAGCGCCGTAGTCTCGAGGATGCGCGGGCGCTCGACCGGCACCGGCGCCAAATCCGCGACGCGCTGCATCAGCCAATCGTTCGCCGCCATGCCGCCGTCGACGCGCAACACCGGGGCCGCGCCGGCCGGCTGCGGAAACGCCTGCAGCAGGTCGGCGATCTGAAACGCGACCGATTCGAGCGCCGCGCGCACGATGTCGGCTTTCGTCGTCGCCCGGGTCAGGCCGAGAATCGCGCCGCGCGCGTCGGCGTCCCAGTACGGCGCGCCCAAGCCGGTGAACGCCGGCACGAAATGCACGGCGCCGTGCTCCGGCCGGGCTACGCGCGCGAGCGCCTCGGTCTCGGCGGCGCTGCCGATCAGTCCCAGCTGATCGCGCAGCCATTTCACCACCGTGCCGGCGTTGAACACGCCGCCCTCGACCGCGTACGTCGTCTTGCCCGCGATGCGATAGGCGACGGTCGCCAGCAGGCCCGGCGCGGCGTCCGGCCGGGTTGCGCCGACGTTCATGACCACGAACGCGCCGGTGCCGAAGGTCGACTTGATCATGCCCGGCGCGAAGCACGCCTGGCCGACCGTGGCCGCCTGCTGATCGCCGGCGATGCCGCGAATCGGCGCCGACCAGCCGAAGCCGGCCGAATCGAGCGCGCCGTAATCGGCGGCGCTGTCCCGCACCTCGGGCAACAGCCTCGGCGGCACGCGGAACAGCTCGAGCAGCGAAGCGTCCCAGCATTGCCGCTCGATGTCGAACAACATGGTGCGCGATGCGTTGGTGGCGTCGGTCGCGTGCACCT
Organism: Alphaproteobacteria bacterium; assembly: GCA_050186335.1. Lineage (GTDB taxonomy): Bacteria > Pseudomonadota > Alphaproteobacteria > Bin65 > Bin65 > JBFWYO01. Next base: position 1,973 of record JBFWYO010000056.1, on the reverse strand, counting down.
TGCCGCCGGTCAGATGCCAGAGCAGAAACGTGTCGATCGTGCCGAACGCCAGATCGCCCCGCGCGGCTGCGGCGCGCGCGCCGTCGACATGGTCGAGCAACCAGGCGATCTTGGTTGCGGAAAAATACGAATCCGGCAGCAGGCCGGTCATGCGCCGGATCAGCGCATCATGGCCCTGCTCGATCAGCCGCCGGCACGCGGCGGCGCCGCGGCGGTCCTGCCAGACGATCGCGTTATGGATCGGCGTGCCGGTCCGCCGGTCCCAGAGCACCGTCGTCTCGCGCTGGTTGGTGATGCCGACGGCGGCGATCCTGGCGTCGTTCGCAACGGTCGAAATCGCCGCCCGCGTGTCGCGCAGGATTTCCGCCGCATCCTGTTCGACCCAGCCGTCGCGCGGGTAGATCTGGCGCAGTTCGGTCTGGGCGATCTTCAGCAGCGACAGTTCCGCGGCGGCGGCGCGATCGGAAAGTCCGAACGTCAGCGCGCGCGAGCTGGTGGTGCCTTGATCGATGGCGAGAACGACGGTCGGTTGCGGCATGGGCTGCTCCGTGCCGGGGCATTGTGATTGTGTTTTCCGGGACAGACCAGTACCTCTAGGTCGGTCAGCGCGAGGCAAACGGCAAATGTCCGATCGCGAGCAGCCGATTTTCGATATCGCCGTCATCGGCGGCGGCATCAACGGCGTGGCGATCGCGCGCGACGCCGCCGGGCGCGGCTTCAAGGTCGTGCTGTGCGAAGCGAACGATCTCGGCTCGGCCACCTCCTCCGCCAGCAGCAAGCTCGTCCACGGCGGGCTGCGCTATCTCGAGCACGGCCAGCTGGGTCTGGTGCGCGAATCGCTGCGCGAACGCGAAACCCTGCTGCGCATCGCACCGCATCTGGTGACGCCGCTGCAATTCCTGCTGCCGCACGCGCCGGGAACCCGCCCGGCCTGGCTGGTGCGGCTCGGCCTGCTGCTGTACGACACGCTGACGGCGCGCCGGCGGCTCGGACGCAGCGCGTCCATCGACCTCGCCGCCGAGCCGGAAGGCGAACATGTGCGGCCGCCGTTCCGCAGCGGCTTCTCGTATTGGGATTGCTGGGCGGACGATGCGCGGCTGGTGATCGCAACCGCGCGCGACGCCGACCAGCGCGGCGCCGAAATCAGACCCTGCACGCGGTGTGTCGGCGCGCAGCGCACCGACGCCGGCTGGCGGATCGAGTTGCGCGCGCACGGCGGCGCGGCCGAATCGATCGTCGCACGGGCGCTGGTCAACGCAACCGGACCGTGGGCCGGAAACTTCGTCACCGAGATTTCCCGCACGCTGGCCGCGTCGCCGATCACGCTGGTCAAGGGCAGCCACATCGTCGTCCCGCGCCTGTTCGCCGGCGGACGCGCGTTCCTGCTGCAGAACACCGACCGGCGCGTCGTCTTCGTGCTGCCGATCTCGGCGCAGCACCACCTGATCGGCACGACCGACACGCCGTTTGCCGGCGAGCCCGGCGACGCCGCGGTCGATCCGGACGAAATCGACTATTTGTTGAAGGTCGTGCGGCGCTATTTCGATCGGCCGCTCGCCGCCGCCGATATCGTCTGGCGCTATTCCGGCGTCCGGCCGCTGTTCGGCGCGGGCGGCGGCAACGTCTCGAAGATGTCGCGCGAATTCGTGCTCGATCTGTCCGCCGCGCGCGACGGGCCGCCGCTGCTCAACGTGTTCGGCGGCAAGCTGACGGTGCACCGCCGGCTGGCCGAGTTGGCGATGGACCGCCTGGCGCCCGCGCTCGGCAAGCCGACGCAGGCCTGGACCGCCGATGCCGCGCTGCCGGGCGGCGATTTCGCCGACCGCGCGACGCTCGAAGCCGAAATCGCATCACGTTATCCGTGGCTGTCGAAAGCGACGGTTCACCGGCTGACCAGCGCCTACGGCGCGGAAGTCGATCGCGTGCTCTCGAATGCGGCGGCGGAACCTGCGCTGGGACGCCATTTCGGTCAC
>JBFWYO010000055.1:0-33985 GCA_050186335.1 Alphaproteobacteria bacterium | reverse complement strand
CGGGAACGAGAGTTTCACTCTCTTTCGAAAAATGAATGCCCGCTCCAGAAAATGAATCAATGTAGGATATTTTAAAGCGATTATCGTTTCGAAGTATCCGGCAATACTCGGCCGCATACCGCTTGATAATCGTGTGTTTAATCTCGGACCAATACCCGATTTCGTCGAATTGCATATTCGCAGCCCATACCTGAGATGAATAAACAGCGCGACGCGATCGAGCGATAAGCTAATAGTGATTGTTCATGATATGTTCTGAAGACTGATTCTTCAAGCCCGGCAAGCAGTGAGAATTGGCAAAAAGATTCGCCGCGCCAGCCGCTTAGCCGTCTTGCAGGCCTACGTACCCATGCCTATATGTCCCCTCGAGCCCGGCCGCTGGGCGAATGCGGCGGAAAGCTTAATCATCGGAACCTTATGGGGGTTCTGCCGGGTGCCTGCGGGGCCCGCCGGACCTGCCGAGCGAGGAGCACATGGCTAAAGTAATCGGTATCGACTTGGGCACCACCAATTCCTGCGTCGCCGTCATGGAAGGCAGCGCGGCCAAGGTATTGGAGAACAGCGAAGGCGGGCGCACCACCCCCTCGCAAGTGGCGTTTTCCAAGGACAGCGAGCGTCTGGTCGGCACGGCGGCGAAGCGCCAGGCCGTGACCAATCCGGATGGCACCTTCTATGCCATCAAGCGGCTGGTCGGCCGTCGGTTCGATGACCCGATGGTGCAGAAGGACATCAAGCTGGTCCCCTACAAGATCATCAAGGGCGACAACGGCGACGCCTGGGTCGAATACGGCGGCAGCAAATACAGCCCGAGCCAGGTCAGCGCCTTCATTCTGCAGAAGATGAAGGAAACCGCCGAATCGTATCTCGGCGAGAAAGTCACCAAGGCCGTCATCACCGTGCCGGCCTATTTCAACGACGCCCAGCGCCAAGCCACCAAGGACGCCGGCCAGATCGCCGGCCTCGAAGTGCTGCGCATCATCAACGAGCCGACCGCGGCCGCGCTTGCCTACGGCATGGAGAAGAAGGGCAGCGGCACGGTCGCCGTGTATGACCTCGGCGGCGGCACGTTCGACATTTCGATCCTCGAGATCGGCGACGGCGTGTTCGAAGTGAAATCGACCAACGGCGACACGTTCCTGGGCGGCGAGGATTTCGACTCGCGCATCATGGATTACCTGGCCGACGAATTTAAGAAGGAGCAAGGCATCGATCTGCGCAAGGATCGCCTGGCCCTGCAGCGCCTGAAGGAGGCCGCCGAAAAGGCCAAGGTTGAACTGTCCAGCCAGACGCAGACCGAAGTCAACCTGCCGTACATCACGGCCGACGCATCCGGCCCCAAGCATCTCAACATCAAGCTGACGCGCGCCAAGCTCGAAGCGCTGGTCGAAGAACTGATCGAACGCACGGTCGAGCCGTGCCGCTCAGCGCTCAAGGATGCCGGCATCAAGGCCTCCGAGATCGACGAAGTGATCCTGGTCGGCGGCATGACGCGCATGCCGAAGGTTCAGGAAACCGTGCAGAAGATCTTCGGCCGCGAGCCGAACCGCAGCGTCAACCCGGACGAAGTGGTCGCCATCGGCGCCGCCATCCAGGCCGGCGTGCTGCAGGGCGACGTCAAGGACGTGCTGCTGCTCGACGTGACGCCGCTGTCGCTCGGCATCGAGACGCTGGGCGGCGTGTTCACGCGCCTGATCGACCGCAACACTACCATCCCGACCAAGAAGAGCCAGGTGTTCTCGACCGCGGAAGACGGCCAGACCGCGGTGACCATCCGCGTGTTCCAGGGCGAACGCGAAATGGCATCCGACAACAAAATGCTCGGCCAGTTCAATCTGGAAGGCATCGCACCGGCGCCGCGCGGCATGCCGCAGGTGGAAGTGACATTCGATATCGACGCCAACGGCATCGTCAACGTCTCGGCCAAGGATAAGGCGACCGGCAAGGAACAGCAGGTGCGCATCACCGCATCGGGCGGCCTGTCCAAGGACGACATCGAAAAGATGGTCAAGGACGCGGCCGCGCACGCCGAAGAGGACAAGAAGCGGCGCGCCCTGGCCGACGCCAAGAACCACGCCGACGCGATGATCCACGGCACCGAAAAGGCGCTGAAGGAACACGGCGACAAGGTCGGCGCCGACGAGAAGGGCAAGATCGAAGCCGATCTGGCCACGCTCAAGGAAGCCATCAAGGGCGAGGACGCCGAGGACATCGCCAAGAAGACCCAGGCGTTGACCGAATCGTCGCTGAAATTGGGCGAGGCCATGTACAAGGCCCAGGCCGACGCGGCGAATGCCGCCGGCGCTGCGGGTGCGCAACAGGCGAACCAGCCGGGCGAGCAGCCGAAGCCGGACGATAAGGTTGTCGACGCCGATTTCGAGGAAGTCGACGACAAGAAGAAGAAGCAGTAATCGAACGTCGGTCGAGCGGGCGGGCGGCAGCGGAAAAACAAGCGAGCGGTTTCGCCATCGCCATTGTTTCTCCCCTGCCGCCCGCGCCGTGTCGGCTGGTGCCACATTGCCAATCTGCATAGACTGTCGGTCGACCAATGGCCAAACGCGACTACTACGAAATCCTGGACGTGCCACGCACCGCCGACGCGGACGCGCTGAAAAAGGCGTTCCGCAAGAAAGCCATGGATTTTCACCCGGACCGCAACCCGGGCGACAAGGCAGCCGAAGCCAAATTCAAGGAAATCAACGAAGCCTACGAAGTGCTGCGCGACGAGCAGAAGCGCGCCGCCTATGACCGTTTCGGCCACGCGGCGTTCCAACAGGGCGGCCCGGCGGGCCCGGGCGGGCCCGGCGGACCCGGCGGACAAGGCTTCGAGTTCAATTTCGGCTCCGGCTTCTCCGATATTTTCGACAACATCTTCGGCGACATGATGGGCGACCGCAGAGGCGCGGGTCGCCAGCAGCAGGCGCGCGGCAGCGATCTGCGCTTCAACATGGAAGTCACGCTGGAAGAGGCGTTCGCCGGCAAGAAAACCAACATCCGCGTGCCGACCTCGGCCGGCTGCGAAACCTGCAAAGGTACGGGCGCCGAAGGCGGCGCCAAGCCGGTGCCGTGCCCGACCTGCCAGGGCCGCGGCCGGGTGCGCAGCCAGCAGGGCTTCTTCACCGTCGAGCGGACCTGTGCGAACTGCCAGGGCCAGGGCCAGATCATCGCCAACCCGTGCAAGACCTGCGGCGGCAGCGGCCGCGTGCGCAAAGAAAAGACGCTCTCGGTCAACGTGCCGGCCGGCGTCGAGGACGGCACGCGCATCCGGCTGGCGGGCGAAGGCGAGGCCGGCATGCGCGGCGCGCCGGCCGGCGATCTGTATATTTTCATCTCGGTCGCACCGCACGAATTGTTCCAGCGCGACGGCGCCAACATCCATTGCGGCGTGCCGGTGCCGATGACGATCGCGGCACTCGGCGGCGCCATCGAAGTGCCGTGTGTCGACGGCACGCGCGCGCGCGTCAATATTCCCGCCGGCACGCAGACCGGCGACCAGTTCCGCCTGCGCGAGAAGGGCATGACCGTGCTGCGCGCCAAGAACCGCGGCGACATGTTCATCGAGGTGGCGGTCGAGACGCCGCAGAACCTGAACAAGCGGCAGAAAGAGCTGCTCGAGGAATTCGGCAAGGCGAGCAACGACAAGAACAGCCCGAAATCTTCCGGCTTCATCGCGCGCGTCAAAGAGGCGTGGCAGAATCTGAAGGATTGAGGCGATGCACCTCTATTCCTGCTCCCGCTCCCAAAGGAGGTTTTTGCGAAAGTCTCCGAACGGAGAAGACCGGGGCGAAGGAACCAAAAAATCCTCATGCTGAGCTTGTCGAAGCATGAGTCGGTACGGGACTTACCCTTCGACGGACTCAGGGCGAGGCAATTTGTTGTTGCTCTCTCAAACGGAGAGGGTTTTTAAGATCGCCGCGCACTGCTTCGCGTCCGGCAACACGCCCATCCCCGCCTTGACATTATCCGCCATGTGGTCCGGATTGCCGGTCGCGGGAATCGCGCATGTGACCGCCGGGTGGCCGACGACGAATTTCAGCAGCAGTTGCGCCCAGCTCGTACAGCCGAGCTCCGCCGCCACCGGCGGCAGCGGTTTACTGCGCGCCTTCCGCAGCGGCGCTCCCTTGCCGAGCGGGCGGTTGATCAGCACGGCGATGCCGCGTTCCTGGCACAGCGGCAGCAGCGTGCGCGCGGCCTCAGGTTCGGCGACCGAATAGTTGATCTGCAGGAAATCCAGTTGCTCGGCGCGCAGCACGGATTCGACATCGTCGAACGCGGACGACGTGTAGTGCGTGATGCCGACGTAACGGAACACGCCCTTCGCCTGCAACGCGCGCGCGCTGTTCAATTGCGTGCGCCAATCGGACAGGTTGTGGATCTGCATCAGATCGAGCGAGTCCCGGCGGAAATGCTTGAGCGAATTGCGCATCTCCGCCTGCCCGCGCGCCTCGCCCGTGGTCCAGACCTTGGTCGCGACAAAGCATGTATCTCGCCACCTGTTCTCGTCCAGCAATTGGCCGCACACCTGTTCCGATTTGCCGTACATCGGCGAACTGTCGACCAGGCGGCCGCCGGCTTCGAACAGCGTCCGCATGACCGTCTCGAGCGGCGCGCGGTTGGCGGCGCCGAGCGTGACATCGAACATCGGATAGGTGCCGAGCCCGATGACCGGGATGGCCTGGCCGGAGGAAGGGATTGTGCGCGTGTGCATGATTGTCGCTCTCAAGTTCTCGCGGACGGCCGTACCGCCCTTGGCGCGGGGGCCGGTTTAGGCTTGAATGCCGCGCGCCGGCTGCTGCAGCCGGCCGGGAGAGAGTGGAGCAGATCATGGCCAAGGTGAAGATCGGCGTTGTCGGCGCCGCGGGGCGGATGGGCCAGATGCTCATCAAGGAAATCGCCGCGACCGACGGCGCGCAATTGATGGGCGCCGCCGAGCGGCCGGGCCATGCGGCGCTGGGCAAGGACGCCGGTACGGTGGCCGGCCTCGATGCGAACGGCATCGCGATCGGCGCCGACGCGGCCGCCTTGTTCAAGACCTGCCAGGCGGTGATCGATTTCACCGCGCCGGCCGCAACGGTGCTGAACGCGCAGCTGGCGGCGCAGCATAAAAGTGCGCTGGTGATCGGCACGACCGGGCTCGACAAGGCGCAGGGCGCCGCGATCGAAGCCGCCGCGAAAACCGCGCCCATCGTGTGGGCGCCGAACATGTCGCTGGGCGTCAACGTGCTGTTCGCGATCACCGAGCAGGTGGCGCGCATGCTGGGGCCAGATTACGACATCGAGATCGTCGAGATGCATCACCGGCATAAGGTCGACGCACCCTCGGGCACCGCACTCGGCCTGGGCCAGGCGGCGGCGAAGGGGCGCGGCGTCGAGCTCGATAAGGTTGCGGCGCGCGGGCGCGACGGCATCACGGGCGCGCGCAAGCGCGGCGACATAGGATTTGCCGCGTTGCGCGGCGGCGACGTGGTCGGCGACCACAACGTCATTTTCGCCGCCGACGGCGAACGCATCGAGCTGGGCCACAAGGCCAGCGGCCGGCACGTCTTCGCCAAGGGCGCCGTGCGCGCCTCGATGTGGGTGGCTGGCAAGCCGCCCGGCCTGTATTCGATGAAGGACGTGCTCGGCCTGTGAGCGACGCCGCGGCATCGCGTGCGCCGCGCAATTTGCCGATCCGGCGCGCCGCCTCGCGGCGGCCGCCGAGCGGGATGTTTTAGCCCGCCGGCGGCGTTGTCGGTCGCGTGCGCGGGCGCAGGCCCGAGATGCCGATGCCGACGAAAATCACCGCAATCGCGCCGATCTTGAGCCAGGTCAGCTTCTCGCCGAGCAGGGCTGTGCCCCACAGCACGCCGACCGCCGGTGCCATGTAGTTGTTGAGCGCGGTGAAATTCGCGCCGGCCAGCTTAATCAGCTTGAAAAAGATGATCAGCGCGCAGGCCGTGCTGAAAATCGACAGGCCGCCCAGCGAAACCACCGCATCCCACGACGGCGACAAGCGCCACGGTTGTTCGAGCGCGAGCATGAGCGGAATTACGAACAGCCCGGCGATCAGCAGCGACGACGACGCCATGATCATGGGCGGGATGTGGCGCAGGCGGCGCGCCAAGACCGTCGAGATGCCGAAACCCAGGCTGGCGCCGAGGATCATCGCCTGGCCCCAGAAATCGGCACCCAGACCGCCGAGCGCCGCCGGCCCGAACAGCAGCAAGATGCCGACGAAACCGACCGCGACGCCGACCCCTTTCCGCACGCTGATCTTCTCGTCGACCGTCATCACATGCGCGATCACCAGCGTGAACAGCGGCGTGGCGGCAATCAGGATCGCCGCCAGGCTGCTGTCGATGTGCGACTGGCCGAAGGCGAGCAGGCAGAACGGCCCGGCGTTGCCGATGACGGCGTAGCCGGTCACGAACAGCCAGTCCTCGGCGCGGCGCGGAAACGGCTGACGCGCGAGCAGCGCGAGTGTGAGCAGAATCCCGCCGCCCAGAATGATGCGCGACGAAGCGATCGTAAACGGCGGCACGGTATGTACCGCCACACCGACGAACGTGAACGACGTGCCCCAGATCAATCCTAGGCACGCCAGCAGCAGGTATTTGAGCGCGGGATGCGCGGGCTTCTCCACCGCGGCGGCGGTCATGGCAGACTCGTGCCGCGCGGCGGCCAGCGCAGGTTGGCGACCGCGATGCCGGAGAAGATCACCGCCATGGCGCCGATCATCAGCCAGGTCAGCGGCTCGCCGAGCAGCAGAACGCCCCACAGCACGGCCACAATGGTGGCGATGTAGTTGTTGAGCGAAACGAAGGCGGCGCCGGCCATGGCGACGAGGCGGAACAGGATCAGCATCCCGATCGCGGTGCCGAACACACCGAGCACTATGACGGCGCCGGACGACAGCAATGTCGGCTGCAGCGTCCACGGATGTTCAATTACGAGCGCCAACGGCATCAGCACCACGGCCGCCGACAGCAGCGAACAGCTGGCGCTGACCGGGAACGGCACGTGGCGCACCCACTTGGCGATGATCATCGACAGGCTGAAGGTGAATGCGCCGCCGACCATCATCATCTGGCCCCAAAAGTGCCCACCGAGGCCGGCCAGCGCCGCCGGACCGAGCAGCAGCAGAATACCGATCAGCGCCATGATTACGCCGGCGGCCTTGGGCGGCGTGATCCGCTCGTCCTTGGTCAGCAGATGGGCGAGTACGAGCGTGAACAGCGGCACGATGGTGATGATGATGCCGGTCAATCCGCTGCCGACGTGCAACTGGCCGAACGCGACCAGCCCGAACGACATCGCCTGGCCGATCACGCCGAACGCGATCAGCAACAACCAAGTGCGCGGGTCGCGCGGAAGGCGGTAGCCCTGCGCGCGCGCCACGGCGAGCATGATCAGCCCGCCGAGAAATATGCGCGTCGTGGTTACGGTCAGCGGTGTGACGCTCTTCAGCGCCACAATGTTGAGCATATACGACGAGCCCCAGATCAGCCCGAGCGACGACAGAAACAGATATTTCAGCCACGGGCGCGGTGCGGACGGCGGGATTGCGGGCGGCGCGGGGTTCATGTCGCGGGGTTCATGTCGTGGGCATGACGCCGGCGCGCCGGCGCAGGTTGGTCACCGCGATGCCGGCGAAGATCATGCCGATGGCGGCGATCGTCGGCCAGCTCAAGCCTTCGCCCAGGAACGTGAGCCCGAGCGCCACGGCGATCGCTGGCGCCAGATAATTGTTCAGCGAGACGAAGTTGGAGCCGGCCAACTTGATCAGCCGAAAGAACATCAGCGTGCCGATGGCGGTTCCCAGCACCGCGAGGCTGGCGACCGCCGCGAGCGAGATCCATGACGGCTCGGCCGTCCATGGCCGCTCGAACAGGAGCGCGATGGGCAGCGCAAAGGCGGCACCGGACAGCAGCGAACAGCTGGCGCTGACCGCAAACGGCACGTGCCGCGTGGCGCGCGCCACGACGATCGAGACGGCGAAGAAGAAGGCGCCGCCGACGATAAGGATCTGCGACCAGAAATCCCGGCCGAGCTCGCCCAGCGCGGACGGGCCGATCAGAAAAACGATGCCGGCGAAGGCCAGCACCATGCCGACCGCCTTGGGCGGCGTGATGCGATCGTCGCGCGTGAAGAAATGCGCAAGCAGCAACGTGAACAACGGCGTCGTCGCCACCAGGATCGCGGTCAGCCCACTGTTGACGTGCAACTGGCCGGTCGAAACCATGCTGAACGGCAGCGCCTGCCCGGCGGCGCCGAACATCACGAAGACGAACCAGGTGCGTCCGTCGCGCGGAAACTTCAGCCGCTGCGCGCACGCGACGCTGAGCAGAAGCAAACCGCCGATCAGTACGCGGCACGTCGCCACCGTGATCGGGGGAATGGTCTTTACCGCAAGGCTCTGGAACATATAGGACGTGCCCCAGATGCTGCCCAATGCCAGCAGCAATACGTATTTCAGCGCCGGGTGCGCCGCCGCGGTCGCGGGCGCCGCGCTCATGGCGCGGCGTTCCGCACGCGACGCAAGGCCGCCCGCAGCGATTGCGCGACCTGCTTGCGCTCGTCGGCGGCCAGGAAGCTGCCGATTACCAGCGCGCGGCCGTGCGAGCGCAACTCCAGCATGCTGTCGTGCTCGGGCGGATCGTCGAGCGCGACCTGCACCCAGTACGGCTGGAACCGCCAGGCCTGCATCCGGTTGCCCGGCCCGATGCGGACGATCTTCAGCGCGTCGTCGGTCAGGTGCACGGTTTCGTACTGCCGGCCGCGCCGATAGGTGGCCTTGAACGCCCAGTACAGCAGCGCCACGTCGAGCCCGAGAAAGCCGATGACCGGCCAAGCGCCGGCGAGAAAGAAGCCCAGGCCAGCGGCGAAACTGAATCCGGCAACCGCCAGCATCACCAGCATGAAGCCGCGCGGGCCCAGGCTGCGATGCGGGTACAAGGTGGCGGAAAAATATACGGGGGCCGCGCCTTTTTCGCGCGACGAGTCTGGCTTGAGCGGCATGGCGCGATGATAGGTATGGCACCGCACAGGGTAAAGTGCGAGACTGGCAAATCCCCGCACTGCATAGCAGCCATCCCGCGCATTTCCCGGCCCACCGGCATGAAGAAAGAGCAGGTTGAAGAGTTCTTCGCGCGGTTGAAGCGCGCGCGGCCCGATCCGCGCGGCGAACTCGAGTATCGCAATCCGTACACGCTGCTGGTCGCGGTCGTACTGTCCGCGCAGGCAACCGATACCGGCGTCAACAAGGCCACCGGGCCCTTGTTCAAGATCGCCGACACGCCGCGCAAGATGGTGGCGCTCGGCGAAGCCAAGCTGAAGCAGTTCATCAAGACCATCGGTCTGTTCAACAGCAAGGCCAAGAACGTGATCCGGCTGAGCGAGATGCTGATCGCGCAATACGACGGCAAGGTGCCGGAGGACCGCGAGGCGCTGGAGCGGCTGCCGGGCGTCGGCCGCAAGACCGCCAACGTGGTGCTGAACATCGCCTTCGGCCACAAGACGATCGCCGTGGACACGCACATCTTCCGCGTCGGCAACCGCACCGGACTGGCGCCGGGCAAGACGCCGCTTGCGGTCGAACTCAAGCTCGAGCGGGCCGTGCCGGACGCCTACAAGCAGCACGCGCACCATTGGCTGATCCTGCACGGGCGCTACGTCTGCAAGGCGCGCCGCCCGGAATGCTGGCATTGCCCGGTCGCCGGGCTGTGCCGCTATAAAGGCAAGGAACTGACGGCGCCGGTCGAGGGCAAGATTTCCCGGCCGGCGCGCAAGCCGGCCTGAGGGGGCGAGGCGGAGGGGGTTGGACGCATGACGATCATTCTGATGGCGCTCGCGGTGCTGCCGCCGATACTCGTGCTCGTCTACTTCATCAAGAAGGACAAGTTCCGCGAGCCGACCAAATACATTCTCGCCACCTTCTTCTTCGGCTGGGCGATCATCATCCCGGTGCTGATCTTCGCATTTCTGATGCAATCGATCTTTGCCGGCATCCGCGAGCCGCTGGCGGCCGGTTTCGTCAGCGCGTTCTTCGGCGCCGGCATTCCGGAGGAGTTGTTCAAGCTGCTGGTGCTGGTCTGGTACGCGATGCGCCGGCCGGCGTTCGACGAGGCGATGGACGGCATCGTGTATGGGGTTACCGTCTCGCTCGGCTTCGCCACGTTCGAGAACATCATGTATGTGCTGCAGCACGGCTTCGAGGTGGCGCTGCTGCGCGCGTTCACGGCGATCCCGATGCACGGCTTCGCCGGCTGCATCATGGGCTTCTATGTCGGCATGGCGTGGCTGATGCCGCAGAAGCGCGGAAGATTCCTGTTTCTCGCTTTCCTGGTGCCGATGCTCCTCCACGGCGCGTACGACTGGCCGATCCTGTATACCGAATTGGCCCAGAGCCAGGCCGGCCAGGACGCCGGCGGCGGAGCGCTCGTGGCGCTGATGGTGGCGCTGGCGATCCTGGCAACCGAGATCGTCTGGGCGCGCCGCCTGCACAAGCGGCTGATCCGCGCGCAGGAACGGCGCGCGGCGGCGGCGGCGGTGACACCGGGCTGAGCCGCTATTTCTTCGTCAGCGCATCCAGCAAACAGGTGCTGTCCGACTGGTGCACGCCCTGGTGGCGGCGCAGGTCGGTTTGCGTGACCTTGCCGCCGGCGATGAACACGTCGAGCGAGCAATGATGGCCGTTGTAGCGCCAGACCTTTACCGCGTTCGCCTCGTTCCTGACCTTGGGCTGGCCGATGCGCGCGACCACCTCCGCCTCGGTCTTGCCGTGCAGATCGGACGGCGCATTGATGCCGACCGAGCCGGGCGCGTCGAGCTTGGCCTGTTCGGCGCAGGCTGCCACGGCCAGTGTGGCGATCAGCGGAAGAACGATTAAGCGCATCGCAAAAATCCTCGTTGCAGTTCTGCCGGTGGGATGGCGTCGTCAGGCCGGGGTCACCGGCTTGTTGCCGATCATCTCGTGGAAGATGTGCGTCATGAACGCGGATGCCACGACCGGCATGACCAGGTTGAGGATCGGCACGGTGGAGAGTGCGGCGATGATGAAACCGGTGCCGAAGATGCGCCCGCCGCGTTGCGCGCGCAGCTGCTTGACCTGCGCCGGCTCGAGCCGGAGCTGGGCCACCAGATCGTAATACGAGCGCCCCATCAGGTAGCCGTTCACCGTCCACGCCACGACGATCGACAGGATCGGAATGAAATAGAACGGCAGCAGCAGCAGGTTGAGGCCGATCGAGATCAGCAGCAGCACGACGATGTACCAGATGATCTCGCCGACCGACTGATCGCGCTGCTTCGGCAGATACGGATAATGCTTGGCTTCGACCGCGCGCACGACGAAATCGAGAAAGCAGCTCGAGACGACCAGCATGATGATCGGGAACATCAGCAGCACCAGATAGGTGACCCCGATGCCGCCCAACATACGCACCGTCCAGTTGAGAATGCCCCAATTGAACAGCTTGGTGTCGCTGATCAGCCAGTTGAGCAGCATCCACAGGCCGACCATGAGACCGATGGTGATGACCAGGCTGATCAGGATGATCCACAAAACCTTGGGATCGCCCAACTGGCCGAAGGCGCGCGAGAGGGCATTCATCATGGAGGAAAAAATCCGTGCGAGGCGAGAGCGGAAGCGCGCGTATCCTAGCGATACGAGACTCGGATTGCCACCGCGGCGGACCGTTGCGGCCGCCGACTTATCGGTGCGGGCTTGCTTGTCTCGCCGCCGCGCGCGGCTATACTGCGCGCGGTTTTCCGAGGGGCACGAGCAGCAAGAGGTTCCGTATGGCGCAACAGGCGCTTGACGTGGTGGGCATCGGCAACGCGATCGTCGATGTATTGTCGCAGACCGACGACGGGTTTTTGGCCGCGCACAAGATGGCCAAGGGCGGCATGACGCTGATCGACGCCGAGCAGGCGGAACGGATCTACGGCGCGATGGGCCCGGGCATCGAAATGTCGGGCGGCTCGGTGGCCAACACCATGGCCGGGATCGCCTCGTTGGGCGGCAGGGGCGCGTTCTTCGGCAAGGTGCGCGACGACCAGCTGGGCGACGTGTTCCGCCACGATATCCGCGCCATCGGCGTGAAGTTCGACACCCCGGCGGCCAAGCATGGGCTGCCGACCGCGCGCTGTCTGATCCTGGTGACGCCGGACGCGCAGCGCACCATGAACACGTTCCTGGGCGTCTCGGTCGATTTCGGGCCGGAGGAGATCGACGAGGCGACCGTCAAGGCCGCCAAGATCACCTATCTGGAAGGCTATCTGTGGGATCCGCCCAAGGCCAAGCAGGCGTTCCTGAAGGCGGCGCAGGTTGCGCATGCGGCCGGGCGCAAGGTGGCGCTGTCGCTGTCGGATGCGTTCTGCGTGGCACGCCACCGGGATTCGTTTCGCGAGCTGGTCGACGGCCATGTCGATATCCTGTTCGCCAACGAAAGCGAGATCGTCTCGCTGTACGACGCCAAGAATTTCGACGAGGCCCTGCAGCAGGTGCGCGGCAAATGCGAGATCGCGGCGCTGACGCGCAGCGAGAAAGGCTCGGTCGTGATCGCGGGCAACGAGGTGCACGTGGTCGACGCGGCGAAGATCGCGCGCGTGGTCGACACCACCGGCGCCGGCGATCTGTACGCGGCGGGTTTCCTGTACGGTGTGACGCACGGCAAGTCGCTGGCGGAATGCGCCAAGATCGGCGGCATCGCCGCCGGCGAGGCGATCAGTCACATGGGCGCCCGGCCGGCGACGCCGCTGGCGGCGCTGGTCAAGCAGCAACTCGGATAAGGCGCAGCGCCATGGCCGGAACGAGCGCGCGGCCGGCATGAACGCCCCCGCCAAACGTAGCTGGGGCCAAGCGCTGGCGACCTACGCGCGCGGCCGCGTGGTCGGCATGTTGTTTCTCGGCTTTTCCGCCGGGCTGCCGTTCCTGCTGGTGTTCAGCACGCTGCAATTCTGGCTCGCCGAAGCGGGCTACGATCCGAAGACCATCGCCTTCGCCACCTGGATCGGACTGACCTATTCGATAAAAGTGTTCTGGGCGCCGGTCATCGACCGGGTACGCCTGCCGATGCTGACCGCCCGCATGGGACGCCGGCGCAGTTGGATGCTGCTCGCCATGCTGGGCATCGCCACCGGGCTGGTCGGCATGGCGCTGACCGATCCCAAGCAGAATCTCGCCGTCATGGCGTTGTTCGCGCTGCTGGTGGCGTTTTCCTCGGCGACCCAGGACGTGGCGCTCGACGCCTATCGCATCGAAGCGGTCGACCAGGATCTGCAGGGCGCCATGGCCGCCATGTACCAGCTCGGTTACCGCCTGGCGGTGCTGGTGGCCGGCGCGGGCGCGCTGTATTTCGCGCAGTGGGCGTCGTGGACGACGTCGTATCTGATCATGGCGGCATGCACGTTGGTCGGCATCGTCACCATCTTCCTGGTGCGCGAGCCCGAGGTGACGCGCGACGATACCGCGCATCAGCGCGAAGCGCGCGTGGTTGCGTTCGTGGCGCGCAATCCAAGCATGAATCCGCGTCTGCGCGCGGCGATTGCCTGGTTTCTCGGCGCCGTGGTGTGCCCGTTCGTCGATTTCTTTTCGCGCCAGGGTTCGATCGCCATCGTGATCCTGATCTTCATCACGCTATTCAGGCTTAGCGACATCACGCTCGGCTCGATGGCGACCAAATTCTACTTCGACCTTGGCTTCACCAAGACCGAGGTGGCCGACGTGGTGAAGATCTTCGGCTTCTTCGCCACCATCGCCGGCGCGTTCGCGGGCGGGATCGCGGTGGCGCGCTTCGGCATCATGCGGCCGATGGTGGTCGCCGCGGTGCTGATCTCGGCGGGTAATCTGCTGTTCGCGTGGCTGGCCGGGATCGGACATTCGCTGCCGATGCTCGCGACGGTGATCTCGGCCGACAATTTCGCCGGCGGGTTCGCCGGATCGGCCTTCATCGCCTATCTGTCGAGCCTGACCAGTGCCGCCTATACGGCCACGCAATACGCCCTGTTCAGCTCGCTGATGACCTTCACCGGCAAGATCGTCGGCGGATTTTCCGGATGGATCGCGGAAAGTCTCGGCCTGGTCGTGCAGGGCGGCAAGGTGCTGAACCCGGCCGCCTATGCCAATTTCTTCATCTACTCCGCCGCGGTCGGCATACCCTCGATCGGTCTGGCGTTGTATCTTGCCTGGCGCATGCGCGCGGCGGAGCGGATGCGGGCGCCACAAGCCGGTTGACCGGTTTTGCCGCCGCCGCCATCCTCCCGCGTGGCGCGGTCACATGATGGGGTTTCGTGCCATGCGCGTCGGCGTTCCCAAGGAAGTCAAAACCCGCGAATACCGCGTCGGTCTGGTGCCGTCGAGCGTGCGCGAACTGGTGCACAACGGCCATACCGTGACGGTCGAGACAATGGCCGGTGCCGGCATCGGCTTCGACGACGACGCCTATCGCGCAGCCGGCGCCGCGATTGCCATGACCGCCAAAGAGGTGTTCGACGCCGCCGAACTGCTGGTCAAGGTCAAGGAGCCGCAGCCGCACGAGTGCGCCATGCTGCGCGACGGCCAGGTGCTGTTCACCTATCTGCATCTGGCGCCGGATCCGGTGCAGACCGACGGGCTCTTGAAATCCGGCGTGACCGCGATCGCCTATGAAACCGTGACCGACAAGAAGGGCGGCCTGCCGCTGCTGACGCCGATGAGCGAGGTGGCCGGGCGCATGGCGATCCAGGTCGGCGCACATTGTCTGGAAAAGGAGCAGGGCGGGTCCGGCATGCTGCTGGGCGGCGTGCCTGGCGTTGCCCCCGGCAAGGTTCTGGTGATCGGCGGCGGCGTTGCGGGCACCAACGCCGCGCGCGTGGCGATGGGCTGCGAAGCGTTCGTGACCGTGCTGGACAAATCGCTCGACCGGCTCGCGATGCTCGATCTGCAGTTCGGCGGCTTGCTGAACACCATCTTTTCCACCGTCGATGCGATCGAGCATTACGTCAGCGACGCCGATCTTGTGATCGGCGCGGTGCTGGTGCCGGGCGCCGCCGCGCCGAAATTGCTGCGCCGCGAGCACCTGAAGAAAATGCGCCCGGGTTCGGTGCTGGTGGACATCTCGATCGACCAGGGCGGCTGCTTCGAGACCAGCCGGCCGACCACGCACGACGACCCGACCTATACGGTCGACGGCATCGTGCATTACTGCGTGGCCAACATGCCGGGCGCCGTGCCGCGCACCTCGACCTTCGCGCTCAACAACGCGACGCTGCCGTTCGTTCTCGCGCTGGCCAAAAAGGGCTACGCCAAGGCGCTCGCCGACGACCCGCATTTGCGCGACGGGCTGAACGTGCACCGCGGCAAGCTGACCTACCGCGCGGTCGCGGAAGCGCTGGAAAAGGACTATACGCCCGCCGAAATCGCGCTGCGGCATTAGGCGCGCGGCATCATACGCGCCGCGCGCTATTCTCAGTATGTTCGATAGGGGACGAAGCCGTACGCCCCGCGCCCTCGACGACCGGCCGGCACTTCCGCCGCAGCCGATAACAGCTAGTTCCGGTTTCGGTTCGCCATGACCATCCGCAATCTGGATCGCATGTTCGCGCCCGCCTCGGTCGCCATCATCGGCGCCAGCGAACGCGCGCAGGGAGTCGGCGGGCAGATCACGCGCAACGCGCTGAGCGGCGGTTTCAAGGGCCCGGTGTATCTGATCAATCAAAAACGGGAGAGCGTTTTCGGCCATGCCTGCTATCGCAGCGTCGAAGCGCTGCCGGCGGCTCCGGATTTAGCCGTGATCGCCACGCCGAGCGAAACCGTGCCCGATTTGATCGGTGCCTTGGGCCGCAAGGGCACCAAGGCCGCGGTCGTGGTGACCGCCGGTTTCGACGAAGCCGGCACCGATGCGGGCCGCGCGCGCAAGCAGGCGATGCTGGATCAGGCGCGGCCGCATTTGTTGCGCATTCTCGGGCCGAACTGCGTCGGCCTGCTGCTGCCCAATCTGGGCCTCAACGTCTCGTTCGCGCCCGGGCACGCGTTGCCGGGCAATGTCGCCTTCGTCGGGCAATCGGGGGCAGTCTTGACCTCGGTGCTGGATTGGGCGCGCGACCGGGGCCTGGGATTTTCCCAGTTCGTGTCCATGGGCAACATGGCCGACGTGGATTTCGGCGACGTGCTGGACTATCTGGCGCAGGACCCGACGACAAAATCGATTTTGCTGTACATCGAGGCGATCACCGCATCGCGCAAATTCATGTCGGCGGCGCGTGCCGCGGCGCGCTCCAAGCCGGTGGTGGTGCTGAAATCCGGCCGGCACGCGGCGGCCGCCAGCGCGGCGGCGTCGCACACAGGCGCGATGGCCGGACGCGATGTCGTCTACGACGCCGCGTTCCGCCGCGCGGGTTTCGTGCGCGTGTTCGACATCGCCGGGCTGTTCGATGCGGCCGGCATTTTGGCGCTGGCGCGTCCGCCGCTCGGCGATGCGCTGACGATTCTAACCAATGGCGGCGGCATCGGCGTGATCGCCACCGACACGCTGATCGATCTCGGCGGCCAGCTGGCAACCCTCTCGCCGGCGACACGCGCTAAGCTCGACGCCGTGTTGCCGTCCACCTGGTCGAAGGCCAACCCGATCGACATCATCGGCGACGCTCCGGGCGAGCGTTACCGCGCGGCACTCGACGCGCTGGCCGACGATCCGGCGCTGCCCTCGATATTGGTGATGTACGCACCGACCGCGCTGGCCTCAAGCACCGACGCCGCCGAGGCGGTGCTGAAATCGAAAGTGGTGGAACGGAAATTATTGCTGACGTCGTGGCTAGGCGGCAGCGAAACCGCGAAAGCGGCGCGCGACCTGTTCGCCGCGGCGCGCGTGCCGACCTTCGATACGCCCGACCAGGCCGTGCGCGCGCATTCCTATCTGACCACCTACCGCCGCGCCCAGACGGCGCTGATGCAGACGCCACCCTCGCTGCCCGAACTGTTCGCGCCCGACCGGCAAGCCGTGCGCGATATCATCGCCGGCGCCTTGCGCCAAAAACGCGCCTGGCTGAACGAGCCGGAGGCCAAGGCCGTCCTGAGCGCCTATCGGATTCCGGTCGCGCGCACCGAGACGGCCAAGACGCCGGGCGAAGCGGTGGCCACGGCGATCTCGATCGGCTTCCCGGTGGCGCTGAAAATCCTGTCGCGCGACATCCTGCACAAGTCGGATGTCGGCGGCGTGGCGCTCGATTTGAACGATGCGGCTTCCGTGCAGCGCGCAGCCGAAACCATGCTGGCGCGCGTGGCCGAAATGCAGCCGGACGCGCACATCGACGGTTTCACCGTGCAAACCATGATCCGGCGTCCCGGTGCCTATGAACTTATCCTGGGCTTGACGGACGACCGCACGTTCGGCCCGGTGGTGCTGTTCGGCCAGGGCGGCGTCTCGGCCGAAATCGTCGGCGACCGAGCGGTCGCCTTGCCGCCGCTGAACCTGACCTTGGCGCACGAGCTCATGGGCCGCACGCGCATCCACCGCCTGCTGCAGGGCTTTCGCGACCGGAAAGCGGCGGCGCTCGACGAGGTTGCGCTGACCCTGGTGAAACTCTCGCAGTTGGCGGCCGACCTGCCTGAGATTGCCGAATTGGACATCAACCCGCTGCTGGCCGACGACAAGGGCGTAATTGCACTGGACGCGCGCATCCGCGTGCGCCCGCGCCAGCATCGCGATCCGACCCATCGCTTCGCCATCCGGCCGTATCCGTCCGAGCTTGAAGAAACCGTGGTCACGGCGGACGGCATGAAGCTGACGCTGCGCCCGATCCTGCCCGAGGACGAGCCGAAGCTCGTCGAAGCGTTCGAGCGGCTGTCGCCCAACGATATTCGCCTGCGCTTCATGGCGCCGATCAAGACCATGACCCACGAAATGGCGGCGCGGCTGACGCAAATCGATTACGACCGGCAGATGGCGCTGGTGCTGGCCGATCCCGGCCCGCCGGGCAAATCCGGCCTGCACGGCATCTGCCGGATTTCCGCCGACCCCGATTTCACCCGGGCGGAATTTGCCGTGATCGTGCGCAGCGAGGAAAAGGCGCGCGGGCGCGGATGGCTGATGATGAACAAGATCATCGATTACGCCCGGGCGCGCGGCCTGAAGGAAATCTTCGGCTACGTATTGGCGGACAACCAGCCGATGCTGAAACTATCGCGCGATCTGGGCTTCACCGTCGCCCAGGCGCCCGACGACGGCAGCCTGCGCATCGTGACCCTGCGCCTATGAACCAGCCGGCCGCGGGCTTGCGCCGCACCTTGGGCCTGGGCGTGCTGGTGCTTTACGGCCTCGGCATGATCGTCGGCGCCGGAATCTACGTGCTGATCGGCCAGGTGGCCGGCGAAGCCGGCATGGCCGCGCCGCTATCGTTTCTGCTCGCCGCGGCGTTGGCCGGGATCACCGGCCTGTCCTTCGCCGAACTGGTCGCCCGCTATCCGGAAGCGGCGGCGGAAGTCGCTTATGTGGACAACGCGTTCGGGATTCGGCCGCTTTCGGCGGCGGTCGGTATCGCGCTTGTGCTGGCGACGCTCGTCGGTGCCGCGACGCTGGCAAAAGGCGGCGCGGGTTACATGCGCGAATATGTCGACTTACCCGACGCGCTGTTGATCGCGGCGTCGGTTTCATTCTTCACTTTGATCGCCGCGATCGGCGTGCGCACCAGCGCCGTAGCGGTGGCGATCTGCACCGTGATCGAGCTGGCGGGCCTGGTGTTCGTCATCGTGGTCGGGTTCGATGCGCTGGGCACGCTGCCGACGCGTATCGGCGAAATGATTCCCAAGGATACAGCCGCACTCGGCGTCGCATTGGGCGGCGCGTTTACCGCCTTCTTCGCCTATCTGGGTTTCGAGACTCTGGCCAACATGGCCGAGGAAACCAAGCGGCCCGAGCGTACCTTGCCGCGCGCCATGTTGCTGTCCGTAGCCCTGGCCGCGGTGATCTATGTGCTGGTGGCGCTGGTCGCGGTGCTGACGATCGCGCCGGCGATTCTGGCCGAGGCCGCGGCGCCGCTCTGCCTGGTCGTCGAACGCGCCGGGCTGCCGTGCAAATCGGGCTTCGCCGCCGTGGCGCTGTTCGGACTGGCCAACGGCATCATCGCGCACATCATCTTGATCGCCCGCCTGCTCTACGGCATGGCCAGGCGGGGCCTGGCGCCGCGGCAGTTCGGCAAGGTCAACCCCGTGTCGCACGTGCCGCTTGCGGCGACAATCGTGGCCGGCGCTGCCGTGCTGGCGGCCGCGCTGCTCGTGCCGTTCGAGAATCTGGTGGCGGCGACGAGTTTCATAACCCTGAGCGTGTTCGCACTCGTCAACGCCGCGTTATGGCGGTTGAAAACGCGGCCGGCGCAAACGCCGCCCGCGCTGCAGGTGCCGCTATGGGCGCCGATCGTGGGCTGCGTGAGTTGCATCGCATTGCTGATCGTGAATCTCGCCTTGCCGTGACGGCGTCTTACGCGTCGGTATCGAGCGCATAACCGGCGGACCGCACGGTGCGGATAATGTCCGATGAGTCCTTGGCGTTGAGCGCCTTGCGCAGGCGGCGGATATGCACGTCGACGGTGCGCGGCTCGACATAGACGTCGTGGCCCCAGACCGCATCGAGCAGCTGCTCGCGGGTGAACACGCGGCGCGGGTTTTCCATGAAATGGCGCAGCAGGCGGAATTCGGTCGGCCCCAGATGAACCGGCCCGTCGCCGCGAAACACCTTGTGCGCGACCAGATCCATCTTGATGTCGGCGAACATCAGCGCATCGCTGGAGAAGGCCGGCCGCGCGCGGCGCAGCATGGCGCGCACGCGGGCGACCAGTTCGGCCGGCGAGAACGGCTTGGCGACGTAATCGTCGGCGCCGCTGTCCAGGCCGCGGATCTTGTCGCCCTCTTCCGCCTTGGCGGTGACCATGATGACCGGCACGTCCTTGGTGCCAGCGTTGCGGCGCAGTTGGCGGCACACGTCGATGCCGGACATGCCCGGCAGCATCCAATCGAGCACCACCGCGTCGGGCTTGCGCTCGGCGGCGGCGATCAGCGCCTCTTCGCCGTCCATCGCCACGGCCACGTCGTAGCCGGCTTTTTCGAGATTGTACTGCAGCAAGGTTACGATCGCCCGGTCGTCTTCGATGACGAGGACCCGTGGTTTCACGTCTTATTCCTCCGATGTCGGTTTTGCCGCCCGGCGGGGTCGGCGCACGCGCGGCTTCGCGGCCGTGGGCGGCGCCGGATTGAACGTCGTAATCGTCTCGTCCGAGCCTTTCGGCCGGTGCGCCAGCAGCGGCG
Source organism: Alphaproteobacteria bacterium (assembly GCA_050186335.1). Lineage (GTDB taxonomy): Bacteria > Pseudomonadota > Alphaproteobacteria > Bin65 > Bin65 > JBFWYO01. Next base: position 13,731 of record JBFWYO010000055.1, on the reverse strand, counting down.
TGCCCTTGACCATAAAGTAGATGTTCTCGGCGATGTTGGTGGCGTGATCGCCGATGCGCTCGATGTTCTTGGCGATGAACAGCAGATGCGTGCACGGCGTGATCGCGCGGGGATCTTCCATCATGTAGGTGAGCAGCTCGCGGAACAAACTGGTGTAGAGCTCGTCGAGCGCCTCGTCCTGCTGCCAGACCGCCATCGCCTTTTCCGCGTCGCGGTCGGCGTAGGCGTCGAGCACGTCCTTGATCATGCCCTGAGCGCGCGCGGCCATGCGCGGAATGCCGCCGACCGGACGCACCGGCGCCTGCTGATTGAGCGCGATCGAGCGCTTGGCCACGTTGGCCGCGTAATCGGCAATGCGCTCGAGATCGCCGGCAATCGAGATGGTCGCCAGAATGGTGCGCAGATCGCTTGCCATCGGCTGGCGCAGCGCCAGGATGCGCAGGGCCAGATCGTTGATCTCGCGCTGCAATTCGTCGATCTTGGTGTCGTTCTGGACCGTGACGGTCGCCAGCGCGGTATCGCGCATGGTGACCGCCTGGATGGCGTTCATCAGCGCCGCCTCGGAAAGCCCACCCATGCGAGTGACCGCGTCCTCGAGACGGAGCAGCTGGTTGTCGAAGGCCTTGACGATATGTTCCGCCATGATGTGCTTCCTGTTCGCAGCCTGGATCAGCCGAAGCGGCCGGTGATGTAGTCTTGGGTCTTTTCCAGCTTCGGATTGGTGAACATCGTATCCGTGTCGCCGTATTCGATCAGCCGGCCGAGATACATGAACGCGGTATTGTCGGACACGCGCGCCGCTTGCTGCATGTTATGGGTCACGATGATGATGGTGTACTGACCCTTGAGTTCGTCGATCAGTTCCTCGATGCGCGAGGTGGCGATCGGATCGAGCGCCGAGCACGGCTCGTCCATCAGCAGCACTTCTGGATCGGACGCAATCGCGCGCGCGATGCACAGGCGCTGTTGCTGGCCGCCCGAAAGCCCGAGTGCGCTCTCCTCCAGGCGATCCTTGGCCTCTTCCCACAACGCCGAGCCCTTGAGCGCACGTTCGCAGGTTTCGTCGAGCACCCGCCGGTCGCGCACGCCGTCGATGCGCAGCGGGAAGACGACGTTCTCGTAAATCGACATCGGGAACGGATTGGGTTTCTGGAACACCATGCCCATGCGCTTGCGCAGCGCGATCACATCGACCCGCGTGCCGTAGATGTCGCTGCCGTCCAGCCGCATCTGGCCGGTGATGCGGACATTGTCAATCAGATCGTTCATCCGGTTCATGCAGCGCAGCAGCGTGGACTTGCCGCAGCCCGACGGGCCGATCATGGCCGTGACCATGCCGGACTGGACCTGCATGCTGACGTCGAACAGCGCCTGTTTTTCGCCATACCAGAGATTGAAGTCGACGACCTCGAACTTCGCCCCTTCGGCCCCGGGCCGCGGGTGATAGACGGTGCGATCGTCCGGCTTGGTTTCGAGCATGGCGAGTTCGGTCATGGTTACGGTTCCGATTAAAACGCGCCGCCGGTCATCTTCCGGCGCAGGCGATTGCGGATGACGATCGCGGCCATGTTCATGGCGGCGATCAGCACGATCAGCAGCAGGGTGGTGACGAACACCATCGGCTGGGCGGCTTCCGAATTGCGCGACTGGAAGCCGACGTCGAAGATGTGGAAGCCCAGATGCATGAAGCTGCGCTCGAAGTGGATGAACGGGGCGAACCCGTCGATCGGCAATTCGGGCGCCAGCTTGACCACGCCGACCAGCATCAACGGCGCCACTTCGCCGGCGCCGCGGGCCATCGCCAGAATAAGCCCGGTCATGATGCCGGGCATGGCGCGCGGCAGGACGATGCGGCGGATGGTTTGCCATTTGGAGGCGCCGCACGCGAGCGAGCCCTCGCGCATCGAGCGCGGCACGGCCGCTAGCGCCTCCTCGGTCGCGACGATGACCACGGGCACGGTCAGGATGGCCAGCGTGAGCGCCGACCACAGCAATCCGCCGGTGCCGAAGGTCGGATTGGGCAGGCGCTCCGGATAGAACAGCTGATCGATCGAGCCGCCGACCACGTAGGCAAAAAATCCGAGCCCGAACACGCCGTAGACGATCGACGGCACCCCGGCCAGGTTGTTGACCGAAATGCGCACGATCGAGACCAGACGACCCTGCTTGGCGTACTCGCGCAAATACAGCGCGGTGATCACGCCGAACGGCGCTACCACGATGACCATCAGCAGCGTCATGGCGAAGGTGCCGAAGATCGCCGGCCATACGCCGCCTTCGGTGTTGGCTTCGCGCGGCGACTCGGTCAGGAATTCGAACCAGCGGCTGAAATACACGCCGAGCTGCTGGCCGACGCCGAGGACGTTGGCGTCGTACAGGCGAACCACTTCGGACAGCTTCGCGGTCTTCTCGCGGCCGCCGATCTCGACGAACGTGATGGTATACTTGGCATCGTCGGCCTTGACCTTGTTGGCGGCTTCGGTCAGCCGCGCGTAATCCTTTTCGCTTGCGGCGCGCACCGCATCGGTTTCGGCCTTGACGCGGTTATAGTCCGGCGAATCGATGCCGTAGCGCAGCTCGGCCCGGCGCAAGCGCAGGCGTTCGCCGTTCAGCCGATGATTGACCGCGCCGATCTCGTCGTGTTCGATCGCCAGGATCTGCCGGTAGCGCTTGCGCGCCGCCGCGTGCGCATCGTTCAGCAAGGCGCGATCGAGCGTTTCGCCCGCGACGGTCTTGCCGTCCAGGCTCAGGCCCTTGATGCGGCCGATGAACGGGCCCCATTCCAGGCGCTCGACGAAATAGAATCCCGCCGGCGTTTCCGCCTTGGCGAGATTGTACGCCGGCACCCAGCGGAAATCCTCGTTGTAGAGATCGAAATTGCCGATCCGGTACAGGTTGCGCTGCGCCCGCCCGTCGTTCGCCAGCACCTGTTGACGGACGGGTTCCGGCAGGGCGGCCAGCTGCTCGGCGCCGAGGCGATAGGTTTCGCTGCGCGTGAGCTCGCCGGCGAGCTGCTTGCCGTCGGTCGTGGAAATCACATAGATCGGCTTCGGATAGAAGGTCGCGATGCCGTTCCACAGTACCAAGCCCAGAAAGCCCACGATCATCACGATGCCGAGCACCAGCGCGCCGCCGAGCAGCCAGACGAACGGCTCGCCGCGCGCGGCCAGGCTGGTCTGGCGCTTTTCGCCGCGCGGCTGGGTGGCAGGCGTCTCGGTCATCAATCCTGTGGCGTCCGGCATGCGCTGAGATCCGCTTTCCATATCACAATTGGACGGAGCGTTTGCGATACCGCTGCCGGATCACCTCGGCCGCGGTATTGACCACGAAGGTCACGGCAAACAGCGTCAGCGCTGCCAGGAACAGCATCCGATAGAGCGTGCCGTCCTTGACCGCTTCGGGAAGTTCGACCGCGATGTTGGCCGAAAGCGCGCGCAGGCCGCTGAAGATGTTCCATTCCAGGACCGGCGTGTTGCCCGCGGCCATGACCACGATCATGGTTTCGCCGACCGCCCGGCCCATGCCGACCATCACGGCCGCGAACACGCCGCTGACTGCCGTCGGCAGGATGACCCGCGTCGCGGTTTGCCAGCGCGTGGCGCCGCACGCGAGACTGGCGGCGCGCAAATGCTCCGGCACCGCATTCAGCGCATCCTCGGCGATCGTGTAGATGATCGGAATGACCGCGAAGCCCATGGCGAAGCCGACCACCAGCGTATTGCGCTGCTGGTACGTGCCGACCACGCCGCCGCGCGGATCGTAACCGAGACCTTCCAACAGCGATGCGCCGCCGTAGGCCGCCAGACACGCGACCGCGAGCAGCACGATCCAGCGCAACAGATCGAACAGGGCGGCTTGCTGCCCGAGTGCGGGACGCGTCATCCGCTGCAGCCAGTTGCCGGCCACGCGGCGCGCCAGGATCGACGTCAGCAGGAACGCGAGCGGCAGAAGGATCAGGAACACGAACGGCGCGCTGCTGCCCAACGTGCCGTTGGCCCAGGCCTTGAAATCGCCCGCGAAGAACAGCCGCTCGAACGGATCCGCGAGCGCGGCGGCCATCAGCAGCGCGCCCGCGAAGACCACGAACATGAAGACGAACTTGGGCACATTGTCCAAGCGCAGCGCCAAGGCGCGCGGCAGTAGCTGCCACAGAAAAGCGACGACAAAAAAGCTCACCGGCATGGCGATGAACATGAGGATCACCGCCGCGATCCAACTCTCGACGAACGGCGCCAAGACCAGGGCGGCGATGAAGCCCAGCACCACCGACGGCAGCGACGCCATCATTTCCATCACCGGCTTGACCGCCCCGCGCACGCGCGGGTGGCAAAATTCCGAGGTGAAGATCGCCGCCAGCAGCGCCACGGGAACCGCGAACAGCAGCGCGTACAGCGTCGCCTTCAGCGTGCCGAAGATGAGCGGGATGAGCGACAGCTTGGGCTCGAAACTGTCCGTGCCGGCGGAGGATTGCCAAGTGTAGCTGGGCGCGTCGTAACCTTCGTACCAGACCTTGCCGAAGATGGTCTTCAGCGTGGTTTCCGGATGCGGGATCGACATGTACCAGAAGCTGAGCAGCCCGTTGCGATCGAGCGCCAGCACGCCGTCGTCGCGCGGCGCCAACAGCAGCGAGGCGAACTCGCCGCTGGCGCCGAGCTTCTGGATCTTGATCAGCGTCTGTTCCGACGTGGCGTGACGGACGAAGATGTTGCCCGCGGCGTCGGCGGTGACGAAGCTTTTCGTGCGCTGGCTGGGCGTAAACGCGACGACCGGCGCGGCGTGCTTTTCCAGTTCGTGCGCGCGCACCAGCACGTAGCCGTCCTTCGTGGGCGCGTCCTTGCGCTGCAGGCGGAAGAAAATATTCACCGATCCGTCGGCGCGGCCGACCACCAGCGATTGCTGGCCGATCAGGAACTGCATGACGTTGAGCTTGGCGCTGCCGATCGCGGGAACCGTTTCGGCCAATGTCGGCTTGTCGAACTCGCGCGTATCGAAGCGGAAGATCCGCCCGGACGTATCGGACACGTAAACCTGATCCGCCGATTCGGTCGTCAGCACGTGATCGATCGCAGCACCTTCCGGCAGCGCCGGCATGGTTGCGGTGCTGACCGTGGTGGTAACTTTCTTGGTCAGCATGTTGGCGCGGCTCTCGGTCCGGCTGAGCCGGATGACGCCGGCCGCATCGACGGTAATGAAGGTCTTGACCGGGCGTTCGGACGTGCCGGCCAGATGAAAATTGATCGCCGTGATCGCCGTGCCGTCGGGCGCGATCTTCTGCTCGTCTTCGAGCGAGGCGGCGACACTGATCTTGCGGAATTGGTTGCCCGGCACCGCGGAGTAGATCGCCTGCCCGTCCGTGCGATCCTGCTCGTTGAGCTTTTCCAGCCCGGCCGGCAGTTGATCGGGCTTGAGGATTTCGGTGCGCAATTGCAGCCGGCCGAAGCGGACGGTGCCGTCGGCGAAGCCGAGCGCCAGATCGTCCCAGCGCAGCGTGCGGTCGAACGCGGTGACTTGCTTGCCCGCGAAATCCAGCTTGGAGTCGGTCAGCACCTTGCCGGTGCCGAGGTGAAACGTCTTGATCGTTCCGTCCTGCGCGAGCACGGCGACGATGGTGCGGTATTCGTCGAATGTCGCTGCCAGCGGGAGCTTGTCGCCGAGCGCGAGTTTATGTTCGATCTTGCCGCTGACGTGACCGCCGGTGAACAGCGGCACGACGACCTGGACCAGAAAGACCAGAATGCCGGCGACCGCGAGGATGACGGCCAGGCCGCCGATGCGGATCGTCCAGTCCGCGGTACGGTCGGCGAGGATGACGGTACGCCGCGTGCCTTTGTCGCGCCGTCGCTGCGCCGCCGCTTCGCCCGCTGACGTCATCCCAGGCTCCTAGAATTGAAGCCGCGGCCGGCGCTCGGCCGGCCGCGGCGCCATGCACGGCACGCGGCTCGCGCCTACTTGGCGAGGCCGAGCGTTTTCAGATCTTCGGCCACCAGTTCGCCGGTCATCGGAAAGTAGCCGTCTTTCAGCGTGGCTTCCTGGCCCTGCTTGGACAGCACGAACTTGACGAACTCGGCGCGCACCGGATCGAGCGGCTGGTTCGGGTTCTTGTTCATATAGACGTACAGAAAGCGCGCGATCGGGTAGTTCCCGCTGTACGCGTTCACGTCATTGGCGTCGTAGCAGGTTTCGCCCGCTTTGCGGGCCAGCGGCACCGAGCGCACGTCGGCGGTCTTGTAGCCGATGCCCGAATAGCCGATGCCGAACTTGTCCGAGGCCACACCCTGCACGACGGTCGACGAGCCCGGCTGTTCCTTGACCGAGTCCTTGTAGTCGCCATTGAACAGCGCTTCTTCCTTGAAATAGCCGTAGGTGCCCGAGGCCGAGTTGCGGCCGTACAGCGAAATCGGCTTGGCGGCCCATTCGCCGGTCAGGCCGACATCGCCCCAGGTGGCAATATTCGTGTTGAGCCCGCCGCGGCGCGTCTTGGAGAAGATCGCATCGACCTGCTGCAGCGTGAGACACTTGATCGGGTTGTCCTTGTGCACGTAGACCGCGAGCGCGTCGACCGCGGTGCGCAGCGCGACCGGCTTGTAGCCGAACTTCTTTTCGAACTGATCAATTTCGGCCGCCTTCATCGGCCGCGACATTGGTCCGAACTGGGCCGTGCCGGCGACCATGGCCGGCGGCGCGGTGGACGAGCCCTTGCCTTCGATTTCGATCTTCACGTTCGGATACGCCTTGCGGAACCCTTCGGCCCACAGCGTCATCAGATTGTTCAGCGTGTCCGACCCGATCGACTTGAGGTTGCCGGAGATGCCGGAGACCGCTTTGTATTCGGGCAATTTCGGGTCGAGCGACGCCGCCTGAGCCGAGAACGCCAGCAACGTGAATGCGGTGGCGGATAGCAGTTTTTTCATCATGGGGGAGTCCCTCGTGGATTGAAAACGCGGCGACCCTAGGCTCCGACGGGGAAACAAATACTACAGTTCGGTGACAGATTAATGACAGCCGCCGCGATCTTTTAACGCGATCTCTAAGAGATTGATTTCAATAGATAAAATGATGGCCCGCCGGCTGCGGCGTGGGGTCGCGGGGCGATCAGGCGCCGGCGCCGGGCGCGGCCGCCGGCAGGCGGACCACGAACTGGCTGCCCTGGCCGACCACGCTGTGGATCCGCAGGCTGCCCTGGTGGCGGTTGAGGATGTGTTTGACGATCGCCAGGCCCAAACCGGTACCGCCGAGATCGCGCGAGCGCGCGCTGTCGACGCGATAGAAGCGCTCGGTCAACCGCGCCAGATGATGCGGCTCGATGCCGTCGCCCTGGTCGGCGACGGTCAGGGCGATCATGTCGCGCTTGGCTGCCTCGTCGTGCTCGCGCGCGAGTTCGACCCGCACCGCGCCGCCCGGCTTACCGTACTTGACCGCATTGTCGACCAGGTTCTGGACGACCTGCACCAGCTGATCGTCGTCGCCCAACACGGTGAGTTGAACCGCGGGTTGCGGCACGACGATATCGATCGCGATCGATTTGCGCGCGGCGACCGGCTTCAGCGCATCGACCGTGCGGCGGACGACGTTGTCGAGCGAGACGCGCGCGGTGGGCGTCTGATGCTCCTCCAGTTCGATGCGGGCGAGCGACATCAGGTCGGCCACCAGCCGTGCCATGCGGGTCGCCTGTTCGTCCATGATCGAGAGGAAACGTTCGCGCGCTTCGGCATCGTCGCGCGCGGGCCCGCGCAGGCTTTCGATGAAGCCGATCAGCGAGGTCAGCGGCGTGCGCAGCTCGTGACTGACATTAGCGACGAAATCGACCCGCATGCGATCGACCCGCTTGGCGTCGGTCTGATCGAGCAGCAGGACGATGGCGGCGGCGCCGTTCGCGGCCTCGGTCCGCAGCGGGCGCACCGATACTTTGAAGCTGCGTTCGACCGGCACTTTCAGCACCAGTTCGATTTCGCGTTCGGCGCGCGCCTCGAGCGCGGCACCGATCGCTTCCGCCAGCAGCGGATCGCGCAAGCCGTGGGTGAATGGCCGGCCGATCGCGGCGCGGCCGAGCACCGCTTCGGCCGCCGCGTTGGCTTCGACGACTTTCTGCTGGCGATCGATCATGACCAGCGGCGCCGGCACCGCGCTGAGCAATTCGCGCACCGCGGCGAGTTCGGATTTCAGGCGCTGTTCGCGTTCGGCTATCGCCTCGCCAAGCCGTTGCGCGGTCCCTGCCAGGCTGGACTGGATGCCGCCGCCGGCGCCGAGTTCGATCTGCGGCGGCGGCGCTTCGCGCCGCTCGAGCAGCGCTTCGAGATACGCGCCGATGCCCTGATAGCGCTGGAGCATGAGCCGGACGACGATATAAAGTGCGCCGCCGATCGCGATCGCGGCGCCGAGCGCCTCCAGCAAAGCGATGCGACCGTTGGCCGCAAGCACGATCAGGACCGCGGCCGACGCCGCGCCGAACAAGCCGGTCAGCACGAAGGTTTGTCGGCGGGCGGCTCTGCGCAACGGCATCCGAAACCTCGATTTGGCGGACAATTCCGCCTTGTGGCGAAAACAGCCCCCTGTTTATCATTTACCAACGAGCAAGGATCAAGCTGGCAAGCTGTCGTCCGCGCGCAGGGGGACTTACAGGATAGGGGGAATCGGGTCGATTGGTCGGCCCCAGAGGGTTGTGTATGATCGAGCTTCCAAGTGCCGGCGCATCCGCGAACGACGTTTCCAGGCTACACCAGGCGCGACCGGCCGAGGAGCATGGAATGAACGGCGAAGCTTACCACGGCGCGTTGCCGATCGGCTTCGAGCTGATGGAATATGGGATCGATCGTGTACTGGGCCAGGGCGGCTTCGGCATCACCTACCTTGCGCACGACAAGAATTTGAAAAAGAAGTTTGCGATCAAGGAATACCTGCCCGAGAACTTCGCCTATCGCGACGGCGATGCGATCAAGGCCAAGCCGGCATCGAAGGCCGATTTCGAATGGGGCCTGGAGCGATTTCTCCAAGAAGCGCGCACGTTGGCGCAGTTCGAGCATCCCAACATCGTGCCGGTCGCGCGGTTTTTCCGCGAGAACGGCACCGCCTACATGGTGATGGCCTATCAGGACGGCCAGGATCTCGGCCGCATCCTCGATACCTACGGCAAGCTGGAGGAAACCGAGCTGGAAGAAGTGCTCTATCCGCTGATGGACGGATTGGAGCGCGTGCACAATGCCGGCATCCTGCACCGCGACATCAAACCCGAGAATATCTTCATACGCACCGACGGCCAGCCCGTGCTGCTGGATTTCGGCGCCGCGCGCCAGGCGATCGGCGAGCGCGGACGCAACGTGACGCGGATCGTTACGCCGAATTACGCGCCGCACGAGCAATATTATTCGGACAGCAATATGGGTCCGTGGACCGACATCTACGCGCTGGCCGCGGTGATCTATGAAGGCATCGGCGGCGAACCGCCGCCCGAAGCGCCCGCGCGGATCGCCGGCGACAAGATGGTGCCTGCGGTCGAGGTCGGCCGCGGCCGCTACCGGCCGGAATTCCTGGCGGCGATCGATTGGGCGCTGGCGGTGCATGTCGAAGACCGTCCGAAATCGATCGCCGAGTGGCGCACGCGCATGCCACAGCCGGTCGACATCGCGGTGGCCAAGGCGACGACACGGCGCGGGCTGAGAATTACGCGCATACCGGAGCCGCGCCAGGCGCCGCCCATGGTCGCGCCGGCCGAGCGCGCGACGCACGTCGACGGACCGATCGGACGCGGCGGTACCGATGCGCAGCCGCACGCCGCCGGCCTGCCCGGGAGCGATGCGGCCGAGCGCGCCACGCTCGCGCACGGCGGCGAAGATCGTCACGGCGCGAGCCGTGCCGCCGCTGCGACGGACCGGGCAACGGCAGCGCCGGCGATTACGCAGTTGCGCCGGCCCAACGCGGCGAACGACAGCGCGCCCGCAAGCGCGCAGTCGCGCGCGCGCACCGGCGGTATCGGCGGCCGGCTGACCGCGCTGATCGTGGCGTTCATGCTCGTGTCGTTGGGCGCCTTGGCCTGGCTGGCCCGGCCGGGCAAGACTCCGGATACCACCACCGTATCGTTGGCCCCGAAAGACGCTCGGCCGGACGTCGCGAAGACGGACCCGGTCGTGGAGCCGGATATCGGCAAGGACATTGCCGAAGACCCGCGGATCGATTCGGAGGCCGCGAAAGATCTGCGCAAAGCGCTACGACCGCCGCCCAAGAAGCCGAACGACAGCGCCGAACTGCAGCGCACGTTCAACGGCACCAAAGTGTGGGGCGCGATGAGCGACAGGCCGGGCACGATGGCATTGACTTTTTCGCCCGGCGGCACCTTGGCGGGCACCGTTACTGAATCCGGCTTGCGCGAAGCCAACAACGAAAGCGACCACGGCAAGTGGTGGATCCAGGGCAACAACCTGTGCATGCAGTGGAGCAGATGGCAATCGTCGAAGCCGAACTGCTATGCGATCAAGATCAAGGGCCAGAACGTCGAGGGCGTTCAGGATAAGGGCCTGAATTTCCGCGGCACGCTGGTCCGTTAGCCGGGGCAACGCAGCCGGTGTGCGATAGGCGGAGCGCGCCGCGGCGACGCGCTATTTTTCCCGCTGCGCCTCGTGCGCCGCGAGTGCCGCCAAATTGACCACGTCCGAAACCGTGGCACCCATCTGAACCACCTGGACCGGCTTGGTCAGGCCGTTCAGGATCGGCCCGATCGCGATGCCGCCACCGAGCTTCTGCAGCAGCTTTGCGGTGATGTTGGCGGCATGCAGTTCCGGCATCACCAGCACATTGGCCGGGCCCGAGAGCCGGCAGAACGGATAGAGCTTCAACAAATTGGCGTCGAGCGCGACATCGGCCGACATTTCGCCGTCGTACTCGAAATCGACGCGCCGCGAATCCAGCATGGCGACCGCATCGCGCACGCGCTGCGCCTTGGTGCGCGGCGGATTGCCGAAGGTGGAGAACGACAGCAGCGCCACGCGCGGCTCATGCCCGAGCGCCCGCGCCCGCGCCGCCGCCTGGATCGCGATGTCGGCTAGTTCGACCGCCGTCGGTTCCTCGTGCACGCTGGTATCGGCCAGAAACACCGTGATGCCGCGCGCGACAACGAGCGTAAGCCCGAATGCGCGCATGCCCGGCCGGGTATCGAGCACCAGGCGGATTGCCTCGTAGGACACGTTGAACGGACGGGTCAGGCCGGTGACCATTGCATCGGCGTCGCCCATCGCGACCATGCAGGCGGCGAACACGTTGCGATCGTTGTTCACCAGGCGCTGGCAATCCCGATACAGGAAGCCGCGCCGCTGCATGCGCTGGTACAGGAAATCGGTGTATCGCTTGTTGCTTTCGGCAATGCGCGAGTTGTGCACTTCGAGCGGATCGTTGCCGACCAGGCCGGCCGACTTCATGGTCTGTTCGACCTCCTCGGTCCGGCCGACCAGGACCGGCGTGCCGAAATTCGAGTTGCGGAAATTGAGCGCCGCGCGGATCGTGCGCTCCTCCTCGCCTTCCGCGAACACCACGCGCTTCGGATTGGCGCGTGCTTGCTCCATGATGCGCTGCAGGGACGAGGCGGTCGGATCGAGGCGGTTGCGCAGTTCGGCGGCATAACCGGCTTCGTCGACGATCGGCCGGCGCGCCACACCGCTGTCCATCGCGGCTTTCGCGACCGCCGCCGGCACGGCGACGATGAGGCGCGGGTCGAACGGCACGGGAATGATGTATTCCGGCCCGAAGCGCAGCCGGCGCCCGGAATAGGCGGCGTCGACCTCGTCCGGCACGTCTTCGCGCGCCAGCTTGGCCAGCGCATGCACGGCGGCGATCTTCATCGCATCGTTGATGGTCGACGCGCGCACGTCGAGCGCACCGCGGAAAATGTACGGAAAGCCGAGTACGTTGTTGACCTGGTTCGGATAGTCCGAGCGGCCGGTGGCGACGATCGCATCGGCGCGCACCTCGCGCACCTCCTCCGGCATGATTTCCGGATCCGGGTTCGCCAACGCGAACACGATCGGTTTCGCAGCCATAGATTTGATCATCGCCTTGTCGAACGCGCCTTTGGCGGAGAGGCCGAACACCACGTCGGCGCCGTTCATCGCCTCGGCCAGTGTGCGCGCCTTGGTCGGCACGGCATGCGCCGACTTCCACTGGTTCATGCCCTTGGTGCGGCCTTGATAGATCACGCCTTGGGTATCGCACATGGTGACGTTCTCGTGCGGCACGCCCATCGTTTTCATCAGTTCCACGCAAGCGATGGCGGAGGCGCCGGCGCCGTTCACCGTAATGCGCGTGTTCTGCAGCGTGCGGCCGGTCAACTCCAACGCATTGATCAAGCCGGCCGTGGCGATGATCGCGGTGCCGTGCTGGTCGTCGTGGAACACCGGGATATCGAGCAGTTCGCGCAAGCGCTGCTCGATGATGAAACATTCCGGCGCCTTGATGTCTTCGAGATTGATGCCGCCGAAGGTCGGCCCGAGATAGCGCACGCAGTTGACGAACTGATCGACGTCCTTGGTGTCGACTTCGAGATCGATCGCATCGACGTCGGCGAAGCGCTTGAACAGCACCGCCTTGCCTTCCATGACCGGCTTGGACGCGAGCGCGCCTAAATCACCAAGCCCGAGGATCGCCGTGCCGTTGGAAATGATCGCAACCAGATTGCCGCGCACGGTGTAGTCGTAGGCAAGGTTCGGATCTTCGGCGATGCGCAGCACCGGTGCCGCGACCCCCGGCGAATAGGCCAAGGCCAGATCGCGCGCGGTGGTGAGCGGCTTCGTCGGCGTGATCTCGAACTTGCCCGGCCGCCCGGAGGCGTGCAGGAGCAAGGCTTCTTCGTCGGTGACGCGTTCGTTCAGGTCGGCCATGGGGATGCTGTTTTCGGTGCTATGTCGCGGTGTTGGGGGCCTGGCCTTCCAGCCATTGAAATTTTATGACTAAAAAGCGCGCAGAGTTGCCTGTTTATTTCAATCCGGCCTCTTAGTTAGCGGATAAGAGCGGCGCAACCAAGGCAAATCTAGGGTTGCCGGCAGGTGGCGCGGCGGGAACCAAGTGGCGATTTTCGGGCGCCATGCTACGGTCCGGCCGACCCCTCAACCGGCGCGCGCCATGAATCTCAGCCCCAGCAATCCTGTGTCCGACAAAGACGCGACGACGCCGATGCTGGCGCACTATAAGGCCGTCAAGGCCGCGCATCCGGATGCGCTGGTGTTCTACCGCATGGGCGATTTCTACGAGCTGTTCTACGACGACGCGATCAAGGCGGCCGAAGCGCTCGGCATCACGCTGACCAAGCGCGGCAAGCAGGCCGGCGAAGACGTGCCGATGTGCGGCGTGCCGGTGCACAGCGTGGACGGCTATCTGGCGCGGCTGATCAAAGCCGGCTTCCGGGTCGCCGTGTGCGAGCAGATGGAAGACCCGGCCGAGGCCAAGAAACGCGGCGGCAAGACATTGGTGCGCCGCGACGTGGTCCGCATCGTAACACCCGGCACGATCACCGAAGAAAATCTGCTCGATGCGCGCCGGCACAATTATCTCGCCGCGCTGGCCGAGGCGCAAAGCCAGCTGGGCTTCGCCTGGCTCGATCTTTCGACCGGCGATTTCAGACTCGAAGCGGTCGAGCGCAGCGGCATCGCCGCCTTGCTGGCACGGCTCGAGCCGAAGGAAATGCTGCTGCCGGAAAAGCTGCTGCAGGCGACCGACCTGTTCGAGACGTTCCGCGATTGGAAAAGCGCGCTG
>JBFWYO010000054.1:0-33989 GCA_050186335.1 Alphaproteobacteria bacterium | reverse complement strand
GCGCGGGTTCGGCCGATATCGTCGGCGCGGGGCTCATACAGGTGCCGGAAGGCCGCGATATCTTCGCCGCGATGAGCGTGTAGGAAAATCTGCTGATTGGCGGCTATCGGTTCCCGTCGGTGAAATCGGACCAGCTCGACATGGTGTTCGAACTGTTCCCGCGCCTCAAGGAGCGGCTGGATCAGCGCGCCGGCACGCTGTCCGGCGGCGAGCAGCAGATGCTGGCGATCGGCCGCGCGCTGCTCTCGCAGCCCAAGCTGTTGATGCTCGACGAGCCGTCGCTGGGCCTGGCGCCGATGGTCGTCAAACTGGTGTTCGACACGCTCGAGACGTTGGCCGCGCGCGGCACGACGCTGCTGGTGGTCGAGCAGAACGCACGGCGGGCCCTGGCCTTGGCGACGCGCGCCTACGTCATCACCAACGGCCGCGTGCAGCTGTCCGGCGCCGCGGCCGAGCTCGCGTCGAGCCCGGAGATCGTCGCGGCGTATCTGGGCGGCGCCACGGCCAAACGCTGATTCGCGCGTCAGCCTTCGATCGGCGAATACGACACGCCGACCATGCCGCCGTCGACCAGAATATCCGTGCCATTGATATAGGACGCGCCCGGCGAGGCGAGAAACACGGCGACGCTGGCGATTTCCTCGCACTCGCCGGGCCGCTGCATCGGAATCTTGCGGATCATCTCGGCGCCGATCGCGCGCTGCATTTGATCGCCGGTCCAGAATCGCGCGGTCGCTCCCGAACGGATCACGCCGGGGCTGATGCTGATCGCGCGAATCTTGTGCGGTGCGCCCTCGGCCGCCAGCGTCTTGGTGAAGCCGATCACGCCGGCCTTGGTGGCGCCGTGCGCCGCGGTGCGCAGCGGCAGGAATTCCCGGTGGCCCGAGATCGAGGCCGTATTGATGATCAATCCGCCGCCGCGTTCGACCAGATACGGCCATACGGCGATCGTCGACACATACAGGATCGTGAGTTCGTATCGAAGCGTCAGGTTCCATTCCTCGAACGTCGATTTGGCGAACGGCCCGCGCGCCCGCAGCGAGCCAGCGTTGTTGTACAGCACGTCGATCCCGCCCCAGGCATCGTGCGCGGCCTTCGCCCAGGCCTCGGCGCTCGCCGGTTCGCTGACGTCGAGCGGATGAATCGAGCGCATCTCGCCGCCAAGCTTCTCGACCAGGGCGACGGTTTCCGCGGCGCCTTCCGCGGCGACATCGCAGCCGAGCACGCGGGCGCCGGCCTGCGCGAACGCCAGCGCCGCGGCGCGCCCCTGGCCGCCGGCCGTGCCCGAGATCAAGACGACTTTCCCGGCCAGCGATTTAGCGTCCATGTCGACTCTCCTTGTTACGATTGCATTTCAGCAGTGTCGCATAATGGGAGCGCGCCTGAAATCCCATGCGGGAACCAACTTTGCAGCGAGTCGACAAACCAATACCGTCGCGATAAGGATGCTGCCCATCGCCCGGCCTGCATGGCTTGCGCATCACCACAGAAACATGCCGCGCCCGTTCGAAACGCGAAGAGGATAGACCCTTGGATTCTTCCAACGCCGATAATGTCACGACCGATCGCGCAGAGTTGCTGCAGCGAGCGCGCTCGTTCGTGCCCGAATTGCTGGCGCGGGCCGACAAAACCGAGCAGGCGCGCCGGGTATCCGATGCAACCGTCGCGGCATTCACGGACGCCGGCCTGTTCCGTATCCTGCAGCCGGAGCAATGCGGCGGCTACGCGTACGATATGCGCGCGCTGATCGACGTGACGTTCGAGCTGTCGCGCGGCTGCACTTCGTCCGGCTGGGTCTATGCGATCGGGGCGTCCCACACTTACCTGCTTGCCTTGTTTCCGTGGGAGGTTCAGCAGGAAGTGTGGGCCGGAAAGCGTGACGTGTTCATCGCCGGTTCCTACGCGCCGGGGTGCATGGCCGAACGCGTCGCCGGCGGCTATCGGATTTCGGGCACATGGCCGTTCGCCAGCGGCGTCGACAACGCGGCCTGGGTCGTGCTGGGCGCCTTGTTGCCGGGCGAGGCCGAAAATGCGCCGGCGCAACCGGGCTTCCTGATCGTGCCCAAGGGCGATTATACGATCGACGACGATTGGCACACGACCGGCCTGTGCGGCACCGGCAGCAAGTCGATCGTCGCGAAGAATTTGGTCGTACCAGCGCACCGAAAATTGCCGTTCCGCGATCTGCTGGCCGGCAACAGCCCGGGCGCGCAGACCCACAAAGCGCCGCTGTATCGCATGCCGTTCATCGCCACCACGCCGGTCGGCCTGATTTCCACGGCCTTGGGCGCCGTGCAAGGCGCGATCGACGAATTTCTCGGCACCATCGCCGCGCGCAGCACGCGCGGCGCGGCGCTCGGCGCGGGCGCTAGCATCGCCCAGTTCGGCGGCGTGCAATCGCGTTTCGCCGAAGCCACTGCATGTTTGGATGCCGCGCGGATGCTGCTCTATCGCAGCGTCGACGAGGCGCTCGCCGTGGTCGCCACCGGCGCGCCGGTCGACATTGCGATGCGCATCCGCAACCGGCGCGATCACGCTTTCGCCATGCGGCTGGCCGAACAGGCCATCGATGCGTTGGATTCCGCTTCCGGCGGCCGGGGTCTTTACAAGCGCACGGTGATCCAGCGCGCGTGGCGCGATGTGCACGCGGTGGGCAAGCATGTCAGCTTCAACTGGGATGCGGTCAGCACGATGTACGGGCAGCACGCGTTCGGCTTGGAGATCAAAGGCCAGTTCTGAATTCGCTGCGGCGTACGCAAATGCCGCCCCGCGCTTTCGGATTCCGCTCCGTTACGAAGGAAAACAGTCCGTGGAGTTTGGCGGTCAGGCGATCCCGGCCGCGGACATTGAACGGCATCCGCCGGCGGTGGGTGAAGCCTGGATCGCGCGCCGGCCGATAGAGAGAACAAGGTCGCGACCGATGCGAAGATCGTTGCGGGCTTCGAAAATACGGCGCAACAGGTAAATGTCCCTTCGGTCGCGCGAGCGGGCACCGAACGTCCGGTGCGGACGTTCGGCGAAAAAATCATGCCGAAATTGTGGTCTTGAAGCCGATCGCGCCGCGCGTCTCGTGCGGGGACGTTGACACCGGCTGCTCAATTAGATACCGTACGTCCGGTATCTTACATGAAACTCCGCTAACTTATTGAATGAAAGCCGGAATCCAACCGGCTTCGACGCCGACGAAGACGCTACAGGGAGGATTCCATGAAACGACGTCTTGCCGCGATTGCGAGTGCTGCCGTGCTTTGCCTGGCGGGGGGCGCCGCTCAAGCCGAGACCGAGATCAAGATCGGCTTTCTCAATACATTTACCGGGCCCGGCGCCGCGGTCGGGACCGATATGAAAAATTCTTGGGACATCGCGCTCGAACATCTGGGCGGCAAACTGGGCGGCCTCAAGCCCACGGTCTTGGTCGGCGACGATCTGACCAAGCCGGAAGTCGCCCTGACGGTCGTCGACAAATGGCTCAAGCAGGACAAGGTCGACTTCGTGGTCGGCGTGATCTGGTCGAACGTGTTGCTGGCGATCAAGGATCCGATCTTCCAGGCCGGCAAGATTCTGATCAATCCGAACGCCGGGGCCACGCCGATCGCGGCCGAACAATGCCATCCCCAGCATTTCTCGACCTCGTCGAGCAACGAGCAATGGTCCGAAGCCACCGGCGAGATGGCCAATCTCGACGGCATCAAGAACGTATTCATTCTGGTGCCGAACTATCAGGCCGGTAAGGACATCGTCTCCGGCTTTAAGCGCACCTTCAAAGGCGAAGTGCTCGGCGAGATCTACTTCAAGATGAACAACTCGGACTATCAGGCCGAACTGTCCGAGGCCCGCGCCAAGAAGCCGCAAGCGCTGCTTGTCTTCGCACCGGGCGGCATGGGCGTTGCCTTCTTCAAGCAGTGGCAAACGTCCGGCCTGAAGAACGAAATCAAGCTTTACACCGTCTCTACGGTGGATTTCGTCTCGCTGGGTGCCATGGGCGAAGCCGCGGTCGGCACATACTGGCCGACGCCGTTCAATCACCAGACCACCGGTGCGGTCGGCGCCAAATTCGTCAAAGACTACATCTCCAAGCACAAGCGGCCGCCTTCGCAGTACGGCGCGCAAGCCTACGATGCCGCCTTGCTGATCGATTACGCCGTCAAGGCGGTCAAGGGCGATTTGTCGAAGATGAAGGAAATGATCTTGGCCATGCGCACGCCCAAGTTCGAGTGGACGCGCGGAACGGTTACCTTCAACGTCAACCAACTGCCGATCCAGAACTGGTACAAGCAGACGGCCGTGATCAAGGACGGCAAGCCGGATATCCAAACCAATGGCGTGGTCTATGAAATGCGCAAGGATTCTTTCTACACGCGCTGCAAGATGCCTTACTGAGGCATTCGGCCGGCTTCGATACGCCAGAGGGCGCCCGCGGGCGCCCTCTTTGCTTTGTGTCGAACCGGTCGCGCGCTCTATTCGGTGGCTCGATCCTTGGTAATGCCGTTCAGCAGCACCGTGCGGGCCGCGCGCACCAACTCCTTGCCGTTCAATTCGCCCGCGCGGCAATACCATTCCAGCAACGTGCCGTGCTCGAGCGCTAGGATGACCGCGGCCAGTTCCTTGGTGTTCAGATCCGCGCGGAACTCGCCGGCGCGTTTGCCCGTCTCGACAATGCCTTCGATCGTATCGATGAATCTTTTGTAGATAGCGCGGACGCGCTGTTCGATCGGATCGCCGGTGCCGGAAAACTCCATCAGCACCAGAATGAACAAAAGCAGATACTTCGCCTTGTTGGCCGCCAGCACGCCCTGCGTGTGAATTGCGGTAACCAGCTTGTCCTGGCTCGACGCCGTGGCTTCGGCGACGCGCTCGATCATGCTGTCGACGATGAGACCCTCGATCTCGGTCAGCAAGGCCAGGAGCATGTCGCTCTTGGATTGAAAATAATTGTAGACGCCGCCCTTGGTCAGGCCCGCCTTCTGCGCGATCTGGTCGACCGTGGTGGCGTGGTAGCCGTTCGATACGATCAGGTTCAGCGCGGCATCCAGAATGCGATCGACGCTCGCGGTGCGCTGTTCGCGTTTCGTCGTCGGGCGTGAATTCGTCGAGTCCATGATCTTGAAGCGAGATCCCATTTATGCCGGCAATTCTTATATGCCAAACGTCGGCGTCAAACCATGCCGCCGAAATGCGGCGGAAGTGTCAGGACCAGCCCGTCGAGCGCTTCGGAAATGACGATCTGGCAGCCGAGGCGCGACGTAGGTGTGATGCCGAAGGTCAAATCCAGCACCTCGTCCTCGTCCTCTTGCGGCGCGCCGACCTTGGCGAACTGCTCGGCGGCGACGATCACATGGCAGGTGCCGCACGACAGAGCGCCGCCGCATGTGCCGGGTATTTCGATGTCGTACTTGCGCGCGACTTCGAGCACGGTCAGGCCGACCGGCGCGTCGACCGCGCGCCGCTGCCCGTCCCGGTTCACAAATACGATTGTTGGCATCGTCGGTCCTTTGTCCGGGCGAAGCGGCGGCTTGAGTCGGCATGCCGGCATACGGGGTTCGTCCGGCGCCCCTACTGCGGCTTGCGCGTGAACCGGGCCGCCAGTCGGAACCCTTGAGAATCCTATAGTTCTGCGGCGGGCGAACGATTCGTTGACAGCGTAGAGGCTAAAAGATACCATACGTCCGGTATCTTAGAAAGCGCGCCGTCAAACGGAGGGAAACTGTGAAAAGCGAGCGAAAGGGCCAAATCCTCATGGCCGTCGATGTGCGGGCCGACGCCGTCAAGCTGGCTGAATTGGCGGCAATCCTTAGCACACCCACGTCGAAACAGACCGCTTCCGTCAGCCTGTTCTTCGGCCCCACCGTGGCCGGCTCGCAGAAATTCGTCGAGGCCGTCGGCCTCGACTTGCGCCGCGCGCTGTTGGGCGGCCACGAAATTTCATGGACACGTCCGTTCGTTCCCGACGAGCCGCTCAAAGCCGAGCTCCGGCTCGCCGAACACACGGAAAAGAACGGCACCGAAATCGGCGTGGTCGAAACCCGTTTCACGACGCCGAAGGGCGAACTGGTGCAGACCCAACGCACCACCTTCATCGAACGCGCGCTCCGCGCCTGAAACATTTCGACCATCGCGAGGGAAGAACACGCCATGTCCATCGAACCCAAAACGATCGGAGAAATGACGCGCGAAAAGATCGTGCGCTATGCCGGCGTGATCCAGGATTTCAATCCGATCCATTACGACGATGCGTTCGCCCAAAAGGCGGGATTGCCCAGCGTCGTCGCCCACGGCCCGTTGACCATGCTGTTCGCGCTCGATGCATTAATCGCATCTGAAGGCCTCAACAGCCTTTCCGGGTTTCAGGTTCGCCTCAAGGCGCCCGTGGTGCCCGGCGCGAAGCTGAGAATCGCTCGCACGGCCGACGGTGAGGTCACCCTGCTGGCCGGCGAGACGGAAGCGCTCGCCGGCCGTTACACGAAACGCGGGTAGGCGACAATGCACGCGGAGCGCGATTTCGGCACTCAGACGACCGGCGATCCCGCTGTGCGGGGCGAGTTCGTCAAGATTTTCGAGCCGCGTCCCGGCATTCGCGTGCTCAAACTCGATCGCCCGGATCGCCTCAACTCCTGGCACGAACCGATGCGCCATGAAATGGCTGCCGCGGTCGACGAGCTCGCGCTGTCGGATGCGCGCGTGGCGATTGTCTGCGGCAACGAGCGGGCGTTCTCCGCCGGCGAAGACGTGTGCGGCATGGGCGATCTGTCGGCGATCTCGACCAAGAAGTTTCGCGCCATCGCACGCCAGTTTCACGACGCCCTCGACGGCATCGAAGCGCTCGAGATCCCGGTCATCGCCGCGATCGAAGGGGTGGCGGCGGGCGGCGGATTCGAACTGGCGCTGAGCTGCGATTTTCGCGTTGTCGGCCGCGCCGCGCGGCTCGGCCTGCCGGAAATGAATGTCGGCCTGATTCCCGGCTCGGGCGGCTGCTCGCGTCTGGTGCGTCTGGTCGGCGTCGCCAAAGCCAAGGAAATCCTCATGCTCGAAGGCATGATGCCGGCCGAGCGCGCGCATGCGCTGGGCCTCGTCACGCGCCTGGTCGATGCCGGCCAGGCCTACGAACACGCGCTGCAGCTCTCGGTTCAGCTTGCCGAGAAGGCGCCGCAGGCGCTCGGCGTCGCCAAGCTGGTGCTCAACGCCTGTGCCGACGTGGAACTGGAAACCGGCCGCCGCTTCGAGCGGCTCGGCCAAAGCGTGCTCAAGAAATCCCCGGATCATGCCGAAGGCGTTCAAGCCTTCGTCGAAAAGCGCAAGCCGCGCTGGACAGAAGCCTAAGCCTCGAGCGAACCCGGCCGCCCGTTTCAACGCAAAGGAGACCGTTATGGAACAAGTCGCAGTGAAACAACCCCTGACCGAAAGGGTCTATAAGCAGGACGATCCGGATCTGCCGGAGGAATTGCGCAACTTGCTGACCCGCGTGCTGACCAAGCACATCGAAAATTCCACCAACCCGCATTTCACGAGCCTGCTGAACTACCTGTGGGAACGGTGCATGACCCTGTGCCCTGACGAAGAGACCAAGACCCAGCTTGCGCTGCTGATGATGCAGGAAGTCGGCCATGGCGTAATCACTTGGCGGATTCTCAAGGGCCTCGGTATCGACAGCGTCAACGTGCCGGTCGACAAGTACCAGTACGCGTTCAACATCCCGTTCGATTCATGGTGCGACGTTTGCTACTACCACGCGCTGATCGACCGCGTCGGCGTTTATGTCGGCGAAAACTGGGGCGACGTCCCGTACGAACCGATGCGCTCGGTAGCGCCTCAATTGCATGCCGAAGAGAAGTTCCACGCCACACTCGGGTATAAAAATCTGACCAAGCTGTGCAAAACCAAGGAAGGTCTCGAGGAAGCGCAGCGCCTGATCCACAAATGGTGGCCCGCCGCGCTCGACATGTTCGGCCGCTCGACCTCGAAAGCCAGCGAAGGCTACGTGAAGTGGGGCATCCAGAAGAAGGGCAATGCGGAACTGCGCCAGCAGTACATCGACGACACGGTGCCGCTGCTGGAAAAGCTGGGCATCAAGGTGCCGCCGAACGACCTGAACCGCAAATTCCAATAGCGCGGTAACATCGTTCAACGACAGGCCGGGGCAAAGACCTAACAATGCCCCGGCGTGCAGGGAGGAGTTCGATGGATCTGCTGTTGACCGCGCCCGACGAGGGGCAGCGCTATCGGCGCATCGGCCTGTGGCGGGACATAACGATTTTCGAACAATTCGAGGCGCAGACCAAGACCCGGCTCGATAAGGTCGCCGCCATCGACTCGCAGCGGCAATACACGTACGGCGAATTGCTGGCCTATACGCGCAATATCGCCGGCAACCTGATCGCCAAAGGGTTCAAGGCCGGCGACGTGATCGCGGTGCAATTGCCGAACCGTGCCGAGCTGCCGCTCATGCACCTGGCGGCGAATCGGATCGGCGCCGTCATCCTGCCGATCCACGATTCCTGGCATCAGGCCGAATTGCCGCATCTGCTCAAGCAGGGCAAGGCGGTGGCGACGATCGTGCCGCATAAATATCGCGATATTGATTACCCGGCCATTCTGGCCGGCCTGCGCGGCGAGCTGCCGAATTTGCGCACGATCTTCACGATCGGCGGCGCTGGTGGCGGCACGGAGCGTTTCGAAGATCTGCTGGCGCCGTCGAACCTGGACGACGCGGCGCTGCAAAAATACCGGCCTGATCCGGATGCGCCGGCCTGCCTGATGCTGTCCTCGGGCACCACCAGCATGCCGAAGATCAGCGTATTCTCGAGCAACGATCTGCTGGCGCTGTTGATTCCGTTCTGGCACGGCATTCGATTGACCTCGGAAGACATTGCGGCGGCATTGGCCCCCGCCGGTACCGGCGCCATCGGTTACGTCTATCCGATCCTGTCGCCGTTGCTGAACGGCGCCACCACGATCATCCTCGAACGCTGGGGCGAGCCTGCCGAAGCGGTCGAATTAATACTAAAGCACCGCTGCACATACGCGACCGCGGTTCCGGCGCAGCTCACGCAAATGCTGCCGGAGCTGGAAAAGCGCAAGCCGGCGGATTTTGCGGCGTTCCGACTGTTCTCGAATGCCGGCGCGCCGCTTCCGTATGAAATCGGCCGCAAGGTCGAAGACGCCATGCAGTGCCGGATCTACGTGATCTACGGCGCCACCGACGGCGGCGTGGCGTGTTCGACCGATTATGACGATCCGCAGGAAAAACGCCTGACCACCGTCGGCAAGCCGCTGCAGGGCCGCGAAGTCGTGCTGATGGACGCCAACGGCAAGCCGGTCCCGGCCGGGGAGCCGGGCGAAATCTATTGGCGCACGCCGGATAAATCCTACGGCTATCTGAACGACCCGCAGGCCACGCGAAGCGTCTTCACCGCCGACCGGTTTTATAAGAGCGGCGATCTGGGCACCTTCGACGCCGAGGGTTACGTCAAGATCATCGGCCGCGTGAAAGACATGATCATTCGCGGCGGCCGCAACATCAGCCCGCGCCTGATCGAGGAAATGGTCATCACGCATCCGTCGGTCACGGAAGTCGCCGTGGTCGCCATGCCCGATCGGGTCATGGGCGAACGGGCCTGCGCGTTCGTGCTGCTCAAGCCCGGCGCCAAGCTCAGTTTCGACGAGATGATCCGGTTCCTGCGCGAGCGCAGGGCGCCGACCTGGCAGATGCCCGAACGCCTCGAGATCGTCGCGGATTTTCCGCGTTCGGCCGGCGGCAAGGTGATGAAGAACAAACTGACCGAACTGGTCACCGACAAGCTCAAGGCCGAAGGCGCGTTGGTGTAGAGCCGCCGATTGGATAGTCGCAGATGAACCACACGCCGACGCACAAGGCCGACGTTGCGATCATCGGCGCGGGGCCCGTGGGCCTGTTCGCGATCTTCGCGTGTGGCATGCTGGAGTTGCGCTGCCATGTGATCGACGCGCTGGCTACCGCGGGCGGCCAGTGCATCGCGCTCTATCCGGAAAAGCCGATCTACGACATTCCGGCGTTTCCGATGATCGAAGCCGGCGATCTGATCGAGCGGCTCCGGCAGCAGGCCGCGCCGTTCGACCCGGTCTATCATTTGAACCAGCGCGTCGAAACGCTCCAGCGCTCGGCCAACGGCGGCTTCCGTCTGCTGACGTCGACCGGTGCTGCGATCGAAGCCGGCGCCGTCATCATCGCCGCGGGGGCCGGTGCCTTCGGACCCAACCGGCCGCCCTTGCCGGGCATCGAATCCTACGAAGGTACCAGCATCTTCTACATGGTGACCGAACGCGCGGTGCTGCGCGGCAAGCGGATCGTGATTGCCGGCGGCGGCGATTCGGCGGTCGATTGGGCGATTTCGCTGGCCGAGATCGCGGCGCGTGTGATGCTGGTGCATCGGCGCGCGAATTTCCGCGCCGCCCCAGAATCGGCAAGTCGCCTGAAGCGCCTCGCCGAAGCCGGCCGCATCGAGCTGGTCACGCCGTGCCAGCTGCACGGGCTCGAAGGCGAGGGCGGGCAGTTGCGGCGGGTCATCGTGGCGGATCTGGAAGGCAAGAAGCGCGCCCTCGACGCTGATGTGTTGCTGCCGTTCTTCGGCCTGTCGATGAATCTCGGCCCGATCGCCGAGTGGGGACTGAATCTCGATCATCAGCATATCGTGATCGATCCCGGCACCGGCGGCACGTCGGTTGCGGATATCTATGCGATCGGCGATATCACCGCGTATCCGGGCAAGCAGAAGCTCATTCTGCAAGGCTTTGCCGAAGCCGCGGTGGCTGCGCGCGCGATTTACGTGCGGCGGAACCCGGAACGCGCGTTGCACTTCGAATACTCCACCACCAAGGGCGTGCCGGGCGGCGCGCGCCTCGACCCGGAGGCGCAGCGCGTACACAAGGGCGTCGCGAAGGTCGCGATCTCGACCTAGGCCGCGATTGAGTTTCTAGTTGCGCGCGTCCGGGGCGAAGGCGGCATCCGGCAGCGCGGCCAGCCCTTTGCGCACATGCTGGATATGGCGGCGGCCGGCGCTCTCGGCACGCGGTCCGTCGCCGGCCAGCACCGCCTTGGAGATCAAGTCGTAATCGTCGAAGCGCTTGTCCTCGAACGCCGGGCGGAACGCGCGAAACTGCGCGCGCACCAGGTGCACCTGCATGCTCGGCATGATGCGCGCAAGCTCCTGGTTGCCGCCGATCGCGATCAGCGCCGCATAGAATTCGTCGCGCGCCTGGATGAAGTCGAGAGAATCCGGGTTGCTTCTGAAGCCAGTCAGGCGCGCATGACTTGCGCGGAGCCGCCGCGCGTGATCGCCCGTGCCAATCCGCTCCGCCGCAAGCCGCGCCGCGAGCCCGATCATCGGCTCCAGCAGCACCAGGATGTCGTTGGCCTGCGCGCGCGTCAGGTGCCTGACGTGCGCGCCGTGGTAAAGCTTGAGTTCGACGATGCCGGCGGCGGAAAGCCGGTTCAATGCTTCGCGCACCGAACTCCGGCTGATGTCGAACGCATGGGTGAGATCGGTTTCGACCAGTCTTTGGCCGGGCACGTAGCGGCCCTGATACAGACCGCGGATGATCTCTTTATATAATAAATGCGCCGAGCCGCCGGCATCCTCGGGCCGCTTCGATGCCGGCGCCGCTTTCGGGCTCGCCATGCTCAGGCGCCGATCTTCCGCGCGACCTGCCAGGCCTGCTCGGCGAACGGGCGCGCGCGCCGGCCGACCTCGTGCGCGTCGGCATTGGCCGCCGTGCCGTCGATGGCGCGCTTGGCGATGCCCTGCAGAATGGCCGCGATGCGGAACATGCTGTAGACGATGTAGAATTCCCAGTTGTCGATCGACGAACGATGGGTGCGCCGGCAATAGGCCGCGACGTATGCCGCTTCGTCGGGAATGCCGAGCGCCGCAGAATCGACGCCCGCCAGGCCGCGGAACAATTCCGGCGGCACGCGCCAGCTCATGCAGTGATAGGCGAAATCGGCGACCGGATAGCCGAGCGTCGACAATTCCCAATCGAGAATCGCGATCACGCGCGGCTCGGTCGGGTGGACGATCACGTTGTCCAGCCGGTAGTCGCCGTGGACGATGCCGGGTTCGCCGTCGGGCGGCGTGTGGCGCGGCAGCCACTCGATCACTTTGTCCATGGCCTCGATGGTCTCGGTCTCGGCCGCGCGGTACTGCTTGGTCCAGCGCGAAATCTGGCGTTCCATGTAATTGCCGGGCCGGCCGAAATCCTCCAGGCCGACGTCGGCCGGCTTGACGCGATGCAACGCCGCAATCGCCGCGTTCATCGAATCGAAGATCGCGGTACGGTCGGCCTTGTCGAGTTCGGGCAGGCGCGGATCCCAGAACACCCGCCCGTCGACATGATCCATCACGTAAAACGCGCTGCCGATCACGCTATCGTCCTCGCACAACGCATGGACGCGCGGCACCGGCACTTCGGTACCCGCAAGCGCCTTCAGCACGCGAAACTCGCGATCGACCGCGTGCGAGCTCGGCAGCAGTTTGCCGGGCGGCTTGCGCCGCAATACGTACAGGCCGGTCTCGCCGGTCAAGCGATAGGTCGGGTTGGATTGTCCGCCTTTGAACTGCTCGACCCGCCTCAGTCCTTTGAAGCCCGGCACGTTCGTTCGCAACCACGCATCCAGCTTGGCCCGATCGAACGCGTGCTGCGGCGGGATCGTGCCCTGGTAATCGGTGGCCGGCATGGGCAGGGCTCCTAAGCGGTCAGCGGTTGCTTCCACGGCCCCGACAGATCGCCGAACGGCTGCAGCGGCGTATCGTTGGCGCCGGCCGCCGGACGATGGCGGCGCAACTCGAGGCGGGCGATCTGGTTACGATGCACCTCGTCGGGCCCGTCGGCCAGGCGCAACAGCCGCGCCGTGGCATAAGCCGAGGCCAGGCCGAAATCGTTGGTCACCCCGGCGCCGCCGAATGCCTGAATCGCCCAGTCGATCACCTTGCACGCCATATTCGGCACCGCCACCTTGATCATGGCGATCTCGGTCTTCGCCACCTTGTTGCCGACGGTATCCATCATGTAGGCGGCTTTCAAGGTCAGTAGCCGCGCCTGCTCGATCATGATGCGCGATTCGGCGATACGTTCCTGCGTCACCGTCTGCTCCGAAACCGCCTTGCCGAACGCCACGCGTTGGTCCGCGCGCTGGCACATGCGCTCCAGCGTCCGCTCGGCCAGGCCGATCAGTCGCATGCAATGATGGATGCGCCCCGGGCCCAGGCGTCCCTGCGCGATTTCGAATCCACGACCCTCGCCCAGCAGAATGTTCGACGCCGGCACGACGACGTTATCGAACACCACTTCGCTGGCGCGGTCCGGCATGCCGAAAAAGCCGAATACCGGCAGCGCCCGGGTCACACGCACGCCGGGCGTGTCCATCGGCACCAGAATCATCGATTGCTGCTGGTGCTTGTTCGGGTTTTGCGGGTCGGTCTTGCCCATGAAAATGATGATCTTGCAGCGCGGGTCGGTCGCGTTGGTGGTGAACCATTTGTGGCCGTTGATCACATAGGTGTCGCCGCGCCGCACGATCGAGCTTGCGATGTTGGTCGCGTCGCTCGACGCCACCGCGGGCTCGGTCATCGCGAACGCGGACCGGATGTGGCCGTCGAGCAGCGGCTCCAGCCATTGCCGCTTATGTTCCTCGGTGCCGTACCGCTCCAGCACTTCCATGTTGCCGGTATCGGGCGCCGAGCAGTTGAACACTTCGGGCGCCAGGTGCGAGCGGCCCATGATCTCGCACAGCGGCGCATATTCGACGTTGCTCAGTCCGGCGCCGCGCGCCGAATGCGGCAGGAACAGGTTCCACAGGCCGGCGGCCTTGGCTTTGGCCTTGAGTTCGTCGAGCACGGTCGGCACGCCCCACGGGCCGAGTTCCATGCATTCGCGCAGATAGCGCTCTTCGTTCGGATACACCTGCGCGTCCATGAACGCGGCGAGCCGCGCGCTCAGTTCGAGGACTTTGGGCGAAAAATCGAAATTCATGGCGGGCTCCGTGAAACTGAATAATTGTCAGACAATATTATCAGACGACAGATCAATCCAGCGCTGTTTTGGCGTGGCCGTTCGGTCGGCGAGGGCCCCGGCAGCGTGCCGGATGTGCTAGGGGATCCATCCGCGCGGGCCGCCCATCGGCGCCCCGGCAACCCCGAAACGCCGCATAGCCGGGTTTCCAGCGTCTGCCTGGAATGACGTTTTGTCGCTTGCACTCGGGGCGGCCGCGGCAAAATCTCGCTCATCGTGAAGGCGAACGCGGTGCGTTGCCGTTGTGCGCGGACGGAGCGATTGGCATCATCGTTACAGTCCTTTGGCGCGCGGCTTTCCGATCGACAAACGCAGGCGGGCGGCCGCGCCGGTCGCCGGCCCGGCGCCGGGTCGATGGCAAAACGAAGGTCGGACGGTTCGGCGTTCCGCCGCGGCCGATCAGGGAGACGGTTGATGGAGTATCTTCGCAACACTTGGTATGCGGCGATCTGGTCGCAGGACCTGAAACCCGGCGAGCTGGTGGCACGGACGTTTCTGGACGAGCCGATCGTCCTCTACCGTAAGGCCGACAATTCGCCGGCGGCGTTGTTCGACGTCTGTCCGCACCGTTTTGCGCCGCTGCACATGGGCAGATTGTGCGGCGACGACCGCGTGCGCTGTCCCTATCACGGGCTCGAATTCGACGGCACCGGCGCGTGCGTGCGCAACCCGCACGGCAGCGAGAAAATTCCCAGCATGGCGCGGGTGCGCAGCTACCCGGTGGTCGACCGGCACAGCATGGTGTGGATCTGGATGGGCGACCGGCAAGCGGATCCGGCGACGATCCCGGACTTCTCGATGCTCGACGAGACTTCCGGCTATCAGGTATCCCGCCGCGATTGGATCAAGATGGATGCGGGCTACGAGCTGATCACCGACAATCTGCTCGATCTCAGCCATACCGCGTTCCTGCACGAAGGCATTCTCGGCAGCGAAGAGACGATCAAGGCCGAACTGAAAATGGAACAGCGCGGCACGCAATTGTATCTGCCGCGCTCGGTGCCGAATGCGCCGGTGCCGGGCTTCTTCGATCTGATGTTCAAGCGCGACGGCGGACGGGTCGATTTGTGGGCCGACATGCGCTGGGATCCGCCCGGCTGCTTCAGCAACGATACCGGCGTCACGGCACCGGGAGCGCCGCGCAGCCAGGGCACCGGCATCTATGGGATGCATTTCCTGACGCCGGAGACCGCGACCACCACCTACTATCATTTCGCCGCTGCGCGGCAGAACCCGATCAGCTGGGGCGAGCCGTTGGACAGCGAGATTCGTGCCAAGATCGCCGATCTGCGCCGCTTCGCGTTCGAGCAGCAGGATCAGGTCATCATCCGCGAACAGCAGAAGACCATGCTGCGCCTGAAACCCGAGCAACTGCGGCCGGTCCTGCTGGAAATCGACATGGGCCCGCAGCGCTACCGGCAGATCATGCGCAAGCTCATGAGCGAGGAACGCGCGCCCCAGGTCGCGGCGCAATAATCCACCGTGCGGCGCCGTTTGGACGCGGCGTCGGCCGGTGAATTCCGCGCTGGTCGCCGCGGCGCAACCATGCTTGCATCGGGCATCGTGGCGGGCCAACGGGGAGGCGGCGATGAAGAAAAGCAACGACAGAATCCTGGTCACCCATGTCGGCAGCCTGCCGCGCGGTGAGGCGCTGAGCGACTTGCTGATCCGCCAGGAACGGCACGAGCCGTACGATCCCGAAGCGCTGCGCCGAGAAATTACGGCTTCCGTCGCCGACGCGGTGCGCCGGCAGATCGACGCCGGGGTCGACGTGATCGGCGACGGCGAACAGCCGCGGGTCGGGTTCCAAACCTACGTCCCCCAGCGCATGACCGGTTTCGGCGGCAAGTCGAATCGGCCGCGGCCGCTCGACTACGTGAACTACCCGGGCTATGCGGCGATGATGGCCAAGCGCTTTCCGCATCGCGCATCGGCCATGAGCGCGCCACAGGCGATCGGGGCCGTGCATTACGACGATCTTTCCGCCACGAAATTCGAGTGCGACGTGTTCGATGCGGCCGCGCAGGGCGTTGCCGGCCGCTACGTCGAACGTTTCATGACCGCCGCATCGCCCGGCATCGTCTCCACCACCATGGTCGATGCATATTACGGCGATCACGAAAAATACGTGTTTGCGCTGGCGCGGGAAATGCGCAAGGAGTACCAGCTCATCGTCGCGCGCGGACTGATCCTGCAGATCGACGCGCCGGATCTCGCGATGGAGCGCACGATGACCTGGCGCGATCGGCCGCTCGCCGATTTCCTGGCCGCCACCGAAATGCACGTCGCGGCCTTGAACGAGGCGCTGACGGACATTCCGCGCGAAACCGTTCGCCTGCATTGCTGCTGGGGAAACTGGGACGGGCCGCATGTCCACGATGTCCCGCTCGCCGACATCCTGCCGGTCCTGTATCGGGCGCGCGTCGGCGCGCTCAGCGTCGAGTTCGCCAATCCCAGCCACCAGCATGAATACGCCTCGATCAAGCGCAATCCGCCGCCGGCCGAAATGGCATTGCTGCCGGGCGTGATCGATTCGACGACGAACTATGTCGAGCACCCGGAGGTCGTCGCCAACCGCATCTGCGAGGCGGTCGCCGCCGTGGGCGATCGCGAGCGTGTGATCGCCAGCACCGACTGCGGATTCGGCACCTATGCCGGATTCGAGTATGTGGCGCCCGAGATCGTCTGGCTCAAGCTGCGCGCGTGTGCGGAGGGCGCAAAGATCGCGACGCGCCGGCTGTGGGGCGGCGCGCGTTAAATGCGGCTCGGTTACGCCGTCCCGTCGGGGCGCGCGCCGGCGCCGAACAGCCATGGCTGGCGCTGTCGATGGTTCCTGGCGAAGTCGGCGATGTTACTCGCGTACGTCCGCGTCAGCGCGATCTCGTCGAGCCCTTCGATCAGGCAACGCTTGCTCAACGCGTCGATCTCGAAGCGGTGGCGCTGGCCGTCCGGAAACGTCACCTGCTGGGCCGGCAGGTCGACCGCAACGCGGGCGCCCGGCGCCGCGCGCAGCGCCTGGCGCAGGGCAGCCGCGACGGCGTCCGGCAGCCGGATCGGCAGGACCGCGTTCTTGAGGCAATTGTTGTAGAAAATGTCGCCCATCGACGGCGCGATCACGCAGCGGATGCCGAAATCTCGCAGCGCGTAAACCGCCGCCTCGCGCGACGATCCGCAGCCGAAATTCGCGTTGCCGACGAGAATCGCCGCGCCCGCGAAGCCGGGCAGGTTGAGCGGGAATCCCTCGATCGGCCGTCCGGCGGAGTCGAAGCGCAGGTCGCGGAACAGGAAGTCGCCGTAGCCCTGCTTGCGCGGCGTGCGCAGGTACCGTGCCGGCACGATCTGATCGGTGTCGACGTTGACGCCTTCGATCGGCACGGCGACGGCATCGAGGGTGGTGAATTTTTCCATGCCGCCGGCCTCAGGCGCGCACGTAGTCGCGCGGGTCGGCGATCCGGCCCGCGATCGCGCTGGCCGCCGCCGTGGTCGGGCTGGCCAGGTGCGTGCGCGCACCCTTGCCCTGCCGGCCGACGAAATTGCGGTTCGAGGTCGAAACGCTGCGCCTGCCCGCGCCGACCAGGTCGCCGTTCATGCCGACGCAATACGAGCAGCCGGGCCGCCGCCATTCGAACCCGGCATCGATGAAGATCCGATCCAAACCTTCCGCTTCCGCCTGCCGCGCCACGGCGGCCGAGCCCGGCGAAACCACCGTCTGCACGCGCGCGCGGCGGCCCCGCGCGATCGAAGCCGCGCGCCGCAAATCTTCGATGCGGCTGTTGGTGCACGAACCGATGAAAACGATGTCGATCGGCACGTCGGTCAGCTTGGTGCCCGGTAGCAGCCCCATATAGTCCAGCGCCCGGACCGCCGCATCGGTTTGCTTCGACGACGCCAGCGCGCCCGGGTCGGGCACGCGCGCGCCGATCGGCGCCACCATGCCGGGGCTGGTGCCCCAGGTCACCATCGGCTCGAGCTTCGAGCCGTCGATTTCGACCGACCGGTCGTACGCGGCGCCCGCGTCGGTGCGCAGACCGCGCCAGGCCGCGACCGCCCGATCCAGCATGGCGCCGCGCGGGGCGAACCGGCGGCCGCGAACGTAAGCCAGCGTGGTCTCGTCCGGCGCCACAAGGCCGGCGCGTGCGCCGGCTTCGATCGACATGTTGCACACGGTCAGGCGTTCTTCGATGCTCATCGCGTCGATCACCGGCCCGGCATATTCGATGACATGCTGCGTAGCACCGTCCGTACCGATCGTGCCGATGGTCGCGAGAATGACGTCCTTCGCCTCGACGCCGGCGCCGCGCCGCCCGGCAATCGAAATCCGCATCGTCTTCGGCCGCCGCTGCCAGATCGTCTGCGTGGCCAGCACGTGCGCGGCTTCGGATGCGCCGATGCCGAACGCCAATGCGCCCAGCGCGCCGTGCGTCGATGTATGGCTGTCGCCGCAGACCAGCAAGGCGCCGGGCAGGGTGAAGCCGAGCTCGGGCCCCACAACATGCACGATGCCCTGGTCCGGCGAGCCGACAGTGAAGCCTGCGATGCCGTGCGCGGCGATGTTCGATTCGAACTGCTCGACCATGCCGCGTATGCCGGCGTCGGCAACGCGCGCGCCATCGGTTGGCACGTAATGATCCGCGGTGCCCAGCGTCAGTGCCGGTTCGGCCACGCGCAGCCCGTCTTCGTTCAGGCGATCGAACGCATTCGCCGATCCCTCGTGAATCAAGTGCCGGTCGACGTAGAGCAGCGAATCGCCGGAGTCGAGCGTAAGGACGACGTGGTCGTCCCAGATTTTTTCAAACAGCGTGCGCGGCCGACTTCCGTCGCCGTCGATTTGCGTGCGCTGCATTTCCGGCATTTGCGGCATGGCTTGCCTCGACAGCCGGTCGCGGACCATGTTCGGCCGTTCCAGCTGCGAAAACCGACGAACTTCTCGGTCAGTATTCGATTGTCGCCGAGGCGCTGTCAACAGCACTCAGATCGCCGTGAAGTCATCATGTCTTGCGCGCGGCGCGCCGCTCCGCGGCTGACGGTCGACGGCTCGACGCAGGCCGCCTCAATGACGCTCGAGTGCGGCGTCAAGCGCTCGCTTCAGCTCGTCCTTGGCAGGCGCGGCGGCCTTGAGTATCTCGCGCGCTTTCAAGAAGTCGAACACCCGGAAGCGCGATATTGCCGGCGCGATGACGATCGCCGGCCGGTTGCGCGCCAGTTTTTCCGCGGTGATCGCATGCGACATGATCTGTATCGACGCGAACAGCACGTCGAGCGGCCGCGGCACCGATCCGCCGCGCCGGTCGCCTTTGCGGGGGCTGCCGTTCACGTCGACGGCGATCACGATGCGCGCGCGCTCCGCCACGATGTCGAACGGCAGCGGGTCGGTGACGCCGCCGTCGATCAGCACCCGCCCGCCGATCTCGACCGGGCGGAAGATGCCAGGGATCGCCATCGATGCGGCGAGCGCCGGGCGTAATGCGCCGTTATCGAACGCGACATGGGTCTTGCCGTAGAAATCGGTTGCCACGGCGGTGAACGGAATCCGCAGATCCGCGAACTTGGCCGGCACGCCTGCGGGCAGGAACTTGTCGATGACGGACGCGGCATCCAGCAGCACCGGGTTGCCGCCGACCGAAAACAGATCGCCGAATCCGCCGATCCGGCAGCGCATCAGTTCGCGAACGGCGCGCAGCGGATCGGCGATGCCGTCGAGGACGAAAGCGCGCATCTGCTTTCCGTCCATGCCGGACGCATAAGCGGCGCCCGCGATGGCGCCGATCGAGGAACCGCAAATCGTCGAAGGCTGCAGGCCGAGTTCGTCGAGCGTTTCCAGGACGACGATATGGGCCAGGCCCTTCGCACCGCCGCTGCCAAGCGCGAGGCCGATCGATCCGGATCGCGCTGCCACCATCGAGTCGCCTCCTTGAGTTGAAACACGTGTTGCCCGGATCGTGCCGGCGGGATCCATAACACGGGATTTATGAGACTAACGCGCCCGGACGCGGTTCGGACAACTGTCCCGTGCGTCGCCCGGATGGAGTTTAGTGCTTACTTCGCGCTGCGCGATACCCCGGCCGGCTCCAGCAGAGCCAGCAAGCCGCGCAACAATTCGATCGGCCGCGGCGGGCAGCCCGGAATATGAATGTCGACCGGCAGGACGGCGGAAACGCCGCCGTCAACCGCGTAGCTGCCGGCGAAGCAACCGCCGTTCAAGGCACAGTCACCCGCCGCGACGACCCATTTCGGACCCGGCGTGGCCGCGTAGGTTCGCTCCAGGGCGATCCGCATGTTCTTGGTGACCGGACCGGTCACCAGCAGAACGTCCGCGTGCCGCGGCGAGGCGACGAAGCGGATGCCGAACCGCTCGATATCGTAATAGGCGTTGTTGAGCGCATGGATCTCCAGTTCGCAGCCGTTGCACGATCCGGCGTCGACTTCGCGAAT
This sequence comes from Alphaproteobacteria bacterium, assembly GCA_050186335.1. Classification (GTDB taxonomy): domain Bacteria; phylum Pseudomonadota; class Alphaproteobacteria; order Bin65; family Bin65; genus JBFWYO01. The sequence goes on along the minus strand of JBFWYO010000054.1, from coordinate 13,517 downwards.
CGACAGGCTGCGGCCCAAATGCCGTCGCGCGCTCCGGCCGACCGCCGCCGCGAGTTCCGCCAGCGCCGCCTCGCTCGGTTGTGGCGCCGGCTCGGTCAGCGGCAGTTTGATCAGGCTTTCGAACAGCAGTTTGCGCATGGTCGCCCGTGCCTAGAGGTCGTGACCGGAGTAAGAGCAGTTGAACGATTTGTTGCAGAGCGGAAAGTCCGCCACGATGTTGCCTTCGATCGCGGCTTCCAGGAGCGGCCATTGAAACCACGACGCGTCGCGCAGATGGCAGCGTTCGACCGTGCCGTTCGCGGCCAGCCGTACCCAGGCCAGAATGTCGCCCCGGAACGCTTCGACGATCGCCATGCCTTCGCGCGGCGCGCCCGATGCGGGCAGCGGTGCGTGCACCGCGCCGTCCGGCAATCGGCCGAGGATCTGTTCGAGCAACGACAGGCTTTGGCGGACTTCCTCGATGCGAATCCAGACCCGCGCGTTGACGTCGCCCTCGTGCCGCACCGGCACATCGAACGTCAGCTCGCCGTACGGCGGATAGGCCAACATGCGCCGCGCATCGAAGCCGCGTCCCGATGCGCGCCCGATATAGCCGCCGGCGGCATATTGCCGGGCCAGTTTCGGCTTCAGAATGCCGGTCGACACGGTTCGGTCCTGCAGCGATGCGGTCTTGTCGTAAAGCTCGACCAGGGCCGGGAAGCGCCGTTGCGCCTCGCGGATCAGCGCCGCGATGGCGCCGCCGCCGTCGCGCGCGATGTCTTGCGCGATGCCACCCGGTACGATCGCGTCGCGCATCAGGCGATGGCCGAAGGCGGCATCGGCGGCGCGCAGCACGTTCTCGCGCAATACGCCGCAATGTGCGTGCATCAAGCCGAACGAGGCGTCGTTGCACACCGCGCCGATGTCGCCGAAATGATTCGCCAATCGTTCCAGTTCCGCCATCAGCGCGCGCAGCCAGACTGCGCGCGGCGGCACCGCAACGCCAAGTGCCGCTTCGACGGCACGCGCAAAGGCGAACGCATAGGCGACCGTGCTGTCGCCCGACGTGCGCCCGGCCAGGCGCGCCGCGTCGGCGACGGTGGCGCCCGCAGCCAGGCCCTCGATCCCCTTGTGCACATAGCCCAGGCGTTGCTCCAGACGCACGACCGTCTCGCCGCTCGCGGTGAACCGGAAATGGCCGGGCTCGATGATCCCGGCGTGCACCGGGCCGACCGGGATCTGATGCAGATCGTCGCCCAGCGAAGTCAAAAATGGATACGGCGGCGGCACCGAGTCGGTCGCGACACGACGGCCGAGCGGATGGCGCACGCCCCAGTGTCCATGATCCAGCCAAGGCCGCGCATCCGGCATACCTTCGGGTTCGATTCCGTATAGATCGCGCAGCGCTCGCTCCAGGCGCAGCGCCGGCGGGTGATGTCGGCTGACCGCGGGATAGGCGCGCTCGGGGCAGGGCAGGCTGAACACGCATGCGGCTGTGGTCTGGTCGTCCAACAGCGCCAGATGGACGCCGTCGTCGGCGGCCCAAAGTCCGGTCAGGTGCCAATGGCCGGCGGCCAGGCCGTCGATCGCGCGCCGCCACTGCGCCACGTCGACGACGACGCGCGGCCACGGCGCATGCTCCGTGATGCGTCGTCCGCGCTGCAGCAGATCGTTCAAGGCCGACATGTGCGATCGTCCTTCACCCGAGCATCCTTGCCACGTTCTGGAACCACGCGACCAGCGGCGGCGGCAGATAGATGCCGGCGCCGAGCACCAGCGCGAGATGCACGTAAATCGGCGAGTACGCGCCCTCGGCGGCGGCCACGGACCCGCGCGGCTCGCCAAACGCGATGCCGGCGAGGTGCAGCATCAGCGCGCCGAACCCAACCAGCAGGCCGAACACCAGCGCCACCGCCAGCAGCGGTTCGCGCGCGAAAGTCGAACTCACGAGCAGGAACTCGCTCATGAAAATGCCGAGCGGCGGCAGCCCGGCAATGGCGGCGACGCCGACCACCAGCGTCCAGCCCAGCCGCGGATGGCTCACGGTCAGGCCGCCGATGTCGGTCATCTTCTGCGTGCCCTTGATCTGCGCGATATGGCCGACCGAATAGAAGATCGCGGATTTCGTCAGGCTGTGCATGACCATGTGCAGCAGGCCGGCGAAATTGGCCAGCGGCCCGCCCATGCCGAACGCAAACACCGTAATGCCCATGTGCTCGATCGAGGAATAGGCGAACATGCGCTTGATATCGCGCCTTCGGTACAGCATGAACGCGGCGAAGATCAGCGACGTCAAACCCATCGTGACCATCAGCGGGCCCGGCGCGAGCGCACCCGGATTGCCGGCGAGCAGAATCTTGAACCGCAGCACGGCATAGAGCGCCACGTTCAGCAACAGGCCGGACAGCACGGCCGAGATCGGTGTCGGACCTTCGGCGTGCGCATCCGGCAGCCAGGCATGCAGCGGCGCCAGGCCGACCTTGGTGCCGTATCCGAGTAGCAGAAACACGAACGCGACATTGAGCAACGCCGGATCGAACCGCGCGGCGTGGCGGACGAGTTCGGTCCAGACCATCGCATCGTGGCCTTCGCCGACCACCGGCCGCGCCGCCATATAAATCAGGATCGTGCCGAACAGGGCGAGCGCGATGCCCACGCTGCCGAGAATGAAATATTTCCACGCCGCTTCGAGCGCCTCGTGCGTGCGGTAGATGCCGACCATCAGCACCGTGGTCAGCGTCGCCAATTCGATTGCGACCCACATCAAGCCGATATTGTTGGAGACGAACGCCAGGTTCATGCCGAACATCAGCATCTGGAACATGGCGTGGTAGAAGCGCAGATAGACCGGGGTCAGCCGCCCGGTCGCCAATTCGTGGCCGATGTATCCGGCGCTGAAGATGCTGGCGGTGAAGCCGACGAACGTGTTGAGGACGATGAAGACGATGTTGAGATCGTCGACCAGCAGATAGCTGCCCGGTACTGCGCGGTCGGTCACGAACAGCGACAGTGCCGCGAGCAGCGTCAGGAAGCTCGCGCCGACGTTCAGCCTTGCGGTGATTCGATAGCCGGGCAAAAAAGCCAGGATCGCCGCCGCGACAATCGGCACGATCAGCACCCCGGTGACCGGATCGAGCGGAAAGTCGTTCATCGGCGTTCGCCCCGGAAATCGTCCATCGCGCGTAGATCCACCGTGTCGAACCGTTCGCGGATTCGGAACAGGAAGACGCCGATGACGATGAAGGCGATCAGGATCGAGAAGGCGACGCTGATCTCGACCACCAGCGGCATCCCCTTGGCGCCGGTCGCGGCCAGGATCAGTCCGTTCTCCATCGACATGAAGCCGATGACCTGGCCGACCGCATTGCGCCGCGTGACCATCACCAGCAGGCCGAGCAGGAGGACCGCCAGCGCAAACGCCAGGTCTTCGCGCGCCAGCGGGTCGGCCTCCGGCGTCACCCGCAGCATCAAGATCATCGACAGGGCGACCAGGCCCATGCCGGCGAGCATCGTCAGGCCCATGCCGACGACCGTTTCGACCTGGCGTTGTATGCCGAGGCGCCGAATGATTCGGTGCAGCACGACCGGGATCACGACGGCCTTGAACGCCAGCGCGATCGCCGCCGTGACATACAAGTGCGGCGCCGACTGCACATAGGCCTGCCAGGCGACCGAAAGCGCCAGCACCGCCGCCTGCAACGTGAACACGTTGAGCATCGCGTACAGACGAACCTGATACAGCAGCATGAAGCTGACCAGCACCAGCCCGCCGGCAAGCAGATGGGCGACGTCGAAAACCAGGTGGCCCATTACAAGCTCCTCGAGACGAACAGCAGCAAGGTGCCGAGCAAGGCGAGCATGAGCGCCACGCCGAGGAACGCCGGCACGCGAAAGACGCGCATCTTGGCGATCGCGGTTTCGAACACGGCCAAGAACAGCCCCGCCACCGCGAGCTTGCCGACGTACGCCGCCGTGCCCAGCAGATAGTCCGAAATTCCGGCGCCGGGTTGCGCCAGGGTCCACGGGACGAACATGCAGGCGATCAACGATACGTACAGCAGCAGCTTGAGGGCGGCGGCGAACTCGATCATGGCCAGATGGCGCCCGGAATATTCCAGCACCATCGCTTCGTGCACCATGGTCAGCTCAAGGTGCGTCGCCGGGTTGTCGACCGGCACGCGCGCATTCTCGGCGATCGCCACCATGATCAGCGCGATCAGCGCCATGCCCAGGGAAACGCGCAGACCGACCGAGTCGGATCCCATGTAGGCGGCGACCGTCGACAGTTGCGTGGCGCCGGCGACCAATGCCAGGCTGAACACGATCAGCAGCATGGCCGGCTCGGCCAACGTCGCGATCATCGCTTCGCGGCTCGAGCCGATGCCGCCGAAACTGGTTCCCACGTCCATCCCGGCGAGCGTCAGAAAGAACCGCGCGCTGCCCAGCAAGGCGACGATGGCGATCAGATCGGCGGTCCAGCTGAACAACAGGCCGGCGGCGAACGTCGGCACCAGTGCGGCGGCAACCCAGGTTGCGGCGAAGATCAGATACGGCGTCGCGCGGAGCAGCCACGACGCGTTCTCCGCCAGCACCGCTTCCTTGCGCAACAGCCGCAGCAAATCCCGATACGGCTGAAAGATCGAAGCGCCGCGCCGGCGCAGCAGGCGCGCCTTCACCTTGCGCACGAAGCCGGTCAACAGCGGCGCCAGGGCCAGCACCAACAGCATCTGCGCGCCTTGGGCGGCGAAATCGGCGATCACGGCCATATTGCGAGCACCAGCAACAGGATCACGAGCGACAGGAACACCAGGCTCAGATAGCGCCGGATGGTCAGGAACTGAACGCGGTTGAGCCGGGTGGCGATGTAACCGACGGCGCGCGCGACCGGCGCGTACAGCCAGTCCCAAATCAGGTCGCGCATTTCGAGCCGCAGCCGCGCCGGCCGCGTATCGCCGGGCGCCGGCATGTCGACATGTTCGCGCGCCCGGAACGCCAGCGTGCCGAACACGCGACGGATCGGCTGCGCGAAGCTGACGCCGGTATATTGCCCGTCGGGCGCCGGATCGGGGAAACCGCAGCCCCATGCCGGACCGCGCCGCACGGCGCGCGAAGCGAACCGATGGATCACCAGCACCGCAATCGCGGTCGAACACGCGATGAAGAAGAACACCAGCAAACCGTTATACGAGCTGCGGCGTTCGGCGACCGGCGCGATCGACAGCCACGCCGAGGTCGTCTGCGGCGGCATGCTGTTGCCCAGTAAGGCGCGGCCGACCGGCGCCAGCGCGTCGATGACGAAGCCCGGCAGGATGCCCGCCAGCAGACACGCGACCGCCAGCGCGATCATGGCGCCGATCGAAAACCGGTCGGTCTCCCTGGCCGCGTCGGTTGCCGCGGAACGCTGGCGCCCCAGAAACGTGATGCCGAACGCCTTGACGTAGCAAGCCGCCGCCAACGCCGCCGACAGAGCCAGGAAGCCGCCGATCGCCGGCACCATGATCTTCAATCCCCATTGCGGCAGCTCCGGGCTCAGCAGAATGGCCTGGAACGCCAGCCATTCGGAGACAAAGCCGTTGAACGGCGGCAGCGCGGAGGCGGCCACGCAGCCGACCAGAAACACGGCGCTGGTCGCCGGCATGCGGTGGATCAGCCCGCCCAGCTTTTCCATATTGCGTTCGCCGGTCGCCGCGTGCACGGCGCCCGCCCCGAAGAACAGCAGGCTCTTGAAGAAGGAATGGTTGAGCACATGGAACAGCGCGGCGGTCAACGCCAGCGCCGCTGCTGCGGTCATGTTGTTGGCCTGGAACGCGAGGGCGAGGCCGAGGCTGACGAATATCACGCCGATATTCTCGATCGTGCTGTACGCGAGCAGGCGCTTGAGGTCGCTTTCCATCAGCGCATAGAGAATTCCCAGCACCGCGGTGATGCCGCCGACCAGCAGCACGATCGCGCTGGACCACCAGAGCGGCTCGCCGAGCAGATCGAACGCCACGCGCACAAAGGCATAAACGGCTACCTTGGTCATGACGCCGCTCATCAACGCGGAAACATGGCTCGGCGCGGCGGGATGGGCGATCGGCAGCCACGCATGCAGCGGCACCAGGCCGGCTTTCGAGCCGGCGCCAAGGAGCAGCAAAAGAATGACGAGCGCGGTCGTCGTCGGAGAATGTTGGGCGGCGCGAATCGCCGCGAAGCCGTACCCGCCTTCGGCGCCGGCCAGCAGCCCGAAGGCGAGCAGCAGGGCAAGCGCGCCGAAGCTCGCCATGACGATATAAATGTACCCGGCCCGCCGATTTTCGGGGCTGCGATGATGCGCAAGCACCAGCGCCCATGACGCCAGCGACATGAACTCCCAGGCGACGAGGAATGCGAACGCGTCGTCGGCCAGGACGACCAGGTTCATGCCGCCCAGGAACGCCGGAAAGAACGGCAGGACGCGATGCGGCTCGGTTTCCTTGCGCCCGTAACCGAGCCCGTAGAGGCTGGCCATCGCGGCGCCGGAATTGATCACCAGCAGGAAAAACGCGGCCAGCGCATCGACGCGGAAATGCGCGCCGAGCCACGGCAATCCGAGCGGCAGCTTGACCGACGATGCCGTCGCGCCGTCGCGCGTCAGGTGGGCGAACGCGATCGCGAAGGCGAGCGCCGAAATGGCCGCGGTCGCGATGTAGACCGTCCGTGTCGCGGACTTGCTGCGCGCCATCGCCACGGCGACCATCGCCGTCGCCAACAACGCGGCCACGCACCACAGCGACAGCGAGACGGTCGGCATCGTGGTTACCTTTTGCGACCGCGCGAAACGGTCCCCGCAGTTTTTTCGGCGCGCTCGGCGGATGCGCTCCGCTTCATTCGAACGCCGCGGCCGCCGCCAAGGCTCGAAGCTCCGTCCGAGATCAACTCGATGCCGGCGCGTTCCAGCGCCGCCACGAGCTTCATCAGCGAGTCGACGGTGCCGCGCACGACTCCGTCGCTGGCCTCCATGCGTTGAACGGTCGGGAGCGAGAGGCCGGCCAGCGCCGCCAGGCGCCGCTGGTCGATCTCGATCAGGGCGCGTGCCGCCCGCATTTGCGCACCGGTGATCATGCGTCGAGTCATGTGTAAATGCGTTTAACAGATCGAAACTGTCATAAGCCAGTTGATATGTCAAACATCAGTTATCAAGTATTAGATATTGATATGCCGATCTCGTACCGGCGCCGGCGGCGGCGGGCGAAACCGCGTCGCGGCGCCCCGATTCGGCCGGCCCCGGCGCTATCGTCATAGTGTCGCGGCCGTCGGCGCGGCTTTGACGCCGGAAGCGCCAAGGTTATGCTGCGTCCGGCAAACGCCAATTTCGCCGGGGAGTTCCGAATGCCTGCAGAGAACCGATCCGAGTATCGCGGCGCGCCCGTGCTGAGCTCGGGATTTCGGCCGTTCTATTTGCTGGCGGCGATCTTCGGCGTGATTCAAATTCCGGTCTGGATCCTGCTCGGGCAGTTCCGGGGCGTCGTGCCGGCGCAGGTGAATCCGTTGCTGTGGCATGGTCACGAGACCTTGTTCGGCTTCGTCGGCGCCTTTCTCGGCGGCTTTCTGCTGACCGCCGTCGCCGATGTCACCGGCCGTCCGCCGATTCGAGGTGCCGCGCTCCGGTTCGTGATCCTGGTCTGGATCGCCGGCCGCTTGGCGTGGTGGATACCCAATCTCTCGGCCGATTTCGCGATCGCCATCGATCTGCTGTTCATCCCGCTGCTGGTCGGGCTCGCGCTGCCCGATCTGATTGAGGCGAAACGTCCGCGTACCAAGTGGATCGTCGGCACGCTGGCATTCTACTGGCTCGGCAACGTGCTGATCCATGTCGAACATTTCGGCTGGCTGGCCGGCACCGGCGTGCGGGGCCTTCGCCTGTCGCTCGATTCGCTGCTGGTGATGATCGCCGTGATCGGCGGGCGGATCGTGCCGATGATCACCGCCGACGAGGTGGGTGCCGCGCGGCCGCGCCATGCCGCGCCCGCGTGGCTCGACCAGGCGGCGATCGGCGCCCTGATCCTGTTCGTCATCGCCGACGTCGCATTGCCCGACGGGCGCATCGCGGGAGCGGTCGCTTTGGTGGCCGGCGTGCTGCAACTCGCGCGCCTTGCCTCCTGGGGCGGCCGCGGCGCACTCGGCAATCCGATCGTCTGGATCCTGCATCTCGGCTATTTGTGGTTGGGGCTCGGTCTGCTGGCGGTCGCCTGCGCCGGCCTGTTCCAGGCGTTTGCGCCCGGCGTCGGCATTCACGCGCTCGGTATCGGCGCGATCGCAACCGTCATGATCGCCGCCATGACCCGCGAGGCGCTCGATCACACCGGTCGGCCGCTCAAGGCCGGTCTTTATGGCGTCGCCGCTTACGTCTTGATTACGGTGGCGGCAATCGCGCGCATCCTGTCAGGCGCGCTTGACGGCGCCCTGGGCGCGACCTTGCTCCAAGTCGCGGGTGTCGCCTGGACGCTGGCTTTCGCGGCGTATCTGCTCGGTTACGGCCGCTATCTGATCGGCCCCGCCGTCGCGCGGAAGTGACCGCCATGCGGTCGTTACGCCCGACCCGCGACCGGCCGCGCGTCGCCCGCGTGCGCATGCTGGCTCTGCGCCTCGACGACGACCCGGGTGACGTCGGGATGTTTCCGCTTGATCCGCGACTTGATCTCGCTGACGGCGGCTTCGACGCCGGCGGACGATAGGGCGTCGTCGAAGTCCAGGCTTAACGTCACCAAAACCTGATGCGGGCCGAAATGCATGGTCAGCACTTCGTTGCTGCCGGCCACGCCGGGTTGCGCGGCGGCGATTTCGCGGATCGACTTGAGCACCAGCGGGTCGACCGCTTCGCCGGTCAACAGCCCGTGACTTTCATAGGCGAGGAACGCCGCCGTCGCCGCGAGGATCACGCCGATGACGATCGAGGCTGCGCCGTCGAGCACCGGCAGGTTCATCAGATCGGCCAGCAATACGCCGATCAAGGCCGCGATGAGACCCAGCATCGCCGCCGTGTCCTCGAGCAGCACGGTGAACACGACCGGGTCCTTTGTACTGCGCATGGCGCCGATCATGCCCTGTCCGCCCCGGCTGCGGTTGAACTCGCGGAACGCCACGATCCACGAGAACGATTCGAACAGGATCGCCGCGCTCAGCACGATGTAGTTGACGTAGGCATTTTCGATCGGGTGCGGATGCAGGACCTTCTCGATGCCTTCGTACAACGACACGGCGGCGCCGAGCCCGAAGATCAGCACCGCGACCACGAACACCCAGAAGTAAAGCTGCAACCCGTAGCCGAACGGATGCAGCGCGTCGGCCGGCCGCGCCGCGCGTTTCAGTCCGAACAGCAGCAGGCCCTGATTGCCGGTGTCGACCGTCGAATGCACCGCCTCGCTCAGCATCGCCGATCTGCCGGTAAACCACGCCGCCGTGAACTTGCTGGCCGCGATCAGCATGTTGCCGATCAAGGCCGCGTAAATGACCTTCTTGGAACCTTGCGTTGCCATCGGCGACCGTGGTTGCGCGTTGCAGGCCTCAGAGCACAATAGCTTTATCGCCGAAGCGGTTCCATCGCCGCCGCCGGCGCCGCGTCCGGCTGCTTCCGCCGTTAACCGAATTGCGCCTTGCGCGGCTCGGGCGAAGTCTCGGTCTTCGGACATCGCCGGCCGTCCGATGGATTCGGCCGGCGGGGAATGCTAGAAGTAGCTCCGATTACCAAGATAAAACAATCTAGGGAGCGAAAGATGGCCATATCGATTCATCCAGCCGTCGACAAAGGCGTCAAACCGGGCGCCAAGAATTTTTCCGGCGGCACGCTGACCTGCAAGTGCGCCAAGGATCCGGTCGTCGTCACGATCAAGAGCCAGTCGGCGCACAATCACATTTGCGGCTGCACCAAATGCTGGAAGCCGGCCGGCGCCTTGTTCTCCCAGGTCGCCGTGGTGCCGCGCGATTCGCTGTCGGTGACCAAGAACGCCGACAAGCTGAAGATCGTCGACGCCAACGCGGCGATTCAGCGCCACGCCTGCACCGGCTGCGGCGTGCACATGTACGGCCGCATCGAAAACAAGAAGCATCCGCTGTACGGCGTCGATTTCATCCATACCGAATTGTCGAACGAAGCAGGCTGGTCGGCGCCTGAGTTCGCTGCCTTCGTTTCGTCGATCATCGAATCCGGCGCCAAGCCGGAAATCATGGGCGACGTCCGCGCGCGGCTCAGGGAATTGAAGCTCGAGCCGTACGATTGCCTGTCGCCGCCGCTGATGGATTTGATCGCGACGCACATCGCCAAGGCGAGCGGCGCGCTGAAAGCCTAGGACCTGACGTCTCGATTTGCCGGCCGATGCGTCGCCGCGCGCGATGCATCGGCCGCTTTCTTTTCGATCAAACCGTCTCGCCGGCGACCCAACCGCTCGACCACGCCCACTGGAAATTGTAGCCGCCGAGCCAACCGGTCACGTCGACCGCCTCGCCGATCACGAACAGCCCGGGCACGCGCTTCGCCTGCATGGTTTTCGACGACAGACCATCGGTGTCCACGCCGCCCAGCGTCACCTCCGCCTTGGCATAACCTTCCGAACCCATCGGGAACAGCGTCCAGGCGTTGAGCAACGCGCCAAGCTTTTTCAGATCGTGGTCGGGCAGATCGGCCATCGGTTTGGCCCGCAAATGCTTCGCCGCCAGCGCGGTCGCCAGGCGCTGCGGCAGCGCTTCGGCGAGAACGGTCTTCGGCTCCGCTTTCGACCGCGACCGCTTGCGATCCAGCAGGAAGCTCGCGGCGTCGATATCCGGCAACAGGTCGAGAATTATCGGCTGCCGTTCGCGCCAATATGACGAGATCTGCAAGATCGCGGGCCCAGACAGACCGCGATGGGTGAACAACAGGGCCTCGCGGAAATTCCCGCTCCCGCATTTCGCCGTCGCGTCGAGCGATACGCCGCTGAGCGGCGCCATCAGGGCCAGATCCTCGCCGCCGAAGGTCAGCGGCACCAGGGCGGGGCGCATTTCGGTCAGTGCCAGGCCGAATTTTTGCGCCATCGTGTGGGCGAAGCGCGTGGCGCCCATCTTCGGGATCGACAGCCCGCCGCTGGCCAGCACCACGGCGTCGGCGGTGAAATCGCCGTGGCTCGTGGCTAGGCGAAACCGATCCGACCTGGAAATGTCGTCGATCACATGCGACAGCCGCAGGTCGACGCCTGCCGCAACGCATTCGGCCAACAGCATGGCGACGATCTCGCGCGCCGAACCGTCGCAGAACAATTGGCCCAACGTTTTCTCGTGGTAGGCGATGCGGTGTTTTTCCACCAGGGCGATGAAATCGTGCTGGGTGAAGCGCGCCAGCGCGGATTTGCAGAAATGCGGGTTGTTCGACAGAAACCGCTCCGGGGCGGTCTGCAGATTGGTGAAATTGCAGCGTCCGCCGCCGGAAATCAGGATCTTCTTGCCCGGTTCGTCCGCATGATCGAGCAGCAGCACGCGCCGTCCGCGCTGTCCGGCCCGGATCGCGCAGATCAGCCCGGCGGCGCCGGCGCCGATCACGATCACGTCGAAATGCGGGGCTTTGCTGTTGGCCATGGGCGCGCCTTTCGTGCCACGGCTCGGCGGCGAATGCCAGCCCGCGTGCCGTCCGTCGCCGGCCACGCTCCCGTCACGTTACGCTTGTTACGTCTTTTTCCATGGGGATATGCCGACGGGCGGGTCGAAATTCGTCCACGCGATCCCCACCCCGTTCACATTTCCGATGCACGATGCAAAGAGCGCACGGCAAAACCTGCGTCAGTGCCGCACCGGCCTGGATGGCGTTGCCGCCGTCGCGCTCAAGGCGGCGGCATCGATTGTTACGCTTGTTACGTCGGCATCGAACGGTGCGCCGCCGGAATCCCGCCGCGCCCGGTTGCGGTGACGGACAACTCGTTGATTTTATGCGACTTATTGCGCCCGTGCGGGTGCGCCTCGGCGGCGCGGTGCGGTGCAATGGAGCGCTCGACGAAGTGCCCCGCCCATGGCACAAGTGAGGGCTCTAATCTAACATCCGATCGGGGAAATCCGGCGGGGGCCGGGCGCACCCGCTTGACGGCAGAGCCAAGCGGGTCGGGAGAGGAACGCATCTTGTTGCCTGAGAAACAGGGCCTATACGATCCGCGGAACGAGCACGATGCCTGTGGCGTCGGCTTCGTGGTCAACATCAAAGGCCATAAATCGCACGATATCCTGCAACGCGGCTTGCAGGTGCTGTTGAACCTGGATCACCGGGGCGCTGTGGGCGCCGACCCGCTGGTCGGCGACGGCGCCGGCTGCCTGATTCAAATTCCGGACGCGCTGCTGCGCGATTGGGCGCAGCAAAAAAACATCACCCTGCCGGCACCCGGCCACTACGCGGTGGCCATGTGCTTTCTGCCGCGCAACGAAAAAGCCCGCGCGATCGCGGTCGAGCATTTCGAGCGTTTCGTCAAGATCGAAGGCCAGCGCATGCTGGGTTGGCGCGAAGTGCCGGTCGATACCACCGGCCTCGGCGCGCGCGTGCTCGAATCCATGCCGACGATCTGGCAAGCGGTCGTCGCGCGTAGCCCGGCGCTCAAGGACCAGGACGCGTTCGAGCGCAAGCTGCTGGTGATCCGCAAGCAGACGCTGAACAGCGTCAAGGAATTTCCCAACAAGCTGGGCAAGCACGGACAGCACGATCTGTATCTGCCGTCCTTTTCCAGCCGCACGGTCGTCTATAAGGGCCTGCTGCTGGCGCATCAGGTCGGCAGCTTCTACGTCGATCTGCGCAATCCGCTGACGGTTTCGGCCTTGGCGCTGGTGCATCAGCGCTTTTCCACCAACACGTTTCCGTCCTGGCGCTTGGCGCATCCTTATAGGTTTTTGGCGCACAACGGCGAAATCAACACGGTGCGCGGCAACGTCAATTGGATGTATGCGCGCCGCGGCTCGATGTCGTCCGAACTCCTGGGCCCGGATCTCGACAAGATGTGGCCGCTGGTGCCGCAGGGCCAGTCGGACACGGCCTGCATCGACAACGCGCTCGAAGTGCTGGTCGCCGGCGGCTACTCGCTGGCGCACGCGATGATGATGCTGATCCCCGAAGCCTGGGCCGGCAACCCGCTGATGGATCCGCAGCGCCGGGCATTTTACGAGTATCACGCGGCCCTCATGGAGCCGTGGGACGGGCCGGCGGCGATCGCCTTCACCGACGGCCGCCAGATCGGCGCCACGCTGGATCGCAACGGGTTGCGCCCGGCGCGCTATCTGGTCACCGACGACGATATCGTGATCATGGCATCCGAATCCGGCGTGCTGCCGGTGCCGGAAGAACGCATCGTCAAGAAATGGCGGCTGCAGCCGGGCAAGATGCTGCTGATCGACGTCGAGCGCGGCCGGATCATCGACGACGCCGAGATCAAGCAGACGCTGGCCGAAGAGCATCCCTACGAGGAATGGCTCAAGGCGACCCAGTTCAAGCTGGAATCCCTGCCCGAATCGCCGGAAATGCCGGCGCCGGTGCGCAGCAACGATCCCGTCACGCTGCTGCAGCGGCAGCAGGCGTT
>JBFWYO010000053.1:0-34145 GCA_050186335.1 Alphaproteobacteria bacterium | reverse complement strand
ATCTTCTTCTGGTGGGGCGCGGTCATCAAGTCGCTGCCGGGCGTCCGCGACGCGATGCGCATCGGCGACGGCGTCTTTCTCAGCAATCGCGGGCTGGTGTTTCCGCGGCCGATCGCCGAGGCCCCGTTCGATTGGGTGTTCGGCGTCTTCGTCGTTGGCCTGATCGCAACCTTCGTGCTGCGGCGCTGGGCGCACCGGCGCCAGGAACGCACAGGCCGGCAATTCCCGACCTTCTACGCCGGATTCGGCATGGTGATTGGCGCGCCGGTGGTCCTGGGTGGCGCGCTTTGGTTGTTCGGCGCGCGACCGTTGAGCTTCGAACTGCCCGAGCTCGGCGCGTTCAGCTTTTCCGGCGGCTTCACCGTGCTGCCGGAATTTGCCGGGCTGTTGATCGCGCTGGTCACTTACACTTCGGCTTATATTGCCGAAGTGGTACGCGCCGGCATTGTTTCGGTCAGCCATGGCCAGACCGAGGCGGCGCACGCGCTCGGTCTCAAGCCGCGCTGGACGCTCAATCTCATCGTCATTCCCCAGGCGATGCGCGTGATCATCCCGCCGCTGACCAACCAGTATCTCAATCTTACCAAGAACTCGTCGCTCGGCACGGCGATCGGCTACCCTGAGCTGGTTGCGGTGTTCGGACAGACCGTGCTGACGCAGACCGGCCAGGCGATCGAAGTTATCGGCATCACCATGGCGACGTACCTGACCATCAGCATCGCAACCTCGGCAGGCATGAATTGGTACAACCGACGAAAACAATTGGTCGTCAGGTGAGGGCGGGTCGATGAACGAGCCCGTGCAACGCTACGCGCCCGGTCAGCACCCGGACCTGCCACCGCCGGCGACCATGGTCGGCGCGCTCGGCTGGCTGCGCAAGAATCTGTTCGCCTCCTGGCGCGATTCGGTGTTGACCGTCGCCTGCATCGCCCTGTTGGTCTGGCTGATTCCGCCGGTCGTCAATTGGGCGTTCATCGATGCGATATGGACCGCCGCCAATCGCGACGATTGCGTGAAAAGCGCCGACGCGGCGTGTTGGGGTTTCGTCGGCAAGCGGTTCCAGCAGTTCATGTACGGCCTGTATCCGCTCGAAGAGCGCTGGCGCGTCGATCTTGCGGCGGCAATCCTGATCCTGGGCGTCGTGCCGCTGTTCTTTTCGCGGTTCAAGGGGCGCAAATGGTTCGCGCTGTTCGTGCTGGTGCTCTACCCGTTCGTGGCCTTCTTCCTGTTGCAGGGCGGATGGCTCGGTCTGCGGATCGTCGAGACGCAGCTCTGGGGCGGATTGATGGTCACGATGGTCATCGCGATCGTCGGCTGCGTCGGCTCGCTGCCGTTCGGCATCCTGCTGGCCCTCGGTCGGCGGTCCAGGATGCCGGTGGTACGCACGTTCTGCATCGTGTTCATCGAGGTCTGGCGCGGTGTGCCGCTGATTACCGTGCTGTTCATGGCCTCGGTGATGCTGCCGCTGTTCCTGCCCGAAGGCGTCAATTTCAACGACTTGCTGCGCGCGCTGGTCGGCGTGACGATCTTTGCCTCGGCGTACATGGCCGAGGTCGTCCGCGGCGGCCTCCAGGCGATCCCCAAGGGCCAGTTCGAAGCCGCCGATGCAATGGGGCTGTCGTATTGGAAGGCGCATCGGCTGATCATCCTGCCGCAGGCGCTCAAGATCGTCATTCCGGGCATCGTCAACCAGTTCGTGGCGTTGCTGAAAGACACCAGCCTGGTCGCCATCGTCGGGCTGTTCGACTTCTTCGGCATCATCGATTCTGCGACCAAGGACCCGAATTGGCTCTCGCGCAACGTGCCGTATACTGGCTACGTGTTTGCCGCGGCGGTCTACTGGGCATTGTGTTTCGGCATCTCGCGCTACGGCATGCGCCTCGAGAAACGGCTCAATACCGGTCATCGGCGCAAATAGGCGTGCGGGAAATCCGCGGTTTACGGGAGACCCACGGTTTATGGGAGACGGGAATGGCTGAAAACGGCACCGGCATCATACAAATGATCGACGTCCACAAATGGTTCGGCGAATTCCATGTGTTGAAATCGATCAACCTGGCGGTCGACAAGGGCGAGCGCATCGTCATCTGCGGGCCGTCCGGCTCCGGCAAGTCGACCTTGATCCGCTGCATCAACCGCCTGGAGGAGCACCAGCGTGGCAAGATCATCGTCGACGGCATCGAACTGACCAGCGATCTGAAGCATGTCGAGCAAACCCGGCGCGAAGTCGGCATGGTGTTCCAGCATTTCAATCTGTTCCCGCACCTGACCGTGCTGCAGAACCTCACGCTGGCGCCGATCTGGGTGCGCAAGATGCCCAAGAAAGAGGCCGAAGAATTGGGGATGCTTTATTTGAACCGGGTCAAGATCCCCGAGCAGGCGAACAAATATCCCGGTCAGCTTTCCGGCGGCCAGCAGCAGCGCGTGGCGATCGCGCGCTCGCTCTGCATGAACCCGAAGATCATGCTGTTCGACGAGCCGACCTCGGCGCTCGATCCGGAAATGATCAAGGAAGTGCTCGACGTGATGATCGAACTCGCGCGCTCCGGCATGACCATGCTGTGCGTGACGCACGAGATGGGCTTTGCGCGCACGGTCGCCAACCGGGTCATCTTCATGGACAAGGGCGAGATCATCGAGCAGAACGAGCCCGAGGAATTCTTCAACAACCCGAAATCCGACCGCACCAAGCTGTTCCTGAGCCAGATCCTGGCGCATTAGCGGCAGGCGGGCACAGTCAGCCGCCAAAAAAAAGCGCCGCCCGTCGAGGCGGCGCTGTCGTTTCGATCTGGTTCCGCGCCAGCATTGCCGGGGCGCTACGTCTTATTTCTTCTCGTCGGCCTTCTTCGAAATCGCGCCACCGACGGTCTGCAGGTCCTTACCCACGCCTTCGACGGTATTGCACGCGGCCAACGTGGCCGCGGCGAAGGCGGCGGCGCCGATGGCGACGACGAGCTTCTTGATGGCAGGTGTCATTTTTGGAACTCCCGTAGTTATGCGATGTCGCTGCACGGCGACGGCGGATTTACGGAGCGGATTATAAGCCTTCGGCATTGTCCCGTCACCCCGTCCGGAACGACTGAGGAACCACGATTAAGTTTCGATCGGCGTGTCGGCGCGGCCGCCCCATTCCGTCCACGACCCGTCGTAGACCGCGACTTCCTTATTGCCCAACAGGTACATGCCAAGCGCCATGATCGCAGCCGTGATGCCGGACCCGCAACTGGTCACCGACGGCCTTGTCGGATCGATGCCGGCCCGATCGAATGCGGCGCGCAGTCGATCCGCCGGCAGCATGGTTTTCTCCGCGGGATCGAGAATGTTCGGGTAGGGCAGGTTCAGCGCGCCGGGAATGTGGCCCGAACGCAAGCCGGGCCGCGGCTCCGGGTCGCGCGCGTGGAAGCGGCCCGCGCTGCGCACGTCGATGACTTGATCGCGACGCGAGGCGATATTGGCCAGCATCTGTCCGACATCGCGCACCAAAAACGAGTTCGCGCGCGGCGTGAAATGACGTTCGCGCGGATGGGCCGAGCCGCGTTCGAGCGGACGACCTTCCTTGATCCATTTCGGCAGGCCGCCGTCCAATACGGCGACGTCGGTATGACCCATGTAACGGAAGTTCCACCAGACGCGGGCGGCACTGAACAGACCGGCGCTGTCGTACGCCACGATGCGGTTGCCGTCTCCCAGCCCAAGCTTCCGAACGCGGAACGAAAACTTGATCGGCGAGGCGACCATGTGAGGCAGGGGTTGATCGGTATCGCTGATGTCGTCGATATCGAAGAACACGGCGCCGGGAATGTGCGCATCGAGAAATTCGGCCTTCGGATCGCGCTTCTCGGCCGGCAGATACCACGACGCGTCGACGATCCGAATGTCCGGCACGTCCAGGTGCGCCGCCAGCCAATCGGTCGAGACCAGCGCGTCGGGATTGATGTAATCGGCCATTACGAAGCTTTCTTGTCCATCCAGGGCGGTACCGGCAGGTTCTTCGAACGCAGGAATTCCGGATTGAACATCTTGCTTTGGTAGCGCGTCCCGAAATCGCACAGCACCGTCACGATCGTATGGCCGGGGCCGAGATCCTTGGCCAGTCGGATCGCGCCGGCGACATTGATGCCGCTGGAGCCGCCGAGGCACAAACCTTCGTGCTGCAACAGGTCGAACGCGATCGGCAGCATTTCCTCGTCCTTGATCTGGTACGGCTTATCGAGCGGAATATTCTCCAGGTTCTTGGTGATGCGGCCTTGCCCGATGCCTTCCGTGATCGAACTGCCTTCGGCCTTCAACTCGCCATTCTTATAGAAATTATACAGCGCGGCGCCCATCGGATCGGCCAGTCCGATGACGATGTTCTTGTTTCGCTCCTTCAAATACATGCCGACGCCACCCAGCGTCCCACCGGTGCCGACGGCGCAGATGAAGCCGTCGATCTTGCCGCCGGTCTGTTGCCAGATTTCCGGGCCGGTGGTGCGAAAGTGGCCTTCGCGATTGGCGATATTGTCGAATTGGTTGGCCCAAATGGCGCCGTGCTTCTCCTTCTGCGCCAAGTCCTCGGCCACGCGCCGCGAATAATGCACGTAATTGTTGGGGTCCTTGTACGGCACCGCCGGGACTTCGATCAGTTCGGCGCCGCACAGCCGCAGCATGTCCTTCTTTTCCTGCGACTGCGTGTTCGGAATCACGATCACCGAGCGATAGCCGCGGGCGTTGCCGACCAGCGTCAGGCCGATCCCGGTATTGCCGGCCGTACCTTCGACGATCACGCCGCCCGGCTTCAACGTCCCCCGCTTTTCCGCATCGAGCACGATTGCCAGGGCCGCGCGGTCCTTGACCGAGCCGCCGGGGTTGAGGAATTCGGCCTTGCCGAGAATGGTGCAACCGGTCGCCTTGGAGGCGGCGCGAAGTTTGATCAGCGGCGTATTGCCGATCGTGTCGATGAAGCCGTCGCGTATGGTCATGCGTGACTCGTTTGGCAGGAGGTAGGACATCAAGCTAGTTTCGCCCGCTGCGTCCGGCAAGCGGATCGCTCAGCCGTCGCGGCCGCCGCGAAACCAGGAGATCGCGACGAACAGCAGGCCCACGATCAGGAACGCGCCGATGCCGGCCACGATACCGACGAAAATCACGTCGTCGCGCATCTTCCGGTAGTACTCGCGCTTGGCATCGCTCAATGCGTTGTCGACGCATTCCTTCACGTCGGGGTCGCGTTCCGTGCGCAGGACCCATTCGTCGCGTCGGAGGCTCAGATAGATTTTCTGGTCGATGATATCGCGCTTGGTGGTGAATTTGTCGTAGCAGTAAAGTTGCTGCGGCAGCCGCTTGGCGGCCTCGACGAACGTATCTCCGTCGGCCTTCACCATCATGGCGTAGCCGTTGGTCAGCGCCTCGTCGTAATCCTGTTTGGCAGAGAAATACGTGTAGGCGAGCCATGCCGCCCATATCAACAGGAGCACGATCGCTACGCGCCCGAAGCCTCCCCGCCGGCGAACTTCCGCGGCCATTACGTCGCTCCGCTTCTTATTTTGGTGCGCATCATGGGTTGCGCGCGCGCGCCCGTCAACGGATCAAGATGGCATCCGCCACTCGCGGCGCAGCCGGTCGCGGTGCAGGGCGAGCCATTGCATGCTGATCACGGTGATGGCGTTGCGGAGTTCCAGCGTATCCAGCATCCGCCGAGCCTCGGCGAAGGGCACGGCGAGGACGCGAATATCCTCGTGTTCGGTCGGCAGGCCGAACACGCCGCCGGCGCCGGTTGAGTCGGTCCGGCCGCAGAAAATCTGCAGTGACTCGGAGCAGGCGCCGGGGGTCATGAAGCAGTGCGCGACGGGGAGCAAATCTTCAAGAATGAGATTCGCTTCTTCTTTCGCCTCGCGGTGCGCGACGTCTTCGGCGCTTTCGTCGGCGTCGATAATGCCGGCGACGATTTCGAGCAGCCACGGATCGCCGCCGGCGGCGTATGCGCCGGGCCGGAACTGCTCGATCAGCACGACTTCGTCGCGCAGCGGATCGTACGGCAGCACCGCGGCGGCGTGACCGCGCTCGAAAACCTCGCGGGTGACGATGCCGCTCCAGCCGCCGGCGTGCAGACGGTGGCGCAGCCTGTATCGGAAGACCTGAAATCGCCCACGGTAGACTTCGGTTTTCTCGATGATGTCGACGTCGGCGCGATTCATGTTCGGCTGCTCGATGAAGGGTTCGGTTTGGCTTGTTGCCGGGCGGGAGGTTGCGGCATCATGGCCAAAGCGGACGCACACCGCCACCATTGCGTGGCCGAACCTGGGAGACATCGAGATGGGAAGAATGATCGGCCTTTTGGCCTTGCTGGTGATCGTATTCGCAGCCGGCGGTTCGGCGTCGGCGCGCGCCGATGGTTGCTACATTTGCACGTCCGGCAGTTCGAGCTATTGCAAGAACCAGTGCGCCTACAGAGGCAAGGACACGCAGGAAAATCGCAAGCGGTGCCGCGATGCCGGCTGCAAGATCGGCGGCACGACGTCGTGCTCGACGGCGGCGAATATCAAGGTTTGCCTGTCAGACCGCGCGCCTGCGCAGCCGCGTCGTTACGCGACTTCGTTCGAACTGTTCGAAAGTCGGTCGGTCGACTGATAACGCTCGGGGGATTGCGGAAACGGCGAAAAGACCTCGTCCCGGGAGGGTGGTGGGACGAGGCCTTGGCCGTTCACATCCGGCGCGGCGCTATCGCCACCGGACCGGACGGAACAATTCAGATTTATTTCTTCTGCCAGTTGGAATTGGCCCAGGCCAAAACCAACCCGAATATCGTGAAGGTGCCGATTACCAAGCTCAAGAAAAGTACCTCGCCACCGGTCATTTCCACCTCCGTTCGAATGACGATTGAAGGTTATGAGTCGGCACGGCGGATTTCGTTGATCTGAATCAAGATTTGCGGGGTGCGGCATTTCTGCGCAGGCGCTAGTGGAAATCGCGCGACGGGTACATGACATCGAGCGAAGGCGCGCGCCGGACCGCCTTGTCGCGATGATCGCGGCCGGGGCGGGCGACCTCGTCGGCGCGCGCCAACGCGTTGTCGAACGGCGCATCGATTGCGCTCAAGCCGTCCAGGTGATCCGACAGATCGAACAGGCGGTGCGCCACGATATGCGTGACCAGACCTTCACGCTGCAGTTGCCCGGTGACCTTGACCAGGCGGCCGGTCAGCACGATGCGCCGGAACTTTTCCAGCACGTGTGGCCAGACGATGATGTTGCAGATGCCGCGCTCGTCCTCGAGCGTCATGAAGATGACGCCTTTCGCCGTGCCCGGCCGTTGGCGCACGATGACCAGGCCGGCGACCGACACAAAATCGTCGGCGGCCACTTCGTTGAGCGCCGCATTGTCGATAACCCCGGCCTCGCTCATGCGTGGGCGCAACAGCCCCAGCGGATGCGCCTTGAGCGAAAGGCGTAGCGTGGCGTAATCCTCGACCACCTGTTCGCCGAGCGGCATCTCCGGCAGAGCCACGGCGGGTTCGTTTGCGAGTTCCTCCTCGTTGGCGGCTTCGAACAGGGCCAGCGGTTTGTCGCCCAGGCCCTTGACCGACCAAAGCGCCTCGCGGCGCGACAGGCCCAGCGAAGCGAACGCGTCGGCGCGCGCGATACGCTCCAAGACCGCCGGCTTCAGGCCGCTCTTTTTCCAGAGCGCCACCGGGTCGGCGTAAGCGTTGCCGCGCGCCGCCACCAGTTTCGCGATATCGGCTTCCCGCAAGCCGCGGCCCTGGCGAAAGCCGAGCCGCAGCGCCATCTTGCCGTCGCCGCCGGGTTCCAGCGCGTTGTCCCAGACGCTGCGGTTGACGTCGACCGGCAGCACTTCGACGTCATGGTCGCGCGCATCGCGCACCAGTTGGGCCGGCGCGTAGAAGCCCATCGGCTGGCTGTTCAGGATCGCGCAGCCGAACGCCGCCGGATAATGGCATTTGAGCCAGGCCGAGATGTAGACCAGCAGCGCGAAGCTGGCGGCGTGGCTTTCGGGAAACCCGTATTCGCCGAAGCCCTCGATCTGCTTGAAGCAACGCTCGGCGAAATCGCGCTCGTAGCCGCGCGCCACCATGCCGTCGACCATCTTGGTATGAAACCCGTGGATCGTGCCGGTCTTGCGAAACGTCGCCATGGCGCGGCGCAACAGATCGGCTTCGTCGGGCGTGAAGCCGGCAGCGACGATGGCGATGCGCATGGCCTGTTCCTGGAACAGCGGCACGCCGAGCGTCTTGCCGAGTACCTGGCGCAATTCCTCGGACGGAAAATGCACCGCTTCCTCGCCGTTCCGCCGACGCAAATAAGGATGCACCATGTCGCCCTGGATCGGCCCGGGCCGTACGATCGCCACTTCGATGACCAGATCGTACATGGTCCGCGGCTTGAGCCGCGGCAGCATGGTCATCTGCGCGCGGCTTTCGACCTGGAACACGCCGACCGAATCGGCGCGGCACAGCATGTCGTAGACCGCGGGATCGTCCTGCGGCACGGTGGCCAGTTCGTAATTCTTGCCGTAATGCATGCGCAGCAGATCGAACGCCTTGCGGATGCAGGTCAGCATGCCGAGCGCCAGCACGTCGATCTTGAGCATGCGCAGCTCGTCCAGATCGTCCTTGTCCCATTCGACGACGGTGCGGTCCTCCATGGCGGCGTTTTCGATCGGCACCAATTCGCAGAGCGGGCTGCGGGTGATCACGAAGCCGCCGACATGCTGCGACAGGTGGCGCGGAAATCCCATCAGCTCGCGCGCCATGGAAATCGCCAGCATCAAAGTGCGATCGTCGGGATCGAGACCGATCTCGCGGATGTGCGCCGGCCGAAATTCCTCGTCGTCGCTCCAGCCCCAGGTGTTCTTGGCCAGGGCGCCGGTGATATCGTCGGACAGGCCGAGCACCTTGCCGACCTCGCGGATGGCGCTGCGCGGGCGATAGGAGATCACGGTCGCGGCCAGGCCGGCGCGTTCGCGGGTGTATTTATTGTAGATGTATTGAATGACTTCCTCGCGCCGCTCGTGCTCGAAATCGACGTCGATGTCGGGCGGCTCCTTGCGCGCGGCGCTGACGAAGCGTTCGAACAATAAATCCATTTTGTCGGGATCGACGGCGGTGATGCCCAGGCAATAGCACACCGCGGAATTGGCCGCCGAACCGCGGCCCTGGCACAGAATTGCCGGCGTTCGGCTGCGCGCGTAGCTGACGATGTCGTAGACGGTGATGAAGTACGGCGCGTAATCGAGTTGGGCGATCAGCGCGAGTTCCTTTTCGATCGTCGCACGGATTTTTTCGGGCACGCCGAACGGGTAGCGCTTCGCGGCGCCGAGCCACGTCAGGCGCGCCAATTCCTCCTGCGGCGTGCGCCCTTCGGGCGCCGGATCGACCGGGTAGTCGTAGCGCAGTTCGTCGAGCGAAAAATCGATGCGCGCGGCGATCTCGGCGCTGCACGCGACCGCCTCGGGCCAGGCATCGAACAGGCGCGCCATTTCCGCAGCCGGTTTCAGATGCCGCTCGGCGTTGGGCTGCACGCGAAAGCCGGCATTCTCCAGCGTGCAATGCTCGCGGATGCAGGTCACCACGTCGTGCAGCCGGCGCCGCTCCGGCGCGTGATAATGCACATCGTTGGTCGCGACCAACGGAATGCCGTGGCGGCGCGCGAGCGTGCCCAAAAAAGCGATGCGCTGGACATCGTCGCCACAATACAGGAACGCGGCGGCCAGATAGGCGCGGCCGGCGAATGCGTTGCCGATCCGCTGCAAAAAACTTTCGAACGCCGGGCCGCGCAAAGCCTGGTTGTCCTCGGGCGGGACGACGATCACGATCTGGCCTTCGCCGTGTTCGATCACGTCGACCCGATCCAGATGGCATTCGCCCTTGACGGCGCGCCGCTTGCCGCGCGTCAGCAGGCGGCACAGGCGCGCATAGGCGGGCCGGTCGGTCGGAAAGCACAACAGGGACTGGCCGTCGTTGAGTTCGAGCCGCGCGCCGATCAGCGCCTTGATGCCGGCCTTCTTGGCGGCGCTGTGCGCGCGCACCGCACCGGCCAGCGTATTGCGGTCGGCAATCGCCGCCGCCGCATGGCCGAGCGCCGCCGCCTGCGCCACCAGTTCCTGCGGATGCGAAGCCCCGCGCAGGAAGCTGAAATTGCTCGTCACCTGAAGTTCGACGTACGGGATCATCGCCGTTGGGATATCTACTAGTAGAAAAGCCGCGGTTCCGGATATATTCGCGCGACGACGGACTATGTGCCGACGCCCTGCACGAACCATCCGTTGTGCCGAAGGTCGTTGAACAGCAGCAGCGTCTCGCCGCTGTCGATGCGCACGGCGAAGTAGTCGCGTTCGGGCGATGTGTCGTTGGCCCACCAGCATCCCAGCACGCGCCAAGGTCCTTCCGCGGCCGCGATACGCAGGCTGCGGCGCTGCCACTCGCACGTCGTCGGGACGCGTTCGCGCTCGCTGCCGGCGGCGACGAACACCGGCTGTGCCAGCAGGCGCAGCGGCAGCCAGATCGGCGCGGGTGCCAGCGAGTCGATCGGCGCCGACGCGGGGCAAGCGGCGACGGTTTCGCTCCGCAGCGCCGGCACGCGCCGGTTACGCGCTTCGAGCAGATGGCGGGGTTGCAGATCGAAGCGGGTGACGCGTCGTGCGCCCAGGCGGTTGCTCAGGCGGTCGATCAGCGCATCGACGCTCAAGCGTTCGGCGCCGATCCCGACGGCAGCGCCGGCTTTGGGCGTGCGCGCCAGGGCGATCTGCTGGCCGGTGAACGGCGCGATTTCAGTGGCGGCCAAAACCAGCGCATCGACACCGGGATCCGGATCGAGTTGCTCTAGTTTGGGCGCGAACAGGCGCAACAGGTGCCAGGCGTCGCGGCTGGGCAGTTGCGTGCCGATGCTGACCGCGGCGCGGGTGCCGTCCGAACGGTGCAAGGTGAAGGCGAGCGCGCGGGCACCATGCGAGGCCTCGGCCAGACGCGCGCACAAACGCTGCAGCAGGCGCGACAGGCCGGCCGCGACATCTTCCGGCCGTCCGACCGGCTCGGCAAAGGCGCGGCGGACTTCGTACGGCGCCACCGGCCGGCGCGGCGAGAGCGATTCGGGCAGCGCGCCGATAGCTTGGTCGAGCCGGCGGGCGACATCGACGCCGAAGCGGCGGGTCAGCGGCGCGCGCGGGATCGCCGCCAAGGCGCCGATGGTCGGCAGGCCGAGCCGCGTCAGCAGCGCCGTATCGGCCGGGGACAGGCGCAGGGCGCTGACCGGGAATGGCGCGAGCGTTTTTCGCTGCGCGCCCGCCGCCACCACCGCCAGGCGCGGTCCGCCGTAGCGGGCCGCGGCCCAGGCGGCGCCCGGCGTGTCGGCGATGGCGGCGCGGCCGACCAAGCCAGCGCGCGCCAGACGGCGACTCAAATCGCGCAGCAGCGGCAATTCGCCGCCGAACAGATGGGCGCAACCGGTGGTGTCGATCCAGATGCCGCCGCCCGATCCGTCATAGGATTCGATCGCCACCAGGGGCGAATAGCGGTCGCACCAATCGGCGATCTTTTCCAGCAGCGCACGGTCCTGATCCGGTGCCGCCGGCACGGCGCGCAGGCGCGGACACACCGCGCGCGCATCGGCGAGCGCCATATTGGGCTGCACGCCGTCCATGGCGGCAATCGGATCGACCGCCAGCACCGTCGGCCGGTTGTGCTGGGCGACGATGGTGACGAACGGCGTCGCGCCGAGCGTCGGCTTGGCGCCGGACCCGTGCGCGGCGCTGCCGGACGAGGCCGCACCGCTCCGCCGCAACCGGTCAACGGCCAGGCTGGGCAGCCATAGCGAGAGTATGCGTTTCATCGTCCCACTCCATGAGCCAGGCGCCCGGTCGGCCGCCCCGGCAACGTTCGAGACCGACCTGCCAGCGCCGCCGGCCGAGCAGGCGCGCCGGCCCCCGGTTCTCCGCTGCGCTTCGGTCGAGGTGACAGAAAGCGTCGGGGGCAGATGCCGGTTCGATGCGCCAGCGGGTCAGGGCGGCGGTGGTCGGGGCGTGGGGATGCGCCGGGCCGAGTACGAAAAGGGCGGTCGCGGGGGCCTGGCTGGCGGCGAGCTGCAAGCGCCGACTGGAGGTCAGGTCCAGCCCGTCAGTTTCGCCGATGACCGCATACAAAGACGGACAGCGTAAAGATTCTTCAATAGACCAAAGCACTTGCTCGGTCGATTTCGCGTGAACGATCAGCAGACGCGAAGGCTCGATGCCGAATCGCGCAACGCCCGGGCCGAACAGATCGTCGCGGCAGCTGATCCATACGATGTCGCTTTTGAGTCTTATATTTTGGATTCGATCATGCGCATAAGAATCTGAAAATCGGCTTGTTTTTGATTTTCTGGCGTGCGTTGCGGCGCTCAGCAAAGCAAAGGCAAATCCAGCGGCAATGGCGCCGCCCAGACCGGTGCCGGTGATCTGGTGCAAGGCGCCACAGGGCAGCCCATTCCAGGGCAAAACCGCATCCAGCGCCCCCAGGCGGAGCCGGTTTTGCGCCTCCGGCACGACCGCTTCGTAGGGCGCTAGACGGTTGCGCAGTCCGTCAAGCCGGCGGCGGCGCTCCTCCTGGGGCAAGGTTCCATGATCGAACGGCGACATCGGCGCACCTAATTGTTCTTGTTTTGTTCTAATCGGGCGCCGATCCGGAGTCAATGCATCGAGGGCACGCAAGCAAGATCCAAAGAATGAACGGTTCAGCGCCGCGCGCGCCGGATCCCGCGCACGGAGACCCAGCCGAGCACGAGTCCGGCGAGCGTCGCCGCGCCCACCACCCCCCATTTGCCGAATGCGGTGTAGAGCCCGGCGAACAGCACGCGCAATTGATGCCGACCGCCATCGGCTTCCCAGGCGGTAATCGCGTTGTACTCGTACGCCGCGAGCCCGATCAGCAGCAGGCCGATGACCAAACCGGTGACCGATCGCTGCAGGGCGTCATTGGGTTCGCGCCGTTTCGGCTTGTCCGGTTTCGGCGTTTCGGGCGCATCGCGTTGTTCGGCTTCGGTCATCGCAATTCCACGAAATCTTCGCGCACCGGTTGATGTGCCGGGTCTGTGACGTTATCTACGGAACCCGGTCGACGAGGCCGGTCGCATAGGAACACGCCCATGAAGGTCAACGGCATCCACTACCGCACAATTTGGGTAGCCAAGGATGGTTGGTCAATCGAAGTCATCGACCAGACCAAACTGCCGCACGGATTCGCCGTCGTCGGCCTGAAAACGCTCGACGATGCGGCGCGCGTGATCAAGACCATGGTCGTGCGTGGGGCGCCGCTGATCGGCGCGACCGCCGCCTACGGCATTGCATTGGCCCTGCGCGCCGATGCGTCCGACGCGTCGCTCGATCGCGCATACGACCTGCTGCTGGCGACCCGGCCGACCGCGATCAACCTGAAATGGGCGCTCGACGAAATGCGTGCGCATCTGCGCAACCGGCCGCACGGCGAGCGCGTTGCCGCGGCCTACCAAAAGGCGGCCGCGATCTGCGACGAAGATGTCGCGACCTGCCGCGCGATCGGCGAACATGGCTTGAAACTATTCGAGGATGCGTGGCGCAAGAAGGGCGGGCAGGGCACGCTCAATGTGCTCACCCATTGCAACGCCGGCTGGCTCGGCTGTGTCGACTGGGGCACCGCGCTGGCGCCGATCTATATGGCGCACGACAAGGGCATCCCGATTCACGTCTGGGTCGACGAAACCCGCCCGCGCAACCAGGGTGCTTCGCTGACCGCGTGGGAACTGGGCAGCCACGGCGTCGACCATACGGTGATCGTCGACAACGCCGGCGGCCATCTGATGCAGCACGGCCGCGTCGATCTGTGCATCGTCGGCACCGATCGCACGACCGCCAACGGCGACGTGTGCAACAAGATCGGCACCTACCTGAAAGCCCTGGCGGCGCGCGACAACGGGATTCCGTTTTACGTCGCGCTGCCGCACAGCACGATCGACTGGACCCTGTGCGACGGCGCCTCGATCCCGATCGAGGAACGCGACGGCGCCGAAGTCACCGAACTGACCGGGCTGACCGCGGACGGCAAGACCGCGACGATTCGCATTGCGCCCGCCAAGAGCCGCGCCGCCAATTTCGGCTTCGACGTGACGCCCGCGCGCCTGGTCACCCGCCTGATCACCGAACGCGGCACGTGCGATGCCTCCAACGACGGCATGCTGTCGCTGTATCCGGAGCGGCGCGCGGAACGCTAGCCGGTTGCCGGAGTCACAAAACCGTCGCCAAACTTCAACAGGTTTGACGGATGAATCGCGTATGAGCCTGTCCCTGTCGAGGCGGACGAAAGGGACGGCAGCCTATGCCCGAAGGCACGACTGCGGACGTTCACGGGTCGCGCGCGGTAGCGCGGATCCATACTAAGGCCGTAGACGCCGTGTCGGTCGGGGTTACGGTCGATCTGGAATATGGGCCGAAGGCCGGCGGCCACTTGAAATGCTGGGAGCGATTTGCCGCAGCGGCGGAGCGATATCGCCGCGAAGTCGATCTCACCGTCTATGCGCTCGGCGACGCGGAAGCGATCGTGCCGATCGCTTCAAACGTGCGCTTCCATCTCCTGCCGCCGCGCCGCGGCACGCGCGCACTCGGTCTCGAGCAGGGCGGCGGGCATACCGATCTTGCGGGCTTTCATCCCGATCTCGCGCGCCGGCTCAAGCGGCACAACGTCCTGCACATTACCTCCGCCTTCGCCTTGTCGCGCACGGCGGCGCACTGCGCGCGCGAACGGCGGCGGCCGCTGATCGCATCCGTGCACACCGATCTGGCCGCTTTCACGCGCATCTACACCAACGACGTGCTGGCCAATTTGTTCGGCACCGGCCGTGTTTGCGCGGCTGCCGCGCGGCTGCTCCCGGTGGCCGATTTCTGCGGCCGTGTCATGGAACGGCGCACGACGAGGCTGTTGGCGCAATGCGACCGCGTCCTGGTGTCCGACGAGAACATGCGCAGGCGCGTCGCTTTAAGGGTGCCCGCGAATAAACTCGGCTTCCTGCGACGCGGCATCGACATCGAACTGTTTTCGCCCCGCCGGCGCGATCGCGCCGCATTGTTGGATCGGTATCGCGTGCCCGGCGATCCGATCATGCTGATGTTCGTCGGTCGAATCGACGCAACCAAACGAGCGCTGCATAGCGCACAGATCGTGCATGCGCTTGCGGCACGCGGGTATGACGTGCATTTGCTTGCGGTCGGCGAGGGCCGCGATTCGGCGGCGATCAAATCGCTGCTCGGCCCGCGCGTGAGTTTGCCGGGCAATGTTCCGCAACACAGGTTGGCGTGGTTATACGCCAGCGCCGATCTGTTCGTGTTCCCATCGGTTACTGAAACCTATGGCAATGTCGTGCTGGAAGCCAAAGCGTCGGGGTTGCCGGTGTTCGTCCAGAAGGGCGCGGCCACGGCGGCCCTGGTGGCCGCCCATGGGGTGGACGGCGTGGCGGTGGCCGGAACCGGCGTCGAGGCATGGGTGCAGGCCCTGATTCCCTACGTGGCCGACATGTTCGCGCGTCGCACGCTCAGCCTCGGGGCGCGCCGCTTCACGGAAGAATTCTGGTCCGGGTGGCGTACCGTGTTCGAGCAGGATCTACTGAGCGTATGGCGCGACGCGACCGACGCCTCGGGTGGCCTCGACAGGGCGGCCTCCGATCCCCGGCTCGGGCTGCGTCCGGCCGCCGTTGCCTGATCCCGGCCGAATTGACCGTTTCCGCCGCGGCGTCGCGCCCGGTAAGATGCGCGCGGCATGTTCAGTACGGTCGCGGTTCCGGTTTGGCTCCTGGTGCTTGTCGGCGTGTTCGCCGCCTGGGCCGCGTTGGACCGTTTGCTGATCCCGAGCGTGCGCTGGTTCCTGCGCAGCCGCGTCAACAAGGTGCTCGACCAGATCGGCTCGCGGCTGCAGGTCGAAATCCCGTCCATCACCTTGACGCGCCGGCAGGTCCTGATCGATCGACTGATGTACGATGCGCAGGTGCAAAAGGCGGCCGAACAATACGCCGCCGAGAACAAGATGCCGCGCGAGGTGGCGATGGAGCAGGTCGGCCGCTACGCGCGCGAGATCATTCCGGCGTTCAACGCCTATTTCTATTTCCGCATCGGCTACTGGTTGGCGCGCAAGGTGACCCGCCTGTTGTATCGCGTGCGTCTGGGCTACATGGACGAAGCCGGGTTGCGTGCGATCGGCAGCAAATCGACGCCGGTTTTCATCATCAATCACCGCAGCAACATGGATTACGTCGTGGTCGCCTTCATGGTCGGCGAGCGCGCGGCGATCTCGTATGCCGTCGGCGAATGGGCGCGCACATGGCCGTTGAGCGCGCTGATCCGCGCGGTCGGCGGTTTCTTCGTTCGCCGCAACTCGAACAATCCGCTCTATCGCAAGGTACTCGAACGTTACGTCAACATGGCGACATCGGGCGGCGTGCCGCAAGCCATCTTCCCCGAGGGTGGATTGTCGCGCGACGGTCGGCTGCGCGAGCCGAAGATCGGCCTGATCGATTACATGATGCGCGGCTTCGATCCCGCCGACGAGCGCGACGTGGTGTTCATTCCGGTCGGACTCAATTACGACCGCGTGTTGGAAGATCGCACGCTGCTGCTGAAACTCGATCCCGACGCGACGAAGCGCGGCAAATTCTACGCGCTCGGCAAGGCATGCGGATTTTTCTTCAAACAGATCTGGCTGATGGTCCGGCGGCGGTGGTACCGGTTCGGCTATGCCTGCGTGAATTTCGGCACGCCCATCTCCATGCGCGCCTATATGAACGAACGGGGCTTCGTCATCGGCAAGTTGCCGCCGGAACGCCGCATCGAGGAAGTGCAGAAACTGACCACGTTTCTGATGGGCAAGATCACCGATGTGGTCCCGGTGCTGCCGGTGGCCCTGATTGCAACCGTGTTCCGCCAGCGCCAGTCGCTGATGCTCACCGAACTCGAAGTCAAGGCGGGCGCCCAGTCGATCATGGCGGAACTGGAACGGCGCGGCGCGCGGATTTATATTCCGCGCGAAGATCGCGATTACGCGATCGGCGTCGGCCTACGCATGCTTAAATTGCGCCACCTGATCAACGAGGAAGACGGTTTCCTGTCCGTCGACGAAAAGAACATGCCGGTGCTCAGCTATTACGCCAACTCGATCGAGCATCTCGTGCCGTCAGCGACGAAGGCGTAGGCGATGGCGGGCGGGCAATTGCACGGCGCCGCCAAATCCGGCGATCTCGTCGTCCTGGTGCACGGGCTTGGCCGCACATCGCAGATTTTCTGGCGCCTGCGCCGGGCCTTGCGCGAGGCGGGGCTCGATCCGGTCGATTACGATTATCCGAGCCGGCGCCATACCGTGCCGGAATCGATCGCGGCGTTCGAACGTTTTCTGGACGATCTTGCCAAGCACAAGGCGCGCGGGCGCGCGATACATTTCGTCGGCTTCTCGCAAGGCGCGATCATGATCCGCGCCGTGCTGGCCAAGCCGCAACGTTTCACTTTCGGCCGTGCGGTGATGATCGCGCCGCCGAACAAAGGAGTCGGTTTTCTCCGTTCGACCCGCGCCCGCGCGGTCGCGCGCGCCGTCATGGGGCCGGCGATCGGCGATTTCGTCGAAACCTCGCAGTTCCTGAAATCGCTGCCCGAGCCGCGCGGCGAGATCGGCGTCATCGCCGGCACGCAGCGGTTTTTTCCGCTCAATCCGTCGGCCTATTTCAATCTTCTGCTCGGCAACAGGCAGCCCCACGACGGAACCGTCGAGATCGAGAGCACCAAACTGGCGTCCATGCGCGATTTCGTCACCGTGCCGTCCAACCACACTTTCATCTGCATGCACGGCGAGGCGGTGCGGCAGACACTTGTTTTCTTGCAGCGCGGCCAATTCGATCACAAAATGGCGGCATGAGAAAACAACCATGAGAAAACGCATCGGACTGATCGGCTTCGGCTATGTCGGCCGCAATGTCTTCGAGCGCATCCGCGCCGACGACGATTTCGGCCTCGACGTGGCGTTCGTCTACAACCGCGACTCCGGCAAGCTGAAGGACGCGGTGCCCGAACATTTGATCTGCAAGGCGCTCTCCAAGGCCGAGAGTTTCGACCCGCATCTCATCGTCGAGATGGCTCACCCGTCGATCTCCAAGAGCTTCGGCGACAAGTTCCTGCGTTATGCGGATTATCTGCCGCTCAGCGTGACCGCGCTGGCGGACGCGGAGTTGGAGAAGAAACTGCGCCGCGCCGCCAAGACGCATCAGCATCGGCTGCTGATCCCGCACGGCGCCTTGATGGGGCTCGATAGCCTTTTCGAGTGGCGTCACATGTGGGAGGAGGTGACCATCACCTTCGAAAAACATCCCAACGCCATCGATTTCAGCGAAAGCGGCATGACCGCACCGACTGGCCGCGCCACCGTGTACGACGGCCCGGCGCGCGGCATCGCGGCGAAGTTCCCGCGCAACGTCAACACCATGGTCACCTGCGGGCTGGCTACGGTGGGCCTGGACAAGTGTCGGGCGGTGTTAATCGCCGATTCGACGTTGAACTATGGCGTTGCCGACGTGCGCGCGCGCGGCAAGGACGGCGCCACGCTGCACATGCGCAAGGAACAGCCGATGGCCGGCGTATCCGGCACCGAGTTGTTCGAATCGCAATTCCACTCGCTGCTCAAGGCCGCCGGGGTTTGGCAGCCGCTCGATTTCGTCTGAGCGCTTGCGGCGGCGAATCTGCGCAAATCCAGACGAGAACTTGTTCGAAATCGCGACTTAATTAGGCGGAAAAATTGTTCTGCCGACGGGGAAACCTGCTCTGACGCCGTATTCGTCGCCCCATCCGATGCAAGGGAATCCCAAAATTTTCCGCCGATCGAACGCTGCTACCTTAAGACAATGTTAGAAATGTTACGCTTTTCACCCTTAGGGTAGAGGTACCTTAGGGTTGGCGAATTGCCGCGCGATCGCCACCCGCGTTTTCGATAATCGATTGACGATGCAAAGAGCGGCGGCGCGTCCGTTCGCAGTACGCGTCCTGCGCGCACATGGTATCGGCGCCGGCGCATTCAAGCCCGGTGTAACATGTGTTACCGATGTTACGTTTTGCCGACGCCGTCGCGCGCG
Source organism: Alphaproteobacteria bacterium (assembly GCA_050186335.1). GTDB lineage: Bacteria > Pseudomonadota > Alphaproteobacteria > Bin65 > Bin65 > JBFWYO01. Next base: position 15,048 of record JBFWYO010000053.1, on the reverse strand, counting down.
AATTAGGATTTTTTCGACAGCGATTCTCGCGTGGCGCGCAGGATCTTCGCCAGCCGTTGCAATAGCTTCCAGCCGATCACGCCGTTCTGCTCGACGACCGGACGGAAATCCCAGTAGGTCAGCCCATAACAGACCAGTTCGCTGGCGGCGGTGATCGTCGCCGTGCGCGTGCCCTCGTCGATCAGCGCGATCTCGCCGAAAAAGTCGCCGGCCTTCAGAACCGTCTGTTCTTTACCGCCGACAAATACCGTCGCCTCGCCGGATTCGATTACGAAGAAGGCGGCGCCGCCCGAGCCCTCCTGCACGACGGTCGCGCCCTTGGCGAAGTGCCGCTGCTTGAACAGGCGCGCGATATGCTGAACTTCGCGCTTGTTCAAATCGGTGAACAGTGGCACGCGCCGCAGGACTTCGACGGGCGCGCCGCGCATCAGGCCGCCGCCCGCGTAATGGCCCGACACTGCAGCAAATACAGTGTCCCGCCGGCAAGCGCCCATTCGACGTCGCGCGCGGGGCCGTAGATCGCCTCGCAGCGGTCCGCGAGTTGGCTCAGTTTCTGTAGTTGTTCGTTTTCGAGACAGAGTCGTTCGACCAGTTCGGGCGCAACCGCTTCCTCGACCGTGCCGCCTTTCGCAACCATCCGGACCGCTACCTTCTTCAGTCCCGGCGTTCGCTCGAGCACCTGACCCGAGCGGTCAATACGGTAGTGATCCGGAATTACGATGCCGGCTACGACCGCCTCACCGAGACCCCAACTGGCCTCGATCACGCGCTCATCGGCCCCGGTGACCGGATTTTGCGTGAACATGACGCCGGCGGCATCGGGATTCAGCAGCGACTGGACAACGACGCCGACGCTCGGGCGCGTGAACAGGCCGACGCGCTGCCTGTACGTGATCGCCGAGTCCGAATTGGCCGACCACCAGATTTCGTTCAACGCGGAACTCACTTCATCCGACGACGGAACGTTGAGCAGCGTCAGATGCTGCCCGGCGAAACTCGCCTGTGCGCCGTCCTCGTCCACGGCGGAGGAGCGGACGGCCAGCGGCCCGCCGAGCGGCTTGACCCACTTGGCGACTTCCTTGATCGCGCGCTCCTCGCCGGCGGCTACGGCTTCGACGATCGAGCCGGAAAGCGCCACGCCGGGCGGGACCGGCAGACCGTCCCGGATCGCTTGGCCGAGTCCGACCGCCTTCGAGCCGAAGATCGCGGTGTCGCGCGCTTTTTCCAGCGGGACGACCTGTTTCACCCGAGCACCGTAACCCTTCCGGCATCGCCATCGACGCGCACGCGCATTCCGTCGGCGATGCGCGAAGTCGCGTCGCGTGTCCCGACCACGCCCGGAATCCCATACTCGCGCGCGACGATCGCCGAGTGCGAAAGCAGGCCGCCGCTGTCGGTCACGATCGCACCGAGCAACGGCAGCAGGATGTTGAACGCTTCGGACGTCGATTCGGTGACGAGGACGTCGCCCTTGACGATGCGGTCGAATTCGGCCGGATTGGAGACGCGGCGTGCCGGCCCCTCGTAGATGCCTCGGCTGGCCGCCAGCCCGCGCAGCATCTGCTCCTCATGCGGTGCCTCCGAACTGCCGAACAGCGACGTTAATGCGATACCGACCGCACGCATCATGCGCGCGGCGGCGGGCGGCAACCCGGATAGGTCCGGCGGCGGCGCGGGTGCAGGGCCTAATGCCGCTGGAGCTTGTTTGGCGTTATGCGACGCACGGTACTTGAACCTTTTTGCGAGTTCGTCCGCGGTCGGCGTATTGGCACCAAGTACCAGCGCACGCATCTCATCGAGACCGGCATCGACGAAATGTGCGGCGTCGTGGAGTCGGCCTTTCGCGGCAAGTCGGCGACCGCCCGCGAGTGCCGCGCGCCGCATGAGTCCAGAGGCCCATATGTCGCTGAACACACCGCGTTCGTCGCGGACCCGATAAGTCAGCCGCGCTTCACCGAGCAACTCGTCGAACTGTAACCGAAACTGCTCGGGCACCTTAAGGCGGACAGCGGCGATCCGTTCTCCACCGTCCGAGACGTCGACGCGTTTCGCGGCAACAGCAGTCCGGATCGCGCGCAGCAGCACGTCCGGCAATTCGAGCGCGAAGGGCCCCGAAATATCGAAGCCGTCGAGCAGCCGATACCCGACGAGTTCGAGATACCCGGCCATAGCGCGGCCGACCTCGCCGTCGAGCGAGCGCAACGCTTCGAGCACGCGGCCGGGCTTGTCTTCCGAAGCAAGAAGCGCACGAGCGGCGGGATTCTGCGACATCGCGGCGATCAACCGATCGAGTTCGGCAGACGCACCGGCGGAAACCGGCGCCGTGCCGCGCAGCAGACTGAGCATCTCGGCCGGCGGGAGGCCCGTCCAATCGCCGACATGGGCAAGAAAATCGCCTGTCGGAACCAGCGCCGCGGCCGTGAAGCGCATATGTTGCGCGATCATTCTGGCGTGATGATCGCGGCACCGCGTTAGATGCGCGACCAGGTCCTGATCGGAGAGTTTGTCGGGATCGACCGATTGCAGTTCCCGGTGAACCTTGATCGAGGCAGTCTTGGCCGACTCGTCCCACTCGCGCAATTGCTCTTGCCAGAGCTTGCGCTCGAAGACTTCTTCTGCGCGCTGAATGCGTTGCGGCGCTTCATCGTCCGCAACCGGGCGCACGGCCCGGTAGGCAAAGCCGTTGACGTACTGATATTCCAGCGTGTCGATCAGCATCCCGTAAAAGCGGGTGAAATCCTGCACGCCGCGTTTGGAAGCCTCAGGTTGAATCTCGGTCCAATAGCGCGTCATCGGGCGCGGAAAATGAACGGGGTCCAACTCCCACGAACCGGGGCCCGGGGGCTCGAAGTGAAATTGGTTGACCGTCTCGGTGCCGTTCATTTGCGTTCCTTTCGCAGTCGTGCGACAGCGTGCAACAAGCAAAACCCCCAAGACGGATCATGGGCTTTCCACGCCGTCCAGCGCCGTGGAACTTTGGCGTTGTTTCCGTGTAAATCGTGGTCCGACCGGAGACAAAACGCAAGTCGTCGGACTGCTGGATAATCACCATTCACATGGGCGACGCGGATTGCCTCAGGCGTACGCAGCGCCGAAATCGTTCGCCAAGTAGTGCTTGCGCTTCTCGGCGAACTTGTCCTTCGCCTTGGTGCCGGCGTCGTGCATCTCCTTGATCTCGGCGTCGTTGGTCCAGTCCATCACCTCGGCCTTGTAGCAGGGGCGGGCCTTGATGCGTTTGAACCAGTCCTGCACGCGCGGCCGCTCGCCGATCCAGACATCGAGAGTGTTCATGTAGTCGAGGCGGGCGACGTAGGTCGACAGCGCAATTTCGGCCAGCGAGAACATATCGCCGGTCAACCATTGGCGACCGTCGGACAACGCCTTGTCGATCTTCTTGAAGATTTTTTCGTACGCCGCGACGCCGCGATAAACGTGCGGCGCGTCGGTCGCCTGGGCCAGCACGGCGAGCTGGCGATCGCGCCGGTCGAGATCGACGATGCGCGCCATGTGCTTCGCGCGCGTCGCGTCGTCGAGCTTCAGCAACCGGTCGCGGAACATGGTCGAATAACTGAACACCGCCACACCTTGATGCAGGCCTTCGTCGCACGCCTTGGTGTAAAGCCGCATTTCCAGACGTTCCTTCGGATCGGCCGGACGCAACGGCGGGTTGGGGTAGGCGTCGTCGAGATATTCGGCGATCAAGGTCGATTCGGTCAGTGCTCTTCCGTCGGTCACCAAGGTCGGCACGACCGCTTTCGGATTGAGCTTGAGGTACTCCGGGTCGAACTGGCCGCCCTTGAACAGGTCGACCTCGACGCTGTCCCATTTAAGCTGCTTTTCGAACAGCACCATCCGGACTTTCTCGGAGCAGACGGAGGTGCGGTAGTGGTACAATTTCATCATCGACGTTTCCCCAATCGCGTTTGTTTCGTAAGGTTAAGCTAGGTTAGCCTGCGCCAAATGGCGAGCGCATCACCATCATGCCAGATTTGTCCGGGGCCGGGCGTTCATGCTCTAGACGCCTGCGTATGGTGCCGGGGAACACATCTCGAATCGGACCGCTGGCGTCTTGTGTCGCGCCGGGTTCTCAAAGTAATATTCAAAGCAACAAGAAAGAACAAAGATGAGCGTTCTGCAGGGAGCGACGATCTTGACTTCATCCAACGACGCGCACGCGCGTCGGCGTATCTCGCGCCGGACGTTAATGGCCCGGGCCATTGCGGCGGGCGCTGCCGCCCGCGTGCGGGCGGGTTTCCGGGCTTGACGGGTTACCGGCAAAGAGCTTTCTATAGGTTAATCAAAAATATTGGGAGGAATGCGCATGTCTAACGAAAAATCGTCCAAATCCAGCCTGCGGCGCCGGACTTTTCTGGCCGGCGCGGGTGCCGCCACCGTCGCCGCCGCGGTGCCGTTACGGTTCGGGCGCGCACAAGCGCAAAAGCTCAAGGTCGGCACCCTGTACCCGCGTTCGGGCATTCAGGCGCAGATCGGCATCGACTGCCAGCGCGGCGTCGACGTCTCCAACGAAGTGCTGAAGACGCGCGGCTACGCCGAGATCGAGATTCTCGCCGGCGACACCGAATCCAACCCGGCGCAGGCGCGCGCGAACTGCGAGAAGCTGATCGATCAGGGCGCCAACATGATCAACGGCTGCTTCGATTCCGGCGCCACGCTGGCGGTAGCGCAGGTTTGCGAGCAGAAGGGCATCCCGCTGGTCGTCTCGATCGCCGCGGCGCCGGCCTTGACCGAGCAGGGCTACAAGACGGTATTCCGGAATTTCGTCACCGGACCGATGATCGTCGGCGATTCCTATAATCTGCAGAAGGAATTGTTCAAGCTCGGCGGCAAGACCCCGAAGACCGCCGTGCTGCTGCACACCAACGATACATACGGCAGCAACACGAAAGCCGCATTGCTGGGCATGCATCCGAAATTCGACATGCCGTACAAATTCGTCGAAACGGTCGCCTATGACGTTGCGGCGCGCGATCTGTCGGCGGAAGTCCGTAAGGCCAAGGCGACCAACGCCGAAATGCTCATGGTCATCAGCCGGGTCAACGACGCCATCCTGATCACGCGCGAATTGGTCAAACAGCGCTGGGTCCCGATGGGCATCATATCGGTCGGTCCGGGCTGGTACGAGAACGTCTATATGACGACGCTCGGCAAGATTTCCGACGACGTGGTCACGACGTCGCCCTGGTACGATCCGAACAAGGCGTTGAGCAAGACGTTGGCCGCGACGTTCAAGAAGAAATTCCCGGACCGCGAGCTGAACACCAACCACGTGTACAGCTTCGAAGGCCTGCTGGTCTCGGCCGACGCGTTCAAGCGCGCGGGTTCCACCGAGCCCGGCAAGTTGATCGAGGCGTTGAAGGCGACCAACATCAAGGACAACGTCACGACCGGTCCCGGCATCTCGTTCAATGAGAAGGGTCAGAACCCCAACGTCAAGAACTCGCTGTTCCAGAACCGGGGCGGCAAGAATGTCGTCCTGCTGCCGCTCGAAGCGGCAGCGGCCAAACCGATCTGGCCGATACGCGCGTGGGACAAGCGCGGCTAAACGCCGACGTTACGCCGTAAACGAACTTTCCGTATCGGAACCCGGCCGTCGCCTTCCAGGCGCGGCCGGGATCGTTCTCAGGGATCGGTTTGAGGCCGAGGAGGGGCGGGGTTGAACGCCGAAACGCTCGTCAATGCGCTGTTCGCCGGGTTGTTGACCGGGCTGATCTACGGACTGTCCGCGCTCGGCCTGTCGGTGATCTTCGGCGTCATCCGCATCGTCAATTTCGCCCACGGCGAGTTGATGGTCGTCGGCATGTACATGGCGCTCCTGCTGTTCCGCTGGTGGGGCATCGATCCGTTGATTTCCGTGCTGATCGGCGGCGCGATCCTGTTCCTGGTCGGCTACGCGCTGCAGGCGGTCGTGATCAGCCGCGTCGCGCACCTGCCGGATCACATGCAGTTCCTGCTGCTTGCGGCGATCGCGATCGGCATCGTCAGCGCCTGTCTGATCGTCTTCGGGCCGGACGCGCAGGGCGTCAGCGCCGACCTTCCGTACTCGCTCGATTCGTTCCAACTCGGCCTGTTGATCATCGACAAGCCGCGCCTGTACGCCGCCGCGGCGGCGATTGTCGTGGCCACCGCGCTGCTGCTGTTTTTCAAGTATTCCCCGGTCGGCCGGGCGATCCGCGCGTGCGCGGATAATTACTTGGGCGCGCGCGTGGTCGGCCTCAACGTCAGCCGGCTGTATGCGCTGACGTTCGGGGTCGGCGCCGCGTGTATCGGCGCCGCCGGCTGCATCATTCTGCTGATCGTCGACGTGCATCCGTACCTGGCACCTGCGTATACGCTGATCGCCTTCGTCGTGGTCATCGTCGGCGGCATGGGCAGCCTGTACGGCGCGCTGCTCGGCGGCATATTGATCGGCGTTTCCGAGGCGGCCGCGGCGATCCTGTTCGATCCGTCGCTCAAGACGGCGTTCAGCTTCGCGCTGCTGATCCTGGTGCTGCTGCTGCGGCCGCAAGGCCTGCTCGGGCGGGCGGTGCGATGAAAAGCGGTATCTTCGTGCGTCTCTTCGGCGATCTGACGCCGGCCGGCCTGGTCGCCCTGTTCGGACTGGTGGCGATGCTCATCCTGCTGCCGTTCGTGTTCAGCGGCTACATCATGACCGTGGCGATCATGGTGTTCTACCTGGCATTTGTCGGCCAGGCGTGGAACCTGATGCTGGGCTTCGCCGGGCTGCTATCGCTCGGCCACGCGCTATTCGTCGGCTTGGGTGCCTATACCGCCGGCTACCTGTTCGCCAAGCAAGGCGTACCGCCGGTGATCGGCGTTTTCGCCGGCATCGCCGTCGCGGTCGCGATGGGCAGCGCCATCGGCTACCTCGGGTTCCGGTTCTCGATCGGCGGCGTCTATTTCGCGCTGCTGACCATCGCATTCGCCGAGTTCACGCGCATCATCGTCGATCACGTCAAGTTTCTCGGCGGCACCGAAGGCCTGTTCCTACCGGTCACGCAAGAGAGCCGACGCGGCGCGGACCTGATCAACATGCGCGGCTCGCCGGAAATGTTCTATTTCGTGATACTCGCGTTGAGCTTCGCGGCGCTGATCTTCTGCCGCTGGCTGCTGTCCGGCCGCATCGGCTACTACTGGCGCGCCGTACGCGATAATCCGGAGGCGGCGGCAGCGGTGGGGGTCGATCTGTTCCGCTATCGCATGTACGCGGTAATGATCTCGGCCGGCATGTCGGCGATCGCGGGCGTGTTCTACGCCTTCTTTTACAACAATCTATTCCCCGAACAGGTGTTCGGCATCGAACGGTCGATCGAAGCCACACTGGCGCCGATCGTCGGCGGTGTCGGCACGTTGTTCGGACCGATCTTCGGCGCGTTCATCCTGACCCCCTTGGGCGAATTGCTGACGTCGCTGGTCGAGTGGCTGCAGCACAACAATATTATCGACAAGCGCGTGAAGGTGGATGGCGTTAAGCTGCTGTTCTGGAGCATCGCGGTGGCTTCGATCGTGCTGCTGCAGCCACGCGGGCTGTGGCCGTTCATATGCCGAATCCTGCGCCTGACCAAGAAGATCGAAGGAAAACGCTGAATCATGGCGTCGTTGCTGGAAGTCGAAAGCATCTCCAAAAGCTTCCGCGGCTTGCGCGCGGTCGCGAACGTGTCGCTGTCGGTCGCCGAGCGGCAGATCTTCGCCCTGATCGGGCCGAACGGAGCGGGTAAAACCACCTTGTTCAATCTCGTCGCCGGCGCCTTGCGGCCGGACGGCGGCAAGGTCCGCCTGGCGGGAACTGACATCACCGGCCTGCGTCCGGACCAGATCTGCGATGCCGGCATCGGCCGGACTTTCCAGCTGGTCAAACCGTTTCCGGATCTGACCGTGCTCGAGAACGTCACCGTCGGTGCGTTGCACAAGACGCGCAACGTCGAGGCCGCGCAGCGCGACGCGGTGCAGTATCTCGATCTGCTGGAACTCGCCGACAAGCGCCATATGCACGCATCGAATCTCACGTTGCCGGACCGCAAGCGACTCGAAGTCGCGCGCGCGCTGGCGACCAAGCCGAAGCTGCTGTTGCTTGACGAAGTGATGGCCGGCCTGCGGCCGACCGAGACCGATCGGATGGTCGATATGCTGCGCCGCCTGCGCAATGACACCGGGCTGACCATTTTGCTGATCGAGCACGTGATGCGCGCGGTCATGGCGCTGTCCGAGCAGGTCATGGTGCTGCATCACGGCGAGGTCATCAGCCAGGGCACGCCGCAGCACGTCACGCGCGACCCGGCGGTGCTGGAATGCTATCTGGGCGAGGAAGCGGTATGATCCTCTCGATAGAAAATCTGGATCTGTATTACGGCGACGCGCAGGCGCTCGACAAAGTCTCGCTGCAGGTGCCGGAACGCGCGGTGATCGCGATTGTCGGCGCCAACGGCGCGGGCAAGTCGTCGTTGATCCGGACCATTTCTGGCATCGAGCGCGCGGCCGGCGGTAAGATTGAATTCAAGGGCCAGAACATCACCGGTTGGCCGAGCTTCAAGACGTGCGACGCCGGCATCGGCCAGGTCGCCGAGGGACGCCAAGTTTTTCCGACCATGACGGTCGAGGAAAACCTCGACGTCGGCGCATTCGTTCCGCGCGGCAAATCGGCCAAGGCGCAATCGATCGAGCGCGTCTACGGCATGTTCCCGCGTCTCAAGGAACGCCGCAGTCAATTGGCCGGCACGCTCTCGGGCGGCGAACAGCAGATGCTGGCGATCGGGCGCTGCCTGATGGGCCGACCCGAACTGATCATGTTCGACGAACCGTCGCTCGGCCTCGCACCGGCCATCGTCGCCGAGGTGTTCGAGATCGTGCGCAAGCTGAATCAGGAAGGGCTGACCGTCATCCTGGTCGAACAGAACGTCGCGGTGTCGCTGAAATTGGCCAGTTTCGCCTATGTGCTCGAGAACGGCCGGATCACCTTGTCGGGCACGGGCGAAGAATTGCTGCACAATGACGGCGTCAGGCAGGCCTATTTAGGCCTGTAGGCCGGGCTGTGCCTTGTTAACCCTAGGCCACGCTTCTAAGATGTTGCCAGCTCGTTCGATCGCCACCCCGATCGACGTTTAGAGGGAGAAACCATGTCCAAGAAAATGCCTACCGGCGGCCGCAAGGTCACTCGCCGCACGTTCATCGCCGGCTCGGCCGCGGCCGCAACCGTCGCCGCCGCTGTTCCGCTCCGCTTCGCCCGCGCGCAGGGCGCGCCGCTCAAGGTCGGCATGCTGCTGCCGCGCACCGGCATCCAGGCCGCGTTCGGCATGGACAGCCAGCGCGGCGCCGACGTGGCGCTCGAAGTGCTGCCGACGCTCGGCTACCCGAAATGGGACATGATCCAGGCCGACACGGAAACCAAGGTCGACGTCACCGGCGCGCAGGCACAGAAGCTGATCGACCAGGGCTGCAACATGATCGTCGGCTGCTACGATTCGGGCGGCACGATCGCCGCCGCGCAGGTATGCGAGGCCAAGGGCATTCCGCTCGTGGTCAACGTGGCGGCGGCGCCGCAGATCACCGACGGCCGCTTCAAGACCGTGTTCCGGAATTTCCCGACCGGTCCGATGATCGCGACCGACGCGTTCCTGCTGCAGAAGGAGATATTCCAACTTGCCGGCAAGGCGCCGAAGACCTGCGTGCTGATGCACGCCAACGACACGTTCGGCACGACGCAGAAGGATGCCACGGTCAACCTGATCGGCAAGTTCGACATGCCGTACAAGCTGGTCGAAGTGATTTCCTACGATGCCGCGGCGCGCGATCTGTCGGCCGAGGTACGCAAGGCCAAGGGCGCCAACGCCGACGCATTGTGGATCATCACGCGCCTGAACGACGCGATCATGATCGTGCAGGAAATGGTCAAGCAGCGCTGGACGCCGATGGGCATCCTGAGCTCGGGCCCGGGCCCATACGACGACCCGTTCCTCAAGCAGCTCGGCAAATTGTCCGACGACGTGATCAGCTTCGTGCCGTGGTTCGATCCCAACAAGAAACTCTCGAAAGCCATGCTCGCGGGCTGGGCCAAGAAATTCCCGGGACGCACCATGAACACCAGCGTCTCGCATTCGTTCGAGGCGATGCTGATCTGCGCCGATGCGTTCAAGCGCGCCGGCTCGACCGACGCGGGCAAGCTGATCGAGGCGCTGCGCAAGACCAACATCGCGGACAACGTGACCGTCGGCCCGGCGCTGACGTTCAACGACAAGGGGCAGAACCCGAACACGAAAAACTCCGCGATCCAGAATCGCGCCGGCAAACTGGTGCCGGTGGCGCCGGCCGCCGCCGCGGAAGGCAAGCCGATCTGGCCGATGCGCGCCTGGGACAAGCGCTAGGCCGAACGCATGTTCGCAGGGCCGCGCCCGGCTGAACGCCAGGTGCGGCCCTTCGTTATCGCCAATTCGACTTGAGGCGGGAGAGGCTCGCTTGGATTTCGAGGGGATCGCCAACGCGGTCATTTCCGGCCTGCTCACGGGGCTTGTCTATGGCCTGTCGGCGCTCGGCCTGTCGGTGATCTTCGGCGTCATCCGGATCGTAAATTTCGCGCACGGCGAATTGATGGCGATCGGGATGTACTTCGCCCTGGTGCTGTTCAACTCGCTCGGCATCGACCCGCTGGTCAGCGTGCCCCTGGCCGCGGTGCTTTTATTCGCGGTCGGCTATCTGCTGCAACAGGTCGTGATCAGCCGCGTCTCGCATCTGCCCGACCACATGCAGTTCCTGCTGCTGGCCGGCATCGCGATCATCCTGGTCAACGCTTGCCTGGTCGGTTTCGGGCCGGACAACCAGCGCGCGCAGGTATCCTACGCGCTCGATTCGTTCGCGTTCGGCAACGTCATCATCGACAAGACCAAGATCTACGCCGCCGTCGCCGCGATCGTGGTCGCCACGCTGCTGATGCTGTTCTTCAAATATTCCTCGGTCGGCCGGGCGATCCGCGCCTGCGCCGACAATTATCTCGGCGCCAAAGTGGTCGGCCTGAACGTCGGCCGCCTGTATGCGCTGACGTTCGGTATCGGCGCGGCCTGCATCGGCGCCGCGGGCTGCATGCTGCTGCTGATTTCGCCGGTCAGCCCGGCGGTCGGACCGAGCTATACGCTGCTCGCGTTCATCGTCGTCATCGTCGGCGGCATGGGGAGCCTGGTCGGCGCGCTGCTCGGCGGCATCGTGATCGGGGTGAGCGAACAGCTGGCTTCGGACTTTTTGCAGCCGTCGTTGAAGACCGCGGTAAGCTTCGCGCTGCTGATCGTGCTGCTGCTGTTCCGCCCGCAGGGCCTGCTCGGCAAGAAGCAACACTGATGAACGTGCGCAGCCTCAATCTCGGCGAACTGACCGGCACCGGCAAGCTGCTGCTCGCGATCGTGCTGATCCTGCTCGCGCTGCTGCCGTTCTTCAGCACCGAGTACATTCAGCGGGTCGCCATCATCTGCTTCTATCTGGCGTTCGTCGGCCAGGCGTGGAACCTGATGCTCGGTTTCGCCGGGCTGTTGTCGATCGGCCACGCGCTATTCGTCGGCATCGGTGCCTATACCAGCGCCTACATGTTCAAGAGCTTCGGCATCCCGGCGCTGATCGGCATCGTGCCGGGCATCGTGCTGGCGGTCGCGGTCGGCGCGTTCATCGGCTATCTCGGTTTCCGGTTCGCGGTCGGCGGGGTTTATTTCGCGCTCTTGACCATCGGCTTTGCCGAAGTCACCAATATCCTGGTCGCGCATGCGGATTTTCTGGGCGGCACGCAAGGCTTGTTCCTGCCGCCGATCAACGCCGAGGACGCCAAGACGATCGACGTGCTCAAGCTGCGCGGGCGCTCGGAACTGCACTACTATTTCATGTTCGTAATGTGCTTCGCCGGCCTGATTTTCTGCCGCGCGCTGCTGAACGCCCGCATCGGCTATTTCTGGCGGGCGATCCGCGACAACCCGGAGGCGGCGGAGGCGGCCGGCGTGCCGGTGTTCCGCTATCGCATGTACGCGGTCATGGCGTCGGCCGGCATGGCGGCGCTGGCCGGGATCATCTACCCGCCGCTCTATCCGGCCTTGTTCCCGCAGGACCTGTTCGGCATCGAGAAATCCATCGAGGTCACGCTGGCGCCGATCGTCGGCGGGGTGGGGACGCTGTTCGGGCCGATCGTCGGCGCGTTCATGCTGACGCCGCTCAGCGAAGGGCTGACCGTCGCGGTCGACTGGCTCAAGGAGATCGGCATCCTCGACCCGCAGGCCAAGGTCGGCGGCATCAAATTCATCGTTTGGGGCTTTGCCGTGGTTGCGATCGTGCTGTTCCAGCCGCGCGGCATCTGGCCCTGGGTGTGCCGCAAGCTCGGGCTGATCAAGCCGCCGGGCGCCTGAGCGTTTAGGAAAACTCCGCGCGCAGTTTTGCGCCGTGCTCGTCGAGCGCCGGCACGGCGCCCCAGGCGTCGCGCTCGCCAGAGACGCGAATCGGCGAGGCGACCAGCTCGACGGTGCCGCCCGGCGTTTCGACCGGTACGCGGCGCAGATGCGGATGCGCCAACAAATCCTTGGTCGAATTCAAATTGCCGAACGCGATATCAGCCTTGCGCAGGCGTTCCGCGAGTTCGGCGCGCGGCAAGGCGTTGAAGATCGCATTCAATGCCGCGTCGAGCGGCGCGCGGTTGGCGACCCGCGACGAATTGCTGCCGAAGCGCGGATCGTCGGCGAGCTTTGCGTCGCCGAGCACGCTCGCGCACAGGCGTTGCCACTCGCGTTCGTTCTGCACCGCGATCACGATCGGCCCATCGGTGCATTCGTAGCGGCCATATGGCGCAATCGACGGATGCGCGAGGCCGACCCGCGCGGGCGCACTGCCGGTGTAGTGCTGGAACAGCAGCGGCACGGTCATCCAGTCGGCCATGGCATCGAACAACGACGTCCGGATGCCTTTGCCCTTGCCGGTGCGCGCGCGCTCGACCAAGGCTTCGAGAATGCCGATCAGCGCATACATGCCGGCGGCGATATCGACCGCCGACACGCCGACGCGCCCGGGCGCGTCTGGGCTGCCGGTGACCGAGGCCAGGCCGGTCTCGGCCTGGATCAGCAGATCGTACGCCTTCATGTCGCGGTTCGGCCCGTCCTCGCCGTAGCCGGAGATATCGCAGGTGATCAGGCGCGGGTGGCGCGCGCGCAGTTCGGCCGAATCGAACCCCGCACGGGCGGCGGCGCCGGGGATCAGGTTCTGGATGAAAATATCCGCCTTGGCGATCATGCGATGCAGCAGCGCCGCGTCGTTCGAATCCTTCAAATCCAGCGCGATCGACTCCTTGCCGCGATTGAGCCAGACGAAATACGCGCTCTCGCCCTTGGCGGCCTTGTCGTAGTTGCGCGCGAAATCGCCTTCCTTGCGCTCGACCTTGATGACTCTGGCGCCGGCATCGGCCAGCCGTGAGGCGCAATAGGGCGCTGCCACCGCTTGGTCGATGGCGACGACGAGCAGGCCGGCGAGCGGGCCGGGATTAGCCATGGGTTGAGGAATTGGACATACGCGCCTCGATAACTTCCATTGTCACCCCGGACCAGCGACGCGCAGCGGCGCGCCGATCCGGGGTCCAGAGATCGTGAACGCGGAACGACTGGACCCCGGCTCTCCGCTGCGCTCCGGCCGGGGTGACAATGCGAGGAACCCGCACGGCGATTTGCACACGGCTCGGGACGAGGCCTGGAGAATCACCTTCCATTGTCACCCCGGACCAGCGACGCGCAGCGGCGCGCCGATCCGGGGTCCAGAGATCGCGAACGCAGAACGACTGGATCCCGGCTCTCCGCTGCGCTCCGGCCGGGGTGACAACGGAGGAATTGTCCACGGCGATACGCGCGTGATCGAGGCCGGCGGCGTCCATCTCAATACGAGCGCGGCAGGCCGAGCACGTGCTCGGCGATGTAGGACAGAATCAGGTTGGTCGAGATCGGCGCCACCTGATAGAGCCGCGCCTCGCGGAATTTGCGTTCGACGTCGAATTCCTCGGCGAAGCCGAAGCCGCCATGCACTTGCACGCACATGTCGGCGGCCTGCCACGAAGCGTCGGCGGCCAGCAGTTTCGCCAGGTTCGCAATCTCGCCGTTGGTCTGTCCGCTGTCGAACAGGCGTGCGGATTTCTCCACCATCAGCGACGCGGCTTCGGTCGCGGCATAGGCGCGCGCGATCGGGAACTGCACGCCCTGGTTCTGGCCGATCGGCCGGTCGAACACGCGGCGCTCCTTGGCGTAAGCGGCGGCCTTGTCGATGAACCAGCGCGCGTCGCCGATGCATTCCGCGGCGATCAATGTGCGCTCGGCGTTCATGCCGTCCAGAATATACCGAAACCCCTTGCCCTCGACGCCGATCAGGTTCTCGGCCGGCACCCTCAGATTGTCGAAGAAAATCTCCGTCGTGCCGTGGTTCATCATGGTGCGGATTGGCCGGATGGTCAGGCCCTTGGCCTCGCGCATGTCGACCACGAACACTGACAGCCCGTCGCCGCGCTTTTTCACCTGGTCTCTCGGCGTGGTACGGGCGAGCAGCAGCATCAGATCCGAATGCTCGGCGCGCGAAGTCCAGATCTTCTGGCCGTTGACCCGATAATGATTTCCTTCGCGCACCGCCACGGTGCGCAGGCTCAGCGTATCGGTGCCGGAGGTCGGCTCGGACACGCCGAACGCCTGCAGCCGCAATTCGCCGCGCGCGATCGCCGGCAAAAAGCGCTGCTTCTGTGCTTCGGTACCATGTCGCAGCAGCGTGCCCATGGTGTACATCTGCGCGTGACACGCGGCGCCGTTGCCGCCGCTCTTGTGGACCTCTTCGAGAATCGCGGCCGCCGCCGACAGGCCCAGGCCGCTACCGCCATATGCTTCAGGGATCAGTACCGCGAGATACCCGGCCTCGGTCAGCGCCTTGACGAATCCGGTCGGATACGCGCGTTCGCGATCCAGCGCGCGCCAATAGCTGCCGGGAAACCGCGCGCACAGAGCGCGCACGGAATCGCGGATCGCGGCGATGTCTTCCGCGTCGGAATGCCGA
>JBFWYO010000052.1:0-35459 GCA_050186335.1 Alphaproteobacteria bacterium | reverse complement strand
CTTGGCCGGCTTCCAAGTCGCTTCGAGCGGCTTTAGCAGCGGCGAATAGAGTTCGTGCGCTAGAGCCAGATCGAATTGTGGAATGTCCTCGACGGTCGAAACGTCCGGCTCCAGCGCCTTACGCAGCATCTTGATCTTGGCTTCGATAGCGCCGGCGTTGGCCGGGATCATGAAGAAAGTCGGCGCGCCCGTCTTGGGAACCGCCCAGACGAAACTGTGATCGAGTCCGAAATAAAACGACAGCACTGTCTCATCGGAACGCAGGGCACGCTGAATTTCCGCAATCGAAGGCGGTTTCGGATCGATCAGGTCGGCATAATCGGGAAATCGCTGCCCGATGTCATGGCGCGCCGCGACGTGCTGCGCGCGGAGCAGCGTAATCGTGCCGCGCAATTCGGCCACGGCCGTCTCGTCACGTTGCGCCGGCGGTAGGGCCAAAACATCGTTGAGCAGGGTAAATCTCGCACCAATCCGCTTGCGTAGATCCTGCTCCTGACGGATCAACTCAGCGAGCGCGGAATCTTTAGTCGCCATGCGCGCACTGGCGGCTGCCAGCGCAGTTTGCACCGAACGCCCGCGGATCGCATCGGCCAATCCGAGCGACTCGACGGCGGCTGCGGCACCGTCGGTATTGTTCGCGGTCCGCGCCAGCAGCGCCATATAGGGCTCAACCACAAGCCGAACTTGGTGGTCGCGCTTCGATGCGGCCGGACCGGCTTCGTCGGAGCCCTCGCGAGACGCCAAGGTCAGGATCGGAACGGCGAGACGAAACGCCGCCAGCGCTTCCGCATCGCGACCCGACTGTCCCAGGCCAACGGCCATGGCGGCCAACGCCATCGCGTAGTCGTAGTGATTTTCGCCGACTCGGCTGCGCTCACGCGCCACCAAGGCCTCGGCCAATTTGAGTCCCGTCTCGGCGCCGCCGGTGCGATACAGCGCATGTATGCGGGACAGCCGAAGTTGAAATGTGACCCTGCGCGCCGGCGGCCAAGCTTCAAGACCCTTGTCGATCGCACCGAAGATACGCAGCGCATCGTTCCAACGGCCCTGCGCGGTCAGCGTTTCCGCCAATTCGAGCTTGAGTCTTAAGAACGCTTGCGATGTTTCCGCAACGCCGACGGATTCGTATATTTCGACGGCGCTTCGCAGAAGCTTCTCGGCCTCCCCATAGCGACCCTGCGCATTGATCGCCCGCGCGAGTTGGCGCACCGCGAACGCGGTTGTGTTGTGATATTTGCCGACCAGCTTTAACCGATTCAGCAGCGCACGGCGCATTTTGGCTTCGGCCTCTACCAGACGCCCATCGAGCGCCTTGACCCGGCCCAGCGATTGAATCGTTTGGTCGATCACTTGCTGAAAGCCGGATTTCGGCGGACTTGTCGGCCATTTCGCCGATTTCGCCAAAGAATCTCGGCGCATAGTAAGCGATTTCGCCAGGGCTGCTTCGGCATCCATGAATTGTCCACGTGCTTCCAACAGGATGGCGCGCGTCAATTCCAGATCGGCCTCCCAACTGCTACGATAGAGTTCGGTAGCCGTATCGCCGCGCGCGACGCTTTCGCCAAACAGCGCAATGCTCTTTCTCAGGTAGAGTTCGGCATGTTGCAGGTCGCCAAGAAACGTAAGGTGGCCGACAGTGTGTCGGTATATACTGAGACGTTGAGCCGTGGTGCCGCGTCGACTAAATGCGTGCTCCATTTCCCGTAGAAGTCGAAGCGCACGCAACGAATCGGATCGATACAAGACCGCCAAGAATTGCTGGATGGTGAATGCTTCGCGCGAAACCTTATCCGTCAAGCGTGCGAGTGCGTTCTCGGTGTCGGCGATGGCTTCGGGTATTCGATTGAGGGCAAAACGAGCCTGCGCGCGCCGAAAATAAAACCGCGCGACTTCGCGATCGCTGGCGCTTTGCGGAGGCGTGGCGGCCGCAGCGACGCGCAGCGCGGTCAATTGCTCAGGATTCGGCCGTTCCTGATCGAGAATCGCCGCAATATCCGAGATCGTACGCGGCGGCGACACAATACTCGGCGTCTCAGCGTAGCCATTTCTGTCGGTTGCGATCGGTGCAGATACGGCCAGCGCGATGCTCAGCCATTTTATGAATGCGTGCCGCATGCTGGACATCTCGTGTTTGCCCCGCGCCGGACGATTAGTGCCCCGCGCGAGATGTTGACATCGCTATTTGGGATTGCGGACAAAAGCCGCGATCACACGCATGACGTCGGCTTCGAGGCCGTAAAAACTATGCGTAGAATTGCCCTCGCAGACGCCGCCGCGGGTCGGCGACATGCCGGTGAATTTGCGCAGAGCCCTAGGCCGGGCGTTTGGGAACAATTCGTAGAGATTCTGACCGTCGGCCGGCGGCGAGAGATCGCATGCATCCAGTTCGTGAACGACGATGAGGACGGGCCCGTTGTAAGGAAAGGGCTCGACCGACAGTCCGCGCGATTTACGCGCTTGAATCAAAGTGCTCGATGAAAAAATGGCGCCGTCAGGCCGCTCGCTGCCGGTCAGACGCCGGACTGCAGTAGCGGTCGTAAAGGTTCCGTTGCTATGGCCCATGATCCAGACCGGTCTGCCGAAGCGTTCTCGGATTGTCCGCACGACAAAGCCTATGTCCGTCACGTGTTCGTTCGAAAGCCTATAGGCGGGAGCAGCACTGGAACTCCGGTCCGACGGCATGTCGACGACGACGACGCCAAGACCGGCCGCCGTGAGATGTCTTCGGTCGCGGACGATATAGACCTGGCCGAGGTTAGACGTTGGGGCGCCTTGCGCATTCAGTCGCAGCATGCCGTCGCCGCCGACGTAAAGCAGCACCCATGCCGCCGCCGGGCCGCTCGGTGCTTCGATGAGGACGGGAAGCGTGACCCCAGGGCGGCTCTGCAAATGGACCAGTTCGGCCCGGGCGGATCCCGCTGCAAACATGGCGAGCAAAAACAGGACAGAGATAAATCGCATGGCTGATCTTCCGCAGTGAGTTGAGTGCCGTAAAAGATGCTAGCCTATTATTGAATTTAAGCGATTTCCATGCAGTCTTGGCGGAAATTTTTAAGATGAGGGCCGCGCCGCTGCGGCCTGCACATGACGCGCAGGGTGCGGCGAGTTCGGGATCTGTTAGACCCGCCCGCGCCCGACCGCGTAACGTTGTTGACTGCGTTGACGATGTTGCGCGACTTGGCATTGCGCGGGCCGAACCGTTCGGCGTCGGTCCAGCAGGTCATTTAGCGCAACTTAGCGTCCCTTGCGACGCGGGACCGGCAGCGGCTTGACCGTGTGTCCGTGATCCAGCGGGCCGTTGCCCTTGCCGTAGCCGGGGGCTTGTTCGATCGCCTTCAGCACGTAAACCCGCGCGCGCGCTACTGCGTCGCGCAGCGACAGTTTTTGCGCCAGGCCGGTGGCGATTGCCGACGCCAGCGTGCAGCCGGTGCCGTGCGTATGGCGTGTGCGAATGCGCGCCGAAGCGAAGACTTCCTCGCGCTCGTCCGCCTGCAACAGCAGGTCGAACACCTGCGCGCCCTTCAAATGGCCGCCCTTCAGCAAGACGGCCTTCGGCCCCATGGCCAACAGCATCGCCGCGGCCGCGCGCATGTCGTCGAGCGAGGCGATCTTGAGCCCGGTCAGCGCTTCCGCCTCCGGCACGTTAGGGGTAATGACCAGCGCGCGCGGCAGCAACTTCTTCTTCAGCGTGTCGGCAGCGCTCGGCACCAACAGATTGGCGCCGCCCTTGGCGACCATTACGGGGTCGGCGACCAAAGGTTGGCGCGGCGCCACGCGCGCCAGCGTCGCCACGACGATTTCAATCACCTCGGCGCTGTGCAGCATGCCGGTTTTGAGCGCATCGACGCCCAGGTCGCGGACAACCAGTTCGATCTGCTGCGCGATAAAATCCGGCGGCACCGGATGCACGCCGAACACGCCCTTGGTGTTCTGCGCGGTCAGTGCCGTGATCGCGGTCATGGCGTAGCCGCCCAGGGCGGTGACCGTTTTGATGTCGGCCTGAATACCGGCGCCGCCGCCCGAATCCGAACCGGCGATGATGAGGACGCGACCTTGCATACTGTTACAGACCTTTGGGTGCGTCAGGCGGCCGGGCGGCCGGCTACCGTTTCGATCGCCGCCACGATGTCGTCGACGACGGTGCCGACCAGAATCTTGTCGTCGGCTTCGGCCATCACGCGAATCAGCGGCTCGGTTCCGGATTTGCGTATCAGCAGGCGGCCGTTGCCGTTCAGCTTGGCCTCTCCGGCCTCGATCGCCCGCTTGACCGACTCGTGCTCGAGCGGCGGCGGCGAGCCGGGCTGGAGGCGCACGTTGCGCAGCAGTTGGGGTACCGGTTCGAACACGCGGCTGACTTCGCTGAGCGACCGCCCGGCTTGCACCATGACCGCAAGAACCTGCAATGCCGCGATCAGCCCGTCGCCGGTGGTCGCATAGTCGGCAAGAATGATGTGGCCCGATTGCTCGCCGCCGACGTTGAATCCCTTCGCCCGCATGTACTCGACGACATACCGATCGCCGACTTGCGTACGCGCCATGGACAGGCCGATGCCGCCGAGAAACCGCTCCAGGCCCAAATTCGACATGACGGTGGTGACGATGCCCCGGCCTTTCAGCCGCTCGGTCTTCAGCCACGACCGCGCGATCAGCGCCATCAGTTGGTCGCCGTCGATGAGACTGCCGCGTTCGTCGACCATGACCACGCGGTCCGCGTCGCCATCGAGCGCGATGCCGAGATCCGCGCCGTGCGTGACCACCTGCGCGCGCAACTCGTCGGGCGCGGTGGCGCCGCAGTACTTGTTGATATTCATACCGTCGGGCGCGACACCCATCGGCACGACGCGCGCGCCCAATTCGAACAGCACGGTCGGGGCCACCTTGTAGGCGGCGCCGTGCGCGCAATCGACCACGATCTTCAGGCCGTTCAGCCGGAGCCCGTGGGGGAAGGTGCTCTTGACATACTCGATGTATCGGCCGGGCGCGTCCTCGAGCCTTTGGGCGCGGCCGAGCTGGGGTGAGGGTGCCAGGTGCGCGCCGTTGCCTTCCTCCATCAACCTTTCGATCGACGCCTCGATCTCGTCGGACAGCTTGAATCCATCCGGTCCGAACAGCTTGATGCCGTTGTCCTGATAGAGGTTGTGCGAGGCCGAGATGACGACGCCCAAATCGCAGCGCAGGCTCGGCGTCAGCATGGCGACGGCCGGGGTCGGCATCGGGCCGACCAGCATCACGTCCATGCCCATCGACGTGAACCCCGCGGTCAATGCCGGCTCCAGCATATAGCCGGACAGCCGCGTATCCTTGCCGATCAGCACGCGATGACGGTGCTTGCCGCGGCGGAAATGGCGGCCGGCCGCCATCGCCAGGCGCATGGCGGTTTCGGCCGTCATCGGCTCGGCATTCGCGGTGCCGCGGATGCCGTCGGTACCGAACAGTTTACGGGTCATTGAATCTGCGGCTCATGATGCTTGGGCGTCCAATCTAGCCGATCCGGCGGCCGGCGGAAATCGCGGCGTTAACGCAGCCGCGCGACGATTGCCTCGGCCTCCTCCTTGGAAAAGTTGCCGCTGATGTGCAGGCGTCCGCTGGCGATCGGTTCCTTTACCAGGGGTGTGGTGAGGATGCGGTCGCCGACGACGATTTGCACCGGCATGCCGACATGCTTTTCGGTCAAGGTCGCAAATCGCTTCGCGCCGTCGGGACTGAGTGCGATGGAAATCACCGTATGGCCGCTTTCGATGACCACCTCGGCCGAGACGATGTCGGTCTTCTTGAATGTCGCCGTCTCTCGAATGACGTGCATGCGCAGTTCGTCGGTCGGCACCTGCGCGTTCGCGGCGGCGGTTACGAGCCAAGTAGCCGCCGCCAAGCATGCCGCGCTCATCCTGATCAAATACATTCTGCAGCCTCCCGATGGTTTCACAACGTCTCGCGTTCTTAATCGGCCCCAAGTGCCGCGCGCATCGCCGCCACATCGTGCACGCGGAGGATTGCCGCGCCGTTGCGCACGGCCAGCACGCCCGCCTCGCGCGAGGCCGTCTCGCGCGCGTCGCGCCCGGCCTTGCCTTCGATGCCACGCGGCGCCAGCTTGCGCGAGATACCGATGGCGATCGGGCAGCCGAGTATGGCGAGTTCGGCGAGCCGGTCGATGAGTTGCCAATTCTGTGCCGGAGTCTTGCCGAAGCCGATGCCGGGATCGATCGCGATGCGCGCCTGCGCGATACCGGCCTTCACGCAGGCTTCAACGCGCGCGGACAGAAAATCGCGCACCTCGCGAACGACGTCGGAATAGCGCGGCGCCACGTTCATCGTCGCCGGTTCGCCCTGCATGTGCATGAGGATGACCGCGGCGTCCGAGCCGGCGACGACCGCGAGCCCGTCGCCTTGCAGCGCATTGACGTCGTTGACGATGGCGCAGCCGGTTCGGATCGCGGCACGCATGACCGCGGGCTTGCGCGTATCGATGGAGAGGACGGCGCCGGCGTCGCGCAGACCGTCGATGACAGGTTGCACGCGGCGCAATTCGTCGGCTTCCGCGGTCGGCTGCGAACCGGGCCGCGTCGACTCGCCGCCGATGTCGAGAATGTCCGCGCCGTCGGCGATCAGTCGTTTGCCGTGCGCGATCGCGGCCGCCGCATCGACGAACCGTCCACCGTCGGAAAAACTGTCCGGCGTCGCGTTGACGATGCCCATGAGGCGCGGCCGGTCGAGCAACAGGCCGGCGAAGACGGGCGGGGAAGCAGCGGGCGGGTGACGGTGCATGAGAACCGCGATCATCGCCGAGCGGCGCTAAGTTTCACAAGTATCGGATGCGCATGACAACGCGGTGTCCAAAAACATTTCGCCCTCATGCGCGACTGCGACATGAGGGCAAAAGGCTTTGTTCGTTTGGGCGTTCAGCTGCCGGGCTGCGGTTCCGGCGCCATCGGGCCGGGTTCGCCCTTGGGCCCGCTATGCGGGACGGAAGAGCGGGTCTTGCGCGATTTCGGCGGCTCGCGGTCGGACGGCCGTTCGACCTTCTCGCCGCGCATCAGCGCGCGGATTTCATCGGCCGAAAGCGTCTCGTGCTCGAGCAGGCCCTTCGCGATGGTGTGCAGATCTTCGACGTGGCTGGTCAGGATTTCGCGCGCGGTTTTCTCGCCGGCTTCCACGAAGTTGCGGATTTCCTCATCGATCGTGTGCGCGGTGGCGTCGGCCATGTTCTTCTGCTGCGTCACCGAATGGCCGAGGAATACCTCCTCCTGATTGCTCTCGTAGCGCAGCGGCCCGAGTTTGTCCGAGAAGCCGAACTCGGTGACCATTCGACGGGCGATCATGGTCGCGCGCTTGATGTCGTCGGACGCGCCGGTCGTGACGTTGTCCTTGCCGAAAATCAGTTCCTCAGCGACGCGACCGCCGAACAGGGCGGCGATCAACGCCTCGAGTTCGAGCTTGGACTGGCTGTACTTGTCGCGTTCCGGCAGGAACATGGTCATGCCCAGCGCACGGCCGCGCGGAATGATCGTCACCTTATGCAGCGGCTCGTGGTTCTTGACGCTCATCATGACCAGCGCATGGCCGGCTTCGTGATAAGCGGTCAGCTTCTTCTCATCTTCGCTCATCACCATGGAGCGGCGTTCCGCGCCCATCATGACCTTGTCCTTGGCCTCTTCCATTTCGCGCATCGTAACCATGCGCTTGTTCTTGCGCGCCGCGAGCAGCGCCGCCTCATTGACCAGATTGGCGAGATCGGCGCCGGAAAAGCCGGGCGTGCCGCGCGCGATCACCTTGGCGTCGACGTCGGGCGCCAAAGGAACGCGCTTCATGTGCACTTTCAGGATCTTCTCGCGGCCGACCACGTCCGGATTCGGCACCACCACTTGGCGGTCGAAGCGGCCGGGGCGCAACAGCGCCGGGTCGAGCACGTCGGGCCGGTTGGTGGCGGCGATCAGGATCACGCCTTCGTTCGATTCGAAGCCGTCCATTTCGACCAGCAACTGGTTGAGCGTCTGCTCGCGCTCGTCGTTGCCGCCGCCGAGGCCGGCGCCGCGATGACGGCCGACCGCGTCGATTTCGTCGATGAAGATGATGCACGGCGCGTTCTTCTTGCCCTGCTCGAACATGTCGCGCACGCGGCTGGCGCCGACGCCGACGAACATTTCGACGAAGTCGGAACCGGAAATCGTGAAGAACGGCACGTTGGCTTCGCCGGCGATCGCGCGGGCGAGCAGCGTCTTGCCGGTGCCCGGCGGGCCGACCAATAAGACGCCCTTCGGAATCTTGCCGCCCAGGCGCTGGAATTTCTGCGGGTCGCGCAGGAATTCGACGATCTCCTGCACTTCCGTTTTGGCTTCCTCGACGCCCGCCACGTCCTCGAAGGTCACGCGGCCCTGGCGTTCGGTCAACATGCGCGCGCGCGACTTGCCGAAGCCCATGGCGCCGCCGCGACCGCCGCCCGATTGCATCTGGCGCATGAAGAAAATCCACAGCCCGATGATAATGATCAGCGGCAGCCATGAGATCAGCGTCGCGAGCAGCGGGTGCATGCCTTTGTCGGCCGCCGCCGCGACGACCTCGACGTTGCGCTCGAGTAGGCGGTTGACCAGGGTCGGATCGTCCGGCTTCTGCAGCATGTAGACGTTGTTGGATTTGTCCTTGGCCTTGATCTGGTTGCCCTGCAACTCGACCGAGACGATGTCCCGCGTGTCCACCTTGCTGATGAATTGGGTGTAGGTCAGGTTCTGCGCGCCGGTCCGTTCGGCATTGCCCTGGAACAGGTTGAAAAGAAGGATCAACAGCAGGCCGATGACGACCCACATGGCGATGTTCTTGCCCAGATTATTCACCGCTTGGAACCCTTGCTGTCCTGGCTCTGCCGGCGCTTCTCGGAGGTCAGGCCGATGCCGGATCGGGCACTATCGCCCGCGTGTCATACGCATGATCTAAGAGATAGGGTGAAAGTGCCATTAAACAATGCCTTTTTTCCGGCGCCGCGCCGGCATTGCGGGCATGAACGGGGCGCCGGCGAGCGGCCGTTGTGGGCGGAATTGGCCGACCGCGCCGGGCCTGACCATGCCGGGCTTGGCCGAGCCGGCCGGCGCCGATCGCACGGGCCTCAAGCCGGGCAGGTCGACCGGCCGCAGTGCGCCGCCTGAGGCGACGATGACGGGCAATGCCGCGCGGGCCGGAGCGGGCACGCGCTTGAGGTCCCAGCCCGCGAGGCGCCGCGGGCCGAGCGCTTCGAGCGACGCGTCGCGGCCGCCGCCGTTCACCACATAGCGGCTATCCCAGTCGCCGTGGCCATTGCGATCGATGTGCCTGGGGCCGGCCATGCGCCCGGCCTCGCGGCAGACCAGAACCGGGCCGCCGGCGGCGTCGGCAATGAGGCGGCAGCCGCCCAGCGTACGCGCGCCGCGCGGGGTCTCGCCGGCGTACAGCCAAGCGGCGAGGCGACGCAGGCTCGCGCTGGCCGGGGCGTAGGTGGCGCCGCCGATCGTCGCTAGGACCCGCCCCAAGCCTTGCTCGATCACTTCGGACGGCGCGCCGCGCCAAGCCCGGTACGCCAGCCAGGCCCACCCGGCCGGATGCAGATCGACCGCGCGCGCCAGCCGGTCGGCCACGGTGCGTTCGATTGCGGCGCGCCGACGCCCGAATTGCGCAACCGGAACCGGCGGGTGCGCCGGCGGTTCGGAACGCATGCGGCCGCGGGCGAAGCGTCGGTCGAGATTGGACGGATCGTCCAGCCATGCCTGGCCGCGCGCGTTCAAGAACCCTTGCAGTGCGGATTTTGGCAACCGCAGGAGCGGGCGCAGCAGGCGAACCTGCGGACGCTCGACGACGCTGCTGATTCCGGCCAGGCCCAGCGGACCGCTGCCGGCCGCCGCGCGCAAGCGCGCGGTTTCGAGCAAATCCTCACGATGGTGCGCCAGCAGCAGGTGCAAGACCTCGTTATCGCGGCACCAATTTTCCAGCAGGGCGTAACGCGCGTCGCGCGCCGCGGCTTGAACGCCGGTCGACGGCTTGTCGCCGCGCCAGCGCAGGATCGCGTGCGCGATGCCGTGGCGGCGCAGCCAGATGCGGACCTGGCGGGCCTCGGCCGCGGAAGCCGCACGCAATCCGTGATCGACGGTCAGGCCGGTGACGCGCCCGCCGCGTGCGCGCGCCCACGCGGCGGCCGCCAGGACGAGCGCCATGCTGTCGGCGCCGCCGGAAACGGCGACCGCGACGTGCGGACGACGTTCGAACGGACCGAGCAGATCGATCGCCTGGGAAAAAACCGCTTGCTGGATCGCGGGCGCCCGGCGCACGAGGCTAGGCGCAGCCGGCCTTGCGGCGCTCGGTCGCTGCCGTTTGTTGGATCGCGGGAGGCAGCTTCGGGAACCGGGTGCGCATTTCGGTGAACGCCGCGCACGCTTCCGGCCTCTTGTTCATGCGCGACATGGACATGCCCAGCTTGAGCAGGGTTTCGGGCGCCTTCGGGTGCGCCTTGTACTTCTGGTAGCCTTCGGCGAACTGCACCGCCGCTTCCCGATAGCGGGCGCGGACGAAATATGCCTCGCCCAACCAGTAATAGGCGTCGCCGTTGCGCGGCGAGGTCGGATATTTGCGCATGAATGCGCGCAACGCGTCGATTGCCGCATCGTATTCCGACGCACGCAGCAGGTCGACCGCGTACTGGAACTGTTGGTCCGGGCTGCCCTCGGGCAGCACGGCGCCGGTCGTGTTGTCGGCGACCGACGGCCTGTTCGCGCGCGGCTGCGTTGCCGGCGGGTAGGTCAAGGCGGGGTTGTCGGGCGGCTCGTCCGGGTCCGCGTCCGGCTCGGGCGTCAGCCGGGTCGGCGCGTTCGGGCTGGTCGGCTTGCGGCCCTCCCAGTCGAGCGGCGCCCGGGGTTGGGGCTGCTGCGCCAGACGCTGCGGGGGCGGCACCGGTTGTGTCGTCATCGGCTGCGTCGTCGCGGGCGGCGTCGGCCGCGCCGGCGTGACCTGGCCGGGGCGTCCGCGCTCCAAGGTCTCCAGGCGCTGTTCGACATCGGCGCGGAAGCGCTCGTTCTGATCGGTCAGCTTGCGTTGCTGAAACGACAAATCCTCCAGACGGGCAGTCATATCCTGCAGCTGTTTTTCGATCTGGTTGAGGCGATTCTCGATCACCGCGGCGGCGCCCGGCTGGATCTGCGCAATCTGAACGTCGCGCCGCACCGACTGCGCCTCGAGGCGCAGCCGATCCGCATGTTCGCGCATCGAATCGATCTCGGACGGCTCCGCCGAAACGGGTGCCGCCGTCAAAACGCAGCCCAACACCGTGAGGATTGCGGCGGTGCGCCAGGACAATTTCCTATCGGCGAAATGAGCGTTCATCGACGATCCATGTTCTGTCCCGCGTTTGCGCGCCGCGTTCCGAGAGTTTACGGGCCGAAGGCAACGCCAAAGGCCAATTCAACGGGATATTTACGGCAAAACTTGGGCGCCTGCCCCGGTCGTCGGAAGCTCCGACGGCGGCGCAGGCGCCCTGATATGCACGTTGGCTTCGCCTCGGCCGGTTCGCGCGCCGAAGTTACGCGCCCGGACCGGACGGCACCGCGACACCGCGGCGGTTCTTGGCCCAAGACGCTTCGTTCGACGCCGGATCTTCCGGGCGTTCCTTGCCGTACGACACGGTCTGGATCCGGTTCGCCGGCACGCCGAGCGTGATCAGGTAGTTGCGCACCGAACTGGCGCGGCGGGCACCCAAAGCAAGGTTGTACTCGCGCGTCCCGCGTTCGTCGGCGTGACCTTCGATCAGCATGCGGGCCTGCGGATGGGCTTTGAGCCATTCCGACCAAGCCTGCGCGGTACGCTGGCCTTCCGCCGTCAGCGCGTACTCGTTGTAATCGAAGAACACGCGATCTGCGTATCCGCTCTGCGGATTTGTAAAGGTCCGCCAATCGGCGCTGGGGGAGGGTTTGCCCGGTTGCGTCGTCGTCGTGGTGCCCGGATCGGTTTTCTTGTCCGACGAGCACGCGGCGATGGACAGCAGAATCGCGGCCGCGGCGAACAGTTTCTTCACGATCATCATCTTACCCCTTGTTGCATTACGAGCCGAATTCCCAGCGCCCGCAAATTGGCGCGCACTATAAACGCGGCTCCCGGTGAAAACAAGCGGCGGCGGTCTTCCGCTTGTTAAAAAAACCTTTCTCGAACATATACATAACCTCGCATTCGCGATTGTCAGTCGCGCAGCAACGGCGACCATGCCGGATCCGACGCTTCGGTCGGGGCGCCAAGGCGGCGCTCGTTCTTGCCGGTCAGATCGACGGTGTAAAGCTGCGCCGGCCCGCCCCGATCCTGCCGGTAGAACATCAGTACGCGGCCGTTCGGCGACCAAGTCGGCCCCTCCACTAGAAACCCTTCGGCCAGCAATCGTTCCCCGGTTCCGTCCGGACGAATGACGCCGACGTAGAATGAACTGCCGGCAATCTTGGTAAACGCGATGAAATCGTCGCGCGGCGACCATACCGGCGTCGCGTACCGGCCGGCCTCGTTGGTGATGCGGGTCACGGCCGAGCCGTCGGCGTTCATGACGTAAATCTTCTGCTGGCCGGCGCGATCCGAATTGAACACGATTCGCCGTGCGTCCGGCGAGAATGACGGCGATGTGTCGATCGACGGATGGTCGGTCAGCCGCTGCGTCTGGCGTGTCCGCAGATCCATCACGTAGATGTCGGAATTTCCGTTGGTTTCCAAGCTCATGATGATCCGGTTGCCATCGGGCGAGAAGCGCGGCGCGAAGGTCATGCCCGGAAAATCGCCGACCACCTCCTGTCGCCCGGTGTCGATGTTCATGACATGCACGCGCGGCCGATTGCCGACATACGACAGATAGGTGATTTCCTGCGATGAGGGCGAGAAGCGGGGCGTCAGGACGAGCGCCGATCCGTCGGTCAGGTAGCGCTGGTTGGCACCATCCTGGTCCATCAGCGCCAGGCGCTTGACGCGCGCAGTCTTGGGGCCGGTTTCGGCAACGTAGACGACGCGCGAATCGAAGTATCCGTTCTCTCCGGTGGTGCGCTTGTAGATGGCATCGGCCACCTTGTGCGCGAGACGGCGCCAATTCTGCGGCCGCGTTTCGAGCGCCTGGCCGGTCAATTGCTGGCCGGTGCCGACGTCCCACAGGCGGAATTCGACCCGAATGTCGCCATTGGCGCGCGCGGCGATCGTGCCGTGAACCATGAGCGCAGCGCCGATCTGCTTCCAGTCGCCGATGCGCGGCTGGGCATTGACCGCTTGGGGCGACTGAATGAAGGAATTCTTGTCGAGCGGCTTGAATATACCGGAGCGTTCGAGATCGGCGCCGATCACTTGCGAAATGTTGCGGCCGATTTCCGCTTCGTCGCCTTTCGCCGAAAACAGATCGCTGACCGCGATCGGGACCGGATTGTCCAGACCTTCGGTGACCACGATCAGGGGCCGGCCGGGCTGTTGCTGCGCCGCCGCCATGGATCCGATCGCGAACGATCCGAGCAGGGCGATCAAGGCAATCGTTTTCGTATAACGCATCGCGGCGTACCTCTTTCGTCGGCGGGTCACAGAATATCCTTGGGGTCGAATCGCACGGTGATCGCTTTCCAGGTATTGTACTTGCCGGCCGGCAGTTTAAGCGGTGTGCAGCGCGCGTTAAAGAACGCTCGTCGCGCGCTTTCCGCCGCCGCGCGAAACACGTCGTCCCGCCGGGCGCGCGCTTCGTCGACGATTCGCGTGGTGCGCACGGTACCGTCCGGATTGAGGTCGACGTCGATATCGACCACCAGATCCCGGGCCGACTTCGCGCCGGTCGGCGGATTCCAGCACTGCGCGAGCTGGCGCCGGATCGCATCCATTTCGGTCATTGACAGGGGATCCCTGGGGCGGTTGTCGGGCGCGCCGCGCTTTTCGTTTTGCGACGACTTGTCCTTTTGATTGTCGACGCTGGCCTGCTGTTTCGTCTTGGTCAGATCGCGCATCATCTTGTCGAAATCGACCTGCTGCTTGGCCTTGGGGTCCGGTTTGGGCGGCTCCGGTTTGGGCGGCTCCGGCTTGGCGACCGGCTTGACCTCGGCGCGCGCCTTTTCCGGCTTGGGTTCCGGCTTCGGATCGGGTTTCACTTCGGTCCGCGGCTTTTCCGGCTCGGGCTTTGGATCGGGTTTCACTTCGGCACGCGGCTTTTCCGGCTCGGGCTTCGGCTGTTCCACCTTCTCCGGCTCCGGCTCGGGTTTCGGTTCAGGTTTAACCTTTGTGCGCGGCTTTGGTTCCGGCGTCGGCGGCGGCAACAGCGCCGCCATGTCGCGCTCGGGCGGGCGGTTCGGCTGCGGCTTCTTTTCCGGCTCCGGCACGCGCGCCAGATCCGGCCTGGGTTCGACTTGCGGCTGTTTGGTCTGCTCGGGCACCGCCTTCGGCGGCGTCGCCGACTTGGCCTCGGGCTGGTCGGCCTCGGGCTGCTTATTCTCGACGACATCGCGCTTGCCCGGCGGCGGGTTCGCGCGCTCCGAAATGTTGACGACCTCGACCGGGATCGGTTGCGTCAGCATTTCCGGCGGCACGCGGAATTCCGGCAGGCCGAACGCGAAAAGCGCGCCTACGATGACATGCAAGCCGAACGAGTAGAGGGCGGCGTTCCGCACTCAGATCTCCGTTATTTTTTCGGACTCGGCGGCGCCGGTTTCGTGGTCGGCGTTGCCTCCTTCATTTCGGCGATCAGCGCCACCTTCTTGAAGCCGGCGTTGCTGACGGTGCCCATCACTTCCATGATACGGCCGTACTGGATCGATTTATCTCCGCGCACATAAATGCGCGGGTCCGGCCGGTTGACGGCGATCGCCTGCAGTTTGGCGACCAGCGTTTCCAGCGTCACTTCGGTTTCCTGGAGAAATACGGCGCCGGTCGCCGTGATCGAGACGACCAGCGGTTCGTCGGGTTCGTTGATCGTGTTGGCGCTGGTCTTCGGCAGGTCGACCGGTACGCCAACGGTCAACAAGGGCGCCGTGACCATGAAAATGACCAGCAGCACGAGCATCACGTCGACGAACGGCGTGACGTTGATTTCCGCCATCGGCTGGTAGCCGCGCCGCCCCTTGAACCGGCCGCTGCGTTGCGGAGCCATCGCCATCTATTTGACCCCCTGGTCGATTTCGCGCGAAACGATCGCCGAAAACTCGCCGGCAAAACCTTCGAGCCGGTTGGCGTAGCGCGACAGATCGTGCGACAGCTTATTGTAGGCGATGACCGCGGGAATCGCGGCGACCAGGCCGAGCGCGGTGGCGAACAGCGCCTCCGAAATGCCGGGTGCCACGGTTGCCAGATTGGTGTTCTTCTGCACCGCGATGTCCTTGAAGGAATTCATGATCCCCCAAACCGTGCCGAACAGGCCGATGAACGGCGCGGTCGCGCCGACGGAGGCGAGAAAGCCCATGTACCGCTCGGTGCGGTCCATCTCGCGGCTCATGGTGACCTGCATCACGCGTTCGATGCGCTGCTGTACGCCGCCCTGCATGCCGAGCGTATCGCGCGGCGCGTTGCCTGCGGACTGGCGCCACTCGCGCATGGCCGCCGCGAACATCGACGACATCGGGTCGCGCGGGCGCTTGCCGACGCGTTCGAACAATTCGTCGACGTTGCCGCCGGACCAGAACGAATCCTCGAACCCGTCCGATCGGCGGTTGATCCGGCGGATCAGCATGATCTTCTCGAAGATCACGGTCCAACTCCAGAACGACGCCAGGATCAACAGCACGATCACTGTCTTTACGATCAGATCGGCGCGCGAAAAAATCGCGATGATGGAAAAATCGGCGGCCGGGTTCGTCGGCAGGCCCGGCAATGCGTTAAGCGTCTGTTCGGTGACACGCCGGCCGGTGGGATCGGTCGGATCGGCCTGTGCGAGTTGCAGGATAGAGTCGCCGGCGATCTGCGCCAGTGAGGTCAATTGATCGAAAAACTGGGCGAGGTGCGCGAGAAACCAATGATCCATAGCGTCGGCCTGATAGTAGTTAAAAACGGTTTTTTTGTGACCAATGGGTCGCGGCTTTACCTCAGAGACACAAGCGATTCAAGGCTTTCGCGCAGATCGCGCGGTAGTCGTTCCGGTTTGCCCGCGCGCGATACGAAGGCGAGGCGAAGTACAAGACTGCTCAATTTGACGGCGTCGCGGAAGATATCCTGGCGCAGGCGCAGGCTCGCGGCGCCGACTTCGTGCAGATACGTCTCGACGCGCAGGATGTCGTCGAGCCGCGCGGGCGCAAGATAATCGACTTCGCATCGGCGCACGACGAAGCCGAGGCCCCGCTCGCGCAGCAATTGATCCTGTTCGCGGCCCTGCAGGCGCAGCACTTCCGTCCGCGCCCGTTCGGCGTACTTCAGGTAGTTGACGTAGAACACGATGCCCATCGCGTCGGTATCTTCATAATAGACACGGACCGGAAAGATGTGGCATCGGCGGGCTTCGTCGGTATAGCCGCTGCCGGGCACGGATTCGCGGGACGGCCCGGTCATGAGTCCGGATCGCCGTCGGCGCCGAGCAGGTCGAGCTGCTTGTCCAGATTGCGCGGCGGCGCCAGGCCCAAATATGCGTATCCGCTTTTCGACAGCATGCGGCCGCGCGGCGTGCGCTGCACCAGGCCCTGCTGCAGCAGATATGGCTCGATGACATCCTCGATCATGTCGCGCTGCTCGGACAGGAAGGCGGCGATGGTTTCGACGCCGACCGGTCCGCCGCCGTATTTTTCGGCGATGCATTCAAGGTAGCGGCGATCCATGCGATCGAGCCCGTGCGCATCGACGTCGAGGCGCGTGAGCGCCTGGTCGGCCTGCGCGCGCGACACCTCGCCGTCGCCGCCGAGCGATGCGAAATCGCGCACCCGCCGCAACAGCCGGCCCGAAACGCGCGGCGTGCCGCGCGAGCGCCGTGCGATCTCCGCGGCCGCGTCGTCGGACAAGCGCAGCGAAAGAATGCGCGCGCCGCGCAGGACGATCCGCTTGAGGTCCTCGACGCCATAAAATTCAAGCCGCAGCGGGATGCCGAAGCGCTCGCGCAACGGCGTGGTCAGCAGGCCCGATCGGGTCGTCGCGCCGACCAGCGTGAACGGCGGCAGATCGATGCGCACCGAACGCGCGCCGGGCCCTTCGCCGATCACCAGATCGAGTTGGAAATCCTCCATCGCGGGATAAAGGATTTCTTCGATCGCCGGATTGAGGCGGTGGATTTCGTCAATAAAAAGAACGTCGCGCGGCTGCAGGTTGGTCAGGATCGCCGCGAGGTCGCCGGCGCGCCCGATCACCGGGCCGGACGTGGCGCGAAAGCCGACGCCGAGCTCCAGCGCCAGAATATGCGCCAGCGTCGTCTTGCCGAGGCCGGGCGGCCCGAACAGCAGCACATGGTCGAGCGCCTCGCCGCGGGCGCGGGCGGCGTCGATGAACACGCGCAAATTCTCGCGCAACGGCTGCTGGCCGACGAACTCGGCCAGTCGTTGCGGGCGCAGCTTGGCCTCCGCAGCGTCGTCCGGCTCGGGCGCCGCAGCGACGATGCGCGCTGCGTCGTCCTTGCCCGCGCCGTTCCGGCCCGCGGCGCTCATGCGCTCAATTCCTTCAAGCCCGCCTTGATCAGAGTTTCCGCGCCGACGTCCTTGCCCAGTCGCTGGCTGACTCGGGCAACCGCGCCATAGGCCTCGCTCTTGCCATAGCCGAGATTGACCAGCGCCGAGATCGCGTCATTCAGCGCAGTGCCGTCGGGCGCCAAGCCCTCGGGTACCGCGAGCAGCGCGCCGGCGCCGAGCGACATTTTGGCGACCTTGTCCTTCAGTTCGGTGACGATACGGTTAGCCAGCTTCGGTCCGACCCCGTCGGCGCGCGTGACCGGCGCCTTGTCCTGGGCCGCAATCGCCTGCACCAAGTCGGCAGGGGACAGGGCGGACAGAATCGACAGGGCGGTCCGGGCGCCGACCCCTTGTACGGTCGTCAGCAGCCGGAACCAGTCGCGCTCGGCCGGATCGCCGAAGCCATAAAGGTGAATGTGATCCTCGCGCACGTGGGTTTCGACGGAGATCCGCACGCGTTCGCCCTTGCTCATCCGTCCCAGCGTGCGCGCCGACGCGAACACGTGATAGCCGACGCCGTTGACGTCGATCACCGCGTGATCGGCGCCGACGAGATCGACGATGCCATGCAGCGATGCGATCATGGGCGCGACGCCGTTTGCGGTGCGGCGAGCCACAAGGCGCGCGTGCCGGCGTGATGAATGTGGCAAATCGCGGCAGCCAGCGCATCGGCGGCATCCGGATCGTCGTGCGCGGCGCCCGGTAGTAGGACCCGGAGCATGCTGGCGACTTGCTCCTTCTGCGCATGACCGGCCCCGACGACCGACTTCTTGATCATGTTCGTCGCGTATTCACTGACCGCAAGCCCGCGAAACGCCGGCGCCAGCATGACAACGCCGCGCGCCTGGCCGAGCTTCAAGGTCGATCCCGGGTTCTTGTTGAGGAATACCTCTTCGACCGCAGCGCATGCGGGAAGGTGTGCGTCGATGACTTTGAGGACGCCTTCGAACAATTGCGTCAGCCGCGCCGCGGTACTCGTCTTCGCGTCGGTGGCGATGGCGCCGCTCGCCAGGTGCCGCAGTCGGTTGCCCGAGGACTCGACGATGCCCCATCCGGTGCGGCGCAGGCCGGGGTCGAGTCCGAGCACACGCATCATGAGGCTCCGGCGCTCAACTTCGCCATAATGGCATCCGGAATATCGAAATTGGCGGTCACGGTCTGCACGTCGTCATTGTCCTCCAGACCTTCGATCAATGCCAACAGATCTTCGGCCGAGTCCTGATCCTCCACGGGCACCGAATTGATCGGCCGCCACACCAGGCCGGCGCTGGTCGGCGCCTTGAACTTGGCCTCCAGCGCGTCGCGCACGGCGGCCAGATCGCCCGGCGCGCACACGATTTCGTGCCCTTCGTCGGTCGATACGACGTCGCTCGCGCCGGCATCGAGCGCCGCCTCGAACATTGCCTCGGCGGTCGCCGCATCCTTCGGGTAGACGATCATTCCGATTCGCTCGAACGTCGATATGACGCTGTTGGTCTGGCCCAGGTTGCCGCCGTTCTTGCCGAAGATCGCGCGGATGTCGGACGCCGTGCGGTTGCGATTGTCGGTCAGCGCGTCGACGATGATCGCAACGCCGCCCGGCCCGAAGCCTTCGTAGCGGATCTCCTCGAACGCGGCGCCGCCGGCTTCGCCGGAGCCTTTTTTGATCGCGCGCTCGATCGTGTCCTTGGGCATCGACTGCGCGCGTGCCGCGAGGACTGCTGTGCGCAGCCGGAAATTCGCCGCCGGATCGGCGCCCTGGCGCGCGGCCACCATGATTTCGCGGCCCAGCTTGGCGAAAATCTTGGCCCGCTTGGCGTCCTGCGCGCCTTTGCGGTGCATGATGTTCTTGAATTTGGAATGGCCAGCCATTGTCTCGATCCTACGCAAAGTCCATGAATTCAGCCGCTTGCCCGACGTTTCGGGGCGCGGCGCTAAAGAATCGCGTTGGCGCCGAAAAAGCAAGCCCCCAGCGGCCAGTCTCGCGCTGCCCAGGCGGCATCATTTGCACACCGCCGAAATCCGGTGCGGACGCGCGTTTGCGACGAAGGGATCGGCGAAGGACCCGCGCCGGTGGTGCGTCCGACGCGGGCCGCCTTCTTGCGCCTAGCGTTTCGTGTTGTTGTCGATATTTTCCAGCCGTTCCAGCGCACGGAACGCGGCGATCACGATTTCGCAGACGAAGCGCGAAATGATCGGCCCGATGATCCAGGTCAGGATCCCGTTGAGGACGCCGAGACCCGTACCGGTCGCAATCGAAAACACGCCCGAGAGGAACGAAAGTCCCACCAGAATCCAGAAAAGCACGAAGACATATTGCGGCAGCAGGAGTTTGCGGAAGTACAGATAGTCCATGAACATGGTGCGTCTCCGGCGGTTGATGACGGCCCCGATATGCCGCGGCAGCGCTGTTCGGATGCGCTATCGGGACCCGGAAACTGTCGACCTGCGAAAGACGCGAGTCAAGCGACGTGGGGTTGTGCGCGCCAATACGGCCTAATCCGGCCAGGCCGGCGATAACCGTCCGCCGACCCGCACCGGCGCGATTTTCTTGGCCCGCCCGGTCTTGTCATCGGTTTCGACGTAGACCGCGCACAAGGTCGCTTCGCCGTCCGCGGGGGTCATGCGGTCGGTCGGCATCTTGCGCTTGAAACGCTCGATGATGTTGTCCTTCTTCATGCCGATCACGGAATCATAGTCGCCGCACATGCCGGCGTCGGTCAGATAGGCCGTGCCGCCGGGCAGAATCTGCGCATCCGCCGTCGGCACATGTGTATGCGTGCCGCACAATAAGGACGCGCGTCCGTCGACGACGTGGCCGAGCGCCATCTTCTCGCTGGTCGCCTCGCCGTGCACGTCGATCATGATCGCGTTCACATTGCCGCCCAGGCGATACGGCGCGAGGGCCTCTTCGACGGCGACGAACGGGTCGTCGAGCGGGTCCATGAACAGCCGTGCCATGACCTGGGCGACGAAAATCTTGCGCCCGCCGCGTACGTCGTAGGTGTTGGCGCCGCGCCCCGGCGTGCCCTTCGGATAGTTGAGCGGCCGCAGCAGTTTCGGGTCGTTGCCGATGTACGGGATGATTTCGCGCTGATCCCAGGCGTGATTGCCGAGCAGTACGCAATCGGCGCCCGCCGCATAGAAATCCTTGCAGATCTGCTCGTTGATGCCGAATCCGGCGGCCGCGTTCTCGCCGTTGACGGCGACGAAATCGAGATCCAATTCGCGCTTGATGCGCGGCAATTCGCGCGTCACCACGTCGCGCCCGGAGCGCCCGACCACATCGCCGCAATAGAGAATTCGCATTGTCCAGGTGTCCTTAGATTTTTCCGTCAGAATTTCTCGTGGCCGGTCTTGCGCCCGGCGTCCGGGAAGTCGCGGTATAAGGCAAAACGCGCGTTCGCGACACGCGAATTGACGGCATGGTGCAGACCTTCGATCGGCTCGTCGCGCGCGGCAACGCGCTGAAATGCGGTTTCCAGCTGCGCCAGCGAATCGATTTCGACGACGATGTGAAACTCGCCCAGTTCCTGCGGCCCCAGCCCCAGTTTGCGCCGCGTGATGCGGAAACCGGCGATGCGCGCTTCGTCCTTGAGCTTGCCGAGATAGGCGCCGACATGCCGGCAGAACTCGACATCCGACTGTCCGGGCTTCAGGTCGCACCAGATATGATACAGGTCCATGGTCAGTTTCCGCGGGCGGGCGAGGGCGGTCGCGGCGGAATGTGGATCGCTTCGCGCTCGGTGACAACCCAGTCCAGCACCGCGTCGCGGTCATGGCTGGGCACCACGGAAACCTCCTGGTCGCCGAACCCGACGCCGATCGCGACCACGCCGCCGGTCTCGCGCAGCGCGGTGATGGTACGATCGTAATAGCCGCCGCCGTAGCCGAGCCTGTAGCCGCGCCGGTCGAAGGCGAGAAACGGGACGAGCAGAATGTCCGGCCGGACCGAAGGCTGTTCCGGGCCCGGGATCAGTTCGCCGTATGAACCCTTGATCATCACCAGGCCGGGGTGCCAGGCGCGGAAGCCCAATGGCTGCCCCTTGGCGATCACATGGGGCAGGGCGCACGGATGGCCGGCGCGATGCAGGTGCATGACCAGCGGACGCGGGTCAATCTCATTGCGCATCGGCCAGTAGAAGCTGATCGCCGTGCCGGCCGGCAGGGACAAGCGGGCCAGGAACAGGTCGCGCAGCATCGAGCCGGCGCTGCCGGCCAATTGCGCGGCGGCCTTGTTCCGCCGCTGCAACGCGGCGACCCGCAGATCGCGTTTGTCGTCGATGATCGACATTTCGCCAGACTAGGTAGGGTTTCGACGCGGCGCGTCTACCGCCTAACAATAGCTTGCCGGGCCGGCAATCGGAAATCGCATGGCGGGACGGTTCAACCTGCGTCGGCCTCGACTCGCGCGGCGAGCGCCTCGACCCGCTCGGCCAGGGCGGTAATGCCGGCCGCTTCCCGGCCGGCCGCGTCGTGCTCGAGCGCGGCGGTCGCCCGGTGCAGTTGCGACTCCAATTCGTACAGCTCGTCGGCCAGCAACAGGCCGGCCATCAGCAGCAGGCGCTGGTCGCCGATCTGGCCCATCTGCTCGGCCAGTTGCTCGACGCGCTTGTCCAGCGCCGCGGCCAGCTTGCGCAGATGCGGCTCCTGCCCGTCGTCGCAGGCGACGGAATAATTGCGTTTGTTGACGGAAACCACGACTTCGGCCATCGGCTACTCCTCAATGACCGATTTAAGGCGCGCAATTGCGGCATCGAGACGGCGCGATACCGCTTCGTTGACGCGCGTCAGGTGCGTGTTCTCCCGTTGCGCGGCTTCAAGCGCTTGGGTCAGACCATTGATATCCGGCCCGAGCGGCAGTTCGGGGGCCGGCCCCGCGGCGCGCGCGCGTCTTGCCGCCAGCGCCGATTCCAGCCGGGTGAGCGCCTGTTCAAGCCGTTGCCGTGACGTTTCGAGATCGCTCATGCCGCCGCTCGCGTCTGCTTCCGTCGCCGTCAAATTTTCTTGATCTACGAGGGGTTACAATACATGCCTCAAGCGGAAGCATAGGACGCGCCGAAAGCCCGCGTCAACCTTTGGGGGCCGAAGCGGCCATCGGCCGGATCGGCGGCATACCGGTGGGTTGCATCCGGCGGCGCGCGTCGCCGCATATTGTCGCCGCGTTGCGTGCCGGCGAATCGCATCGCACGCGGTGCAAGTCGGCGGGCGGAAATGTCCGTTGACGGGGTGCCCGCCGGGCGGCATGTTCCGCGCGCAACGGCTCGCTCAAGAGCTTGCGGGCACTGATTTTTTACAAGGATTGCCGCTCCCGATGGATGCGCACACAGTCACCCCCAAAATGATGGCGAATGCGATTCGCGCGCTCTCCATGGACGCGGTCGAACAGGCGAAATCGGGCCATCCCGGCATGCCGATGGGCATGGCCGACACGGCCGTGGTGCTGTTCACGCGCTTCCTCAAATACGATCCGCAGCATCCCGATTGGCCGGATCGCGACCGCTTCGTGCTGTCCGCCGGCCACGGCTCGATGCTGCTGTACTCGCTGCTCTATCTGACCGGCTATCCGGACATGACGATCGACGAGATTCGTCGCTTTCGGCAGCTCGGCAGCCGCACCGCCGGGCATCCGGAATACGGCCACGCCGCTGGCATCGAAACGACGACCGGTCCGCTCGGCCAAGGCCTCGCCAATGCGGTCGGCATGGCGCTGGCCGAGCGGCTGCTCAATGCCCGCTTCGGCGACGAGCTGGTCAATCATTACACCTACGTGATCGCCGGCGACGGCTGCCTGATGGAAGGCATCGCGCAGGAAGCCATTTCCCTCGCCGGACACCTGAAACTCGGCAAGCTGATCGTGCTGTTCGACGACAACAAGATCTCGATCGACGGCGCGACCGATCTCACCACTTCGGAAGATCAGCTCAAGCGCTTCCAGGCCGCCGGCTGGGACGTGCAGTCGGTCGACGGCCACGACACCGAGCAGGTCACCACGGCGATCGCTGCCGCCAAGAAAACCGATACGCCGTCGATGATCGCGTGCCGCACCACGATCGGCTACGGCGCGCCGACCAAGGCTGGCTCGGCCTCGACCCACGGCTCGCCGCTGGGCGCGCAGGAAATCGCCGGCGCGCGCGAAAAGCTCGGCTGGTCGCATCCGGCGTTCCTGGTGCCGAACGACGTGCTCGCGTCGTGGCGCCAGGCCGGCAGCCGCGGTGCCCAGGAGTTCATGCAGTGGCAGCGCCGCTTCTCGGTGCAGCAGCCGGACCGCCGCGCCGAATTCGAGCGCGTGATGGAGGGCCGCCTGCCGGAAGGCTTGGCCGGCGCCATCGACACGCTGAAGCAGAAATTCGCCGCCGAACCGCCGAAACAGGCGACGCGCCAAAGCTCGGGCGTCGTGCTCGAAAGCCTGACCAAGGTGATGCCGGAGTTGATCGGCGGCTCGGCCGACCTGACCGGCTCGGTCAATACCAAGGTCAAGGACCACAAAATCGTCACCGCCAAGGATTTCTCCGGCGGCTACATCCATTACGGCGTGCGCGAGCACGGCATGGCCGCTGCGATGAACGGCATGGCGCTGCACCGAGGCGTGATCCCGTATTCGGGCACGTTCCTGGTGTTCACCGACTATTGCCGCCCCTCGATACGTTTGTCGGCGTTGATGCAGCAGCGCGTCATCTATGTGATGACGCACGATTCGATCGGCCTCGGCGAAGACGGGCCGACGCATCAGCCGGTCGAACACTTGGCGGCGTTGCGCGCGATTCCCAATCTGAACGTGTTCCGCCCGGCCGACGCGGTCGAGACCGCGGAATGCTGGGCGCTGGCGCTCGCCCACGACAAGACTCCCTCGATTCTGGTGCTGACGCGCCAGGCGCTGCCGACCGTGCGCACGCAATACACCAAGGACAATCTCTCGGCCCGCGGCGGCTACGTGCTCGCGCATGCCGATACCGCACCGAAAGTCACGCTGCTGGCGTCCGGCTCGGAAGTGCATCTGGCGCTGGCCGCGCGGAAACTGCTGCAAGGCGAGGGCATCGGCACGTCGGTGGTTTCGATGGTGTGCTGGGAGCTGTTCGAACAGCAGCCGGCCGCGTACCGCAGCGAAGTGCTCGGACCGAACACCGTGCGCGTCGCGGTCGAAGCCGCCACCGGC
The DNA here is from genome assembly GCA_050186335.1 of Alphaproteobacteria bacterium. Lineage (GTDB taxonomy): Bacteria > Pseudomonadota > Alphaproteobacteria > Bin65 > Bin65 > JBFWYO01. The sequence continues at coordinate 10,745 of JBFWYO010000052.1, read as the reverse complement.
TTCGGCTGGGAGAGATACCTCGGCGAAAAGGGCGCTTTCGTCGGCATGCCCGGCTTTGGCGCCTCGGCCCCGGCGGAAGATCTGTTCAAGCATTTCGGTATCACCGCCGAGGCGGTGGTTGAAGCCGCCAAGCGTCGACTCTAGTTAACCGCACTCGAAGTTCCCTAACGGGCGCGCGCTCGCAACGCGCCGCCCGGCCGCTCAACGAAACGGAGAATGAAATGACGGTTCGCGTTGCCATCAACGGTTTCGGTCGCATTGGGCGCCTGGTTCTGCGCGCCGCCTACGAAGCCAAACGCAAAGACATCGAATTCGTCGCGATCAACGATCTCGGCCCGGTCGAAACCAGCGCGCATTTGCTGAAATACGATTCCGTGCATGGCCAGTTCCCGGCCGACGTGACCGTCAAGGGCGATACGATCGATCTGGGCGGCGGACCTATTAAGGTGACCGCCGAACGCGACCCGACCAAGCTGCAATGGAAGGCGCTCGGCGTCGATTTGGTGCTCGAATGCACCGGCATCTTCGCCACGCGCGACAAGGCCGCGCTGCACATCGCGGCCGGCGCCAAACGCGTACTCGTCTCGGCCCCGTGCGACGGCGCCGATCTGACGGTCGTCTACGGCGTCAACCACGAGCAGCTCAACAACAACCACGGCGTGGTTTCGAACGCGTCGTGCACGACCAATTGTCTCGCGCCGGTCGCCAAGGTGCTCAACGATTCGATCGGCATCGAGCGCGGCTACATGACGACCATCCACGCCTATACCGGCGACCAGAGCACGGTCGACACGCTGCACAAGGACCTGCGGCGCGCACGCGCGGCGGCGCTGTCGATGATCCCGACCTCGACCGGCGCCGCCAAGGCGCTCGGCCTGGTGCTGCCGGAACTGAAGGGCAAGCTGGACGGGACGTCGGTGCGCGTGCCGACGCCGAACGTCTCGCTGATCGATCTGACATTCGTTGCCAAGAAGGCGACGACGCCCGATGAAATCAACGCGGCGGTGGTGCAAGCCGCGGCCGGCAAGCTGAAGGGCATCCTGACCACCAACAGTGCGCAGCTGGTGTCGACCGACTTCAACCACAATCCGTCCAGCTCGGTGTTCGATCTCACGCAGACGCAAGTGGTCGACGGCACGCTGGTGCGCGTGCTGTCCTGGTACGACAACGAATGGGGCTTCTCCAACCGCATGTCCGACACGGCGGTGGCGATGGGCAAGCTGCACTAAGCTTCGACGGATTTAGTGCTCAAGAACGGCCCCGGCGGCAGACGCGGGGCCGTTTTTTTGGATAAGTGGCTTACTTTAAATTGCGTTTCGTCTTAGCTTTGATGCGCTGTGGGTGGGGGATCGCATTGTTCGACCGGTTGCGGAAGAGGAAATTCGAGCTCGAATTCCGTTCCCACGCGGAAGCGATCATTAGCGGCGACTTTCCTGAAATTGTAACTGAAATCGAGGAAATATTACTAAGCACCTCAATTTCTGTTGAAGATTTGGTGCGGAGCGGCGGTGGAGAGGCCGTCACCACTCAAAATCTCCGCAGGGCATTTGCCGCCAAGACTTGGAACAAGCACGTTTTCACGATCAAAAAACTGATCGATGGTCGCGAGGCAGAATCGATTTCACACCAGATGGATCACGTTCGCACTTGCGCAAATGGTGTTATCGCCCTGGAGATCGAATGGAACAATAAGGATCCATTTTTCGACCGTGACCTGGAAAACTTCAAACGATTGCATACCGAGGGCGCCATCAGTGTCGGTATCATTCTTACGCGAGGTTCGACGTTGCAGGACTCGCTGCGTGATCTAGTCAGGGCGTTCGCAAAAAAATACGAGATCACGTCGTTCGCCGAACTCCGTAAACATGGCGTTAAGAACCCTACGGAACGTCAGGAAAGCGCCGTAACTCAGCGAACCGCGAAAGGGGTGCCGTTCAGCGACGCTTGGACAGATGCCTTCTGCAGCGACAAATTCGGTCAGGCCACAACGCACTGGCGAAAACTAGACGACCGTATCCGGCGCGGTGTCGGAAACCCGTGCCCGCTAGTGTTGATCGGTCTGCCCGCTGCAGTAATTAAAATTTGAGCTATTTGTGCAGATCTAACTGACTATGCGAGTTGTACGCGTATGTGTCCCACGATGGTTTATATCCATCGCCGGCTTGGTTGCCCCAAGTTTCCCAATTTTTTCGCGTTCCGCGCCCGAATAACTCAAGGTATGGTCCCGGGCTACATGCCTCGATAATGGAATATTGCTCATCCGGCTTTCGAGAATGTTCGCGTTTCCTCGAATTCAGATAATTCACTTGCCGGCGGCCCGGCGCCAGCGTGCGCGCATTTTTTCCTTTGACGCCAAATAAGATCAATTCAGTGACGTTTCGGAAGTAAAAACCGACCCCACGTCCGTCAGATCCGCCGTCTTTGCGAATCTTATGCCACACAAGATTGGTTTTGTACGTGAAGCCCCACGCCTGCATTACCGTGATTCCGTCAGGTAGCAAAGCATTCGGTACCCAAAGATATAAATGCGACGTGGCCTCAGTTACCGCCCCAATCGGCAACGCTGCAATTTCTTCGACCGACAAGGTTTCGTACCGAGATAGGCGCCGGTGCTCAGGCGCCATCTTGCCGGTGCGGTTCGCAAACCGCCATGGCGGATCGGCCAAAAGCGTTGCGAAGCGACGATTCCGCGCGAATTCCAGCAGTTCCTCATTGACGGCCAAAGCACCCATTTGCGGGCTCCCAGGTTTTCTTTAAACGCACAATATCTAGTTCTTTTAACGCGACTAACTGCAAAATGCAGGGCAACATGAACTAATCTACATAACATCGTATTCGTTTTGTTCTTTGCGTGCAATGCTTGACGTGTGGCAAATCGTCGAACGGGGGCCGGGCTTTGCGTAAACCTGCGACGCTCGATCCGCCGGGATTTTTCCGCCGTATCCCGCTGCTGCCGCATCAGCTGCACGATGCGATCACGCCGACCAGGGATTTCTTCGGCGTGGCGCATCTGGGTATTCCGCGAATCGATGCCGAGAGCTGGACGCTGGACATCGCCGGTCTGGTCGAGCGGCCGTTCTCGCTGACCTTGGCTGCATTGCGCACGCTGCCGAAGCGCGAGGTGCAATCGATCCACGAATGCGCCGGCTATCCGCGCAATCCGGCGCTTGCCACGCGCCGCATCGCCAACGTGGTTTGGGGCGGCGTGGATCTGCGCGACCTGTTGTGCAAAGCGGGCGTGCAGCCGAATGCGACTCACCTATGGTCGCATGGGCTCGATCATGGCGCCTATGACGGCACCGAAACCGATGCGTACGTGAAGGATATGCCGCTGTCGCGCCTGGCCGAAGGTGGCGTGCTGGTGGCCTACGAGGTGAACCGCGAAACCTTGCCGCGCGAACACGGATTTCCGGCGCGTCTGGTGGTGCCGGGGTATTACGGCACCAACGCCGTCAAATGGTTGTGGCGTTTGGAAGTGGCCGACCGCCGCGCGCCGGGCCCGTTCACCACCGTGTTCTACAACGACCCGCTGCCGGCGACCGACGCCGACCCGTCGTCCGGCACCCAGCCGGTCTGGGAGGTGGCGCCCGAATCGGTGATCGTGGCTCCGGCGCCGGCGCAAACCGTCGTCGGATCGTCCGCCGATATTTGGGGCTGGGCGTGGGCCGCGTCCGGCGTACGCGAGGTCGTCGTCAGCGCCGACGCCGGCCGCACCTGGAACGCGGCGGAATTGGAGTCGCGCCGCGACTGGAGCTGGCAACGCTTTCGCCTGACCGTGCGGCATCTCGCATCCGGTCCGACGACGCTGCTGTCGCGTGCGACCGACAATAACGGCGTCTCGCAGCCCGATGCGGGCGCGCGCAACTCCGTTCATGCGGTCGAAGTGCGGGTCAGACCGGCGCCCCGGCCGGCAACATGCGATCGCCATTGACGTCGTAGACGATCTGTCCGTCGACCAGATGGATCTGCCGGTCGGTCTGCGCCGCCAGGTGCGCATCGTGCGTTACGGTGATGACCGCCTTGCCCATCTCGTGCGCCAATTGCTTGAACACGTCGAACACCAGTTGGCCGTTCTTCTGGTCGAGCGAACCGGTCGGCTCGTCGGCCAGGATGATCGCCGGCTCGTTGGCGAGCGCGCGGGCGATCGCGACGCGCTGGCGCTGGCCGCCCGAGAGCTGTTCCGGGCGCTTTTTCATGTGATCGCTGAGACCCAGATCGCGCAACAGGTTTTCCGCGCGATCGCGGACTTCGCCGGAACTCAAGCGCGCCAGCTTGAGCATCGGGACCATGATGTTGTCGAGCACCGTGAATTCGGGCAGCAGAAAGTGAAATTGGAACACGAAACCCACTTTCGCCAGGCGCAGGTCCGCAAGCTCGTTATCGCTCAACGTGCCGGTGTCGATGCCGTCGACCAGGATTCGCCCGCTGGTCGGCGTATCCAAAAGACCGAGCAGGTACAGCAGCGACGATTTACCCGACCCCGAAGGCCCGTTGATGGCAACCATTTCGCCGCGCGCAATTTCCAGATTGATGTTGCGCACCAGCGTCACGTCGATGGCGCCCGAAAGAATGCGCGTCGCGTTCTCGGCCCTGATGAGCGCGTGTTCCATGATCGGCTTCAGCTCGCGCCGCGAATGATCTGCACCGGATTGACGCGCGCCGCGCGTTTGGCCGGGATATAGGCAGCCAGAGTGGCGGCGGTAAACGCCAGCGCGCCGGCAATCCAGTAATTGGTGAACGACCTGTTGAGAATAAAGCCTTGCGCCGTGACGATGCCGCCGACATCGAAGCGAATCGAGGCGAGCACCTGAATGATCCCGAAGCCGAGCGCCCAGCCGGCGAGCCCTCCGATGAGGCCCAGGATCATGCCTTCCATGAGGAATATCTTGCGGATGTCGAGTTCGTGAAAGCCCATGGACTTGAGAATTGCGATATCGCGCGTCTTCTCGAATATCACGGTCGAGATCACGTTGAAGATGCCGAAACAGGCAACCAGAAGAATCGCGCCGGTGGTCGAATACATGACCCCGTTTTGAATGACGAAGATGCCGAACACGCCCTCGTTGGTTTCCTCCCAACTCTCGGTGCGGTAGGTAAAACGCGCCTCGATATCGGCGGCGATGGCGCGCGCCTGGCTCACGTCGTCGGCCTTCATGCGGATCTGGTTCACGACGTTGGTGCGGTTCTGCAGCACCTGCACTTTCTTGAGCAGCGCGTATCCGGTCGTCTCGTCGATCGCGACGACGCCGGTGCGCAGGATGCCGACGATCTTGACGCGCAGGATGACGCCGGCGGGTGAAACCGCCGTCACCGTGTCGTTGAGCTGCGCGCCGAGCTTTTTCGCCAGGCCGCTGCCGATAATGACGCCGTTCGCGGCGGTCCTGAGCTGTTCGAGCGAGCCTTGCACCAGATCCTTTTCGATGTTGGTGACGCGCCGCTCGAGTTCCGGCTCGATGCCGATCAGGTTGGCCGAAACGTCCTTGCTGCCGTAGCGCAGGAAGATCTGGCCTTGCAGCACGGGCGCCACCACCAGGTCGCCGCGTCGCGACAGCACGTCGATGATCTGCCCGGCTTGTCGGATACCGTTGACTTCGTCGCGCGGTTTCTGCCCGAGCAGTTCGATCGTTGCGTCGGCATGGGCGATCTCGACCGCCTGCTTCGGCGGGCTGCGGAATTCGTCCTTCATGATGATGTTGGGCGTGTTGTTGATCACCCGGTCGACGAAATCCTGCTGGAAACCCTGCATCATCGCCGCAATGCCGATCGAGAACCCGACACCCATCGCGACGCCGAACACCGACACCAGCGTCTGCCGCTTGCGCGACAGCAGATGCGTGAGCGCGATGTGCAGCAGCAGCGCCATGTTACTTGGCCTGCGCTGCCGGTTTCGCGGGCTTGGCCTTGACCCGCGTGCCGGCCGCGAGATCGCGCGGCGGATTGGCGATCACCCAGTCGTCGGCCGCCAGACCTTCGGCTATCTCGCTCAGCGTCTGTCCGCGAACGCCGACCTTGACCCGCTTGAGCTGTGCGCGGCCATCCGCGACCACCCACACCTGGTCGCGGCCCTTGATGGCGCGATCCGGGATCAGCATTGCGTCCTTCACTTCGCGCACGACGACATTGATTTCGGTGGTCATGCCGATCATCAGCGGGGTGTCGTCGGGCAGCGCGATGCGCACGCGGTAGTTCTTATTGACGGGGTCGCCCTTCTGCGTGATTTCCGTGACCTGGCCGGCGAACGCGCGATCGGGGAATGCGTCAACCTTGACTAGCGCGCGCTGGCCGACCTTGACCAGCGGGATCTGTTCCTCGTCGATCTCCGCATCCACGCGCATCGGGCAGCAATTGCCGATCCAGAACAGCGCCTGGCCGACCGTAACGACCTCGCCGATATTGCCGTCCTGGCGCAGCACCGAGCCGTCGATCGGCGACAATATGCGCAGATCCGCGACCTTCTGCTTCTGCGCATCGACCGCGGCGCGCGCCGCCAGCATCTGCGATTGCGCCCGCTCGAACTGCTGGCGCGAGGCGACGTTGCGCTCGATCAGCATGTTGGTGCGATCGAGCTCTTCGCGCATGAATTTCTCGTTGGCCTCGAACTCGGCGAGTTTCGCGCGCGCTTCGCGATCGTCCAGTTGCAAGAGCACGTCGCCGCGTTTCACCTTGTCGTTGTCGCGCGCCTTGATGTCGACGATGCGGCCGGCCACCGTGGAGGCGACCTTGGCCCAGACCACCGGTTCGATGGCGCCGGTACCGTACACCGCCTGTACCGCCGGGCCCTTGATCGGCTGCACGATCTCGACCGACGGCGAGCCGCCGGTCAGCAGGAATGCCCCGAGCGCGGCTGCCGCGATCACGAACAGCCCGATGCGGCCCCGTCTCGTTCCGACGACGCTTTTCAGTATGCCGCTGATTTTATTCATTTTTTCCCCGGCAAGCGGAACTCTTGCGCGATCTAAGGTTGTTTCCATATGGGAAACGCCGCAGGCGCCGCAAGGCTGTTTATTGCCGCGCCGAAGCCGCTGCGCGAACGGACGGCTTCGCCGTATTGTACGCACGCCATGACCCGCCCAGTTGCCGCGAACCGTCGGAAATTATGCGTCGTCGTCCATGCGCTTGCCCAAGCGGTCGCCGCCTTGCGCGCAGGCCGCGCGGCCGGCGCGGAGGTCGCGATCTGGTCGGCGCCGGGAGCGAGCGCGTATCTGGGCGCCGGCTACTTCGCTGCGATGGAACGGGCCGCGCGCCGTGCGGCACCCCATGCGCAAGCAAGTTTTGTGCTCGATTGCGCCGACCGGGCCGGCGATGCGATGGCGGCGTTGCGCGCCGGTGTCACGGCGGTCTGCTTCACCGGGCCGCTCGGCGTGCGTCGTAAGTTGGCCGACATGGCGCGCCAATGCGGCGCGCGCGTGGTCGTGCGGCGGCCGCCGGCGCTGGACCTGCTCGGCGTCGCCGACCCGCTCGCCGCCTGCCGCGCAGCGCTCGGCCGCAGCGACAAAGCGTCAGTCTTGCGCTCCGTTGCAAAGCGGCGGGGCGTGGTTTAAGCAAAGGCGCAATTATCCGAAACGGCCGCCAATTCGGGCGCCGCCCGTATTATCGAGGAGACGACCGCTATGAAGATGACGCCGCGCGTCAGAAAAATTCTGAGCCAGTATGAAAGCGACAACCCGGGCACCAAGGCAAACCTGTCGCGCATCTTGATGCAGGGTCGACTCGGCGGCACCGGCAAGCTGGTCATCCTGCCTGTCGATCAAGGCTTCGAGCATGGTCCGGCGCGCAGCTTTGCGCCCAATCCCGCGGGCTACGATCCGCATTACCATTATCAGCTCGCAATCGACGCGGGCCTGTCGGCCTACGCCGCACCGCTCGGCATGCTGGAGGCAGGCGCCGATACGTTCGCCGGGCAGATCCCGACCATCTTGAAGGTCAACAGCGCGAACTCTCATGCCGTCAGCAAGGATCAGGCGGTCACCGCTTCGGTCGGCGATGCGCTGCGGCTCGGCTGTTCGGCGATCGGCTTTACGATCTATCCCGGCTCCGAAGAACAATTCCAGATGATGGAAGAAATTCGCGAGCTGTCGGAAGAAGCCAAGTCCGTCGGCCTGGCCGTGGTGATCTGGTCGTATCCGCGCGGCGGCAAGCTCTCGAAAGACGGCGAGACGGCGGTCGATGTCACCGCCTACGCGGCGCACATGGCGGCACTGCTCGGTGCGCACATTATCAAGGTCAAACCGCCGACCGCCTTCATCGAGCAGGCCGAAGCGAAGTCGGTGTACGAAAAGCAGAAGATCGACATCGCCACGCTGCCGGCGCGTATCCGCCACGTGGTGCAATCGTGCTTCAACGGCCGCCGCATTGTCGTGTTCTCGGGCGGCGCCGCGAAGGACGAAAAAGGCCTGCTGAAGGAAATCAGCGAGATCGCGGCGGGCGGTGCCAACGGATCGATCATCGGCCGCAACACGTTCCAACGGCCGCGCGACGAAGCGCTGAGCCTGTTGGATGCGATCATCAAGATCTACAAGGAATAGCGGCGATCGACGCACCTACGACATCGCGCTGCCGGCTATATCTCATAACGCCGCAGCGTTTCGATCCCGCATCGTTCGTCGACATCTTGGCGGCGGCGCTGGATGCCGGCGATGTCGCCTCGTTGCAGCTGCGGCTCAAGGACGTTGACGACGCGGCGATCCTGCGCGCCGCCGAGGCGTTGCGGCCGATCTGTCACGCGCGCGACGTGGCGCTGATCGTCAACGACCGACCCGATCTCGCTGTGCAGACGGGTGCCGACGGCGTCCATATCGGGCAGGAAGATTCGAGCTACGCGGACGCGCGACGCATCCTCGGCCACGACGCCATCATCGGCGTTACCTGCCACGCTTCGCGCGATCTGGCCATCGAGGCGGCGGAGGCGGGGGCCGACTACGTCGCTTTCGGCGCGTTCTTCGACACCACAACCAAGGACGCGAAAACGCGCGCGGAGCTCGACCTGCTGAGGTGGTGGCACGAGATCGCCATCGTCCCGCAAGTCGCGATCGGCGGCATCACGGTCGACAACGCGCGTCCGCTCGTCGAGGCGGGCGCGGATTTTCTCGCCGTCGCCTCCGGCGTCTGGACGCACGCGGGCGGCCCGGCGGTCGCCGTGCGTGCATTCGACAAATTGTTTGCGGAAGTCGCCGCGCGCTGATGCGCCGGCCGGCTAAAGCAGGAACGGCGCCGCGAATACCATTGCGACCTGAAGCAGAATCGTGCCCGCCGCCAGCAAGGCCAGCGCGCCCATCAGTTTCGGTCCAACGCGTTCCATGAACGTATCGCGATCGTACTTCATTTCGATCCTCAATATCATCGCCGCGCACTAAGCCTTGGCTCGGCTCGCGCAGCAATCGATCGGCTTTCGCGTCGGCAGCGGACTGGCGATTTTTTCGGCGGCACCAATCCGTCCGGCGGTCAGGTGGAAAGCCGACCCACCTAAGCTGGCTCGTCGCAGCCCTGACTCGGCTGCGGTTTCCGGCATCCCTACGTCTCTCGCGGCGCATGTCGTTAAGGCTGCACGTGCCGCGGAATGTTGCAATCATGCGTCGGTTCCCATGCAAAATCAGTGACCCCGATCACAGGCCGGATCGCACGGTGGACAAGGCAAAAAAGGGCTCGCATAAAGGCTTGCGCCGCGCCGCGCCCCCTGGAACCATGGCGCGCCTATTCGCTGACCCGTCAAAAAGAAAACACCGAGGATCGCCATGCAGGTTCGTGCCGCCGTCGCCCATAAAGCCGGAGCGCCGCTCTCCATCGAAACGGTCAACCTCGACGGCCCGCGCGCCGGCGAGGTCCTGGTCGAAATCAAGGCAACAGGCCTGTGTCATACCGACGATTTCACGCTCTCGGGCCGCGACCCGGAGGGGCTGTTTCCGTGCATCCTCGGTCATGAGGGGGCGGGCGTGGTGGTCGATGTCGGCCCGAACGTGACGTCGCTTAAGAAAGGCGATCACGTCATCCCGCTCTACACGCCGGAATGCCGGCAGTGCGACTATTGTCTCAGCGGCAAGACCAATCTGTGCCAGTCGATCCGCATCACCCAGGGCAAGGGCGTGATGCCGGACGGCACCAGCCGCTTCTCGCTCGGCAAGCAGCAAGTGCTGCACTATATGGGCACCTCGACGTTCGCCAACTTCACGGTCGTGCCGGAAATCGCGCTGGCGAAGATCCGTCCCGATGCGCCGTTCGACAAGGTCTGCTACATCGGCTGCGGCGTGACCACCGGCATCGGCGCCGTGATCAACACGGCGAAGTGCGAGCCGGGGTCGAATGTCGTGATCTTCGGCCTGGGCGGCATCGGCCTCAACGTCATCCAGGGCGCCCGGCTGGCCGGCTGCGACATGATCGTCGGCGTCGACATCAATCCGAAGCGCAAGGCGATCGCGGAAAAATTCGGCATGACACACTTTGTCAATCCGAACGAGGTCAAGGGCGATCTCGTGCCGTATCTGGTCGAGCTGACCAAGGGCGGCGCCGATTATTCGTTCGAATGCATCGGCAATACGAAGGTCATGCGCCAGGCGCTCGAATGCGCGCATAAGGGCTGGGGCCAAAGCATCATTATCGGCGTGGCCGGCGCCGGCGAGGAAATCTCCACGCGCCCGTTCCAGCTGGTCACCGGCCGCGTCTGGAAAGGCACCGCGTTCGGCGGCGCCAAGGGTCGCACGCAGGTGCCGAAGATCGTCGACTGGTACATGGACGGCAAGATCAACATCGAC
>JBFWYO010000051.1:0-35759 GCA_050186335.1 Alphaproteobacteria bacterium | reverse complement strand
TGATGAGCGCCGCCGCGATGATCCAGGACATCATGGACGGCGATTGTCGCGTACTCACGTATTAGGGGGTTGTCGTGGTCAGCGTGCGCGGCAACGAACTCCCGGACGATCTGCTTTACGATGTGCCGAATCAAGTCTGGTACCAACCGCTCGGCGACGGCACGGTGCGCGTCGGCATCTCGTCGGTCGCGGTCGATCTTGCAGGCAAGGTGCTCGCTTTCACGCCCAAACGGGTCGGGCGGGAGTTCGAGCAGGGCCGCGCTTTTGCCACCTTCGAAAGCGGCAAATGGGTCGGGCCGGCGCGCGCCGCGTTCGATGGCACGGTGGTCGCCCACAACGAGACGCTCATCGAAAGGCCGGGCATCGTCAATCGCGATCCCTATAAGGAAGGCTGGATGCTGGTGGTTCGTCCGGCGCGCGAGGATTGGCGGCAAGGACTCGTCACCGGGGCCGCGGTCGCACCCGCATTCGAAGCCTGGATGGATGCGGAAGGCTATGAACGCCGGGCGCGCTGAATGAATCGCGACGCGGATATACGCTGCGATATCGTGCTCGTCGGCGGCGGGCACGCCCATGTCCATGTGCTGAAGGCGTTCGGCATGCGCCCTGAGAAAGGCGTCCGTGTGACGCTCATTACGCGCGACCTTGAGACACCCTATTCGGGCATGCTGCCCGGCGTGATTGCCGGCCATTATGCGCCCGAGGCTGCGCATATCGATCTCATGCGCCTGGCTACTGCGGCCAGCGCGCGGCTGATCCATGCCGAGGCGGTCGGACTGGATCGGGTGGCGCGGCGCGTCATGCTCGCCGGTCGGGCGCCCGTCGCATACGATCTGGTCTCGATCGATGTCGGCATCACACCGGCGCTCGAGCCGATCGAGGGCGCTGCCGAACACGGCATCGTGGTCAAACCGATCGGCTCTTTCATGACGAAGTTCGACGCCCTGCGCGCGTGCTGCCGACGGCCCGACGGACCGCGTCGGATTGCCGTGATCGGCGGCGGCGCCGGCGGCGTCGAATTGCTGCTGTCGATGCGCGCACGCCTGCTCGCCGATGCGCGGGAGGCCGGTCTCGCGACCGAGGATTTTTCCTTCGCCCTGATTACCGCCGGTGCGTTGCTCAAGGGGCATAACGAACGCGTTCGCGCCGCGTTCCGCCGCATTTTCGTCGCGCGTGGAATTGCCCTGTACGAACATCGACCGGTGCGCGCGATCGGCCCCGGCGCGATTGACGCCGAATCAGGCGCTCCAATCGCCGCGGACGCCGTGATCGTGACCACGGATGCGGCCGCACCCGCATGGTTTCGCGGCACCGGAATCGCGCTCGATCCGAGCGGTTTTCTGGCCGTCGGCCCGACGCTGCAAGCGCTCAACGATCCGGCGATCTTCGCGGCGGGTGACGCCGCAGCGCTGGTCGAGACGCCGCGCGAAAAGGCCGGCGTCTTTGCGGTGCGCGCCGGGCCGCCGCTCGCCGAGAATTTGAGGCGCCGCGCGCTGGACCGGCCGTTGCGACCCTGGCGGCCGCAACGCGCCCATCTTGCGCTGGTCTCGACCGGGGAACGCTACGCCGTGGCGTCGCGCGCCGGAATCAAGCTCGAAGGCGCCTGGTTGTGGCGACTGAAAGATTGGATCGATCGGCGCTGGATGCGCAAGTATCAGGACGTCGCCGGTCTCCTCGCCGGCATGTCGAAGCAACCGCTGGCACAGTCTGCGCAAGATCGCGAGCTTGAGCTGATGCGCTGCGGCGGCTGCGCCGCCAAGATCGGCCCCGGGCCGCTGGCGCGCGGTTTGGCGCGGCTGGATCCGAAGCCGGCCAACGGATTGGTCATCGGGCTCGAGACGCCGGACGATGCTGCGGTCATGGTGCCGCCGCCGGGCCACCTTGTCCAAACGGTCGATTTTTTCCGTGCGTTCGTGAGCGACCCCTATGTTTTCGGCGAGATCGCGGCGAATCACGCTCTCAACGACATCTTCGCCATGGGCGGCATGCCGCATTATGCGCTGGCGGTCGCCGTTGTGCCGCCCGGACCGGCGGCGAAGGTCGAGGAGATGTTGTTTCAGCTGCTGGCCGGCGCGCGCGCGTGCCTTGATCGCGAAGCGGTCGCCCTGGTCGGCGGTCATTCGAGCGAGGGCGGCGAACTGGCGCTCGGCTTCTCGGTTACCGGCGCCGTCGATCCGGACCGGGTTTTGCGCAAGCGCGGACTCAAATTGGGCGATCGGCTCATTTTGACCCGCAAGCTCGGTACGGGAATTCTATTCGCCGGCGCCATGCGCGCGCAAGCGCGAGCGCCGGCGATTGCCGCAGCGGTCGTCCAGATGCGCCGTTCGAACCGCGATGCAGCCGATATTCTTGCCGCGGCGGGCGCAACGGCGCTGACCGACGTGAGCGGGTTCGGCCTTGTCGGTCATCTTGGCGAAATGCTCGCCGCGAGCGGCGCCGAGGCGATCCTCGATCTGGGCACGATTCCGCTACTGGACGGAGCGCATGCGCTCGCACGCGCCGACATCGCTTCGACCCTGCTGCCGGAGAACCTTGCGCTGGCGCCGATCCTGCGCACCGATCTGGACGATGCGACGCGCGCACTCTTATTTGACCCGCAAACCGCCGGCGGGCTGCTCGCGGGCGTTCCAGCCGCGCACGCGGCTGCGTGCGTCGAACGGTTACGCGCGGCGGGACACATCGATGCTGCGGTCATCGGACACGTGACGAAAATCGGGCTGGCGCCGGCTTCGGTCGGCATCGTCGCCACCGGCGCGCTGCCCGCGATAGCGGACTAAAAGTGGATGCCGGCGAAACCGCGATATCGCGGGCGCGCAAGACGATTCGAAGGTCGGGTATATCGATGAGCGCCGATGCGGAACCTGTCGAAAATCATTGGGGATCGGGGCGGCCAAATCATATGTTCGTTGCACTGGTCATTGAGGCAGCCTGTTTGCCGGGGCGCTTCGGCAACAATAGCATCGGACCATAATGGATCGCGAACAGGCCGAACGCGGCAACCCACAAGCTTGCCGCTACAATGAATAGCGGCAGCGTCCAATCGTTCGCCAGCGCCGCAATAACGCGTACGACCGCAGCGGCAGTAACCAGGAGATAGATCGCCGCCGTCCATCGGCCGGCCGTCAATTCGCGGCCGGTATGGCCGAGCGTTGCCCGCGTCATAACCGCCAGCGTCATCGTGCCGATCGCACCGGCGGTCAGGGCGTGAATGGCGGCGCTCTGTGCGATGCCCAGATCCAGCAATGATAGACCGAGCAGTGCGATGCCGATCGCCAGCCACGCATATCCGACATGAAGAATAAGGACTAGCGGCTCCGCGAAAGTTGCCAGGCCGCGCCATCTCAGCAGCCGCCACAGGTTCGCCGCCCCGGCGGCCAGCAGCAGCCAGCCGAACGGCTGGAAATTCGGCAGAATGGCCCAGCCCAGCAAGCCGGCGTGCAACGAGCCGAGGGCGCAGCGATCGATCAAGCCATGTACCGCCGGCAGTTCCGAGGCGCGCCGCTTCATCAGCCAATTGCGCGTGAAGCTCGGCACGATGCGACCCGCGACGACCGAAATAAGAATCAGGACGGCGGCGAGCGCCAGGCGCCACCCGATCCCGCTTGGCATGCCGCTGTCGCCGGCCGCTTCGTGATGCGTCAGCAGATTGGCGACGCCGAGCACGGCGACCGGAATGATCATCGGAAGATTGCGCCAGTTCCTGCCGACGATGATCTCGCGCGCGATGACCGCGACGAGCACGACGGGAAACGCCATATCCGCCGCGATTGCCGCGCCCGCCGGCACCAGGGCAGAGCAGAGGCTCGCGATGCGGCCGAGCAGCCAGAGACCGGCGAGACCGGCCAGGGGCCAGCCGCCGACCGGCAGTCGTTTGGTCCAATTCGGCACGGCGGTGAGCAGGAAACCGGCGATCGCCGCCATCACGTAGCCGAACAGCATTTCGTGAATATGCCAGGTCATCGCGTCGAACCGGCTCGGCAGCTCGAAGCCTATGACCAACACGCCGATCCAGATCGCCAAGGCGACAGCCGACCATAAGCCGGCGGCCAGAAAGAATGGCCGAAAACCTTGAGCGAAGAATGTTGGCATGCGTCGTCTATGCGGTCGTTCGGCGGCAACACTCATGACGGCGGTTCACTGGACCAACGGCGTACGCGCGCCATCGATCTCCAGGCCCTCGATCTTGGCCCGCCCGGCCAGCACGCGCAGATACTGGCTCACCGCCCGCTGCCATGAATGTTGCACCAGATACTCTTCGATCTTGGGCTGGGCCGCTTCAAAATCGAGGGCAGCGCCCCGTGCCAATCGATCCAGGCGAAGCACATGAAAACCGTAACGCGTCGCGACCGGAACGGGGCAGATCTGACCTTCCTCCAGGTTCATGACGAAAGTTTCAATTTCTGGAACCAGATCGCCGCGGCTCTGCTGACCAAGCAGGCCGCCTGCGGACGCGGACGGGCAGGCCGAGCGTTCGCGCGCCAAGGCGGCAAAGCGTTTCGGCTCCAGCTGCAGTAGCGCCAACGTTTCCGTCGCGAGCCGCTTGGCGGTTTCGCGTCCGGCCGCGTCGTCGGGCGGTGCGGCAAACAAGATATGCGCCGCTTCGTATACGTCGGGCGCGCGAAATTTCGCCGCGTTGGCCGCCCAGTAACGCCGGCAGGTCGCCTCGTCCGGCTCGGGCGTCGTGATCTCTTGCGCCAGCAGCGCCTGAATCACGGCTTCTTCCGGATTGGCTTCGTCATCCGCATCAGGGCGCGCGACGACGCCGAGGCGTGCCGCTTCCTGCAACAGCAATTCCCGCACCACCAGGGCGGTTGCGGCAGTCGACCAAGCCTGCTCCTGGGTGGGCGCCGGATGGTATTGCATTTCGGCGGCGACCGCGTGAGGCGGTATCTCGGCGCCGTTGACCAGGATCGTGTTCATCACCGGCCCTTTCGCGCGGCAGCGCCACCGCGTCTGCGTACGATTTGATATGATCGACCGATATAGCCGAGCGGCGCCGACCAGATATGCACGAGGCGAGAGAACGGAAAGATCAGGAAGATGGTCATGCCGAGCACGATGTGCAGCTTGAAGATCGGGTGCACGTCGATGATCTGATCCGCGGCACCCGCTTGAAATGTCACGATCATTTGCGCCCAATCGGCGAGCTTCAGCATCTCCGAACCGTCGAGATGATTTGCCGATACGAAGATCGACAGCAATCCCAGTATCAACTGGGCATAGAGCAGCAGCAGTATCGCGATATCCATGAAGCTGCTGGTCGCCCGAACCCGCGCGTCGAACAGCCGGCGATAGATCAGCAGCGTCAATCCGACGAAACACAGCACGCCGAACACGCCGCCCGCGATCATGGCCAGCAGCTGCTTCGCCGGCACGCTCAGCCCCATCGCCGTGTACACTCCATGCGGCGTCAGCAGGCCGACGACATGCCCGGCGAGGATGGCGAGAATGCCGATGTGAAAGCAATTGCTGCCGACCCGCAGCAGCTTGCGGCGCAGCAGTTGGCTCGAGCCCGAACGCCACGTGTACTGGTCGCGGTCGAAGCGGATCACGCTGCCGACCAGAAATACGCTGGCGGCGACATAAGGGTAGAAGCCGAACAGCACCTGGTTGAGATAGCTCATCATCGCCTTACCTCCCGCAGCTTGCGGCAGAGGCCGCCGTGTTCGGGTCGTCGGCCGCCGTGAAGCGGACCGCTTCCTCCTCCCACTGCCGATCCAGCGCCTCGAGGCTGTCTGCCTCCGGCTTCAGCATCGCCAGTATCTCGTCGATCGCCGCACGCTGGGCCGGCTTGGCGGCGAGCGCCTCGACCGCCGACATGACCGCGGCATAGGGGCTGCCACGCGCTGCGAGCCGTTCGCGCAATCCGGCCACGACATGCACCGCGTCGGCCAGCAGCGAGGCGGCCGCCTTGTGCGGCAGCAGGGAGAGGAACTCGAGAAACAAGGGCAAGTAGTCGGGCAACTCGTGCGCGGCGATTTCGACGCCGTGCAAGCGATAGATTTCGCCGAGCTTGACCATCGCCTGGCCGCGGTCGCGCGATTCGCCGTGGATATGCTCATACAGGTGCAGCGACAGCGATCGATTGCGGTCGAACAGCGAGACGTACCGTTCCTGTACCTCGAGCGGATCTTGCCGCATGAAATCGGCGATGAACGCATCGAGCGCCCGACGATCGCGTGCCGGCAATAATCCCTCTTCCGCCAGGGTTGCGGCGAACGCGTCCGCCTGGCCGAACAGTTCCGGCTCCGGATAGCTCAGCAGCGCCGAGAGCAGTTTGAAGGTTTTCATCACGCGGCCTCCGTCGGCTTCTTGACGCCGTGCTGATGCGTGTGTTTGCCGAACAGGTTGATCTCGCTGGTGCCGTCCGAGCAGCCGTTGCCGAAGCTGAAGCCGCACGAGCCTCTGAGATCGAACGCGTTCTCGGCATATTCGCGATGCGTCGTCGGAATCACAAATCGGTCCTCGTAGTTGGCAATGGCCAGGATCTTGTACATATCCTCGACCAACGCCCGATCGAGGCCGACCTGCTCCAGAACCTGCGGCGCGTCGACCCCGTCGACGTGCCGGGCGCGCATATACGCGCGCATCGCAAGCAGACGTTCGAGCGCCAGTTTGACCGGGGCTTCGTCGCCCGCGGTCAGCATGTTGGCCAAATATTTGAGCGGAATGCGCAACTTGGCGACGTCCGGAATGACGCCGTTCAAGCCGAGCGCGCCGGCTTCGGCCTTGGCCTGAATGGGCGACAAGGGCGGGACGTACCAGACCATCGGCAGCGTCCGGTATTCCGGATGCAGCGGAAACGCGATTTTCCAGTCGATCGCCATCTTGTAGACCGGCGAATTGCGTGCCGCGGCAAGCCATGCCTCGGGGATGCCGTCGGCCTGCGCCTGCGCGATCACCGCCGGATCGTGCGGGTTAAGGAAGATGTCGAGCTGCGCCTGATACAGCCCGGCCTCGTCCGGTACGCCGGCGGCGGCTTCGATCCGATCCGCGTCGTACAGCACGACGCCCAGATAGCGGATGCGGCCGACGCACGTTTCCGAGCAAACGGTGGGCTCGCCCGCCTCGATGCGCGGGTAGCAGAACGTGCATTTCTCGGCTTTGCCGCTCTCCCAGTTGTAATAGATCTTCTTGTATGGGCAGGCGCTGACGCACATGCGCCAGCCGCGGCACTTGTCCTGATCGATCAGGACGATGCCATCCTCCTCACGCTTGTAGATCGAGCCCGACGGGCACGCCGCGACGCACGCCGGATTCAGGCAATGCTCGCACAGCCGCGGCAGATACATCATGAACGTGTTTTCGAACTGGCCGTAGATCTCCTTCTCCATGGCCTCGAAATTCTGGTCCTTGCTGCGCTTGGCGAATTCGCCGCCGAGGATTTCCTCCCAGTTCGGACCCCACTCGATCTTTTCCATGCGCTGGCCGCTGATCACCGAGCGCGGCCGCGCGGTCGGCGACGCCTGGCTGACCGGTGCGGTCTGCAGGTGCGCGTAGTCGAACGTGAACGGCTCGTAGTAGTCGTCGATTTCGGGCAGGTCCGGGTTCATGAAGATCTTCGCCAGGATGCGGAACTTTCCGCCCATGCGCGGCACCAGCTTGCCGTCCTTGCGGCGAACCCAGCCGCCGTTCCATTTCTTCTGGTTTTCCCACTCCTTGGGATAGCCGATGCCGGGCTTGGTCTCGACGTTGTTGAACCAGGCATACTCGACGCCGTCCCGGCTGGTCCAAACATTCTTGCAGGTGACCGAGCAGGTATGACACCCGATGCACTTGTCGAGGTTGAGCACCATGGCGATCTGGGCGCGAATTTTCATGATGCTGCTCCTATTCCGCGGCCTGGGCCGGCGTGTCGGCACGCGGCCCTTCCAGCCAGTCGATCTTTTGCATTTTGCGAACGATGACGAATTCATCGCGGTTGGCGCCCACCGTACCGTAGTAGTTGAAGCCGTAGGATAGCTGCGCGTATCCGCCGATCATGTGGGTCGGCTTCGGGCACACCCGCGTGACCGAATTGTGGATGCCGCCGCGCTTGCCGGTGATTTCGCTGCCCGGCACGTTCACGATCTTTTCCTGCGCGTGATACATCATGCACATGCCGGCCGGCACCCGCTGGCTGACCACCGCGCGGGCGGTCAGCGCGCCGTTGGCGTTGAACGCCTCGATCCAGTCGTTGTCGACGATGCCGGCGGCTTTTGCGTCGGTCTCGCTGATCCAGACGATCGGCCCGCCGCGCGACAAGGTGAGCATCAGCAGATTGTCGGTATACGTGCTGTGGATGCCCCATTTCTGGTGCGGCGTGATGAAGTTCAGCACCACCGATTTGTTGCCGTTCGCGAACCGGTCGCGCATCGGCTTGACCGTCTTGGTGTCGATCGGCGGGCGATACACGGCGAAGCCTTCGCCGAAGCCGCGCATCCATTTGTGGTCCTGGTACAGCTGCTGCCGGCCGGTCAGCGTCCGCCACGGAATCAATTCGTGCACGTTGGTGTAGCCGGCGTTGTAGCTGACATGCTCGCTTTCGAGCCCGCTCCACGTCGGCGACGAGATGATTTTGCGCGGCTGCGCCTGCACGTCGCGGAACCGGATCTTGTCGTCCTCGCGCGCGCGGGCGAGGTGGGTGTGCTCGCGCCCGGTGATCTTGCCCAGTGCCGCCCACGCCTTGACCGCGACCTCGCCGTTGGTCTCGGGCGCCAGGCTGAGGATCACTTCGGCCGCGTCGATGTCGCTCTCGATGCGCGCCCGGCCTTGCCCCGCGCCCGGCGCCGTCACGGTGCCGTTGAGCTGCTTCAGGAACGCGACCTCGTGTTCGGTCTTCCAGGCGATGCCCTTGCCGCCGTTGCCGACGCTTTCCATCAGCGGCCCGAGCGACGTGAATTTGGCGTAGGTCTGCGGATAGTCGCGTTCGATGACGGTGACCGAGGGCATGGTCTTGCCTGGAACCGGCGGGCATTCGCCGAGCTTCCAGTCGGCCACGTCCATCGGCTGCGCCAGTTCGGCCGGCGTGTCGTGCAGGATCGGCGTGAGTACGACGTCCTTCTCGCGGCCGAGCTGGCCTTCGGCTACGGCCGAGAACTTGCGGGCGATACCCTTATATATGTCCCAATCCGTCCGCGACTCCCAAGCCGGATCGACGGCCGCCGAAAGCGGGTGGATGAATGGGTGCATGTCCGAAGTGTTGAGGTCGTGCTTCTCGTACCAGGTCGCCGTCGGCAGCACGATGTCGGAATACACGCACGTGGTCGACATGCGGAAGTCCAGCGTCACCAGGAGGTCCAACTTGCCGGTCGGGGCTTGGTCGTGCCAGCGCACTTCCTCCGGCTTCTCGGCGCCTTCCTGGCCGAGATCCTTGCCGAGCACGCCGTGGTCGGTCCCGAGCAGGTATTTCAGGAAATACTCGTGGCCCTTGCCCGAAGCGCCGAGCAGGTTGGATCGCCAGACGAACAAATTGCGCGGATGGTTTTCCGGCGCGTCGGGATCCTCGGCGGCGAACTTGAGGTCGCCGGATTTCAAACGCTCCGCGACGTAGGCGGGCACTTCCTTGCCGGCCGCGGCCGCGGCGGCCGCAACGCGCAACGGATTGGTGGATAGCTGCGGTGCCGACGGCAACCAGCCCATGCGTTCGGCCTTGACGTTGTAATCGATCAGACTTTTCGGAAAATCCTTGGGATCCGCCAGCGGCGACAAAATCTCGGTCGGGTCGAGCTTTTCGTAGCGCCACTGCGACGTGTGCGCGTAGAAGAACGAGGTCGAGTTCATGTGGCGCGGCGGGCGGTTCCAATCGAGCGCGAACGCCAACGCGGTCCAGCCGGTCTGCGGCCGCAATTTTTCCTGGCCGACATAGTGCGACCAGCCGCCGCCGGACTGGCCGACACATCCGCACATGACCAGCAGGTTGATGATCCCGCGGTAGATCATATCCATGTGGTACCAATGGTTGAGGCCGGCACCGAGAATGACCATGGACTTTCCCTTGGTCTTGTCGGCGTTGTCGGCGAACTGGCGCGCCACCTCGATGATGTGCTCGCGTTTGACGCCGGTCACCGCCTCGGCCCAGGCCGGCGTATAGGGCTGATCCTCGTCGTAGCTGGCGGCCACGTTGCCGCCGCCGAAGCCGCGATCGATGCCGTAATTGCCGACCAGCAGGTCGAACACGGTCGCAACTAGCGTTTCGCCGTCGCGCGTCATGACCTTGCGCACCGGAATCTGGCGCTCGATCACGTCGGCATGGTTCGTCGCGTGGAACTGATCGGGTGCGGTGCCGCCGAAATACGGGAACGCAACCGACGCGAGCGCATCGCGCGACTCGGCGAGCGTGAGTTGCAGCTCGGCCGCAGCGCCGGTCATGGAGTTCTTTTCCTCGATGTTCCATTTGCCGCTTTCGCCCCAGCGGAAGCCGATCGAGCCGTTCGGCACAATCAGCGAGTTTCCACTACGGTCGAAGGCAAGCGTTTTCCACGCCGGATTGTTGGTCTGACCGAGCGCGCCGTCGAGGTCGGCGGCGCGCAGGAAGCGTCCCGGAACATAAGCGTTGCCGCGTTTCTCGAGCGCGACCAGCATCGGCATGTCGGTCATGCGCCGGCAATAATCGTCGAAATACGTGCTCCGGCCGGCGAGGTGGAATTCCTTCAGGATCACATGGCCCATCGCCATGGCGAGCGCCGCATCGGTGCCCTGCTTGGGGTGCAGCCACAGATCGGCGAACTTCGCCGCCTCGCTGTAATCGGGCGTGATGACGACCGATTTGGCGCCCTTGTAACGTACCTCGGTATAGAAATGCGCATCGGGCGTGCGGGTCTGTGGCACGTTCGACCCCCACAGGATCAGGAACGTCGAATTGTACCAATCGGCGCTTTCCGGCACGTCGGTCTGCTCGCCCCAGGTCTGCGGCGAGGACGGCGGCAGGTCGCAGTACCAATCGTAGAAGCTCATGCAGACGCCGCCGATCAGCGACAGATAACGGCTGCCGGCGGCGTACGAGACCATGGACATCGCGGGGATCGGCGAAAAGCCGATGATCCGGTCGGGGCCGTATTTCTTTGCTGTGTAGACGTTGGCGGCGGCAATGATCTCCTCGGCTTCATCCCACTTGGCGCGAACGAAACCGCCGAGGCCGCGAATCTGCTTGTACGCGCGCGCCTTCGCGGGGTCTTCGACGATCGCGGCCCACGCTTCGACCGGCGCTTTGGTCTTGCGCTCGGCGCGCCATAGCTCGACCAGCTTGCGGCGGATCAGAGGGTATTTCACCCGGTTGGCGCTATAGAGGTACCAGGAATAGCTGGCGCCGCGGGCGCAACCGCGCGGCTCGTGGTTCGGCATATCCGGCCGCGTGCGCGGATAATCCGTCTGCTGGGTTTCCCACGTGACGATCCCGCCTTTGACGTAGATCTTCCAGCTGCATGAGCCGGTACAGTTCACGCCGTGGGTCGAACGCACGATCTTGTCGTGCTGCCAGCGCTGTCTGTACGCATCCTCCCACTTGCGGTCTTCGTTGGTCACCACACCGTGCGAATTGGAGAATGTGCCGACATTCTTGCGGAAGAATGTAAGGCGATCGAGGAAATGGCTCATTTTGCGGTCCTCTAACGTGTGGCGAAAGCGGCATCGACTCAGGCGGTTGCGCGGATCTCATCCGATAAACGGACTTCGGCCCGGCGGCGCGTGTAGTACCACCAGGTGATCAGGAGGCACGTCACATAGAAGACGATGAAGCCGATCAGTGCGGGGGCGGGGCCGCCGGTCGCCGCGATCGCGCTGCCGAAGCTTTTGGGTATGAAGAATGCCCCGATCGCGGCAACGGCAGACGTGAAGCCAAGGACGGCCGCGCCTTCCTTGGCCGCGTCGCGCTGGGCCGAAATCATCGCTTCGCCGCCGGCGCCCGCGGCTCTGCGTTGCGCCAGCGCACCAAACACTGCGGGCATCATTTGGAAAGTCGAGGCATTGCCGATGCCGCTGGCGGCGAACAGCAACATGAACATGCCAAGGAAACCCCAAAACGCGCCCGGCTGATCCTTGATGCCGATGAAGAATAGCACGCCGATCACGGCCGCGATCATGACCACGAACACGACGATCGTGACTCGCGCGCCGCCCCACCGATCCGACATCCATCCGGTGAGCGAGCGGCTGACCGCGCCGATCAGCGGTCCGAGGAAGGCGTAGGCCACGGGGTTGACGTCCGGGAACAGCACCTTGGTCAGCAGCGGGAAGCCCGCCGAGTAGCCGATAAACGAGCCGAAGGTTCCGGTATACAGCCAGCACAAAATCCAAGTGTGTTTGCGGCGGAAGATGACGGCCTGATCGGCGAACGAGGCTTTGGCCGAGGCGATATCGTTCATGCCGAACCACGCCGCGACGCTGGCCGCCAGGATCAACGGAACCCAGATGAAGCCCGCGTTCTGCAGCCAGATTTGTTTGGTGGCGCCGGCCGCCGTGATCGTTTGCGGAGCGCCGCCGAGCGCGCCGAACACGCCGGCCGCGATGATCAGCGGCACCAGAAATTGGACGACCGAGACGCCCAAATTCCCGAGCCCGGCGTTCAGCGCAAGCGCCTGGCCTTTTTGCGCCTTCGGGAAGAAGAAGCTGATGTTCGCCATCGACGACGCGAAGTTTCCGCCGCCCAGGCCGCACAGCAGGGCCAGGATGAGGAATACCGAGTAGGGCGTGGACGGGTTCTGCACCGCCAGCCCGATGCCGACCGCGGGCAACAACAGCGACGCTGTGGAGAACGTCGTCCACGTGCGGCCGCCGAAGATCGGCACCATGAACGAATAGAATCCGCGCAGGATGGCGCCCGACAGGCCCGGCAGGGCGGCCAGCCAGAACAGCTGGTCGGATGAAAACTTGAAGCCGACGGAGGGCAGGTTGACGACCACCACCGACCAAACCATCCACACGGCGAACGCGAGCAGCAGCGCGGGAATCGAAATCCACAGGTTGCGGTTCGCGATCTTCCGGCCCTTGGACTGCCAGAATGCTGGGTCCTCCGGTTCCCACCGCGCCAGCACGGCGCTTTCCGGCTGCAACTCGGCCAGGAAGCGGCGGTCGGTCGCAACCGTAGCTGTGCGTTCCATGCGGGCAATGGCACTGTGCATCCAGGCCAGGTTCACCGCGGCGATCAGGAACAGCAGCATGAAGCAGCTGGTCCATAAGCCGGTCAGATCGTTCATCAGGCCGAACGCAATCGGCAGCACGAAGCCGCCCAGGCCGCCGATCATGCCGACGACGCCGCCCACCGGCCCGACATGATCGGGGTAGTAGACGGGAATGTGGCGATACACGGCGGCCTTGCCGATCGCCATGAAGAATCCGAGCACGAAGGCGATGATGGTGAAGGTGACGAAATCAAGGGCGAAGTTGAACCGGATGTCGCCCTTGATGCCGTAGACGATGTAATCCGTCGCCGGATAGGAGAGTATGAAGGTGCAGATCACCCCGGCGCCGAATGCCCAATACATGACCCGTCGGGCGCCCACTCGATCAGACAGAACGCCACCGTATACGCGGAACAGGCTGCCCGGAATCGAGTAGGCCGCGCCAAGTATGCCGGCGGTGACGACATCCAATTTATAGGCGCCGACATAATAGCGCGGCAGCCAAAGCGCCAGCGCAACGAAGCCGCCGAAAACAAAAAAGTAGTACAGGGAGAAGCGCCACACGCGCGCGTCGCCGAGCGGCGCGAGCTGCTCTTTGAGCGACAGGGGTTTCGCGAGCCCGGCGCGGCGCGCGCGTTGGACCGGGTCGTCGCTGGTGGTGAACCAGAAAACGATGGCGGTAACGGCCAGTGCGCCGGCCCAGATCTGCGCGACCATCGTCCAGCCGAGCGCAACCATCACCAACGGCGCCAGAAGTTTGGTGACCGCCGCGCCGACATTTCCGACCCCGAAGATGCCGAGGGCGGTGCCTTGACGCTCCTTGGGATACCAACGCGATACGTAGGCAATCCCAACGGCGAACGAGCCGCCGGCGATGCCGACGCCGAGCGCCGCGATCAGCATCATCGTGTAGCTCGTCGCGTAGGACAGCAAAAATGTCGCAGCCGCGCCCGCGAGCATCACCAGCGTGAAGATCGATCGGCCGCCGTAACGGTCGGTCCATATGCCGAGCATCAGGCGGATCAACGACCCGCTGAGGATCGGCGTGCCGACGAGCAGGCCAAACTCGGTTTCATCGAGGTTTAGTTGTCGTTTGATGTCGATGCCGATGATCGAAAATATCGACCAGACGGCGAAGCAGACGGTAAATGCCACCGTGCTAGCGGTCAGGATCTGCCCGGCTTTGGGTTCTGCCGTCGCCTGCATCGTTCGCCCCCATTGCGCTGACCAAGGACCGACACAGTCCCTGTGACTAGCCGGCGGAAACATGCCAATGACGGGTTTGGCGAGCATTGACCTGAATCAATGCTCCCATTGATCAAAATCACATATTGAATTGCATACTGTCAAACAGAAGCGTGTCCTGGAGGGTGCGTTGGCCGAGAAAATGGCGGAAATGCAGGAGTTGGCGGCGGTTCCGTTACTCAGTGCGCTGTCCGACGAGAGCCGGGCCAAGCTGGTCGAGAACGCCATCCTGCATGGGGTGGCGGCCGGAACCGTGCTGTTCGAGCAAGGCCAAATGCCGAAGTTCCAGCACATCATCGTCTCGGGTTCGGTTCACCTGTTCGCCCGCTCGGTCGAAGGGCGCGAGGTCTTGATCGAGGTTGTCGAAGCGCCGGATCTGGTGATTCCCGCCGCCGTCGTAACCGGTTCGCCATACCTGATGCAGGCTCGGGTTTCGGAGCCGTCGCGCTTCCTGCTGGTTCAAGCCGCTACGTTCCGCGCGGCCGTTGCGCGCGACCCGGTTCTTGCGCGTGAGGTGATCGGCAGCCTGGCCGGTCAATTCCGGCGTATGGTGCGGCAAATCAAGAACCTGAAGCTTCGATCTTCGACGCAGCGCGTCGGATGTTACATTCTGGCTTTGTCCATGCGGCAAGGAAACCCGACTCAGGTTGTTCTGCCGCACGAGAAGAATCTCATCGCATCCGAACTTGGCATCACGCGCGAGAGTTTCTCGCGCGCATTGGCATCGTTGCAACGTTTCGGGATTGCGGTTCACGGCGAAACAATCAGCATACTTGATCGCGAGCGTCTCGCGAAAGAATCGATGCCCGACCCGCTGATCGATGGGCCGGAAAGCAGGCCGATTATGTCTAAGCTCCTGGTCGCCTAGGAAACCGGTAGCTACTCGAATGAGGCAAGACCATGGACGACGTCGGGATAGCGCGGGCTTTGCATGTTGTTGCTGTGGTTTTATGGATCGGCGGTGTTGCGATGGTTACGACGATTCTGCTTCCGGCGGTGCGGCGCTTCAAAACCGCCGACGAGCGGATCGAGTTCTTCGAATCGATCGAACGTCGCTTTGCCTGGCAGGCGCGCGGGACAACGCTGCTCGCGGGCGCTAGCGGCTTTTACATGGTCGAGCGACTCGGTCTGTGGCCGAATGTCCTGTCGGTGCAGAATTGGTGGCTCGGTGCGATGGTCGGCGTCTGGTCGATCTTCACCATTCTATTGTTTGTCGCCGAACCGCTGTTTCTCGCCCGATGGTTCGAAAGCCGCGCAAAACGGGCGCCCGAGCGCACTTTCGCGCAGGTTCAGCGGTTGCATTGGGTGCTTCTCGGCGTGAGTCTGTTCACGATCTTCGGCGCTGTCGCCGGGAGTCACGGTCTGTCGCTCTTCGGTTGATCGGGCGGTTTCGAAAGCCGCTCCCGTAACGCGGGTCGTCATGCGATTGATATCGATCAAGGAGAATCGTCTCTTAAGTGCCTAGTGTTCTTAACATGATTGGTAATCCAGTTTCAGGAGGTAGCCATGAAAAGTGCAGCCATCACGATCATTCAGCGCGAGCATCGCGCCATCGCGGCTGTCGTGCACTGCTTGGAGCATGTGCTCGATGAGATTAAGGCGAAGACGCTCGTGCCCGAGTACGATCTGTTCGCATCGGTGATCGACTACATCGAGAATTTTTCGGATCGTTTCCATCATCCGAAGGAGAACGACTACCTGTTCAAGGCGGTCGTCGCGCGCGATCCTTCGATTGCCCCGGTCATCGCCGATCTCAAAACGCAGCATGATCTAGGCGAACGAAAGATCGCCGATCTGCGCTGGAAACTCGAAGCGTTCCGCGAATCGCCCAAGGACAAGTTTGCGGCGTTTGACGCGGCGGCGCGCGAATATATCGACTTCCAGCGGCGCCATATCGGGCTTGAGGAACAGAAGGTCATTCCGTTAGCCGATCGGGTTCTGACCGCCGACGACTGGCGCCCGATCGAAGCGGCATTTTCCGACAATGAAGACCCGATCTTCGGGAACCGGCCGCGGGCGCATTTCGACAAGCTTTTCAGCCGCATCGTGATGCTCGCGCCGCAGCCGCACGGGCTGGCGGAACGCCATGCGCCAAAGCCCGCCGCGGAGACGGTGGAACCGAAGGACTATCGTGCGCAGATCGTCAATCTGCACTGGATCTGAGCGAGCTAGTAGGTGCAAGCCGACCGCCGCGTTACCGAGGTCGGTGCGCGGACATGTATGCGGTCGCGGCACGGGCTGACTAGTTAAGCGATCGTCTTTGGTGATCCGGCCAGGCCGTATTCGACCCGGCCGAAATCGCCATTTCCGGCGCGAACGCCGGCCGTCAGGCCGGGTCGCGAAACGGCATATCGCCCAGGTAATGTCGCTTGCCGAGCCCGATGCCGTTGTGCCGCAGAATCGCGTAGGCCGTTGCGACGTGAAAATAGAAGTTCGGAATCACGTGCTGGATCAGAAACTCCTGACCTGAGAGCGTTTTCTCTTTCCAGCGCGGCTGGCTGATTCGCCGCTGGGCCGCGGCGGCGAAGTCCTCGGGCGAGAAGCGCCGCAGATACGCAATGACGCTGTCGATGCGGCTCTTGATTTCACTCAATGTTTGTTCGGTATCCGAATGCGCCGGTGCATCCTTTTCGGCGTTGGCCAAGCGGGCGGCGCCAAGCTTCGCCGTGTCGCATGCGATCTGCAATTGCCGGATCAAATTAAACTGATCGGGCGCCAGGCGCGATTGCAGCAGCACGCCGAAGTCGAACTGCTTTTCGCTCGCATGCTTGGCGGCCTCGTCCAAGATGACCTGTAGATTGCCGAGCATTTTGGCGAACTGGGAAACGACGAGTTCATAGATCATTCAAACCTCTGGGTGGGATGGGTGGAAGCGGGAGACATCGCAACGTCGGCGAATGCCGACGGCGTGGCCGCGTATTTCGTTTCGTGGTCGAATGTAGCGATTTTGGCGCGCGAGTCGACTGGCGGATATGCATCCGCGGCCGGTCCGATCCCTTGGTCCGCCGGGACGGCGCCGTTCCGGGGCTGTATAGTTCGCAGCCGTCGATTTTTTAAGACGCGAACGAGGGGCATGCTGTTCTATCACAGCAGCTTCGAGCCGGTGCTGCCGCAGATCCGCAGCCAATGCTGCGGCCTGGCGCGATCTGTCTGCATCGACGCCGCGGCGGCGGGCGCGCCGGCACCGGCATTCTTCGATACTCGACATTCGATCAGGCTGCGGAGGCGATACCCCACTCAAAGGTCCCGGCCGAGAACGCTGTTTCCGAACGGCGTGACTTTATAGTCGTAACCGGAGAGCGATGGCGCGATCAGGCGGTAATCGCACAGCGTCTTGACGATGTCCGTCGGCACTTTGCGTTGGCCCGCCCCGTTGCGGGCGATATCCCGCAGATGGGCCAATTCCGCGGACGTCAAATTCAATGTCGATCCCATGACGGCTGCCTCCCGACACAAGTATCAATGTATTAATGTTACACGTTAAACGCTGGGTTGCGCAATATAGGTGGAAAGCGGTGGATTCCGGGCGGATTATGCCGTGCGATCCGGCTATCAGCCAGGCTCCGGCTTGCGGCTTCTGCGGCTAGGCGGCCTTGAGGCTCGATCGTGCCGCCGTCCGTCGCGCTGACTTCATGTTTCACTCGTCATGGCACGTCGCGCCGACATGATCTTCGCCGCGCATGCGGACATTGATGTGATAGCGAAAGCGCGCGTATTGTCGGATCCACCTAACGATCGCGAGGAGTCGGCAGATGTATCGCCCTTGCCTTCTTTTGATTGTCGCGTGCACGCTCGCCAATACATCGACATTTCACGCCGACATGCAATCAATCGGGACTTTCGCCATCGATCGCACCGAGGTCACGGTTGGTGCGTTCCGAAAGTTTGCCGATGCCCCCGGGCTGGTGACCAAGGCCGAACGTGACGGCGGCGGCATGATCTACGAGGCGGGTTGGGTTCGTAAAGCGGGCTGGACCTGGCGCCGTCCGTTCGGCCAGGCTGCGCACGACGACGAGCCGGCGGTGCACGTGACGTTTGTCGAGGCGCAGACCTATTGTCGGTGGGCCGGCAAACGGCTGCCGACCGATGCGGAATGGGTCGAGGCCGCCTATACAGAGCGACGGCCGTCGCCGCCGCCGTACCGGACCGGCAGGACCTACGACTATCCGATCGGCGACACCCCTACGGGCGCGAATTGCCTCGCCGATTGCGGGCCCACGCCGAATGCCGACTATGCCGGCTTGTTGGCCCGCGGCGTTGGCCATGTCCGCGCCGGGTTGACCCGGCCCGGCGTCAACGGGCTGCTCGATATGGGCGCCAACGTCTGGGAATGGGTCGACGGATCGGTCGGCGCGGAACGGATCACGCGCGGCGGCTCCTGGTGGTACGGCGCCGGCCAGATGCATCGCGCGCACGGGCAAACCAAGCCGCCCGACACCGCCGTGGTGTTCATCGGTTTCCGCTGCGCGCGCACGTTGCCATGACGGCAGAACGGTGCGATCTGCGCCGCGCGATCGACAGGGCCGGTCAATGGTTGCCGGCAGTTCGATCATCGGGTTGGTGCTGGCGAAAATTGCGGGCTTGTTGCTGCGCCTCATTAGCCAATATCCTCCGGCCTGAACGCGCAGGACATTGACCCTTGCCCATGCAAAAGAAGAAAACTCGACGCGACCCGGTTCGGACCAAGCGGCTTCTGCTGGAAGCCGCGACCGAGGAATTTGCCAAGAAGGGCCTGAAAGGCGCGCGCATCGATGCGATTGCGGCGCTCGCCGGGGTGAATAAGCAGCTCGTCTACCATCATTTCGGCAGCAAGGACGATCTCTACCTGAAGGTGCTCGAAGAGGGATACGAGCGCTACCGCGGGCGGGACAAGGAGCTCCGGCTGGAAACGCTGGGACCGGACGAAGCGATTCGGCGTCTGGTGACTGCAACTTTCGATGGTTTGAGGGCCGAGCCGCATTTTGCGGCACTCGTCGTCGACGAGAATTTGCATCATGCGCGTCACGTCAGGAAATCCAGGCGGTTGCGCGCGCTGCACGCTGATCTTCTGGCCAGGATCGGCGCGGCATTGATCCGCGGCGAGAAGGAAAATGTGTTCCGCCGGGGCATCGACCCGATGCAACTTTACATATCCATCGCCGGCCTCGCCTCGTTCTATCTGACCAACAATTTCACGCTGTCCGCGGTATTCGGAGTGGACCTGTCGAAACCGCAGGCGTTCGCCGCGCGCCGCGCGCACGTGATCGACATGGTCATGGCGTCGCTGCGGCCATAGACAACGGCCGGTCTCGATCGCGCCATGCGCCGCAGCGCGATTCGCATCAGTCAACTATTTGGTTGACAGCGCACCAAATCGCGCGATACGAATCGATCGCTACGTTAAATATGCGCTCGAATCGCGCTCTGCAATTCGAAGCCATTCGGGTTAAGTGAAAATCGTTCGGCGCCAAAGCCGAATTGCGCATCGGGCGACGCATCGCTGTCCGGTGAACGCCAGGCGAGGGAGGAGACATCCATGCTTAAGTCGTGCAAGGCCTTATTTGTTGCGTCCGCTTTCACCGTTGCGGCGCTCGGCAATGCAAATGCCGAGCAGGTGAACTTGCGTATGGCGACGGCGATCCCGCAGGGCGCCGTGCAGAACACGCTGATCTTCGACCCGTGGATCGAGAAGGTGAATAGCGAAGCCAAGGGCGAGGTTCGCATCACCAACACGTATGCGTCGCTGGTCAACGTGATGACGATCTACGATGCCGTGTCGTCCGGTGTGGTCGACATCGCCTGGGTTCTGCACGGTTTCACGCCGGGTAAATTCCCGAAATCGAGCGTGGTTCAACTGCCGTTCGAGGCGACGACGGCGGACGAAGCGTCGTTCGCGCTGTGGCGTCTGTTCGAGCGCGGCATCATCGCCGACGAATACAAGGACGTGAAGGTGTTCGGCCTGCATGGTTTCACGCAGGCGGCCTTTCACAGCAAGCAGCCGGTGCTCAAGCTGGCCGATATCAAAGGCCTGAAAGTCCGCATCAGCAGCAAAATTCTGGCCGACGTGATCACCCAGTTGGGCGGCACGCCGGTCTCGCTGTCCAGCGTGCAGGCCTACCAGCATTTGGCGCGCGGCGTGGTCGATGCGGATTTCGTGCAGTGGACGATCGTGTGCGTGGCGCGCATCAATGAGGCCGCGCCGTACCATCTGGAAGGCCAGCTCGGCGGCCAGGGTGCCATGATCATCATGAACAAGGCCACCTGGGAAAAACTGTCGCCGGCCGCAAAATCCGTGTTCGAGAAGAATGCCGGCAGTGAGTTCTCGGTCGCCAACGGCAAGCTGCAGGACAAGATTCACACCGATTGCCGCGAGCAGACCAAGAAGATGCCGAACCAGAAGTTCACGGAAATCGACGCCAAGGCGGTCCAGGAATGGAAGGCCGCGGTCGCGCCGGTGGTTCGCGCCTGGACCGAGGGAACGCCGGGCGGCAAGGATATTCTGCAGGCCTATCGCGACGAACTGGCGGCATTCAAGAAGCGCAAGTAGCGCGATTTAGGCAACCGTCCCGCGGGAGGCCGAGTAAGTGCCATTTTTGCAGCACCTCGAAGGCCTTTCGCGGGCAGCCTCCCGCCGCATCGCGGTCCTCGCCGTCGTCGGCATGCTGGCGTTCGCCATCCTGACGGCGGTCGACGTCGTCTTGCGGCGGTGGACGCAATTGCCGATGGCCGGGTTCAACGAGATCCTGGCGCTCATCCTGCCGATCACGATCGTTGCGTGCTTCCCGGCCGGCGTGGCCGAGCGCGGGCACCTGACGATCACGTTTCTGCGGCGCTCGCTCAATCCTCGCTTCGCCGCATTGCTGCATCTGTTCGGGCAAACGCTGCTGCTGGTCGCGTTCTGCATATTGGCTTGGCGCGTGGCCGGCTACGCGCTGTTGCTGGATCACCGCAAGGCCGAGACGACGATCCTCAAATGGCCGCTCGCGCCGACGTTCTGGCTGGTCGCGGGGTTGCTGGCGATCGCGGCGCTGATCCAGTTGATCGTGCTGGCGAACGACGTCCGGGACCGCGGACGGCGCCAGCCGGTCGACGCCAGCCCGCGCATGGACGCCGGCGGCAAGCCGCGCGGACCTTCGAAGTTCGCTACCGTCATCGCGATCGTATCGCTGCTTGGCGCCGCCGCGACGATCCTGGGCGCTCATGGCGTCGGCGGATTGCGCGAATTGCTGCCGACCAATCCGAGCTGGCTGGCGATTCTCCTGTTCGCGGTTATGTGGGGCCTCATTGTCGCCACTGTGCCGCTCGGCGCGGCAATGATCGTGGCCGGTCTCACCGGCACGATCGCGACGATGGGAATTGCGCCGGCGCTGATGGGCACCGGCATCGCAACCGGCGATTTTCTGGCCAACGTCAACATCGCGATTCTGCCCCTGTTCCTGATGATGGGAAGTTTCGCCGTCGCCGCCGGCCTGTCCGCCGATCTGTACCGTCTCGCGCAGGCCCTGCTCGGCCATTTGAAGGGCGGCTTGGCGCTGGCGACCATCGGCGCCTGCGCCGGCTTCGGCGCCGTCACCGGCCTTTCCGTCGCCACCGCCGTGACCATCGGCCGCGTGGCACTGCCGGAGATGCGCAGTCGCGGATATTCGCCGGCGCTGTCGACCGGCTCGATCGCCGCAGGCGGCACGTTGGGCATTCTGATTCCGCCGTCGGGCGCGATGATTCTCTATGCGCTACTGACCGACGTGTCGATCGGCCAGATGTTCATCGGCGCGCTCATTCCCGCTGTCATCGCCGTATCGTTCTACATGCTGGTGATCGTGAGCTACGTCCGCATCAGCCCGAGTTCGGCGCCGCCGACGATGACACGGAAGCGCGGCGAACTGCTCCAGGCGACGCTGCGCAGCTGGGGCATGTTCGTGATGTTCGGCATCGTCATCGGCGGCATTTACACGGGCGTGTTCACCGAAACCGAGGCCGCTGCGGTCGGCGCCGGCTTTGCCTTTGTTTTTGCGTTGATGCGCGGAAAACTGAAGCGCACGCAGTTCTGGGAAGTCGTCGGCGAAACCGTGCAGACGACATCGATGATTTTCCTGCTGCTGATCGGCGGCATGACGTTTTCGTTCTTCATCGCGGCGACCGGCCTGGCGGCAACCCTGAAGACCACCATCGAAGCGCTCCAGATCGCGCCGATTTTCATTATCGCCATCATCCTCGGGATCTACCTCATTCTCGGCTGCGTGATGGATTCGTATGCCGCGATGGTGATCACGGTGCCGATCTTCGCGCCGCTCATTTCCGCCTTTGGCTATGACCTGGTCTGGTGGGGCATCGTCATGGTGATCGTCATCGAAGTCGGCCTGCTGAGTCCGCCGTTCGGCGTCAACGCCTTCGTCTTGAAGGGCCTCGCGACCGACGTGCCGCTCGGGACGATATTCAAGGGCATCACGCCCTTCATGCTGTCGGACGTAGTGCGAGTCGTCGTGCTTGTGGCATTTCCCGTGCTGGTGACGTGGCTGCCATCGACCATGAAATGAATACGGAGGTTCCTAGCATGTCTCATATCCTCGCAGCGGATACCGGCGGCACGTTTACCGATCTCGTGGCGTACGATCTGGAAAGCGGCCGCATTACCTGCACCAAGAGCCTGACCACCTACGGCAGTCTGGTCGACGGCGTCATGTCGTGCATCGACAAGGCCGATCTCGATCTGGAGCAGGCGGCGATCGTCAAGCACGGCACGACTCTGGTCATCAACACGTTCGTGCAGCGCACCGGGGCGAAGACCGCGCTCGTGACCACTGCCGGTTTCCGCGACTTGCTGGAGACGCGCCGCGGCAATCGCCCGTCGCCGTTTCGTCTCGATTATCGCCGCGAGCCCGCGCTGGTGCCGCGCGATCAGCGCTTTGAAGTCATCGAACGGATGAACGCGGAGGGCGAAGTCCTGAAAAAGCTCGACGTCAAGCAGCTGACGTCGATCGCGGCGAAACTGCGCAAGTCGAAGGTCCAGGCGGTTGCGGTTTCGTTCCTGAATTCGTATCTGAACGCGGCGCACGAAGAGCGCGCCGCAACCATTCTTCGCAAGCTGCTGCCCGGCGTCTATGTGACCGCGGGAACCGAGCTGACGCGCGAATGGTACGAATACGAACGCACGGCGACCGCCGCCGCAAACGCCTATGTCGGCCCGGCGCTCAATACCTACATCAACGAGTTCGACCAGCGCCTGAAGCAGGAAGGGTTCCGGCGCAAGCTGTTCATGATGGCGTCGAACGGCGGCGTGTATCCGGTCAATCGCGCGCTCGTGCAGCCGGTCATGCTGGTCGAATCCGGCCCGGTCGGCGGCTGTATCGGCGCCGCGGTCTATGCCCAGGAACTCAACATCCCCAACGTCATCGCCTTCGATATGGGCGGAACCACGGCGAAGTGCGCGTTGATCGAGGGCGGTCAGTTCGAGGTCAAGTCGCCCTATTACGTCGGCGGGTACGACACCGGCTTCCCGATCCGCGGCACTGTTCTCGATATCGTCGAAGTCGGCGCGGGCGGCGGATCCATCGCTTGGCTGGATACCCAGAAGCGCCTCCACGTCGGACCGCGCAGCGCGGGCTCGGCGCCGGGGCCGGTCTGCTACGATCGCGGCGGCACGGAACCGACCGTGACCGACGCCAATCTGGTCCTGTCGCGGATCGGCGACGAATCGTTCCTGGGCGGCGAGATGCGGCTCGATGTCAAGGCGGCCGAACGGGCGATCGCGCAGAAGGTCGCGGCACCTTTGGGGTTCGTCGGCCGGCAAGGCATCGACGAGGCGGCCCAGGGGCTGATTTCCCTGTGCGCCGCCACGATGTCCGGCGCGATCAAGCAGATCACCATCGAACGCGGCCGCGACCCGCGCGAATTCGCGCTCTTCGTGTTTGGCGGCGGCGGGCCGCTGCACGGCGCGGCGTTGGCGCGCGAACTGCACATACCGCTGGTCATCGTACCGCCGCAACCGGGCAATTTCTCGGCGCTCGGCATGCTGCTGGCAGACGCGCGGATCGACAACTCGCGCACATTCCTGCGTCGGTTCGACGAATCCTCGGCCGGCGAAATGGCGGCGATTTTCGACGACCTCGAAGCCGAAGCCGCGGAAGTGCTGAAGCGCGATGTCGGCTCGGCCGATTGCTACTTCGAACGCTATGCCGAGATGCGATATGTCGGCCAAAAGCATTCGCTGCGCACGCTGATCGGCAGGAGCAAATCGCTCGCTGCCGTCCGCAACGATTTCGAAGCCACCTACAAGAAGCGCTACGGGCACGCCGACTCGCGCAGCGAGATCGAATTTGTCGGCTTGGTTTCGAGCGCATTCGCCAAGACGGCGAAACCCGATCTCAATCGTCTGCAGACGGTCGTGTCCGGGCGGCGCGTCAGCACTGTGTCCAGCCGCATGGTTTATTTCCCCGAGGCCGGCCGGCGGCTGCAAACCAAGATCTACGATCGCTATGAACTGCCGGCCGGCTTTGCGGCCGCGGGGCCGGCGATCGTCGAAGAATACGGCACGACGACGATCGTAGGCCCAAACGACAGTTTCACCGTCGGCAAGTTCGGCGAATTGCAGATTCGCTGCGAATAGTCTCGGTAGGGAGCACCCAAGCATGCGACAGGCAGCCCATTCGATCACGGCGGACGACGCGCCGGTCAACCCGATCACCGCGGAGATCATCAGCTATGCGCTGAATTCGATCCCCAATCAGATCGATACCAACATCACGCGCACGGCCTACAGCCCGCTGATCTACGAATACAAGGACTACGCGGTCGGGCTGGTCGACGCCGAGGGACGCCTGATCTCGCAATGCAAAGGCGGCATCCCGATCTTTACCGCGAACACGCTTGGGGTCGCGATCGTCGACGGGCTCGAGCTGCATGGGCGCGACGGCATCCGGGCAGGCGACGTGCTGATCAGCAATCACAGCGGGACGCTCGGTCAGCATCTCAACAACGTGGTGATGTACACGCCGATCTTCGCCGGTCCGAAAGACGACGATCTGTTCGGATTCATGGCGGTCAACGTCCATTGGATGGATATCGGCGGCTCGACGGTCGGCTCGTGCCTGTCGAACACGTCGACCGACATTTTTCAGGAAGGCATCCAGTTTCGCAGCGTGAAGCTCTGGTCGGCCGGAGAAGCCGTCACCGACATGTACCGGATGATCGAAGTCAACACGCGCATGCCGAAAATGGTGCTCGGCGACCTCGAAGCGCAACTCGCCGGCTGCCTGATGGGCCGCGATATGGTGCTTGAAGTGATCCGCAAGTACGGCCTTGACGTGACGCGCAAGTCGGTCGCGCGCATGTGGGAAAGTTCGGAACGCGCGGCGCGGTCGGCGGTGTCCCGCTTCCCGAAGGGTGCGTACAAGGCCAGCGCGTTTCTCGACAACGACGGCATCAACGCCGACCAGACGATTCCGGTGGTCGTCGAGGTGCGGGTCGACGGCGATGAAATGACCGTCGATTTCAGCGGGGTCGGTGCCCAGGTCATGGGGCCGCTCAATTCCGGCATCAACGGCGGCGCGGTGACCGCCGCGCGCGTCGCTTTCCGCTACCTGGTGCTGCCCGACGAACAGGGCAACCACGGCACCTACCGCCCGTTGAAGGTGGTGATTCCGGACGGGACTTTCCTGAGCGCCGCGGCCGATGCGCCAAAGGGCAGCTATAGCGCAGCCTTGCCGACGGTCATCGACACGGTGGTCAAGGCGATGGCGCAGGCAATGCCGGAGAAGGGCGCCGGCGGCCATCACGGCACGTTCAACGTGCATGTGTTCTACGGCCGGCATCCGGCCAGCCACGAGGTATTCCATTCGTTGGAAACCGGCCACGGCGGCTGGGGCGCCACGGCCGCGCAAGACGGCCAGGGTCCGTTCAAGACCATGGTCCACGGCGACACGCTCGATGTGCCGGTCGAAGTGCAAGAGGCGATCTATCCGCTGCGCATCGACAAGCTCGGCCTGCGGCGCGACTCCGGCGGTCCCGGCAAATACCGGGGCGGCCTCGGCGTCGAGAAGGAATATACCGTGCTGGCGCCCTGCCGTTTGACGGTGGCGATCGAGCGGACGAAATGCGCGCCCTGGGGCATGGGCGGCGGCGAAGCCGGCCAGTCCACCCGCGCCTACGTTCAATCGAAAGGCAAGCCGCGCCGGAAAATTCTCAAGGACGACGTGGCGCTGGTCCGGGGCGATCGCGTGGTGCTGGCTACCGGGGGCGGCGGCGGTTATGGGCCGGCCAACAAACGGGATGTCGAGCGCGTCGCCGACGATGTGCGGCACGGCTATATCTCGGCGCGCGCCGCGCGCGATGCGTACGGCGTCGTGGTCTCGGCCGGCGGCGTCGTCGATCGCAAAGCGACCGAAAAGCGACGCAGGACCATGGCAACGAAAACGCCCATTCCAATTCGCTAGCAGGCGCCGCATCCGGCCACGGGTCAGGGATATCGATGATCGACATGGATTGCGCGCAGTGAACGTCGACGCTCGGCTCAAGGAACTGAAGTTGGAATTGCCCCCGGCGCCGGCACCGGTCGGGCGGTAC
The DNA here is from genome assembly GCA_050186335.1 of Alphaproteobacteria bacterium. Classification (GTDB taxonomy): domain Bacteria; phylum Pseudomonadota; class Alphaproteobacteria; order Bin65; family Bin65; genus JBFWYO01. The sequence continues at coordinate 8,880 of JBFWYO010000051.1, read as the reverse complement.
CAGCGATGCATTCAAGTCGGCAACCTATGGTTCTTTTCGGGCCAATTGCCGTTCGTCGCCGGAAAGATTCTCCATCCGGGCCATGTCGGCGGCGATGTCACGGTGGAGCAGGGGTACCAGGCCGGACGCGTCTGCGCATTGAATTGCCTGGCGCAGATTCGAGCGGCCTTGGGTTCGTTCGAGCGGCTGCAAACGATCGTCCGCGTCGAAGGCCACGTCAACAGCGCCCCGGGCTTCACCGGCCACGCCAAGGTGCTGGACGGCGCCACCGACCTGTTCTTGGACGTGCTCGGCGCCCGCGCCGGCCATGCGCGGACCGCGTTCGGGCATAACGAATTGCCGCTGAATGCGCCCTTGGAACTTGTCTTGACCGTCGCCTCGCTTTCGTGACGCCGCTGCTTCCCTGCGTCGTTCACCGCCTCCTGAAAATGAGCGGCCAGAGCCGTTCGTTCGGCCGCCCAATCGCCATGATCCGATCGTCATGATAATGAATTGATCGGCCGCCGGGCCGGGGTTAATCTTTATTGATCCGACAAAGCGAGGGCGGCGGCGTTTGGAACGGGGTGCGCCCGATTGGTCCTCGAATACGAACCGCACCTGCCCGTACCTTTGCGGACCTTGATTGCGACCGGTTAAAGCCAAAAAATTCTCGCGTGCCTGTTTCGAATCCGACCTTTCGACCGGTCGGTAAAAATGTCGCTGAACGGGAGGTTGTCGATGCCGGACGATACCGCGAAAGGTAAGTTTCAGTCCCAGGGCGCCGCGGCGGGAACGCCGCTGTTGCGGGGCGTGCACCATCTTGCACTCAACACGGAAGACATGAAGGCGACCATCGACTTCTGGACCGAAGTTCTTGGCATGCCGCTCATTCACGCCTTGAAAGTGCCGAAGGGAGCGTCGGGCCCGCTCAATCGCGGCAACCCGCCGTTCGAGGACATGCGCCACTATTTCTTCGACATGGGTAACGATTCAACGGTCGCGTTTTTCGAAATTCCGAAGGGCGCCAAGAAGACCGCCGACCGCGACGATATCGGCGGCATGCAGCACTGCTCGTTCACCGCGACAGTGTCGGCGTTCGCGGAATTGCAGCGCCGGCTGAAGGCGCACAACGTGCCATTCCTCGGGCCGCTCCTGGTCCTGCCCGGCGTCGAATCGGTCTATTTCTACGACAATAACGGCATCCGGCTCGAAGCCAGCTGCCATACCGGCGAGGCGGAAAACCCGCACGTGATCCCGGGCGTGACGCAGACCAAGGCCCAGGCGCTGGCCGAACTGTCGACAATCACCGACGACAAGGCGTGGCTCGATAAGGTCACCGCCGGCCTGCCGAAGTAAAACGCAGAATCGAGTCGGCGAGCATCGATGGATGCTCGCCGCCCCTTATCGAGCGTGCCGGCTCGACCGCGCGGCCGAACCCCGGTACGCTGCGCCCCGCACCATCGCGGAACGGAGACGGCGGCGCATGAAAACGATTGCCATCGGCGACATCAGCATCGACCGCGTAGTCGAATCAGAAAGCCCGCTGTTCGATCCGCCGTTCCTGTTTCCCGACGCGACCGTCGAGGCGGTCGATCGCGAGCGCGGCTGGCTCGAGCCGCATTTCGTCGATCCGGTCAGCAAAAAACTGATCATGAGCTTCCACAGTTACGTGGTGCGCACGCCGCATCACACGATCCTGGTCGACGCTTGCGTCGGCAACGACAAGCACCGCCCGCATCGCGCGTTCTGGCACCGACTGAAAACGCCGTATCTCGCCGATCTCGCCGCACTCGGCGTGGGCGTCGAGGATGTCGATTTCGTCATGTGCACGCATCTGCACATCGATCACGTCGGCTGGAACACGCGCCTCGTCGACGGGCGCTGGGTGCCCACCTTTCCCAACGCGAAATACGTCTTCGCGCGCAAGGAGTACGAGCATTGGGAGCGGCTCCATAGATCCAAACCGGCGGAGCCGGTCAATCACGGCTCGTTCGAAGACAGCGTGCTGCCGGTGGTCGAAGCGGGCAGGGCGGTGCTGGTCGAAACCGATCACGAGATCGATGCGCGATTTCGCCTGGCGCCCGCGCCGGGCCATACGCCCGGCAACGTGATCGTGAATTTGGCGTCGAACGGCGCGCGTGCCGTGCTGTGCGGCGATACGATCCATCACGCCGTTCAGATGGCGCACCCGGAATGGTCCAGCCGGTTCTGCGACGACCCGGCGCAGTCGCGCCAGACTCGCGCGCGGCTGATCGAAAGCCTGGCGGATTCCGCAACGCTGTTGCTGCCGGCACATTTTCCGAATCCGTGCGCCGGGCGCGTCATCCGCCACGGCGCCGGCTTCCGCTTCAAGTTGGGCGCCTAACGCGTCACTCGGCGGCCTTGGTGCTCGAGCCCGTGCGTTCCGCGGCGATCAGATCGTCCAGGATGCGGCGCGCGCGAATGCCGCCGCCGTCGGCCGAAATATTGACCGGCCGCTTGTCCGGGAATTTGGCGAACCCGGCCTGGACGCCCTCGATCGCCATGACGTCTTCGGTGAAGGCGGTGATGAACTGCTGGCGCACCGTTTTCGAGACATCCGCATCGCCGAGCGAGAAGTTGCGCACGTGCGTCCAGAAATAATACGCGGTGTCCCGGGCGCTCGGCGTCACCAGATTGAAGGCATGCAGCTCGATGCCTTGCGAACGGTCACCCTGCGGCGCGCCGCTGCCGGCCACGCAACTGCCCATATCGACTTCAACCAGGGCGGGCGGCGTGAAGGTGATGATCTGCCAGCGGTCGACGTTGCCCTTGAAGCCGCCGAGCCGGGCATAGACGGGCGCGGGCGCGCGGTCGAGAATCCACCGCGTCACGCGAACGTTGTGGCCGAACTGTTCGGTGTCCTGCGGGATGTCCGCCACGTCCGCCGTGCCGAGCGTGGATTTGTGCAGAAAGGAAACATGGCTCGGGTCGAGCAGATTGTCGGCGACCAAGCGGTAATTGCCCTTCACCGGGATGCAGTCGCCGCACACCACATCCCATTCGGGGTGGTTGTTGCGCCAGATCTCGGGGATTTTCGATTCGTCGGCCAGCGCCGGATCGCCCATCCACAGCCAGACGAAGCGCCATTTTTCGGCGATCGGATAGGCCTTGATGTCGGCGCCGCGCGGCACGTTCTTCTGGCCGGGCACCCGAACGCAACGGCCGGCGCAATCGAATTCCATGCCGTGATAGCCGCAAACGATGGAGTCGGCCTTCAGTTCGCCCGCCGATAGCGGATAGAACCGGTGCGAACAGCGATCTTCGAGCGCCACCGCCGTGCCGTCTTGTTTGCGATACAGCACCACCGGCTGTTCGAGCAGCGTGCGGGCGAGCAGGCTTTTGCCCAGCTCGTGCGATGCGGCGGCGACGTACCAGCAATTACGCAAATAATTCATCTTCCGTCCTTCTCGGTTGCGCCCCTGCAAGACGCATTCACGTACGCCCAAGCACTTTGGGGTTGTCCTTGTGCGATCCCCACTCGGCCCACGAGCCGTCGTAGATCGGGATATCCTTCCGGCCGGTCAGGTACAGCGCAAGCGCCAGTTGGCACGCGCTGACGCCGGAGCCGCAGGTCGCCACGATGGGTCTGGTCAAGTCGAAGCCGGCGGCGCGGAATTTTCGCTCGATCTCGGCCGGCGGCAGATACTGCTTGGAGTCGGGCGAAATCGTTTCGGCGTAGAACAGATTATGCGAGCCGGGAATGTGGCCCGAATCGACGCCTGCACGAATCTCCGGCAGTTCGCCGGCAAAGCGCGCGGGCGGCCGCGCGTCGACGACCTGCTCGGCGTGGCGGCGCAGGTTCTCGCGCATGTCGTCCATCGAGCGGACCAGATGCCTGCGGAACTGCGGCACGAACTGCGCCGGCCGCGGATGCGCCGGGCCGCTTTCGGTCGGCCGATGCTCCGCCTGCCACTTGCCGAAGCCGCCGTCGAGAACCGAGACGTTGTCGTGGCCGAACACGCGGAACATCCACCACACGCGCGCCGCGGCGTATTCGCCTTTGTCGTACACCACGATGTGGTTCCCGTTGCCAAGGCCCAGGGCACCCACTTGCCGGGCAAACTGCTCGGGCGAGGGCAGCATGTGGGGCGCTTTCTGGGCGGCGTCGCAAATCTCGCTGATGTCGAAACGCGCCGCCCCCGGAATATGCGCCTGCAGAAACTCCGCGGTCGGGTCTTTCTTGTCGGTCGGCAGATACCAGGTCGCGTCGACCACGCGAACGGCCGGGTCGGCAAGTCGCTGGGCCAGGGTTTCGGTTTGAATCAGGGGCTCGGTCATCGCGTTTCTCCGGACGGGAGCGATACTATAATGGCTCGTACGGCGTAAAGAAGGCCGCAAACGTAATGCCGGGCAGGAGCCCGCCGCATTCGGGCAAATCCCGGTGCCGGGGCGGGATTCCAATGGACATTGAATTACGGAGTGCAATACTTGGTGGGAGGGGAATTGCGAATACGACGCGTTCGGGCGGGGCAACGGCCGGATTCTGGCCGGCGATCGACGCAAGGGGACTGTGCCTAACCGTGCTTGCCGCCAGAAATTTCCGGTTGCCCGGTCGCATCGGCTTTGACCGGCACACCACGAGCCAGCATTTTCGGCGTTAACTTCCAGCAGCCAAGCCCGATTGGGCCACCCAGGAGAGCGAGATGAGCAAAACCAACCTGACCCGGCGACTAAGCATTGCTTTGGGATCGTCGGCGATACTGCTTGCGGCGTTCGGCCAGACGCCGGCGTTCGCGGAGACCAAGGACCCGATCAAGATCGGCTATCTGACGCCGGTCACCGGACGCCTCGAATCGTACGGCAAGTCGCACCAGCAGGTGTTCAACATGGGTATCGCCGAGGTCAACAAGGCCGGCGGCGTGAACGGGCATCCCATTCAACTCGTCACCGAAGACACGGGCTTCTCGCCGCCACAGGCGATCGAAAAGCTGCGCAAGCTGTCCGAACAGGACAAAGTGTTCGCGGTCGTCGGCCCGTACGGCACCAATGAGGTCGATCCGTCGGCGCCGCTCGCCAACCGGCTGAAAATTCCCCTGATCTCGTCGACGTTCACCAAGCCCGGCATTCCGGCCGTCAACCGGCCGTGGGTGTTCCGCTTCGGCCCGAACGATCAGCAGCTCATCGACTGGACGGTCAAGGCGCACCGGACGATGTTCCCGAAGGTCAAGAAGATCGTGCTGATCGGCAACGCCGGCGAAGCGTATATCGCAGCCACGCTCAAGCAGACGCTGCCGGCGGCGTTCAAGGCCAACGGCTTCGAACTGGTCGATACCGTCGAGGTAACGACCGGGCAGGTCGACTATTCCGCCGCGGTCACGCGGCTTGCGCGCGCCAATGCGGAAATGATCTTCGTCAACGTGATCGCCGGCGAACTGCTCGGCGTGGCGCAGGAGATGGCCAAGCAGAAGGCGGCCGACGGCAAGATCGTGGTCGGCGTGCAGGGTCTGTGGGCCGGGCCGTGGCTGATCGTATCCAAGGGCGCGATGGAGAACTGGTACTCCTCAGGCTATTTCGATTACGGCACGACCAACCCCAAGGCCAAGGCGTTCCTCGAGCGCGCCCTGCCGGAGCGCGAGAAATTGGGCCTGCGCCAGGCGATCACCGTCGAAGCCTCGTCGTACGATCTCGCCTTCGTACTGGCCAAGATCATGACCGAGGCCAAGATCACGCCGAAAACGCCGGTCGAGGAGGCGCGTCTCAAGATCCAGCAAGGCATGGCCGCGCTCAAGGACTATGACGGCATGACCGGGAAGCTCTCGGTGGACAAGGACGGCGAGACGGTCGGTTTCGTGTTCAGCGTATTCCAGGGCAAGGGCAATCGGTGGGTGCGCGCCAACTAGGTGCGCCCCCAACCTGACCAGCCCCCACTAGGATCTACGGTGTAGCCGGGCGCCATGCTGCAGCAACTCGTCAACGGCGTCACGCTGGGCTTGATGTATGCCCTCGTGGCGCTTGGCTACACCCTTGTGTTCGGCGTGCTGCGGCTGCTGAACTTCGCGCATGGCGAGATTTTCATGCTCGCCAGCATTCTCGCGTATCTGCAGTTGACCGATCTGGGGTGGCCGATCTGGCTGACGCTGGTGGCCACCTCGCTCGGCATGGGATTCATGGGCTTGCTGCTGTGGGCGACGTGCTTCAAGCCGGCGTCGCGCGAGGAGGATCACATGGCGCCCGCGCTGACCTCGTTCGCGTTCGGGCTGATCATTACCGCCGTCGTGGTCAAATACTGGGGCGTCGAGCCGCGCGCGCTGCCGCCCAGCTTCAATACCGGCGGCTTCGAGCTCGGCTCGCTCAAGCTGAACGGCTCGCAGGTCTGGATCTTCCTGGTCAGCATCGGGATGATGGTGGGATTGATCTGGTTCGTCCGCAACACCAAGGCCGGCCGCGCGATGCGCGCGATCGCCGAACATATGCGCGCATCGGCGTTGATGGGCGTGCGCAAGGACCGCGTCATCGCGCTGACTTTTTTCGTCTCGTCCGCGCTCGCGGGTGCTGCCGGGGTCTTGATTTTACTGCGGCAGGGTGTCGCCAATCCGCTGGTCGGCCTGTCGATCGGCATCAAGGCGGTCGCGGTCATGGTGATCGGCGGCATCGGCAATTTCGGCGGCGCGGTCGTGGTCGGCATCGCGATCGGCATCGCCGAAGTCGTGGTCGTGCAATTCGGCCAGGGCGCCTTGGCCGACGCCATCGTCTGGACCGGGCTTGCCGCCGTGCTGCTGTGGCGACCATCGGGCATCTTCTCCGGCGCGAAACTTTAAGCAGGGCTGGGATTTAACGCGGCATGGAAGAACTTCTGGCGCCGTTCCGCTCGCCCGACATTCAGGTCGTCCTCGGCGTCAATCTGCTGCTGGCGTGGGGCTTCTATCTGACGGTCGTGACCGGCCAGCTGTCGCTCGGCCATTCCGCGTTCATGGCGATCGGCGCCTACGGCGCGTCAGTCCTGACCGTCAAGCTGGGCATCCCGTTTCCGCTGGCGCTCGTCGGCGGCACCGCGATCGCGTGCGCCGCCGGCATTCTGGTCGGGCTGCCGGTCCTGCGGCTGTCCGGCCTGTATCTCGCCATCGCGACGCTCGGACTGGTCTACATCGTCACGCTGATCCTGGAGAATTGGGATTTCGTCGGCGGGCGCCTAGGGATCAGCGGCATGCAGGGCACCGAGGTTCCGCTGGTCTGGGGCATTGTGCTGGTGGTCGGTGCGTTTCTCGCCACGTTCGAGCGATCGCGATTGATGCTCGCCATGCGCTCGGTGCGCGAAAATCCGGACGCCGCGCGAGCGATTGGCATGAACCTGACCACGCTGCGCGTCGGCGGCTTCGCGGCCGGCGCGGCGCTGTGCGGCCTCGGCGGCGGATTGTGGGCGCACTACATCATCTTCATCGACCCGTACCAGTTCGGCCTGACCAAGTCGTTCGAGATCGTGCTGTTCGTGGTGCTCGGCGGGCTCGGCTCGTTCTGGGGGCCGGTGCTGGGCGCCACCGTCATGACCGTTCTCCCGGTCTGGGTGCGTGTCCTCAAAGAGTGGCGCGAAGTGACGTTCGGCATCCTGCTGATCGTCATGATGGGCTTTCGGCCGCAGGGCATCGTCTCGCCCGAATGGGTCGCGCGCATACGCCGGCGCCGCGGCAAGTTCCGCGCGCCGGAGGGCAAGGTGCAATCGTTCTCGGTGCTGCGGCGCGCGGCCGCGGGCGACGGCGAAGTGCTGCTCGACGTGCGCGACGTTTCGAAATCGTTCGGCGGCGTGCATGCGGTGTCGAACGTGACGCTCAGCGCGCGGCGCGGCGAGATTCTCGGCATCATCGGTCCGAACGGCGCCGGCAAGAGCACGTTCTTCAATTGTCTGACCGGTTTCATCCCGCCGGATCGCGGCGAAGTTAGATACGGCGGCGAATCGCTGACCGGCCTGCCGGCGCATGCGATCGCCCAGCGCGGCATCCGCCGCACGTTCCAGCAGGGCGGCGTGTTTCGTTCCTTCACGGTGCGCGACAATGTCCGCGCCGGGCAGCATGCCGTCGTGCCGGTCTACAGGCGCAGCCTGTTGCCGTTCGCATGGCGGCGCCAGGAACGGCATTCCGAAGCGCGCCTGCACGCGATCCTGCGCGAGGTCGGTCTCGCCGAGCACGCGCTCGATATGGCGGGTAGTCTTGCGTACGGCGACCAGCGGCGGCTCGAAATCGCGCGGGCGCTCGCGGGCGACCCGGAATTGCTGCTGCTCGACGAGCCGGCCGCCGGCATGAACCAGACCGAAGCCAACGAATTGGCCGATCTGCTCCGGCGCCTGCGCGCGCTCGGCCTGACGATCGTCTTGATCGAGCACAACATGGCATTGGTCATGTCGCTGTGCGATCGGCTGCTGGTGCTCGATTACGGCATCGTCATCGCCGAAGGTACGCCCGACGAGGTGGCGCGCAACCCGGCCGTGATCGAGGCTTACCTGGGCGAGGAACATTGATGGCCAGCCTGCTCAAAGTTGAGGGGCTCGCGGTCCGCTACGGCGGCGTGCAGGCGCTGCTCGGCATCGACGTCGAGGTCGCGTCGGGCGAAGTCGTGGCGATCCTCGGCGCGAACGGTGCCGGCAAAACCACGCTGGTGCGTGCCCTGTCCGGCCTGGTGCCGAAGGCAGGCGGCCGCGTGACGTTCGACGGGCAGGACCTCACGCGCGCGGGTTCGGCCGATATCGTCGGCGCGGGGCTCATACAGGTGCCGGAAGGCCGCGATATCTTCGCCGCGATGAGCGTGAAGGAAAATCTGCTGATGGGCGGCTATCGGTTCCCGTCGGTGAAATCGGACCAGCTCGACATGGTGTTCGAACTGTTCCCGCGCCTCAAGGAGCGGCTGGATCAGCGCGCCGGCACGCTGTCCGGCGGCGAGCAGCAGATGCTG
>JBFWYO010000050.1:0-36128 GCA_050186335.1 Alphaproteobacteria bacterium | reverse complement strand
GCCTTGGCGTTCTCGATGATGCCGAGAACGTCGGATTCCTTCATGATCAACAGGTCTTCGCCGTCGATCTTCACTTCGGTGCCGGACCACTTGCCGAACAGGATGCGGTCGCCGGCCTTGACGTCGAGCGGGATCAGCTTGCCCGCTTCGTCGCGGTTGCCGGAGCCGACGGAAATGACGTCGCCCTGCATGGGCTTTTCCTTGGCAGTGTCGGGAATGATGATGCCGCCTGCGGTTTTCTCGCTCTCCTCGGTACGGCGGACCAGGATGCGGTCGTGCAACGGACGAAATTTCATGGATTAACCTCCTCCACGATTGCTTGGTCTTGTGCGGTTGATGCCTTGCGGCTGTTAGCACTCAGCTTTAGTGAGTGCTAATCCCGGGCGCTAATTGGGGGTTTTCGGGCCGTCTGTCAAGTCTTTGGGGCGGCTTCGGGCTTGAAATATTTATTTAGTCAAAACAATGGGATAAATGAAAACGGCGGCCTTGCAGCCGCCGCTTTCGTACAGGTAACGCGGTTTCCCTGAGGCTTTACGGCCGGGCGACCGCCCAGACCTTGCCGAAGCCATGGCCGGTCGTGTCACCCGGCTTCTTGTCCTTGACCCAGAAGTAGAGCGGCTTGCCCTTGTAGACCCACTGCTTCGCGCCGTCGGCCCGGGCGATGATGGTCCAGTCGCCCTGCGCCTTGGCGTCGGCCGCGGCGCCGAACGGCGGCCAATTCTTGGCGCATTGGCCGACGCACGCCGACTTGTCGGCGGCATCCTTGGCATAGGTGTAGAGCGTCTTGCCGGTCGCCGCATCGGCCAGGACGGCGCCGCGGGCCTTGGTCGTCACGTTCTTGACCGGCGGCGGGGGCGGCGGCACGGGCTGCGCGGCCACCGGCGGCGGCGCCATCTTCTTCTCGTCGGATGCGCAGGCCGACAACATCAGCGCCGATGCCGCAACGGCGACGATGGCGATCAGAGTACGATTCATTCTTATTCTCCAGATTTCCGTGTGTGGCGGCCATGCCTCAGGCCGCTCCACTCTATAAGCGCAAAACCGCGCCCGCGTCCCCGATCATCGGCGCAAATATCGGCGCAGCACGCGTTCGGTTCGCCGGTCGAGTTACGGCTCATAGATCCATATGCAGGGCACGACGCCTTCGCCGACTTTTTTCGACATCATCGAATTCGCATTGTAGTGCCATGTACGCACCGAGGTGCCGCCGCACATCGGACCGAAATTCCAATACGCGGCGTAGTCGCGGGCTCCGCTCGCGTGGTCCGATTTCGACCGCACATTTCGCGTCGTGGCGGAGTTCGGCATTTCGACCGCGACGGTCGACGGATGCAGACTCCATCAACAGTATTCCTTCAAAACGGCGGCCCGCCCTCGCATTAGGGCTTGCGCGCCACCAAATCGATCAGCGCGGACATGCCGACATGGCCGGTGCCTTCCGCGATCGTATCGTCGTGGACGCGGAGCTGCAGGATGTGCCAATCGCCGAACGCGCCGCGCAGCAGCTCTTCCGTGTACAGGTTTTCGGCATGCGGAGGCCCGCCGGTCTTGTAGGCAAGCTGCTCCGGCCGATAGCCTTGCAGCAGCAGCAAGCCGCCCGGCTTCAGCGTTTGCCGAATGCCCTCGAAGATGCGCGCGCGCAGCTCGGGTCCGGCAAACTGAATGAAGATCGCGGCAACGACATCGAACCGGCCGCGGCCGAAATCCCACACCGCAACATCGGCCAGCTCCGTAAGCAGCTTCACCTTGCGCGCGGCGGCCAGTTTCTCCGCCTTGGCCAGGCCGACCGGCGAGACGTCGGTCGAAAGCACGTCCAGGCCGCATTCGGCCAGGAAGACCCCATTGCGCCCTTCGCCGTCGGCCAGCGCGAGCGCCGTGCCCCGCTTCGGCAGAAGCGCGCGTTGAGCGGTCAGGAACGCGTTCGGCGCAGTGCCGAAAACATAGTCCGCGCTGGCGAAGCGGGCGTCCCAGCGTGCGCGTTCGGCGAGATCCGACATGTGTCCTCAGTCCTTTCGTTGAAAAGTTCCAGCCACGCATGAAAGCGTCGGCTGCGCATACGACGGCCCTTTTCGCCGATCGCGAGGATAGAGTTAAAGCTCTGAAAATCCTCAATATTATTCACGATGTCGACGATATATGGCGAGGCCCGATCCTTTGTGCAAGCGGTGCCATAATTTAAACAAGTATAAGTGTCGATCGGCCTTTTGGGCACGGATTAGATGTCGCAAGGCACGCCCACACGACGATCGCGACGTCCCCCCGTAACGGGTATCGACCGTCGGCCCGACACGCAGGGGCGGCGAGCGCCGACGGCGCGTTCGCAAGCGCGCAAGTGCCCCTTGCACTAGACCGGGCGGACTTCCTATGTATGGGAAGACGTCGCCGCCTCACACCCCGAGCTGCCCCCCTTGGACATCAAGCAACTGATCATCAACAACGGTGAGTGGTTTTACGCCATCACCTTTGCCTGGACCTTCCTCGAGGGCGAGACTTTCGTCATCTTCGCCGGCGCCGCGACCAGCCAGGGGATGCTCAACATCTACGTGCTGATCGCGGTGGCTTGGATCGGCAGTTTCTGCGGCGACCAACTGTATTTCTTCATCGGCCGACGATATGGCAAGCGTCTGTTAAAGCGCTTTCCCAGGCTGCAGGGCGGCGTGATGGTCGCGCTCGACATGCTGCACAAGTATCACGTCGTTTTCATCCTGACGTACCGGTTCATCTACGGCGTGCGCAATTTCGCGTCGTTCGCCATGGGCATGAGCGATTTGAAATGGAGCCGGTTCGTCGGGCTGAATTTCATCGCCGCGTTCGTCTGGGCCAACTCGTTCGCGTGGGGCGGCTACATCCTGGGCGTGGCCTTCGAGGCAGCGCTGGGCGATATCGCGAAGGATTTCGGCTTCATCATGCTGGGCGTTTTCGCGCTGGTTGCCGTGCTGTTCGTGTTCCTGCACTACAAGGGCAAGAAGCGCTTTAAGGCGGCGGTCGAGCGCGCCAAGGCGTCGGAGGCTTTGTCGGGCCATGCCGCGCCCGGAGAGCCGCCCAAGCCCTGACACCAGCCGACCGGTTCGGATAAGATCGCGGCCGTGCCGCGATCGACGCCAGATCAGGCCTTCCGCCACGTCATCGCCGCCTTCGGCTCGGCGGCCAACGCACAGCACCAGGTTCCGCCGCGCCCGCCATGGAAGATATCGTCAGACCGGTGCTCGCCTACATTCAGGCCAATGCGTTCTGGGCCGGGCCGATCGTGTGCCTGATCGCATTCGGCGAATCGCTCGCGTTCATCAGCCTGCTGGTGCCGGCCACCGCCTTGCTGGTCGGCATCGGCGCCCTGGTCGGTAACGGCATGCTCAACGCGTGGGAGATCGGCATCTGGGCGTTCGTCGGCGCCACCGTCGGCGACGCCATTTCGTACTGGTTCGGCCGCATTTTCAAAGACCGCATCGCCAAGATTTGGCCGTTCAGCAAACATCCCGACATGCTCGTGCGCGGCCACGCATTCTTCCATAAGCACGGCGGCAAGAGCGTCTTTATCGGTCGCTTTCTCGGCCCGCTGCGCGCGACCGTGCCGATCATCGCCGGCATGATGGACATGCCGCAGCTGCGCTTTCAGATCTTCAACGCGCTATCCGCCGCCGCCTGGGTGCCGGCGCTGATGCTGCCCGGTGCCGTGATCGGCAAAGTGTTGGAGGAGTACGATCTGTTCGGCTATGTCTGGATCCTGTTCGGCGGTTTCGTTCTGTTCGGCTGCGTCGGCGCCTGGTTCGCCTGGCGCAAGGCAAGGCGACAGGAGGTGGCCGCCGAAAAGCCGCCCGACAACGAGCTCCGCTAGCAGCCAGCCGCCTGCGACGACGTGCCTCGGCCGGCGGATCGGGCCGAGCTTCGTCGGTTAACGAGGCTCCCGCTTGATTGCCGCCAGATTGGCTGGTGGCGCCGCTAGGGCTCAGATTCGACAAGATAATTCCACGGGGTGCCGCTGCCGATTGCGCCGCAGGGCGCGTGCGGGGCCGCCCGGCGAACTGATCTTTGCGCCCGCGAATCGTCGGTTATCGGCATGTGTTGCCCAGGGTCGTCCCCAGTTAACGAAATCGCGACCAACCGCGCGCCGGGCCGGTAAGCGCGTGACAAGTGACACTGGCCTGACACAAAATGCCTGTAGGAGTGATTGTGCGTGCGGCGCTTTGACGACCGGAGCGAAACCTTGAACGGGGGCCTTATGCGCAAGTTGATCATCACGGCCGTTGCCGCGATCGCCGTGGCCGCGGCGTCGCCCGCCCTGGCGTGCACATTGCAGGATGCCAGCCAAAAGGCGCAGCAGCTTTCGATCAAGCTGACCGAGATGCTCGAGAAGGACATCGAAAAGGCGCAGGCGTGGTCGAAACGCGCGGCGGTCATCTCGGAAAAATACAAGGACGGCGCCGAGAAGGCGAGCCTGGAGGAAATCTGCAAGCTGTACGATGCGCTGCTGGAGGAATTCCGCAAACTGTGACACCCAAGACGCGGGGCGAACGCGAGCGGTCGAACGAAAAAGGGCGGCACCAGGCCGCCCTTTTGCCGTCTTGCGGGATGCGCGCGTCAGTTTATCGGGAACGACAGCATCAGGTAGCCGCCATAAATATGCCCAGGCGCCAGCGCAGGTTTGGCGTTTCTCGCCCCGCGAACCCTGGCCGGTCTAGGCCCGCTCGTGCGCCGTGGGCCGCCGCGCGGGCGGGCGCGGCTCGCCCGCCAGGCGCGCGGCCGCGTCCAGCGTGGCCGGCATGTTTTCCAGCATCGACAGGATGAGCCGGCGCATGCCGGCGAAATCGGCGGCGCCGACGCCCGCGAACAAGGTGTCGTTGACGTTACGAAGGGCGGGCGCCATGCCGTCGAGCACACGCTTGCCGGCCGGCGTGAGCTCGAGAATCATGTGGCGACGATCGTCGCGCTTGGCGACCTTGCGCACCAGTTTCTTCTTCGCCAAGACGCCGACTTCGCGCGTGATGAAGGCGCCGCTGGTGCGTAGCGCATCGGCGACCGCGTTGACGTTGAGGGTTTGCGTTCCGCTCAACTCGGCGATCACCATCAAGATGTGATACTGGCTGCTGTTGAGCCCGACCAGCGCGCTGAGCCGATCGCGCAGCCGGTCCATGCGCACCGACAGCGAATGCAGATCGTAAATGAAGCGACGGAACGCGTGGTCCGACCCCGCGACGAGCAGTTCCGCGCGGTTGACCGTGAGCGGCATGAGACCCGTGCCACGCGCCGGCTTCCGGGCCATTCTTGATCGTTTCATAGGCACAGTGCCCTGCATGAGGCGGCAGCCGCGGGTTGTTTGCGCGAAACGAATCTGCCTTGACATTACATTCACCGGCGACGCACGATATGTCAATTAGCGAACTTTGTTAGATAATTTTCCGTGCCGCCGGAACAGCTTCGCCTGGGGTTTATTCGAACACTTCGGAGGGTCCACATGACGAAATATCGCTCGCTTTCACGGCGCAAATTCCTGCAGGTCGCATCGGCCGCGACGGCGGCGACGGGCCTTGCGGCATCCGGCGCGCGGTTCGCCGCCGCACAGGCCCAGCCGATCGTGATGAAACTCGCGACCGCGACGATCAACGAGGCGCAGCACGAATGGATGAAGCGGTTTGCCGCCGGCGTGGAGAAGGATTCCGGCGGGCGGATCAAGGGCGAAATCTATCCCGCCAGCCAGTTGGGTTCGATTCCGCGCCAGATCGAAGGCACGCAGTTCGGACAGATTCAGGGTTGGGTTGGGCCGCCGGAATTCCTGGCGGGCGTCGACGCGCGCTACGAAGTGTTGAGCGCGCCCGGCCTGTTCAAGACCCCGCCGCACGCACAGAAGACTCTCTGGGATCCGGAGTTCAGCAAGGCGCTGTTCGGCCTTGGCGCGAACAAGGGCCTGCACGGCGTGAGCGCGTTCATGTACTGCCCAGCATCGATCAATACGCGCAAGGAAGTCAAGGGATTGGCCGACCTGAAGGGGCTGAAGCTGCGCGTGCTCGCCGCCTCGCTCCAGCAGGAGCAGATTCGCCGCATGGGCGCCACCCCGGTGCCGATGGCGTTGGGCGACGTGCTGCCGGCGCTGCAGCAGGGCGCCATCGACGGCGTGATGAGCGGCACGCCCGTGCTGACCGCGATGCGTTTTTACGATGCCGCCAAGTTCATGCTCGAATCGAACCAGTCCTACATCACCGTCATCGTCGTGCTCTCCAAGGAATGGTTCGACAAGCTGCCGGCCGACCTCAAGACGATCGTCACCGCGAACGCGCAGAAGGCCGGCGCGTCGATCTTCGATTGGGTGACCGATCTCAATCAGCGCCAGGAGAAGGCATGGATCGCGGCCGGCGGAACCATCACGCGCCTGCCGCCGGCCGAATACGACGCGATGATGAAGAGTCTCGCCACGGTCGGCGACGACGTGCTGAAGGATAAACCGATGGTCAAGCAGATGTACGATCTGTTGGTGGCGGCCGCGAAACGCCACGCCTGAGCGGATCGCGCGCGGGTCCGGCTATGGCCTAACCCGCGCGCCACCCACCATGCTCGGATTGCTCGAAGCCCTTAGCCGTTGGATCGTGCGCGTGGCCATGTTCCTGGCCACCGCGTTCCTGGCGATCGGCGTGGCGATCAATTTCCTCAATGCCGGCGGCCGGTACCTGTTCAGCGCGCCGATTTCCTGGGCCGACGAGATCATGCTGTTCCTGATGATCGCCGGCGTGTTCCTGGGCGCCTGCGCGGTCACCGCCGAGAACAAGCACATCCGCATGGATATCCTGGTCAACTACCTGCCGGCGCGGCTGCGGCGCGGCTTCGACGTGCTCGGCGACATACTCACCATCGTCGTGTGCGGCGGCATGGTGGCCATCGCGGTGCCGGTGATCGAGAAGCTGACGCGCTTCGGCCAGATGACCGAGGCGGCGCGAATTCCCATCGCAATTCCGCAGAGCGTCGTGCCGATCAGCTTCGCGCTGATCGCGTTGCTGCTGATCGTGCGCCTGCTCGGCGGCCGGCGCGCGCCGGCGCCCGAGCACCGCAGTTCGATCTCGTGACCGGCTGACATGGAATCGCTCTATTTCGTCGTCCCGGTGCTGTTGCTGGCGGTCGGCTTTCCGATCTACTTGATCCTGCTGGTGACCGCCCTGGTCGTCGTGCTGTTCGTGCAGAAGATCGAGCCGACCGTGGTGCAGACCATGATGTTCGGCAGCCTGGACAGCCCGCCGATGCTGGCGATTCCGTTCTTCATCCTGGCCGGCGAAATCATGGGCCAGGGCGGCATCGCCAAGCGCCTGGTCGATTGGGTCCTCGCCATCATCGGCTGCCTGCGCGGCTCGCTGCCGTTGACGACGATCGCATCGTCGGAACTGTTCGGCGCCATGTCGGGCTCGTCGGTCGGCTGCGTCGCCGCGATCGGGCGGCTCATGTATCCGTCGCTGCGCCGGAGCGGCTACAACGACCGGTTCTCGGTCGGCCTCATCGCGGCCTCCGGTGCGGTCGCGATCGTCATCCCGCCGTCGATCGCCATGATCATCTACGGCATCACGGCATCGGTTTCGGTGCCGGCACTGTTCCTGGCCGGCTTCATCCCGGGCATCCTGATCGGCGTCATCGACGCGCTGTACGTGGTTTACTACGCGCGCAAGACCCAAGCGCCGGTGCGCATTTCCGTCACCGAGCGGTTCCGCCTGATCGGGCGGACCACGGTCAATGCGCTCGGCTCGCTCGGCGCGCCGGTGGTCATTTTCGGCGGCATTTACGGCGGCGTGTTCACGCCGACCGAAGCCGCGGGCGTGGCCGTGGTCTATTCGGCGCTGGTGTCGCGCTATGTTTACGGCGACGTCAGCTGGCGCGACTTATGGAAGATCACGCGCGGCTCGGCATACCTGATCGCGCAGATTCTCATCATCGTCGCGGCCGCCGGCGTCTATTCGTCGCTGCTGACCACCAGCGGCATGCCGCAATCGTTGGTCAAGTATATCGAGACGCTGCAACTCGACGCCTGGACGACGCTGCTGGTGTTCAATGTGATCCTGCTGCTCGTGGGTTCCTTCCTGGAGCCGCCCGCGGCGATCCTGATTCTGACACCGCTGGCGCTGCCCATCGTCAAGGCGCTCGGCATCGACGAGGTGCATTTCGGCATCGTCGTCACGGTCAATCTTTCGATCGGCATGTACATGCCGCCGTTCGGCCTGAACCTGTTCGCCGCGCACGCCATCTTCGGCGTCCCCATGAGCACGATCTTCCGCGGCGTCATACCGTTCCTGCTGCTCAATATCTTCGCCTTGATGCTGATCACCTACATACCGGGAATCTCACTGCTGCTGTCGCGCTTGTGACGCGGCGGAACCGAAAACGGACCGAAACCAGAGGAGACGCAAATGGCCTACCGTGACATGCGCGATTATCTCGCCGCCCTGGAACAGAAGGGGCTGATCAAGCGCATCAAGCGCGAGAGCAACCACAATTGGGAGGTCGCCTGCCTGGCCAAATGGATGTATCAGGCGCTGCCGACCGACAAGCGGTTCGGCCTGTATTTCGAGAAGATCAAAGGCCATTCGATCCCGGTCATCACGGGCGCGCTCGGCGCCGGACCCGAATCGGTGGCGACCGCGCTCGGCGTCAAGGTCGAGGAGATCAACGACAAGGTCGTGAGCGCGCTGCGCAAGCCGATCAAGCCGAAGCTGGTCGCGACCGGGCTTTGCCAGGAAATAGTCCTCACCGGCAGGGACGCGAGCCTCGCCAAGCTGCCGATCGTCACCTGGACGCCCGGCAAGGACAAGGCGCCCTATATCACCACCATCGTGGTGACCCGCGACCACGATACCGGCGTGCAGAATATGGGCGTCTACCGCACCCAGGTGCGCGACGATCATTCGGTGGTGATCAATCTGGCGCCGGGCCGGCAAGGCTTCCGCAACTGCCTGACCTGGACCACCAAGGGCAAGGCGGCGCCGATTGCCTGGGTCATCGCCACCGAGCCGGTCGTGCATCTGGCGACCGTCGCCAACCTGCCCTACGGCGTCGACGAAATGGAGGTGGCCGGCGGCTTGAAGGGCGAGCCCGTCGATCTCGTCACCTGCAAGACCAGCGACCTCAAAGTCCCCGCCAACGCCGAGATCATCGTGGAAGGCACGATCAAGCCCGGCGAGATGGACGACGAGGGCCCGTTCGGCGAATTCGCCGGCTTCATGGGTCCGATCGACAAGCGCCCGGTCGGCCACATCACGGCGATCACGCACCGCAAGAACCCGATCTATTACGGCTATACCAGCCAGATGCCGCCCTCCGAAAGCACGACAATCCAGAGCCTGACCAATGCCGGCGTGATCCTGCAGATGATGCGCGACCATATCGGCGAGCAGAGCGTGCACGACGTGTGGATCGACATGACCTTCGGCGGCCTGCTGGCACACGGCGTCGTCTCCATGACGCCGCAATATCCGGGTCATTCCAAGAAGGTCGGGCGCACCATTGCCGACATCACCCCGCTCAAGCGCGTGACGGTGGTGGATGCCGATGTCGACATCCGCGATCCCACGCACATCGAATGGGCGATGAATTCGCGCCACCATCCGGCGCGCGACACGGTCATCATCGACGACGTCTATTTCCCGATCCAGATGGATCCGTCGGTGCGCGACGCGCGCGGCAATGTCGGCCAGGGTTCCAAGGTCGTCTACGACGCCACCCAGAAGATCGATTCCGGCCCGTTCTCGCTGCCGCCGAAGGCGATGATGGAAAAGGCGCTCGGCGTCTGGAAGGAATGCGGCTTGCCGGAATTCGAGATTCCGCGGCGTGCGCGGCTGCGCGTCGACAAGTCGTGATCGGGCGATCTCGGACGTCGGCCGGAATTTTTCTCGCTCAGGTAGTCTCTTCGGCTGCGGCGACGGTTTGATTCAGGTCCGGGAACCGGCTTCGATTTTCCGTCGAATTCTCTGAGCGGCAGCTTCGAAAGCCGGCACAACCGCAACTGCAGAGGCGATGCCAACGGCACCTGCGATTGTCACATCGCTCAGGTAGTGTGCGTGGATTAAGAAACGCGTCGACATGAGCACAAGTCCCACGGCAATTGAAAGCATCCTGTACCGAGGCGCCACGTACCATAGCGCCGTCATCGCAGCCGCAACTGTCGTCGCATGGCCCGACGGAAATGACGTCCAATCGTGCGAGACGCGGAACCACGCGAAGTCATGAATGCCCTGATCGTAAAGCAATTTCGGACGCGGCCGGGCAAAAACGAACTTTGCCGCCGCGCCAATGACCCCCGCGCTCAAGACGGCGACGCAAAAATAAGCGGCGGCCGATGCCCGCTCGAAATTTCGCCAAACGATCCCGTAGGCGGTCAGTGCCGCCAAGCCGACGCCTAGAATCCACATGCCCTTGCCGAGATCGGTGATCGCCGATCCGATCCTGAAGAGCGTCGTGCCCTCGAGGCGTTTCGCGTAGACCGCAATATCGAGGTCGAGCGCCACCAGCGATATGCACGTCGCGGCAAGCAAAATCGCGATGACGACAGCCGGCGCCCACGCGCGTGCGTATTTGGGTAACGGCGGCAGTTGAGCGTGGCTCATTATGCTTTAGCCGCCTTTTTTTCAGCGCGGGCGATGCCCTGCATGATGAGTTCCTGGGCCTCTTCCGGCCCAGCCCACTTGACGATGTCGACCCACTTGCCGCGTTCCAGGTCTTTGTAATGCTGGAAGAAATGAGCGATCTGATCGGTCAATATGCGCGGCAGCTGATCGTAGGAGTTGATGTCCGTATAGAACGGGTGCAACTTGTCGACGGGCACCGCGATAAGTTTCTCGTCGCCCCCGGCTTCGTCGACCATCATCAGCGCGCCGATCGGTCGGCACCGAATGACCGCACCGGGGACGACCGGCACCTGACCGACCACGAGGACATCGCAGGGATCGCCGTCCTCGGACAGCGTATGCGGAATGAAGCCATAGTTGCCGGGATAAAACATCGCCGTATGCAGAAAGCGATCGACGAACATGGCGCCCGATGCCTTATCGAGCTCGTACTTGACCGGGACTCCGCCTTGCGGAATCTCGATCACCGCGTTGACGTCGACCGGCGGCGAAATGCCGGCGGAAATTTTTGTGATGTCCATTCGGTCTCCTAGCTTTCACTGGCCTGCCGATTACGATCGCCTTTGCCCATGACGCGGCGGGAATTCCGGCCGACGCCAAGCGATCAAGGGCGTTGAAAAATGATGCATTGATCCGCCCTTTCAAACATCCTCTTTTCACACTCGCCCCCAGTTAACGGGCGCGTATCAAGGCAGCGGTTCCGGCCGCCATTATAAGTGCAGCCAAACCGAAGGCGAATATCGGAGAGACTGCCGTCCACAGCACGCCGACGGCCGTGCTGGAAACAAATTTGCCAATGCCATTTACAGTACCGAGAGCACCGTAGCTGGTTGCGAGCGTATCGGCGCTCACCATGCCGGCGGTAACCGTCGACTCCTGAGCTTCCTGCACAGCCACGTATAGGCCCGCAACGAAGAAAATACCCCCGAGGACGGCCACATTGCCGACGTCAAATGCAAATGCCAACGCCGTCAGCGCGGCGGTCAGAACGCCCAGGGCATATCCGAATATCAGGATACCTCGCGCGCCGTAACGGTCTGCCATGACGCCCACTGGATAGGAGGTGGCAATCTGAACGACGTTGCGCCAAACATACAACAGGCCCGCGACTTGCGCCGCCTGGACAACACCCATTGACGGCGTGAGCAATTGCGTCGCCGCCAGGATCAGCAGGCTGTGAGAAAAATCGCCCATCCCGAAGATGCCGACGGCACCGAGATAGCGCTTGAATCGCGCCGGCAGGCCCTTAAGTGTCGAGAAAAACTTCAAAGCCGGGTTGGGCGAATGCTCGGGGTCGCGAAC
This sequence comes from Alphaproteobacteria bacterium, assembly GCA_050186335.1. Taxonomy (GTDB): domain Bacteria; phylum Pseudomonadota; class Alphaproteobacteria; order Bin65; family Bin65; genus JBFWYO01. Next base: position 24,237 of record JBFWYO010000050.1, on the reverse strand, counting down.
CAGAGTCAAAAAGGCCACAACGGCAAGCAGACCGGGGATAAGCGTCAGCCAGAAAACCAATCGAAACGCCTCGGCCGGGTGATCGAACGCGAGCGTCTGCGCCCACCCTAGAAGGGCTACACCGAGCAGCGGGCCGATGATTGCGCCGAGCGTGTCCATCGCGCGGTGAAAGCCGAACGCCCTGCCGCGCGTTTCCGGCGTTATCGCTTGAACAATGATGGCGTCGCGCAACGGGCCTCGCAGACCCTTGCCGAACCAGGACACCATGCGCCCCAGAAGGATCAGCGGCCAGCCGAAGGCGAGCGCAATCAGCGCCTGGCCGCACGGCGTGAGGCCATAGCCAATGAGCACTAGCATCTTACGATGACCGAATTTGTCGGCAATGTAGCCCGCAACCAGTTTCGTGAAGCTGGCAACCGCGTCGGCACTGCCTTCAATGACGCCAAGGACGGCTGCCGGAATGCCGAGAACCGCGAGGAACCCGGGCAGAATCACTGTAGTCGTCTCGTAGCAGAAATCCCCGAGCGCACTTGTCAGTCCCGCGCCAACCACCGTACGGTTGAGCCAACTCTTCGGCTTTGGCGGCTCTTCCACTGAACTACGATTTTGCGGCCGTCGCGCGGGATGCCGAGAATTCATGGTATTGTCCCGGGCTGGAAAGAGATTGGATCGCGATCACGCACGTGTTTCGGATCGGGAAATGAGCATTGTGCACTCGAACTCCCGCAGATCAGCTTCACCGACAGGAAGCCGTGACTCCGCCGTGTAAGGGCGAGCTTTGTCAATTCAATCGTCCAGCCTCTAGAGCGGACGCGGCTTCGATTTTGCTGTCGCGACACGGACGTCAACGTCTTCGCAAGACAATGAAGACTTTTCCACGCCAGTAGGCGGCTATCCGGGGGAATTCCAGGTGGATGTGCCAACAATAAAAAACCCGCCATGTTGATTGCGGGCGGGTACATTCGGGCAGACTCCCACCGCGATTAAAGTCGCAGTAGGAGTCATCAGCCATTTTAGGCGGTTATACGGGGGACTCCATCCCCTAACTTAGCAAAACAAACCTAACCCGCAGTGTACTCCGCATCAACCTTTTTCGCGCTTCGCATCGCCATTAGCAAGAATTCACTCGCTCGCGAAAAATGAGCGTACCCCCGAAGCCCAACGAACAAGCGACAATCCTTGAGATCATAACATACTGCGTTCGGGTTAGCTCCGCTCCAGAGCGTCGGCCAGTTTGCCCAACAACGCGGCGCCGTCGCCGCGCCAGACGCTGCCGTGCATGCAGGCCAGCGAGGTCGGCTTGTCGGCGGCGAGGCGGCCCAGAATCGCGCGCGTGTTCTTGGCGTGCGCGTAGTATTCGAGCCGGCTGCGCAACGCTTCGCTGGGGGTGAGAATATCGCCTTCGGTGACGGGCGGGTGGTCGATGCCGCCTTGGGTGAACAGATCGCCGCAAAACAAAGTCTTGCTCGTCGTCTCGGCCATGTAGCCGCATTCCCAGCCGTGCGGCACGTGCGGAGCGTCGTACCAGCGCATTTCCCGCCGTCCCAACGACAATGTCTCGCCGTCCTTCATCGCCTTGGGCGGGCGGTCGGTGGCGTCACTAATTGATGTGCGCGCGGCCGTGCCGCTGCAGACCGCCTCGGCGCCGGGCGCCGCCGCCAAGAATTCGTTCAACGCGCCGCATTCGTCGGCTTCGACATGCGAGAAGGCGACATATCTGAGCGCCGCAACCGGCAACACGCGCTCGATGGCCGCGCGCACGACCGGGAACAGCTTGCGGTGCCCGGTGTGGAACAGCAGCGGCCGATCGTCGACGATCAGGAACTGATTGAACGTGAAGCCGGCCGGGCCGGCGTTCGGCGCCGCGACCGAAATCCGATAGATCCCGCGCTCGACCTCGTCGACGCTGGCGGTCGGCATGGCAGCCGTCATGTCGGTCTCCCTCTAAAAGGTCGACTATACAACACCGCCGCGCCGCGCAAACCGGCGTCTTCGCCGGCCGCCATATGGCCGTCCAAGCGGGCGCTGCGATCGGAGGCGCGGGCGGCATTTGACGACGGGCCCTATTTGACGATCAGGCTTGGTAGCCAAAGCGCCATCCAGGGGAAAGCCATCACCAGCGCCAGCGTGACGAGCATCCAGCCGATGAAAGGCGCGGCGGCGGCAAAAATCGTCATCATGCTGGTTTCCGTCGGCACCACGCCCTTCATGACAAACAGCAAGAGCCCGAACGGCGGCGTGGTGAATCCGATTTCCAGCGCGATCATCATCATCACGCCGAACCACACTGGGTTGATGCCGAGCGCATTCACGATCGGCATGAAGAACGGCAGCGTGATCAGCATCATGCTGACCTGATCCATGAAGCAACCTAGGATAAGCAGGATCGCCATCATGGCGATCAGCATGGTCATCGGCGACATGGCCTTGACGTCGAGCAGCGCCATCATGCCTTCGGTCGCATTCGAGAAGGCGAGAATCTGCGAGAAAGTGATCGAACCGCAGATGATGAACAGGATCATCACCGACAGTTTCGCGGTCTCGATCACCGCCTTGCTGATGCCTTTCCAGTGCGCGGAGCGATACAGAATGGCCGCGATCACCGTTGCGGTGCAGCCCAGCGCCGCCGATTAGGTCGGCGATGCGAACCCTCCCAGCATCGAGCCGACGACGACGACGAAAATCAGCAGCAGCGGCAACACGTGAATCAGAAAAGGTCGAACGCGTTGCCACAACGTCAAGTGACCAATGTCGTACCTGGGCGCGAGCTTCGGATTGAGCAAACAGCGAACGATGATATAGAGAAAGAACAGTCCGGCCATGACGATGCCGGGCACGATACTGGCGATCAACAGTTCGGCGACCGGGATTTGCCCGAGACTGGCCAGCAGCACGCCGAGCGCCGACGGCGGGATCAGCATGGCGATGCCGCCGGTGCCCAGGATAGGTCCCATCGCCATGTGCGGGTGATAGCCGCGCCGGTACATTTCCGGGATCAGCGTGCTGCCGAGCATCGCCGTGTTCGCAATGGTCGAACCTGAAAGCGAGGAGAAGATCGTGCCGCTGACGACCGCCACCAGCGAAAGGCGGCCCGGCACGCGGGCGATGAGCTTATCGACCGCTTCGATGGCCCGGCCGGCAAGGCCGGAGTGATACATCAGTTCGCCCATCAGGATGAACAGCGGGATGGGTGCGAGCGAAATATTGGTGATCGCATCGTAGGCGTTGCGCACCAGCAGGCCGAGCCCGGCCTCGCCCCCCATATAGTATGCGGCACCGACGATGTTCACGCTCAGGAACGCGAAGGCGACCGGCAAGCCGAGCGCCAGCAATGCCATGAAACCGACGAGCAGCAGAATGAGCGAGACGTACCAGATCATCGTCTAAACGCTCGGCGCCGAATCGACGATCTGCGCACCGCGCCAGACGCGCACGAGCCGAAAGACGAACTCGGCCATCAGCAGCAGCCCGGAGGCGGCAATGATGCCGAACACCCACCACTCCGGAATGATGAACGATTTGATGATCTTGGCACCTTGCAGAATGGATGCACGCGCCACGCCGATGGCGTAGTACGTGATCACCGCCATGCATGCCAGGCCGAGCGTATTGGACGCCAGATCGAAGCGCCGGGCCCATTTGCGCGACAGGTTGACGACCAGAACGTCGACCCGCACATGCGCCCCCTGGTGCAGGACCCAAGGCGCGCCGAGGAACGTCGCGACCAGCAGCGCGTATTCGTTGACTTCGAGCATCCACGAAATGCCGCCGAGGCGCGCGTTGCGCGCGATCACGTCGAGTGTGATGCCGAGCGCGGTAAACGCGAACAGCGCCGCGGCCAGAATGCCGAGCGCTGCGAACAAACGATCGTACCAGAGGATAAATCGCGCCATGCGAAACGATGGCGGCGGCCCCTTTCGGGGCCGCCGCCGAGGCACTTATTTGTCGATCAGCTTCTTGAGGATCGGCGCGTTGACGGGATCGAGCTGCTGCGCCTCGTCCCAGCCGGCGTCATACGCCTTCTTGACGTATTCCTCGGCGATCTTGCCGGTCAGCGTGATGACCTGCACGCCGGCCGCGGCCTGCTCCTTGCGGTAGTGCTCGTTGCGTTCCTCGGCCTGCTTCGGGAAATCGACCTGCAGACGCTCGGCATGCTTCATCAGCAGGGCCTTCTGCGGTTCGGATAGAGTCTTCCACTTGTCCAGATTGACGATGATGGCGTTGGCCACCTCGTAGAAGCCGGGCTCGACGCGGTACTTGGTCACCTTGTCCCAGCCGAAGCTCTTGATGTCCCAGACCGGCCAGCCGTAGCCGTCGATCGTGCCGCGTTCGAGCGCGGTGTAGACGTCGGCGGGTGCCGTCTGGATGAGGTCGGCGCCAAGCGTACGGAAGAAGGAGCGGTAGACCGGCGTGACGCGCAGCTTCATGCCCTTAAGGTCGATGCTGTCGATCTTTTTCTCGCGCAGGTACAGGTAGAATTGCGCGCCGGCGCCCCACTGGCCGAGGAACCAGGCATTGACCTTTTCGTTGTGCAGCTTGTTCATCAGGTCCCAGGTGCCGTTCTTGCGCAATTCGGCCGGGCCCTTGCGCGCCAGCTTCAGCGAATCGCCGATCGGCAGCAGGTTCTGATAGAAGGTCGGCGGTACGTTCGCCATGTCGACGACGCCGGTCTTGACCGCATTGCCCATGACGAACGGCGACATCGTGCCGGCCGGCTTGATGGCAATCTGCACCAGGCCCTTGCCGGCGGCATTGACCTCCTCGACCCATTTCGCGAACGGAATGCCGAACGAATTGTTGTTGGGCAGGAAGTTGAGCGCGTTGAGCGTCACTTCCTGCGCCGTCGCCGGTACCGCAAACAACGAAATTGCGAGCGAAACACCGCCGACCTTGCGCCAGATCATATGAGTCATCATTCCCTCCCCTTGGGCGGAGCGCAGTGCTCCGCGTCGTCGCCTTTTAAGCCTTAGTCGCCGCGCCGCCACAGTTCCGGAAAATGCGGCCCGCCGATCTTCTCGCCCGGCTGGAGCCCCGGCCCGTCCGGCTCATAATAATATGTCGCCGTCGCCGGTCGCGGATCCCACACCGTATCGTCGCCCAGCCAGCGCGTCGCCAACCCGGTGCGCCGATGCTTCATGCGCGTATTCCCGCCCGATCCATGCACGGTCAACGCATTGAAAACCAGTGCATCGCCGGCGCGCATGTCCCAACTGAGCAGATGCACATTCGGATCGTCGCGCCGCGTGCTGTAATCCGGACACTCCTCCAACGCCAGATTATCGAACTTCGCATTGTCGTTATAGGGCAGAATCGGCCGAAACCACTTGCCGGAGAGATGTGAACCGGCGACGAATTCAACCCCCGAACTGTCGCGATCGACATCCTCGACGGCAAGCCAGATCGAGCAAACCTGCGAGCCACGGAACGGCCAATACGGCAGGTCGTGATGCCAGGGCATGGGATCGAGCGTCCCCGGCTCCTTGATGAACAGCTGATCGTAGAAAAAGCGCACCGCTTTGGAGCGCATCAGCGTGCCCGCCACCTGCGCCGCCGGCGACGACAGGACATAATCCCGGAAATCGGCATCGAAGCGCCACATCATGCTGTCGTAGTAGAAGTTTCCCGGCGCGCCGCTCTTCGTGATGCCGCGGTGCCAGGGTCCGGGGCTTTTCATGTTGCGTTCGACGGCCTGGCGCAACCGTGCCACCCAGTCGGCGCCGATTAAATTGCGGATGCAAACCACGCCATCGCGCTCGAAAGCGGCGATATCGTCGGCGGTGACGAGGGCGGCACGTTCGGCGGTCGCAAGCATGGCTGTAGCTCCCTGGCTTCGGTAAGGACCGGACACGACAAGCGGCCGATCCTGCCAGGGTTGCCGGCGGAATACGTGGCTGGCAGCGGCCTGGCGCCAGGGCCGAGCGCGCACTCCGGCCGGCGCGCTGGCCGCTGGCCGGCGATGCTGTTACAGTCCGCCTTCCCGGCGGTGATTTGCGCGGAACCACGATGCTGAACCGATCCTGGTCGACCGAACTTGTGCCTGCCCCGCAGCGCTTCGGCTTCTGGCGCGACGCCGTGTATCAGGCGATCGTCGGCGCCGATCCCGAAATGTCCTCGCCGTCGCACAATTCGTTCCATGCCGACATCTCGGTCGCTCGTTCGGCCGATTTGGGGCTGGTGCATTTTGCCGCCGCCGGCCATGCCATCGTGCGCAGCCGGCTGCATATTCGCCGCGACGATGGCGACCCGTTCCTGATCAGCCTGCAGACGCGCGGCGAAAGCCGGTACGCGTTCGACGGCGGCGCGATCGTCGCCAAGCGCGGCGACATCGCCGTGGTCAACAGCGCGCACCCGTTTCGCGTCCATTTTCCCGGCGCGGTCAGCCGGACCATGGCGATCGTGCCGCGCGCGCTGATTCGCGGGCGGGCGCCGTGGCTGGAACGCGAACGGATCGTAAAGCTGGCGCCGCGCCCGCCCTACGACGCCATGCTGCGCCATTGCCTGAGCGACATCGGCGCGGCGCGCTGCGCACTCGACGCGGCCGGCGTGAACGCCCTAGTCGAACATATCGCTAATCTGCTGGCGCTGTCCCGGCAGCCGGCGGAAACCGCGCAGCGCAATGGCGTCCGCGACGCGCGGCTGGCGCAGCTACAGGCGTACATACGCAGCCATCTGGCCGATCCGCGGCTTTCGCCGTCGCACGCCGCGGCACAACTCGGCCTGTCGACCCGCTGGATACACCGGCTGATGCAGGCGACCGGCACGACGTTCGGCGACTTCGTGCGCGACGCGCGGCTCGACGCCTGCCGGCGCGGCCTGGCCGACCCCAAGGCCGAACGGCGGACCATCGCCGAGGTTGCGTTTGCGCACGGATTCGGCGATCTGTCCCATTTCCACCGCGAGTTCAAATCGCGCTTCGGCGCGACCCCGGCTCAGATTCGCGCGTCCGCCAAGCCCGCTTCCGACGCCTGACGCATGGCCGAGCCTGTCACCGTTCACCTGCCGCGCGGCGATACCGCAAAGCCCGGTCTATGCCTCGACGTGGCGGGCAGCGGGGAGCTCGTCGTGTTCCTGCACGGCATCGGCGGCAACCGCACCAATTGGAGCGAGCAGGTGGCGCTGGTCGGCGATTCGTTCCGCGCGGTGGCGTGGGACGCGCGCGGCTACAACGGCTCGGAAGATTACGACGGGCCACTGGTGTTCAGCGATTTCGCCCACGATCTGGCGCGCATGCTGGATTTCTTCGGCGCGCGCAAGGCGCATTTGGTCGGGCTTTCGATGGGCGGCCGCATTGCCCAGGAGTTCTATGCCCTGTATCCCGCGCGCGTCGCAACCCTGACGCTGGTCGCCACCATGTCCGGCCTGGCGACGCTCGGCGAGGACGGCAAGCGGCAGTTTGTTTCCGCCCGGCTCGACCCGCTGCTCAAGGACGGCAAGACCCTGCGCGATGTCGGCTTGCCGGCCGCCAAGCGGCTGATGGGGCCGAACGCCGGCGACGCGCTGCGCCAGCGCCTGGCCGCAGCGACCGCGAGCGCGCATCTCGGCAGTTACATAAAGACGGTTCGTGCGTCGGCCGATTACGACCGCACCGACAACCTCGGCAACATCGCGGTGCCGACCTTATTGGTGTTCGGCGAGCACGATCCGCTGACCAGACCCGAAATGGGCCGCGAGATGCATCGCAAGATCAAGGGCTCGGAATTCGTGCTGATCGCCGATTCCGGGCACCTGATCAACATGGAGCAGCCGGACGCGTTCAATGCGGCACTGCTGGCGTTTCTCGGCAAAAACCGCAGCGCGGCAAACGCCGCCTAACGCAATCGCGTCGTCGGCAGCTATTCCGCCGCGGCGCGGGTTCTGAAACTCGACGAAAATTCCGGCGCCACCTCGCGCGCGAAGCGCGTCAGCCACTCGTGACGCAGGCGTTGCGGAATGCCGGGCGTATTGGTGGTGACGATGAACTTGTCGAAGCCGAGCTCGAGATACCGTTCGACTTGGCGGCGGATCGTCTTCGGTGTGCCGAAGAATTGCAGCGAATTGAAATGTTCCAGATTATTGGGATCCGAATGCGTGATGCGGATCTTATGGATGCGCTCGAAATCGTAGGTCTTCAATTCCTTATAGCGGGCCAGGTCGGCCTGGTAATGCTTGACCTGGGCCTGGAAGAACTGCGGCATCTGCTGGCGCGAAAGCGCGAACGCCGCCTCGTCGGTATCGGCGACGATCAGATGCGCCTGGATCGGCTTGACGCCGGCCGGATCGCGGCCGCCGGCCACCATGGCGCGCGCCCAATTGTCGAGTACTTCGCGATGCATCTCGAGCGGCCGGAACGCGTTCGACAGCGGCCGCAGGCCGAGACCGGCCATGATCTCGGCGCTCGGCGGCGTGCTGATGGCGCCGTAAAGGTTGATCGCCGCGCGGCGCGGATGCGGGCGCAGTTCGACTGGATTTTCGATGCTGTAGAACTTGCCGCGATAGGAGAACCGCCCGCCCGCCAGTGCGAGATTGAGAATCTCGACGACCTCGCGGAACACCTCGCGTGAATCGTCCAAATCCAAATTAAACGCCTCATACTCCGACGCCGACGAGCCGCGCCCCAGGCCGAGATGCAGATCGGCCGCGCTCAGGTGACTCAACATGGCGATATCGCCGGCCAGGCGCAGCGGATGATACCAGGGTGCGATGATCACCATGGTGCCGAGTTCCATGCGCGGAGAGAGCCCGGCGACTTTGGCCAGGAACATCATCGGGCTAGGCGTCGGATAATAGTCCGAACAGTGATGCTCGAGCGCCCACACGGTCGTGTAGCCGAGCCGCTCGGCCAGGGCGACGTCTTCGAACGCAAGCCGATACAGGTTGGCGTCATCCGTTCCCGGCGCATCGACCGGGCCCGCGCAAATGCCGAAGCTGACGTCGTTTACGCTCATGCGCGAGGATCCTTTGTAGCGCCGAAAACCGCTGTTTCAGCGCTGCGGCCGTTTGTGGAACGAACGTTTGAAATATTATCCGCGGCGGTGTTAATTTGTCAACCGAGCGCCGGGCCGAAAATGCCGGCGATGGGCGGTTTACAATGGCGACGGCGACACGAAAGCCGGGTACCGGCAGGACGACGAAGACGCTTTCCGCGCCGCGCATCCTGGACGCGGCGGAACGGCTGTTCGCCGATTTCGGATATAACGGCGTCTCGATCCGCGATATCGCCAAAGCGGCCGACGCCAACCTGTCGTCCGTCTATTACCATTTTAGTTCGAAACGCGAATTGCTGAACGAAGTGTGCCGGCGGCGGATGCAACCGATCGTCGACCGGCGCGTGGCGGACATGCAAGCCGCCATGCGCGAGACTCGCGCCGGGCGTGGTAATATTGTCGACATCGTCGCGGCGTTCATCGATTCATCGATCCGCATGTCGCTCGGCGGGTCGGCCGAGGCGAAACGGTTTCGCCGATTGGTCGGTCACTTGGGCATCGACCCCACGCCCGAGGTGCGCGCCGCCATCGGCGCGATCTACAACGATTCGGTGCAAACTTTCATTGCCGCGGTGCGGCGCGCGTTCCCACAAGCGCCGCCCGACGCATTGTTCTGGGCGGCGGCGTGCAGCCTCGGCGCAACGCTGTACACGCAAGGCGACATGACACGGCTACAAACCATGTTCGATCGCCGCAGCCCCCCCGACGATGCAGCCGCGGCAGTGCGCCGGATCGCGCGCTTCATCGCCGGCGGACTCTCGGCTGCGACGCGCGACTGAAAAACATCGCGCGAATCGGTTCGAAAACGGCCTCAGCGGCGCCAGATTTTTTTCGATTGAGCCGGAACGTTTTATCGTTCAAAGGGTTTTATTCTTTAGAGCCGCGTCGCATATGCGCCCGGCCGGGCGATAGGTAAAACTTCGTAGGTCCACGATTGAAATCGAAGAACCAATTTTGTTGAACGACCCACCTCGCCCGCGCTTAGATTGGGCATTGTTTCTCGACGTCGACGGCACCATTGTCGACATCGCGCCCGAACCAGCGAGTGTTCGCGTCGAACCCGCGTTGGCCGATACGTTGGCGGATATTGCGGCCGCGCTCGATGGTGCGTTCGCGTTGGTCAGCGGCCGTCCGATCGCCGATCTGGATCGGCTGTTTGCGCCGCGCTGCTTCGCGGCCGCCGGTCAGCACGGCGCCGAGTGGCGGCGGCGCGCCGATGGTCCGCGGGAGACGTTGCCGGACGGCGATTTCGATCCGGATTTGGCGCAGCATATCGCCGAGTTCGCCGCGCAGTGGCCGGACGTTCTGGTCGAACGCAAGCCGAGTTGTGTGGCTTTGCACTTCAGGCGCAATCCGGCGCTTGGCCTGGCGATCCAGGAGCAGCTGGTGCCGCTGTTGCAGCGGCAGGCGCCGCACTTCGAATTGCTGGCCGGCAAATTGGTGTGGGAGGTGCGCCGCAGCGGCGTCGACAAAGGGCGCGCGTTGGCGCTGCTGATGGACGCGCCGCCGTTCAAGGGTCGTACGCCGATCTTCATCGGCGATGACCACACCGATGAGGACGCCATGGCCGAAGCGGAACGCCGCGGCGGTCGCGCACTCGCCGTGGGCGATCTCAATGTCGCCAGGTGGGGCAAGGCATTTGAGGACGCGGCCGAAGTGCGCGCATGGTTGATGACATTGCCGGCGTTATTGGGGAAACGAAAGTGACCGTGAGCAATTTAGAGCTTGGCGTGATCGGCAATTGCCACGGTGCCGCGCTGATCGACCGCCAAGCGCGCATCGTGTGGTGGTGCTTTCCGCGTCTCGACGGCGATCCGGTGCTTTGCCGCCTTCTGCAGGGCGACCGCGAAGTCGGTTTTGCGGATGTCCTGTTGGAACGGCAAGTCGCCACGGAGCAAAATTACATCGGCAACTCCGCCGTGCTGGCCACCGTGTTGACGGACAGCGCGGGCAATCAAGTGCGTATCGTCGATTACATGCCGCGCTTCAAACAGTACGAGCGAAGCTTCCGACCGCCGCAGTTGATTCGTCGGATCGAACCGCTCAAAGGCCTTCCCCGCATCATCCTACGCGTGCGGCCGATGTTCAATTACGGCGCCACGGCGCCGCAGCGCGTGCCTGGATCGAACCACATTCGATTTCTGTCGCCCGACGGCTCCTTGAGGGTCTCGACCAACGCACCGATCAGCTATATCGACGCCGAGACGCCGTTCGTGCTGACCGATCCGGTGACCATGATCATGGGGCCCGATGAAAGCTTGCAGGATTCGATCGTGCGGGTCGGCAGCGAATTTCTCGAACGGACATTGGCCTACTGGGCGGATTGGACGCGCGCGCTGGCAATTCCGTTCGAATGGCAGGATGCGGTCATTCGCGCGGCGGTGACGCTGAAACTATCCAGCGTCGAAGAAACCGGCGCCATCGTCGCCGCATTGACGACATCGATTCCGGAAGCGCCGAATACGCCGCGCACATGGGACTACCGGTACTGCTGGCTGCGCGACGCATATTTCACGGTCGGAGCGCTCAACCGGCTCGGCGCCACGAGAACCATGGAACACTACCTGCGCTACATCACCACGGCGACAACATTGACCAGCGGCGCGCTACGGCCGGTCTACGGCGTCACGCCGGACGTGCCGCTGACCGAACGGATCATCCCCGCCCTGGCGGGCTATCGCGGCATGGGCCCGGTCCGCATCGGCAACCAAGCGGCCGAACAAGTTCAGAACGATGTTTACGGCAGCGTCATTCTCGGAACCATGCAGCTATTCTTCGACCGCCGCCTGCATCGCGGCGACCCGGCCTTGTATGAGCGGCTGAAGCCGCTCGGCCGTCAAGCTGTCGCGGTCGCGTTGGAGCCGGACGCGAGCATCTGGGAGTATCGCGGGCGGGCGCGCGTGCACACGCATTCCGCGCTGTTGTGCTGGGCCGCCTGCGATCGCCTGGCGCGCATCGCCGAGCAAATCGGCCAGCCCGGCGCGCAGTGGCGCGTCGAGGCCGACCGCATCCGCGCGGCCATCGACAAACATGCATGGTCGCCGGCCGCCAATAGTTTTACCGAGAGTTTCGGCGGCACCGGAATCGATGCGAGCCTGCTGCTGATGCGCGAGCTCGGATTTGTCGCCGCAGACGACCCGCGCTATCTCGGCACACTGGCCGCCGTCGAATCGCGGCTGCGCCGCGGCCGGCATCTGCTGCGTTACGATTCGGCCGACGATTTCGGCGAACCGGAGACCGCCTTCAACGTTTGTACCTTCTGGTACATCCAGGCACTGGCGGCGGTCGGCCGGCGCGACGAGGCACGCGAACTGTTCTGCGATGTACTCGCATGTCGCAATCGGCTCGGCCTGCTGTCCGAAGACCTGGACACCGCAACTGGCGAATTGTGGGGTAATTTTCCGCAAACCTACTCGATGGTCGGCATCGTGCTGTGCGCGATGCAGCTGTCGAAAAGCTGGGAGGAAGGGTTTTGGCGCGGCTTGTAGTGGTATCGAATCGCGTGGCGCTACCGCGCGAGCGGAACGCCCAGGCCGGCGGCCTTGCCGTGGCGCTCCGCGAGGCGTTGAGCCGCATGTCCGGCCTGTGGTTCGGCTGGAGCGGCGAAATTTCCGAACAGCCGGCGACCACGCCGACCGTCGTCACGTCAAAACGCGTGACCTATGCGACCCTCGATCTGTCGCCCGCTCATCACGACGCATTCTACCTCGGCTACGCCAACTCGACGTTGTGGCCACTGTTCCACTATCGCCTGGGACTGATCGATTTTCGCCGTGCATCGCTCGACGGCTACCTCCAGGTCAACGAGATCTTCGCCGATGCCCTCGTGCCGCTGCTGCGGCCGGACGACATCATCTGGGTACACGATTATCATTTCATTCCGCTGGCAGCGGCCCTGCGCAAGCGCGGCGTGCGTAACCGCATCGGCTTCTTTTTGCATATTCCGTTCCCCGCACCGGAAGTGCTGACGGCATTGCCGGGCCACGACACGCTGGTACGCGTCCTGTTCGATTACGATTTGGTTGGATTTCAAACCGAGAGCGACCGCGTGGCATTCAACCGCTACATCCTGGACGAATTCGACGGCAAGATCGACGAAGATGGAACGGCCAGTGCCGGCAATCAAAGCACCCTAGCCCGCGCGTTCCCGATCGGCATCGACACCCAGGAATTCGAGCGCCTGGCGCTCAAGGCGGCGAACGGCAGCGAAATCGCCCGTCTGCGCGACAGCTTGACCGGGCGAAATCTCATCATCGGCGTCGACCGGCTGGACTATTCGAAGGGGCTGCCGAAACGCTTCGAGGCCTATCAGGAATTCCTGGGTCGGTATCCGGACTATCGCCGCAAAGTCACATTCATGCAGATCGCGCCGATATCGCGCGGCGGTCTGGCACAGTACCGCTCTCTGCGGCGCGAGCTCGAAGGCATGGCCGGACGCATCAACGGCAAATATGCCGAGTTCGACTGGATGCCGATGCGCTATCTGAACAAGGCGCTGCCGCGCACGACGTTGGTCGCCCTGTTCCGGGCCGCCAGGATCGGCATGGTGACCCCGATCCGCGACGGCATGAATTTGGTCGCCAAGGAATTCGTCGCCGCACAGAATCCGGACGATCCGGGCGCCTTGATCCTGTCGCGCTTCGCCGGCGCGGCGCATGAACTTGACGGCGCATTGCTGATCAATCCGTTCGATACCGAACGCGTGACGGAAGTCATCGACGAAGCGTTGAAAATGCCGATCGGAGAGCGGCGCGAGCGCTGGCAGCGCATGATTGCCGTGCTGCGCGCCAACACGGTCGACGATTGGCGCAATTCGTTCCTCACGGTGCTTGGGGAGCAGCAGCAACAGGCGGCATAAATCAGCGCCACCGAAGGCATGACGCCTAGTCCGTTGATACCGAACCCGACCGCCGGCCCGTGCATGAAGCCGAACCATGTCGGCACGTCGCCGGCCAAGGCAAACGCCGCCGCGCCCGAATGAAATTCCTGTCGATCATGAACACAGCAATCGCGCCCTACACGCGGCCGCTGAGAATCGCGCCCTCGCCCATGACCGCCGGGCCTTTGTAACGCACGCTCATGCTGGCCATCTTGTCCAGGCCGAACCGTGCGGTATTGGTCCCGGCCGCGCCTAAGGCCCAGCGTTCGGCGCAAGCGCGGGAATGGTGTCATGTCCCGGTTCGCTGCGCATCAATATCCGGCGCATCGGAAAGCTCCGGCCGATGCCCCTCGCGCGTATGGATGGCGAGGAGCCCGTGCCGGCGGGTGGCCGCTAACACCCGCCGGCACGGTTCGACCGCGGCGGCTAAACGGGAGACATCGTTGCCGAGTGTCTCACCGAAGCCGCCGGGTTCCAGAAAGTCGCGCTGCATGTCGATGATGATGAAGGCCGTACGGTCCCATTCGACCGTCACTGGCCCCGGCGCCGCATCGATCGTCGCCATGCCATCCTCGCCACGCTGAAAACCCAAGCGCCGTTAAATACGCAAAAGCTGTGCCAAGTCGCTGGGGTCCCGGAATCGCGGCGATTCAATTCACGCGGGTTGCGTGACGACGGCGTCGCGCCACGGCATTGCCTGCAAACCGGGCAGGAAGCCGCGGCGATCGAACAGGAATCGGGCGCGCGCGCGAAGTCGGCGCGGCGACGCCGCGCCAACGCCCGCAACATCGCCGCGCCGACCGTGACGTAAATCACCTGCGGTCGCTTAAGGCTTAGGCGGCGCGGCGCATTTCCGCGTTCCGAAACCCCGCTTCCCGTACCGCGCCGAAGGACTATATTTTAGGCAGCCGGTCGCCGCTCCGTGCCGGAAATTCCATCGCGTCGAGGAGAAGCTCATGCAGGAACGACTCAACTACGGTGCCATCGCGCCGGACGGCTACCGCGCCTTCGGCAAGGTGCACCAATATCTTGCCACCTGCGGCTTGGAATCGATGTTGATCCATCTGGTTTATCTGCGCGTGTCGCAAATCAACGGCTGCGCTTTTTGCGTCGACAAGCATTACCGCGACGCGCTGGCCGAAGGCGAGGATCCGCGCAAGCTCAACAGCGTTGTGGTCTGGGCGGAAAGCCCGTTCTTCAGCGCCCGCGAGCGCGCCGCGTTCGCCTGGGCCGAATCGCTGACCCACGTATCGACGACGCACGCCGCCGATGCGGATTACGCGGCGGCACAGGCGCAGTTCAACGACAAGGAGCTGGTCGATCTGACCTACGCGGTTTCGCTGATGAACGCATTCAACCGCCTGGGCGTCGGCTTTCGCCGACAGCCGTCCCTGCACCCGGCCAGCAAACGGGCCGCCGAATGAGCGCGCCGCCGGCCGGCGCGATCCGGAACGTCGTCGTGCCGCGCACCCGCGATCTGGGCGGCTTCGAGGTGCGGCGCGTGCTGCCGGCGGTCGGCCAGCGCATGGTCGGACCCTTCATCTTTCTCGATCAGATGGGACCGGTGACCTTCCCGGCCGGACGCGGCATCGAGGTGCGGCCGCATCCGCATATCGGGCTGTCGACGGTCACCTACCTGTTCGAAGGCACCATCGTGCATCGCGACAGCCTGAACACCTTGCAGCCGATCGCGCCCGGCGATCTGAACTGGATGACCGCCGGAAAGGGCATCGTGCATTCGGAACGCGCCGATCCGAAGCTACTACAACATCCGCAGCGCATGTTCGGCCTGCAGATCTGGGTCGCCCTGCCGCAGCGGTTCGAGGAAACCGAGCCGAGCTTCGCGCATCATCCGCAGGCCAGCCTGCCGACGCTCGCCGGCGACGGCGCCCAGGTGCGCGTGATCGCCGGCCGTGCGTTCGGCAAGACATCGCCGGCGAGAACGCATTCGGACTTGTTCTATGCCGACGTGAAGCTGGAGGCCGGCGCGCGCTTCGCCCTCGCGCCGGAGCATGAGGAGCGCGCCGCCTATGTGCTGGACGGCGGCATCGAAATCGACGGCGCCGGGTACGGGCCGGGCCAATTGCTGGTGTTTGCGCCGAAGCAGACGATCACGTTCGCAGCGCCGGCCGGCGCGCGCTTCGTCGTGCTCGGCGGCGAGCCGATGGATGGGCCGCGGCATATCTGGTGGAACTTCGTCTCAAGCCGCAAGGAGCGCATCGAGCAGGCCAAGGCGGATTGGAAGAAAAATCTCTTCGGCCTGCCGATCCCCGGCGAGACCGATTTCACGCCGCTGCCCGAGTCGTAATCGCGATGTCATCCCGGAAAAGCCCCGCTTGGCGCGCGGATCCGGGATCCAGCGATCGTCGACGCCGGAACACCCTGGACCCCGGCGCTCCGCTATCGCGCCGAGCGGGATGACAATCGAGAGCGTCCGACCAATCCCGCGCCGATGATCGACACGATCGCCAGCAGCGGCAGCACGAACGCGTCCGGCTGCTCCATCGCCCACAAGGTGGCGCCCGCCACGAAACTGCCGGTGACCGGGATCGGCAGCAGCAGCCAGCGCGCCCGCGGACGCGCAGCAACGAGGACGCCGAGCGTTGCGACGATGGTGGGATCGGGTGCCACGGCGAAGAACTCGAACTGCGGCCAGGCTCGTCCGACGGCGGGTCCGATCAGCGGCTGGATGACGAGCGCGAAGGCGACGAGTGCCAGGCCGAGCTTGACGCGGCGCGCATCGACCGAATCGGCGAAACCGCCGCCGAACGCGGCGAACGCCGACAGCAGGACCGCCTCGGCCAGGCATGCCCACGCGTAAAAATCCGCCGCCCAGTTGATCGTGGCGTAGCGTTCCCAGTAATAAGCCCAGGCGACGAAGCCCCAGCCGACCGCGAGCAGCAGAGCGACGATGCGCCAGCGTGCGGGAGTCGGTCGCCAAAGCAGATAGATGATGGTGACGCCGATCACGCCGGCCACAAGGTGAACCGGCCAAACGGCCTGGTTGTGGAGTTCGAACAGGCGGTAATAGGTGCGCGGCGAAAACAGCAGAAAATCGGATATCCGATAGGTCCACCACTCCGCCATCAGAGCCGCTCGACCGCAGCCGCAATGCGTCGTCGCATCGCCTCGTCGGGCGCGCGACCGAGGCCGGCGCCGAGATTTTCGATCATGTGATCGACCCGCGTCGTGGCCGGAATCGCGCACGTCACGGCCGGATGCGAGACGATGAACTTGAGCACGAGCTGCGCCCAGTTGGCGCAGTCGATGTCCGACGCCCACGCCGGCACGGGATGGCGTGCGATTCTTCGAATCAGTTCGCCTTCGCGGAACGGCCGGTTGGCGATCACCGCGATGCCGCGGTCGCGCGCCAGCGGCAGGATGCGGGATTCGACGTCGCGATCGACGGGATTGTAGGTGATCTGCACGAAATCGATCGGCTGGGCGCGCATGACCTTCTCGATGTCGGCGTGCCGACGCCCTTCCGATGTGGTGATGCCGACATAGCGCAGGCGCCCGGCCGCTTTCAGCTCGAACAAGCGGGGCAGGTGCTGCTCCCATTCAAGGAGATTGTGGACCTGCAGCAGATCGAATTTCTCGACGCCCCAGTAACGCCGGGACGCTTCGATCTGTGTGGCGCCGCGATTCGGCGACGAAGTCCATACCTTGTCGGCGGCGAACACCCGCGCGGCCGCGCCGAGCTTGCGCAGCCCATAGCCGATCACCGGCTGCGAGGATGCGTACATGGGCGACGAATCGATGACCCGCCCGCCGCCGTCGACGAACGCGCGTATCACCGCGGCACACCGGTCGCGCGCCGCGACATCGTCGCCGACATTGAACGTGATCCAGGTGCCGAGCCCGATCGTCGGTAGCATTTCGCCGGTTTTCGAAATCGGCTTGGCAGACAGCGCGGCCGCCTGCGCGCGCGCCGGCCTGCCGCCGAACAGATTCACTGCGCCGCCGCCGACCGTGACGCCGAAGACGGTGCCGGCGAGCGCGCCGAGCGCGCGGCGTCGGCCTAAGAGTAATTGAGGCATCTGCTTGGCTCCCGCGCCGCGCCCGTACGCCACCCGCGCCGAATTTGCGCCGCGCTCGACCGCGTATTGGATGCGCAAGCGGCGGCGCAACGCAAGTCACGCCGTTGTGACGGGATCCGGGTCGGCGCCCGGCAAACCGCCGCAGGAGATTGACCGGTGGCCGCAGCAACACCGAACCGATGCCGGCCGGCAATCGCCCGACCGCGTCGTTGGCCGCCACCTATCGGCTGGTGCCGGTCGAGGGCCAGCGCCGGGCAAGGTGCCGATCGATTGCAATTGGCTCTGTGCCATGAGTCGCAGCCGGCATGCGTGGCAAGGCGCAGAAATTACCTCGCGGGTAATGGTGTTCGGCTACTAGGCGTATTTGACCCAAATAGGGTTAAATCGGCCGTGCTAGGCTGCACTTTAACGATTACCCAGTCCGGAGCAGGAACATGGCGTCCGTCGTGCATCTCGAATGTCAATCCGGCCTCGCCGCCACGATCGAGGCGCGCGGCCATCGTCTGACCGCCGACGAACCGACGGACGCCGGCGGCACGGACACCGGCCCCGCACCGTACGAGCTGTTGCTCGGCAGCCTGGCCGCATGCACGGCGCTGACGCTGCGCATGTATGCCGACCGCAAACGCTGGGATCTAGGCAAGATCGACGTGACCACGCGGTTCCGGCGCGACTTCGACGGCACCGAATGGATCGAGCGCGACATACGCTGTTCCAACCCGCTCGATGCCGCACAGCGCGAACGGCTGGCCGAGATCAGCGAAAAAACGCCGGTCACCAAGACACTGACGCGCAGCCTGGCGATCGCCACGAAGATGCTTTAAGCGCGACGCCGATCGCCCTTTGCCTCGCCCTTGGCACCCCGGCCGCAGCGCAGCGGAGAGCCACGGTCCGGAGCCGACGCGTTGACCAGCCCTGGACCCCGGATCGGCGCGCCAAGCGGCGCTTGTCCGGGGTGACAGGGGCGAGTTAAAGAGTTCGCCGCGGATATCGGCATAACCCGGGTTGATATGGGCACGCAAACGCGCGTCGACGCTGGCGCCGACCGACGCGGCCTCGAAACCAAGCCGTGCCGAAGCTTCGTACAGCTCCATCAGGCAAACAAAAAGCCCGCCAACTCGAAAGAGTTGGCGGGCTGATTTGGTTGCGGGGATAGGATTTGAACCTATGACCTTCAGGTTATGAGCCTGACGAGCTACCGGGCTGCTCCACCCCGCGATAATTCCATTGCCTCGAATTTCGTCTCATCCTTCGACAGGCTCAGGATGAGGCTTTTATCAAACCGTGCATCCGCCCCCGCCTGTTCTAGCGGCTGCGCTGAAACGGCAGGGTTCGGATGAAGAGGTTTCGCATTGTGAGTTAGGTTCTTTCGATCGAACAAAAACGGGAAGTGCGTGTGTTTAGAAGGCCTGGCGACGACCTACTCTCCCATGCCTTGAGACATAGTACCATCGGCCCAGAGGGGCTTAACGGCCGAGTTCGGAATGGAATCGGGTGTGACCCCCTCGGCAAAGTCACCAGGCCGTTTAAACACACGCAACCCGGCGGCGGGTGTATCGTCCGCTCACCCGTCGACAAGCTCAGGGTGAGGAGCTGCGATACAGCGCCTGTTCGATTTTTTGACTGACCCGCCGTGCTGGCGTGAATGTGTGCAGGAGAACTTCGATCGTGTATGTGCGTTCAGCAGCGCGCCTTACGGGCAGTGCCCGAGTTGGCGTTTGTCGCTGCGTGCGGCGTATTCTGTCCGCCTCTTGCGAAGCGGATAAAGAACAAGCCTATCGAGCGATTAGTACCGGTTAGCTCACACCTCACGGTGCTTTCACTTCCGGCCTATCAACGTGGTGGTCTTCCACGGCTCTCAGCGAGACCTTGTTTTGAGGGGGGCTTCCCGCTTAGATGCTTTCAGCGGTTATCCCGTCCGTACTTAGCTACCCAGCGCTGCTCCTGGCGGAACAACTGGTACACCAGAGGTACGTCCATCCCGGTCCTCTCGTACTAGGGACAGCTCCTCTCAAGTCTCGAACACCCACGGCAGATAGGGACCAAACTGTCTCACGACGTTTTGAACCCAGCTCACGTACCACTTTAAATGGCGAACAGCCATACCCTTGGGACCTGCTCCAGCCCCAGGATGTGATGAGCCGACATCGAGGTGCCAAACGATGCCGTCGATGTGGACTCTTGGGCATCATTAGCCTGTTATCCCCGGCGTACCTTTTATCCGTTGAGCGATGGCCCTTCCATAAGGGACCACCGGATCACTATGGCCGACTTTCGTCTCTGCTTGGCCCGTCGGCCTCGCAGTCAGGCTAGCTTATGCCATTGTACTCGACAGCTGATTTCCGACCAGCTTGAGCTAACCTTCGCACGCCTCCGTTACTCTTTGGGAGGCGACCGCCCCAGTCAAACTACCCACCATGCAGGGTCCCGGTCCGCGGTTCAGCAGACTCGGTTAGATATCAGAACCCTCAAGGGCGGTATTTCAAGGTTGCCTCCACCATAGCTGGCGCTACGGCTTCAAAGGCTCCCGCCTATCCTACACATGAAAGTCCTAATACCACTGCAAAGTTGTAGTAAAGGTGCACGGGGTCTTTCCGTCTGACCGCGGGAACTCCGCATCTTCACGGAGAGTTCAATTTCACTGAGTCGATGTTGGAGACAGCGGGGCAGTCGTTACGCCATTCGTGCAGGTCGGAACTTACCCGACAAGGAATTTCGCTACCTTAGGACCGTTATAGTTACGGCCGCCGTTTACCGGGGCTTCGGTTCAGAGCGTTAACTCCTCTCCTTAACCTTCCGGCACCGGGCAGGCGTCAGACCCTATACGTCGTCTCTCGACTTCGCAGAGCCCTGTGTTTTTGATAAACAGTCGCTACCCCCTAGTCTGTGCCACCGTGTTCCGGTTGCCCGGGCACGGTCCTCTTTATCCCGAAGTTACAGAGGTAATTTGCCGAGTTCCTTCAACATCGTTCTCTCAAGCGCCTTGGTATACTCTACCAGTCCACCTGTGTCGGTTTAGGGTACGGTCTATACGCTGAGGCTATTTCCTGGAAGTCCCAGGCTGCATCGGCAATCCAATAAGCCAACACAGCTTTCGGCCTTCGTCATCACTCAGCAGGCTCACGAATATTAACGTGATTCCCATCGGCTACGCCTTTCGGCCTTACCTTAGGGGCCGGCTCACCCTGCGCAGATTAACTTTACGCAGGAACCCTTAGACTTACGGCGAGAGTGATTTTCACACTCTTTGTCGTTACTCATGTCAACATTCTCGCTTCCGATACCTCCAGAAGCCCTCACGGGTCTTCCTTCGCAGGCTTACGGAACGCTCCGCTACCGCGTGCACTTGCGTGCACACCCGTAGTTTCGGCATGTGGCTTTAGCCCCGTTACATCTTCGGCGCAGAACAACTTGATTAGACTAGTGAGCTGTTACGCTTTCTTTAAAGGATGGCTGCTTCTAAGCCAACCTCCTAGTTGTCATGGTCGTTCCACATCCTTTCACACTTAGCCACAATTTGGGGGCCTTAACTGACGGTCTGGGCTGTTTCCCTTTCGACCACGGACCTTAGCACCCATAGTCTGTCTGCCGTGCTGTACTCACCGGTATTCGGAGTTTGGTTAGGTTTGGTAAGGCTCGCGCCCCCCTAGCCCATCCAGTGCTCTACCCCCGGTGGTAATCGCAACGACGCGCTACCTATATAGCTTTCGCGGAGAACCAGCTATTTCCTGGTTTGGTTGGCCTTTCACCCCTAGCTACAGCTCATCCGACACTTTTTCAACAGTCACCGGTTCGGCCCTCCAGTACGTGTTACCGCACCTTCAGCCTGGCCATAGCTAGCTCACCAGGTTTCGGGTCTAACCCGTCGAACTCAAGCGCCCTATTCAGACTCGCTTTCGCTGCGCCTACGCCTAACGGCTTAAGCTCGCTCGACAGGTTAACTCGTTGACCCATTATGCAAGAGGTACGCCGTCACGGCACAAGGCCGCTCCGACTGCTTGTAGGCGTTCGGTTTCAGGTGCTGTTTCACTCCCCTCATCGGGGTGCTTTTCACCTTTCCCTCACGGTACTTGTTCACTATCGGTTACTGAGGAGTACTTAGGCTTGGAGGATGGTCCCCCCATGTTCAGACAGGATTTCACGTGTCCCGCCTTACTCGAGGATCTTGTCGCTTTCTACCCGTACGGGGCTGTCACCCGCTATGGCCCAACTTTCCAGAAGGTTCCGGTTCTTACAACAAAATCACTGGCCTGGTCCGCGTTCGCTCGCCACTACTAACGGAGTCTCGGTTGATGTCCTTTCCACCGGATACTTAGATGTTTCAGTTCTCCGGGTTTGCTTCACGCACCTATGTATTCAGTGCGCAATGATCCTAACGGATCGGGTTTCCCCATTCGGAAATCTACGGATCAAAGATTGCTCCCATCTCCCCGTAGCTTATCGCAGGGTGCCACGTCCTTCATCGCCTCTCAGTACCAAGGCATCCACCAAACGCCCTTATCGCGCTTGTTCACAAAATCCGTCACACGCAGGGACAAACGCCAGTTACGGCACTTGTACCAAACGATCGCTTTTCCGAACCTCTTGCGGCGCGGGCGCATACGATCGTCTTAACGCACGACACGATCTCAACTCTCCTTAAGACACATTCGTTTTGTCGTCAGCGCCCCGATTGGAGCCATGTGGAGACTCCGGGGTGGGACACTGACAACGGTCAGTCAAAAAAACCTATTCACAATGTGAAAGAACGATCCGGCAGAAGCCGGAACTCGATGCCCGTCGAAACGGGACATCGAAATCTTTCGGATCTACTATCCTCTAACCAATGACTTTTTCAAAAGCCTTGGACCAGCTGCTCGTTTTCGATTGTGCGATGGTGGAGCCGAACGGGATCGAACCGATGACCTCCTGCTTGCAAAGCAGGCGCTCTCCCAACTGAGCTACGGCCCCTTTGGGCCACCTTCGGCCACATCGCATATCGTCTGAGAAAAACCGGGTTCATAAAACCGGGGGCCAACCAGAGATGGTGGGCCCGGAAAGATTTGAACTTTCGACCTCACGCTTATCAAGCGCGCGCTCTAACCAGCTGAGCTACGGGCCCCCGCCATTTCGGGCGGCGCCCGAGCCTACCGGCGTACAAATCTCGCCGCTCTTCTCAATCGAGCGAGGATAGGGAAAGGGATGCGAAGACGGCGGTGACTAAAGCCGACATGTAAGGTACGCGGACCAGACGACCGTGAGATCGCCGAAGTCTGCATCCTTAGAAAGGAGGTGATCCAGCCGCAGGTTCCCCTACGGCTACCTTGTTACGACTTCACCCCAGTCATTGACCCTACCGTGGGCGGCTGCCTCCTTGCGGTTAGCGCACCGACTTCAGGTAGAACCAACTCCCATGGTGTGACGGGCGGTGTGTACAAGGCCCGGGAACGTATTCACCGTGGCATGCTGATCCACGATTACTAGCGATTCCGCCTTCATGCACTCGAGTTGCAGAGTGCAATCTGAACTGAGACGGCTTTTTGGGATTGGCGCGGCCTCGCGGCTTTGCTGCCCATTGTCACCGCCATTGTAGCACGTGTGTAGCCCAGCCCATAAGGGCCATGAGGACTTGACGTCATCCCCGCCTTCCTCCGTCTTGTCAACGGCAGTTTCTTCAGAGTGCCCAGCCTAACCTGATGGCAACTGAAGATGAGGGTTGCGCTCGTTGCGGGACTTAACCCAACATCTCACGACACGAGCTGACGACAGCCATGCAGCACCTGTGTAGTGGTCTCTTGCGAGAAGGGATTCATCTCTGAATCCCGTCCACCCATGTCAAGGGCTGGTAAGGTTCTTCGCGTTGCTTCGAATTGAACCACATGCTCCACCGCTTGTGCGGGCCCCCGTCAATTCCTTTGAGTTTTAACCTTGCGGCCGTACTCCCCAGGCGGAGTGCTTAATGCGTTAGCTGCGACACTGGGAAACTAGGTCCCCCAACGTCTAGCACTCATCGTTTACAGCGTGGACTACCAGGGTATCTAATCCTGTTTGCTCCCCACGCTTTCGCGCCTTAGCGTCAGTATCGGTCCAGGTCGCCGCCTTCGCCACTGGTGTTCTTCCCAATATCTACGAATTTCACCTCTACACTGGGAATTCCACGACCCTCTCCCGAACTCTAGCTCGCCAGTATCGAACGCAATTCCCGGGTTGAGCCCGGGGCTTTCACGCCCGACTTTGCAAGCCGCCTACACGCCCTTTACGCCCAGTAATTCCGAACAACGCTAGCCCCCTTCGTATTACCGCGGCTGCTGGCACGAAGTTAGCCGGGGCTTCTTCTGCGGGTACCGTCATCATCTTCCCCGCCGAAAGAGCTTTA